>NZ_BBBX01000009.1 GCF_001311785.1 Lacticaseibacillus saniviri JCM 17471 = DSM 24301 | reverse complement strand
ATGATGCGTGATCCTAAGCGTGAATTCCCTAAGGCGATGTGGATGTTGGCGCTGATGACCGGTTTCTTGGTTATTTTCGGGTCACTGGCATTGGGTGTGTTCTTCGATGCCAACCATTTACCTGACGACCTCAAGATGAATGGGGCATACTATGCCTTCATGATGCTGGGTGAACAGATGGGGATGGGGAAGATTCTGATGTATCTGTTTGCGGCAACGCAATTGATCTTCATGTTGGCGCAGTTAGCGGTCTTAATCGATGCCTCAAGTCGGGTGCTTTCCGCCGATACCGCCGTTCGCTTCATGCCAAAATGGTTACTGCAACAGAATAAGAATGGGCGTCCGATTCACAGTTACATCTTCACGGCTGGATTGTGCCTGTTCTTACTGCTGCTGAGTAGTACGCTGCCAAACATTAATAGTGTGTTCAATTGGCTACTGAACTTAAACGGGATTGTTTCACCCTATAAGACGTGTTGGGTCTTCTTTGCCTTCTTGAGTCTGCGGATGCAACAAGACAAATTCAATTCGCCTTACGTCTTCATCAAGAACAAAGCCGGTGCGATGTTTGTCGGTGGTTGGTGTCTGTTATTCACCTTTGTCTGCGCAACCATGGGCTTCATGCCGCAAGAAGTTGCGTTTGGGACACCAGGCTTCACGCATCAACTGATTATGAACATCGTGTCTGTGATTGTGCTCTTTGGGTTAGGCTTCGTGATGCCAGCCATTGCACGTTATACCAATAAGGACATGCCAGAACACGCAGTCGAATAGCTTCCGCAACATGCCATGACCTAGGTGCGCCTGGGTTGTGGCTTTTTTGTAGAAAAACAAACTTCAATGTCAGATAATCTGACACGATGAATTGACAGCTCTTTTTTCAATTGGTATGATAAGTCACGTTAGATGGAGGACCTGTTATGACAGAGATTCGTGATTTGCGCAAGCGGGCAGTGTTGCCGATTGGTACAGTTATTCAACTGACCGAGTTGAGTGCGCGCCAGATTCGTTATTATGAAGCGCAAGGCTTGATTCAACCGGAACGAACCCCGGGGGAATCACCGCCTCTATGCATTACGTGATGTTGAGGATTTGCTCAGTATCAAGGAACAATTGGACAGTGGTTTAACCCTGGCCGAGGTCAAACGGTTCCGTGATAAGCAACAACAGCAAAATAGTGATGCAGAGGTCCGGCAAATGCTGCGAGCAGAACTCATGAATCAGAGTCGGTTTAATCAACCGCCGCGCGTGAAGCAGGGCTTTTAATCCTAACAACTAATTTTAAAGGAGCAATGGTGCATGGCAAAACGAGAAATTACGGCAGACGAGATTCGACAGATTGTTAAGGACGAGAATGTTCAATTCTTGCGGTTAATGTTTACTGATGTGAACGGGATTATCAAGAATGTCGAAGTACCCATCAGCCAATTGGAAAAAGTGCTCAACAACAAGATTGCCTTTGACGGTTCTTCCATCGATGGTTTTGTCCGAATTGAAGAAAGTGACATGCTGTTATTCCCTGATTTGAACACATGGTTACTCTTCCCATGGGAAAACGATCACGGTAAGGTTGCCCGGTTGATCTGCTCGATTCACCGGCCAGATGGCTCACCATTTGCTGGCGATCCTCGGAATAACCTGATTCGTGTCCTGGATAAGATGAAAAAGGCCGGTTACAGCGCCTTTAACATCGGCCCTGAACCAGAATTCTTCCTGTTCAAGTTAGATGATGCAGGTCACCCAACCTTGACCTTGAACGATAAGGGATCCTATTTTGACTTTGCCCCACTTGACTTGGGTGAAAAATTGCCGGCGCGATATCGTGCTCGAATTAGAAAAGATGGGCTTTGAAGTGGAAGCATCTCACCACGAAGTTGCCCCAGGTCAGCACGAAATTGATTTCAAGTATGCGGATGCCTTAAAGGCCGCCGACCAAATTCAAACCTTTAAATTAGTTGTTAAGACCGTTGCCCGCAAGCACGGATTATACGCAACCTTCATGCCAAAACCACTTCACGGTATCAACGGGAGTGGGATGCATATCAATATGAGTTTATTCAACGAAGCCGGGAATGTCTTCTACGACGAGAACGGTGACGAACAACTGAGTGAAACAGCGATGCACTTCTTGGGTGGCTTGCTGGAACACGCGCGTGGCTTGACTGCGATTAACAATCCAACCGTCAACTCATACAAGCGATTGGTTCCAGGCTTTGAAGCACCTGTTTATGTCGCGTGGTCCGGTAAGAATCGGTCACCACTGATTCGGGTGCCACAATCACGCGGTCTCTCCACACGCCTGGAATTACGGAGCGTTGACCCAGCCGCCAATCCATATCTGGCAATTGCTGCCATTCTCGAAGCCGGCTTGAACGGGATTGAGAACCAAGTTGCCCCTGAAGATGCGGTGGACCGCAATATTTATCGGATGCAAGATGACGAACGTAAAGCAAACCACATTCAAGACTTACCATCCACCTTACACAATGCTTTGAAGGCATTGAGCAATGATGATGTTGTCCGTGGTGCTTTGGGGAATCACTTGTATCAGAGTTTCAAGGATTCCAAAGATCTCGAATGGGCCGCTTATCGTCAAGAAGTGTCCGATTGGGAACGGGAACAATACTTAGAATTATACTAAGCGAATACCGCAAGCAAAGCGGTCGAGTGTCCTGTTCGACCCACCAATGTATCTCGCTAAAAAAGGATCTGAGCCAGCCGGTATGGCCGCGCTCAGATCCTTTTTGTGTGGAGACAAAGCTTATCGTGGTGCGAATGCTTGAAAATGTTAGTAGTGAGGCAGGTTCAACTGGCTCTTGGCCCAATCGATGGTGTAGGTGACAGGTTGGTCGGGTTGGATGGTTTGTGCCATGTCCGCCCCGTGAATGATCAGCCCTAATTGGCGCCCCGCTGGAATTGTGTAGTGGGTCGGTTGCAGCTCGAGGTGAATATCAAACGCGACACCGGGTTCAATGACACTGCTTTGATAGCTGCTCTGTTGATTTTGTAAGTTGATGTGGCCAAAACTGATCAACTTCGCCGCCGTTATCGTTTTAGATGGCGTGAATTCTAACCGATTGTCGGTTTTGAAGTCATAGGCGAGTTGATAGCCATTGCGTTCAAGAACAGTTGGGGTTGGATTAAACCGATTGGCGGGGCCCAAATCAACTAAGCGAACACTGAGAATACCCGTCGGCTGATCGATACTGAGATGCAAATCGATGCTAGGGGTGCCTTCAAGCGTCAAATCAGTGGTTGCCGTTGGCTGTGTCAATAGCAGTCGACTCTCAGCATAGTCGCTGTCGGGTTGAATAATGGCTGCCTCGAAGCGATCGGGATCATCGTGATTGGCGACATAGATGGCCTTAGCATGATCGGTGAAATGATCAGCACTGGGATTCAATTGTGTCAGCGGAATCTGCTGAGTCGTGACAGCCGGATTATTTTCACCGAAGTTAGTGACCGTGTGCCAGGTTTCTGGTGTCACATTGTCTTGAATCGTGACATCCGGCAAGAGGGTCTCGGCATGGTTATCTACACCCAACAACTCGTGTGTCAGCCATAGATTCATCATGTCGGTAAAGTCTAATGATAAGATATTGTTCAAATAAACGTGCTGACCTTGATGCAGGAACAATTTCTTGGCAACAGGTAAGTCCTGAATACCTTCCCAGAACTTGATGACGTTCTTGGGCTTGACGTTCCAGTCATTGAGCCCATGCACACTGACAATATCAGCGGTGATGTGACTCAGGTTGTTGCGATAGTTGCGTTCATCCCACCAGGCGGAGTAATCGCCCGTTTCGCGATCTTGATTGGCGGTGATGGCTGCCAGATGCTTTTGCCAGGCAGCCTTGACCTTGAGATAGTCCCCACCTTGCTTTTGACGAGAGAAGGTCTCTTCAGCCAAGACATCCGCATCTTCGCCTTGGAACCCACCAGGGGCTACCACAAGACCATTTTCGCGGTAGTAATCATACCAACTGGAAATTGCGGCTTCTGAAATGATTGTCTTGAGGCCTTTCACGCCACTGGTAGCAGCAGCGATTGCTAAGGTGCCGAGATAGGACTTGCCGGTCATGGCGACACTCCCGTTACACCACCACGCATCGATGGTGATGCCATCTGTCCGGTTGGTGAACGCTTTGCGCTGACCGGTGAGCCATTCAATCACGGCAACAGCTGAGGCCGTTTCATCAACGCCCCCAGTACTACGGAAGCCATCAGAACCGCGTGTGCCGACACCACCAGAGTAAACCACGGCAAAACCACGGGCCATGAAATAATCATTGAGGCTATAGATGCCATTCTCGTCACCATAGACCTCAGCACGTTGAGAACTGCCCATGACTTCTTGATGTGGTAAATCGAGCGGTGCATCTGGCGTGTAGGTCACTTCTTCACGCGTATGTGATGTGGTTTTGACGGTTAATCCGCTCTGGGCATCATGCGTCAGGTCCGGCTGATCATTGGTCCCGTGAAAATAAGGATTCGCCGTGAACAGGGCCGGCACCTTGAGGCCGACACCGGTCACAGCTGGGCGGAAGATGGTGGCTTCTAATAAGTCACGCTTGCCATCGTGGTCGGTGTCCAAATCGGATTCGATCCAAACAACTTCGCGCAAGACCTCATCGGGGTTGAATGTCTGTTGGACTTTCCCGTTAAAGATGAGAAAATTGGGTTTCTTGTGGAAGTGTTTGAAAAAGCCACGATTGGCTAAGTCATCGAGATAGTTGACCAGCTTGGGTGTCCGCGTGTTGAGCAGGAGATAGATGGCTTCTACGAAATCGTTAGTGGTTTCGATGTCGTGATCGAGATGCGGTAACTTCACCTGCTCCATAAAAGCGATGGGTTCCGCCAAGTCAACGGTGGTATCGGCCTCAAAGCCCAGCAGTTGCAGGGCGACGGTGTAGAATTCAACTTGCGTCATACGCGTGGGGTTGGTTTGTAACCACTGTTTGAGATCCTGCTCCTCATTGACCGCTACGGTAGCGAGCGCTTGTTGTTGCGCAGCGGGTGAGTAGGCTTCTGGGAATAGCTTTGGATAAACGATTTGTAGGCACCGGGTAAAATCAGTTTTTGATTGGCCCAGTAAGCCAATGGCAGCTAGTTCTTGGCGCTGGGTTTCAAGGTCGGGCGTTAATCGCGCAAATTGATTGAGTTTCATCGTGATCCTCGTTTCTTAGAATTTGATTAAATTCAGTGTAACGACTTCTCAGATGACATGCAAGCCATTTCAGTGAGATCGCTGGGTCGGTATGTTTCACCGAAAACGTTGACAGTCAGCGCTGATTTTCCTATACTTATGAAGTTTGCTACATTTGTTGCAGTAGCTCAGTTGGATAGAGCAATGGTCTTCTAAACCATCGGTCATGGGTTCGAATCCCATCTGCAGCATAGAATATCGACTGAAACCCTTTGATACCAAAGAGTTTCAACGGCGGTGTGCACGAAATGTGCACAAAAAAGACGGCAATTCACTTGCTGTCTTTTTTATTTGCATAAGCAAAATTGTGAGAAAATTTATAGACCGGATTATGCGAAATCGTTATTCAAATTCCATCTCAGCCACCGATTCGCTCACACTGTCTAAGATGTCATTCTCTTCAAGGTAAGCAATCCAGGCCGCTTCGTCATTGACGTGGTCACGCGCAATCTTGCCGTGAAGGTTAGTATAAAGATCACTTGTGAATTGGCGCCGCATGCCGTCAACCGCAAACTCGATATCCATGGCTGCGCGTCGTTGCTCAGGTTCTTGTTGCTCATTTTGTGTATTCATGTAGGTGGTTGCCTTGCTGATGAAATCGTCAATAATGCGACTATTTTGCCGCAGATATGCAATGAACTCATCGTATGTCATGATGGTCTTCCTTTCTTAGTTGCGAGGTGTTGTGCTCATCATACCGCTGGCGGCATCATTAAGAAACAGCTTGTGGTATACTGAAAGTCCTTGGCAGGGGCAACAGCTTTAGCGGTGACTAAACCAGTGATGGTTGGTCACCGTTTTTGTTGGTTGCGGGTGCGGTATGCGCGAATGCGCGCTGACAGATATCACGGTTTGAGTCATGTATTGATAAATTTTTTGACTAGGCGGCACTTTCTCGCTACACTAATTCATGGAATAGGTTTCATAAATTAGAGTTAAAGTGAGTGATGAGTTGATATGAAGAAGAAAACATTGAAACAAATGATCAAGAAGCAACAGACTAAGCTTGAATACTTTTACATTACCTTCACTGATGGCACGACGGTTGAAGTTCCCGTTGATATCTCAGCAGGTAAGGAAATGAATCACGATGCTTTACTCTTGCAATTACGCAATAAGCAGGGCAGTGTCACCGCTTATGATGGTCAAGTGTATCAATTCCGCGATGTCGTTCGCTATGAAGTGGATGCCAACAAGCGCGGCTAATCAGCACTAAGTTATCAGCATGCACCACAAAAAAGACGCTGCGAACAAAACATAATGTTTTGTCGCAGCGCCTTTGAATTACACACTTATAGTCTGAGATGTTGCCGGTACCAGTACAAGAAGGCGACAACGGCCACCATCCAAATGAAATAAATGGCTGTGAACCAGCTGAATAGTTGGTTGAACTGACTGCTGATGGCCAGCAGAATCAAGATGATAAGTGCATCAACGCCGAGATTGAGTGGTTCGTTAATTTGGGTTGTTAAAACAACCAATAGAATTGCCGTGGTTAAGAAAATGATGATATCGATCAGAAAAATGATAGCCACCTCCAAGCAAAAGTATAGCTGAAACCTACTTGATTGGACAGTGAAAATTATGTTGAGGAGTGATCAGATGCGGCATAGCCAAGCAAATCGGGATTTTCGCATCCAAAAAACGCAAACACAACTGCGGCAGGCCCTAATGACGCTGCTGCAAACCCAGCACATGAGTCAGATCAGTGTGGCTGACTTGACACGTGAGGCTGGGATTACCCGCAGCACCTTCTATCTGCATTACGCGGATAAAAACGAATTTGTCGATCAAGTGGGCAATGAACTGCAGGAAGCTTTTTTTAAGCACGTGATCGCCTATACATATACCACAGAAATCAATGCGTTTCCGGTCATGAATCTCGAGCGCACGTTTGCTTTCTTGGCGGAGAGCCACCAAGATTACTTATTGATTGATCAGGCGTTGGATGGTCAATTCAGTACGCGTATCGATCATGAAGTTGAACGACTATTGAAGTTGTTTGCTGCTGAAAATGATCTTGTGGCGGTCACCAGTGAACCACCCATTGAAATGGTGATTCAGTATATGGTGACCTCGCATATGGGTTTATTCGACAGTGGTTGGATAGCGGCATGATTTACTCCGCCCCATACATGGCTAAGATGCTGAAGGCATTGGGAGAAGTGCACACGCCGGGACTCGAACGGCTAAATGACTTTTTATTGCCAGGTAGCTTGCCACACGGGTTCATTTTTGATACAATCATCACGTTGTATTTGTCACCCCACGACTGCAACCGCTCGATCTTAGGTTTTGAAGCATAGCACCTAAGTCGGCGAGTACTCAGGGGATTTCGCCTTAGGGCAACAGGAGGTGCACAAGATGTACGCAATTATTAAAACTGGCGGTAAGCAATACAAGGCTGAAGTAGGCGAAGCACTTTACGTTGAAAAGCTCGAAGTAGAAGCAGGCCAAAAAGTTACTTTTGATCAAGTGATCTTAGTTGGTGGCGAAGGTGATGCCAAGATCGGCACACCTACAGTCGCTGGTGCTACGGTTACTGGGACGGTTGAAAAGCAAGGGCGCGAAAAGAAGGTTGTTACCTACAAGTACAAGCCTAAGAAGCACAGCCATCAAAAGAAGGGTCACCGTCAACCATATACAAAGGTTGTTATTGACGCAATTAATGCCTAATCGAGGTTAGTTATGATTAAAGCTGTCATTACCAGAGATACCACAGGTGCCATCAATCATTTCACGCTCTCCGGTCATGCCGATGCGGGTGAATATGGTCAAGATATCGTCTGTTCTGCTGTCTCTGCTGTCTCTATCGGTGCTGTTAATGGGATTGAAGCGTTGGCCGGGTTTACGCCTGATGTCGAAGCGGATGAGGTCAACGGCGGGCATTTAGCCCTTGCTGTTAATCGCGGCTCATTGACTGGGGAACAACAACACATTACCCAGATTTTGCTGGAGAATTTGTTGTTATCACTCCAAAGTATTGAAGAACAATATGGCGCTTATCTAACGGTCTCTACGGCGAATCAACACTAATTGTTTACGGAGGTGTACGGATATGTTAATGATGAACTTACAATTCTTCTCTCACCATAAGGGGGGCGGTTCCACTTCTAACGGGCGGAACTCTGCCGGCCGTCGTTTGGGGAGCAAGCGTGCCGATGGTCAATTCGTTAAGGCTGGGAACATTCTTTACCGTCAACGCGGTACAAAGATTCACCCAGGTGTTAACGTTGGCCGCGGTGGCGACGATACTTTATTCGCAACTAGTGATGGCGTTGTTAAGTTTGAACGCTTAGGTCGCGATAAGAAGCAAGTTTCTGTTTATCCAGCTGCTAAGGCTGAATAAATCGCGGAAAAGGCGCTCCGACTGGGGCGTCTTTTTTGTAGTTATGTGAGAGGTAAGAAAGGATGATGGCAATGCGTGTCGCACAATTAGCTTCAAAATTAGCTGACGCTCAGCTGGATGCCTTAATCGTGACTGATCCAGTCAATCTGACCTATCTCACCGGCTTTACCGGTGATGAAAGTGTCCTGATTGTGTCAGCCAGTCAAGCGATGCTGATAACCGATGGCCGCTTTACGACGCAGGTGGCGCAGGAAGCACCTGCATTGCGCGTGGTTCTGCACACGGACGGTTTGTTTCCGAAAGTGGGTCAGGTGCTCGATGATCAAAAGCTCAAACGCGTGGGCTTTGATGCTGCGGATATGCGCTATCAACAGTATCAGGCGTTGGCTGACCATACGCAGGCAGCGTTAGTGCCCAATGAACAGTTGATCACTGACATGCGTGCCGTGAAGTCGGATACGGAAGTGCAATTGATTCAGCGCGCCATTGATATCACCATGCGGGGATATGATGAGGTGCTGAACCTGGTGTATCCAGGAATGACCGAGCGCCATATTGCCAATCATCTGGCTTATTTCTTACAAGAACAAGGTGCAACCGGATTGGCCTTTGAAACCATTGTGGCTTCTGGTGCTCGTGGCGCAATGCCCCATGGGGCGGCCACTGAACGGGTGATCGAAGCGGGCGATGTCATTACGCTTGACTTTGGTGCCAGTTATCAGGGCTATGCCGCCGATGTCACTCGGACCTTTGCGGTGGGTCAGCCCGATGCACAACTGCAGGAAGTTTATCGCGTGGCTTATCAGGCCAACCGCGCTGGTGCGGCAAGCTTGGCGCCTGGTGTGAGTGGGCGAGACCTTGATACCGCGGTGCGCGACGTGATTGTCGCTGCTGGTTTTGGTCAGTATTACAATCACGGTACAGGCCACGGTATCGGCTTGTCGATTCATGAAGCGCCTGGGGCATGGCGGCCATATGTGAATGCACCGCAAGTTGTCGGCAATGTGGAGACCATCGAACCGGGCATTTATTTGCCTGATTTGGGTGGCGTTCGTATCGAAGACGACTTCTTGGTCACGACGGATGGTAATCGCCAATTAACCCCAGCAGCACCTAGTGAATTGCTGGTAATTTAGTCGATAAGTTCGATATTTCCTTGCAAGTGTTTTTGACGCTTGATATAGTTAGTTGTAGTTTAGAAACGATATTGGAGGATGCTTCATGATTTCAGTGAACGATTTTAAAAATGGTTTAACCATCGAGGTCGACGGCGACCTTTGGCGGATTGTTGAATTCCAACATGTGAAGCCAGGTAAGGGTAGCGCCTTTGTGCGTTCAACCCTGAAGAACTTACGGACTGGTGCCGTTCAAGAAAAGACCTTCCGCTCAACTGAAAAAGTTGAAAGGGCCCAAATTGATACCAAGTCTATGCAATATCTCTATGCTGATGGCGATTCATATGTCTTCATGGATACTGATACTTACGAACAATTAACCTTACCAGGTGAATCCATTCGTGAAGAATTAAAGTATATGAAGGAAAACATGATTGTTTCCATCATGATGCATGGTGCCGAAACACTCGGGGTCGAAGTACCAAAGACAGTTGACCTTGAAGTGACTGAAACAGAACCTGGCATTCGTGGGAATACCTCTTCAGGTGGTTCCAAGCCTGCAACAATGGAAACTGGGCTTGTTGTTCAAGTGCCATTCTTCATCAATGCCGGTGACGTGTTGTCCATCAACACCACTGACGGTTCATATATTTCTCGTGCTTAATGCTTAACTAACTGGAGGTTGTCTTTATGGCTGAAGAAACAAATATTATTTTGGCAAACAGAACGGATGCCCAAGGGACCATTGAAATTGTGCCTGAGGTTTTGGAGGTCATTTTAGGCATTGCCGCGGTTCAAGTTGAGGGCGTCTACCAAATGCGCGGCACCCTAACAAATTCAATTAATCAGTGGTTCGGTCGTGAAAATCGCGGTAAGGGCGTGAACCTGACCGTTGAAGACGACAAGTTAATCGCTGATGTCTATGTCTATTTGAATTACGGGGTTTCTGTGCCTAAGGTGGCATTAGCCATGCAAAACAGTTTGCAGGAACAGCTCTTATACATGACTGACTTAACCTTGAGTGAAGTCAATGTGCATGTCGTGGGCGTGATTCCTGAAAAGGCAGACCGGATTGCACCAGAAGATTTATTTAAAGACGACGATGAAACTGAGGATGACGAATAGATGCTAGGAAGACACGAAACGCGCGAAGTTGCGTTTAAGGTGTTATTTGCCTTGGCCGGTAATCCGGATGCGGATAAGGCGGATATCTATGCCACCGTGCTGGGCGAAGATCAAACGCCATCCGAATATCTCGAGATGTTGGTCGAAGGTGTGACCAGTCATCAAGAGGCACTCGATGCTGCGATCAGCGAACACTTGAAGAAAAACTGGCAATTGAGTCGGCTGAACAAGCCCGATTTGATTGTTCTTCGTTTGGGCCTGTTTGAAATTCAAAATGAAGCAGACCTACCAGACCGCGTAGCAATCAATGAAGCGATTGATCTCGCTAAGAAATACAGTGATGACCAAGCAGGTAAGTTTGTGAATGGGATTTTGGCCCATTTTGTCACAGACGACAAGTGACACTATCGGGGAGGAAGCAAAACTAAACATTTTGTTTCCTCCTTTTTGGCTTTTTTAGACCAAAACTGACGACAGATAAACACACTACATCAGTAGATTGACTCAAGGGGGCCCACACAATGACGGTAACAATTGATGGAAAATTAACGGCAGCTAACTTAATGACGGAATTGCAGGATCGGGTGCGTGCGTTGAAAGAACGCGGCACAACACCAGGGCTGGCAGTGATTCTTGTCGGTGATGATTCCGCAAGTGCCATTTATGTGCGCAACAAGGAACGTCGCGCCGCTGATCTGGGTATCTATTCGGAAGTGATTCGGCTTCCGGATACGATTTCGCAGACGGCCTTAATTGATGAAATCAATCGCTTGAACCAAACGCCAACAATTGATGGCATCTTGGTACAGCTGCCACTACCGGCACATATCGATGAAACCGCGATTATCAATGCCATCAATCCCGACAAGGACGTGGATGGTTTTCATCCGGTCAATGTCGGTCGGCTCTGGACGAACCAACCCGGCATTGTGGCCTCGACGCCATTTGGCATCATGCAGCTATTGAAGGCATATGATATCGATCCCGAAGGCAAGCGGGCAGTGATTGTGGGTCGCTCAAACATTGTGGGTCGGCCAATGGCAGCCCTGTTGTTGAATCAGCATGCCACGGTGACCATCGCTCACAGCCGCACCAAAGATCTTTTTGAATTGACCAAGACGGCCGACATCTTAGTGGTGGCGACTGGTCAGGCCAAGATGATTACGGCTGCCGCGGTTAAACCGGGTGCTGTGGTGATTGATGTCGGTATGGATCGCGATGAGAATAATAAATTGGTCGGCGACGTCGATTTTGATGCCGTCGCACCGATTGCAAGTGCCATCACGCCGGTTCCTGGCGGGGTGGGCCCAATGACAATCGCGAGTCTGATGATTCAGACAGTGGCGTTAGCCGAGGCGCGGGCCAATGGCTGAAACCTATCTCACCGTTAGTGCACTCACGCAGTATCTCAAACGCAAATTCGATCTGGACCCTTATCTCTCCAAAGTTTATCTGACGGGTGAAATCTCGAACTTCCGCCAACGTCCAGGGCATCAATACTTCTCACTGAAGGATGATCATGCCAAGATTAGTGTGGTCATGTTTAAGAATGCCTTTAATGCGTTGAAGTTCAAACCCGAAGAGGGGATGAAGGTGATGGCGGTCGGCCGCGTCACCCTCTATGAAGCCTCTGGTAACTACCAGATCGTGCTCGAAGAGATGGCGCCGGATGGGGTCGGTGCACTCTATCAGGCATTCGAACAGTTGAAGGCCAAGTTGGAAAAAGAAGGCCTGTTCAATCAACCCAAACGCGCACTGCCGATGTTTCCGCGCAAAATTGCCGTGGTGACTAGTCCCAGTGGGGCCGTGATTCAAGATATTATGACCACGGTGGCACGCCGCTATCCATTGGCACAGATTGTGCTCTATCCCGCTCAAGTGCAGGGGGATACCGCGGCGGCAACGATTGTCAGTCAGCTCAATCGCGTGCGTGAAGCGGGCGATTACGACGCGCTGATTATCGGCCGTGGCGGTGGCTCAATTGAAGACCTCTGGCCGTTCAATGAAGAAATTGTGGCGCGTGCTTTAGCCAGCATGCCGATGCCCGTTGTCAGTTCGGTGGGCCACGAAACCGACACGACTATCGCTGACTTTGTTGCAGATCGCCGGGCAGCCACGCCAACGGCAGCCGCAGAACTGGTCACACCGATCACCTTGGCGGATGCATTGAACCGAATCAATCAGGATCAATTGCGGATTCAAACGGCGATGCAGAATCGCCTGAAGCAACAAGAAGAGCGCCTCAAGCGGGTCAGCAATTCAATGGTTCTGACGCAACCATCACGCCTGTATGACCAATACTTACAACGGGTGGATCAGCTACAACTGCGACTACAAGCGGTGATAACGGCCCAATTGAATACCACTCAGCGGCAGTTGACTCAGGTCAGCAATCAATTGAACCTGCAATCGCTGCAGCAGCGGATTCAACTCGCGCGCCAAAACCTAACCTATTTAACCCAACAACTCAATCAACAGATGGTCGGCACCTTGAACACGAATCGCCAACAGTTTCAGGCAACCGTGGAGGCGCTGGATTATCTCAGTCCCCTGAAGATTCTGGCACGGGGGTATACCTACGTCACGGATGATTCTGGGAACATGTTAAAGCAGACCGATGACTTCAAACCGGATCAGCAGGCCACAATTCACGTGACCGATGGGACGGTTGCAGTCAACATATTGGAGGTACACCATGGCAAAACCAACATTTGAAGAAAACCTGGCACAGCTTGAAAGCATCGTGACCAATCTTGAGCAGGGCAATGTGCCGCTTGAAGAGGCGCTCGCCCAGTTCAAGACCGGTATCACATTGAGCAAGCAACTCGAACAAACCTTGAAACAAGCAGAAACAACGGTAACCCAGATGATGACAGAGGATGGCCAAGCGGTAGACTTTGACCCTAAAGCGGATGCCAAGTAGCGTTGTCGACTTTATGACCGCCGAATTTGTTCCGTACATGAATCAAGTCCTGGATCAAATTGAGCAGCCCAACCTGCAAGAAGCGATGCGTTATTCGCTACTGGCGGGTGGCAAGCGTCTGCGTCCACGGTTGTTCTTGGCGGTACTTGCAAGTTTCAATCACTCGCTTGAAGCGGGCTTACCCGTAGCGAGTGCTATCGAGTTTGTCCACACCTATTCATTGATTCATGACGATCTACCCGCTATGGACAATGATGATTTGCGACGCGGGAAACCGACGAGCCACAAGCAATTTGGCGAGGCAATGGCGATTTTGGCCGGTGACGCACTCTTAACGGATGCGTTCGCCTTGGTTGCGACCAGTGACTATCCCGATACGGTGCGTGCACAGATGACAGCTGCGCTCAGTGTCGGCGCCGGCAGCCATGGCATGGTGGCGGGGCAGGTACGTGACATGTTGGGCGAACACCAACAATTGTCGCTGCCAGCACTCACCCAATTGCACCAGGAGAAAACAGGTGCGCTCTTGCAGGCCGCAATGAAGATGGGGCTTGCCGCGGTTGATGCCAGTGAACGAGATAAGCGAGCATTGGCGCGTTTTTGCCGGTGCTTTTGGGCTGGGGTTCCAGATCAAAGATGATATCTTGGATGCCACCGCCACCACGGCTGAATTGGGCAAGACAGCCAACAAAGATCAGGCAGAGGCGAAGAACACATTCGTGCGTCTGCTCGGGCTTGACGGAGCGAAGGAAGCACTCGCCCTGCAAGTGACAGCAGCGGATCAAGTACTCCACGAGGTGAGCCGGCCTGTACCTGAATTGAACTTAATTTGGATTATTTGAAGTGAGGAAAGCTATTGAAAAAAGAACGTGTTGACGTCCTACTCGTCGAACAAGGCTTATTTTTATCGCGTGAACAAGCAAAACGCGCGGTGATGGCCGGCGAAGTGTACGATCAAAATAATGAACGACTTGATAAGCCAGGGGTCAAAATTGATGATGCCTCGATTTTGCATGTTAAGGGTAAGACCATGCCTTACGTGAGCCGAGGTGGGTTGAAACTGGCGAAAGCATTAGAGGCATTTGATATCGATCTGACTGGTTTAACGGTCCTCGATATCGGTGCCTCAACAGGTGGTTTTACCGATGTTGCCCTCCAAAAAGGAGCTAAGCAGAGTTATGCCTTAGATGTCGGCTATAATCAACTGGCCTGGAAATTACGCGAAGATCCTCGCGTCATCGTGATGGAACGGGTGAATTTCCGTTACTCAAAGCCCGAAGACTTTACATTGGGCCCCGTCCAGTTTGCGATGACCGATGTCTCCTTTATCTCATTGAAGCTGATTCTGCCACCATTGAAGGCGATCCTTGAAGCGGGTGGCCATGCGGTAGCATTGATCAAACCACAATTTGAGGCCGGCCCCGAAAACGTCGGCAAAAAGGCATCGTGCGCGATCCTGCCGTTCACCGTCAAGTGCTCGAGATGATCGTGAATTTCAGCCTCGAACACGGCTACAATGTGTTGGGACTGGATTTCAGTCCCATCAAGGGTGGCGAAGGGAACATTGAGTTTTTAATTCATTTGCAAAATGCGGGTGATGTCGGCGAAATGGCACCTGATGTAAGCATTGATAACACGTTAAACGCTGCCTATACGGAACTGAACGTCAAGCATTAAGTGTATATTTATTCAAAAAGCTGGAATTTTTCTCAATGATAGCGTATGCTGGAGAAAAGTTGAGGGTGATGAGTAGATGCGAAAAAGTGAACGACAACGCCAGATTCGTCGGTTGATCAGTGAACAAGTGATCGAGCGACAAAGTGATTTTGTCACGGCGCTTGAGGCCTGGCATATTCCAGTGACGCAAGCGACGATTTCGCGTGACATCAAAGAGATGCAGCTGGTGAAGTTGCCGACCTCTGATGGTCACTATCGCTATAGCTTGCCTCAAGAGACCCAGCTGCCACCATTGGAGAAATTGAAGCGAACCCTGCAGGGCGCTTATTTTTCTGGTGAACAACTCGACAGCTACGTGCAAGTCAAGTTGGAACCCGGTACTGGTCCAGCCATTGCGCACTTATTTGAGCAGCTGAACGATGAACGCATTTTTGCGATGATTCCAAGTGATGCCAATATTTTAATTATCTGTCGCACACAAGCGGCGGCTGAGGCATTACTACATGAAATTTTAGAGATCGTGGGGGAATAACGTGCTTCAAGAGTTAGTCATTCATGACTTTGCGATTATTGAGCGCCTGAGTTTGAGTTTTGAAGGTGGGATGACCACGCTGACCGGGGAAACCGGCGCGGGGAAATCGATCATTATCGATGCGGTCGGCCTGCTTGCGGGTGGTCGTGGCTCGAGTGATTTCATTCGGACCGGCGCGGCCAAGGCAACGCTTGAAGGCTTATTTGATGCACGCACCAACTCCAAGACTCATGAGAAATTGGCGCTGTTTGGCCTTGAAACTGAGGATGAGACGGTCTTGTTACAGCGTGATCTCTATCCTAGCGGACGGAATGTCTGTCGCGTCAATGGCCGCTTGGTCAACACGACAACGCTGCGCGAGATTGGCGAGACGTTAGTTGATATTCACGGTCAAAATGAGCATCAACAGTTGATGCGGCCCGAGAGTCACTTAGGCTTGTTGGATCAATTTGGCGGTGCAGCCGTGCGCAAACTCCGCCTCGCGTATCAAGAACAATTCGAAGCGTACAGTAAGCTGCGCCAAGCTCAGCAGAAGAAGCAAGCCAACGAACAAGAATGGGCGCAACGATTAGATATGCTGGAGTTTCAGGTCAACGAAATCGATACGGCGGCCCTGCAACCGGACGAGGAAACGCAGCTGGAACAGGAGCGTGACCGACTTGCCAATTATCAGCGCATCAGTGATGCATTGCAGCACAGCTATGACTTGTTAGGCAATGAGACATTCAGCCCCATCGACTCGGTGGGTTCAGCGATGGAGAGCATGCAACCGATCAGTCAAATCGATCCCGAGTTTGAGACCATCACCGAGAACTTGCAGAATGTCTATTACGGCCTGCAGGATGTGCAAAGCGAGTTATCACGCCAGCTGGACCAACTCGAATGGGACGAAGGCCGATTAGATGCGGTTGAGAAACGCTTGGATCTGATCACACAATTGAAGCGTAAATATGGGGATTCTGTGGCTGATATTATCGCGTACGGGCAAAAGGCGCATACCGAATTGGCCAGCATGCAGGCTACCGAGCAGGGCGCCGATCAATTGGATGATCAGGTCGCTAAGACGCAGGCTGCGGCTAAGCAATTGGGCCATACGCTGTCAGAGGCGCGCCACAAAGCTGCCCTGAAGCTTCAAAAGGCGATTCATAAGCAATTGTCTGCCCTGTATATGGAAAAACGGTTTTGAAGTGCATTTTGGCACCAGCACGGCCTTGCGCAGTGATGGCATCGACCAGGTGGAATTCTACATTCAAACCAATCCCGGTGAGGCGGCAAAACCACTGGCGCGTATTGCGTCAGGTGGGGAATTATCCCGGTTGATGCTCGCACTCAAAACGATTTTTGCGGAATCTGACGGTGTCACCAGTATCATTTTTGATGAAGTGGATACCGGGGTGTCCGGTCGTGTGGCGCAGGCAATTGCCAACAAAATCAGTGTGATTGCGGAATACTCGCAAGTCCTCTGTATTACGCACCTGCCACAAGTGGCCGCAATGAGTGATCACGAATATGTGATTGAAAAGAAGGTCAGCGATGGCCGGACGCAAACCGAGGTCACTAAGCTCGATGAACCGGCACGCATCGATGAATTGGCGCGCATGTTAGCCGGGACCGAGATCACGCCACTGGCCATTCAACATGCCAAAGAGTTATTGGCGATGGCGGCGACTGAAAAAGACAAGCTACGTGAAACAAAATAAGACAAAAGGTGTTTTGAGAGTGAGGATTAACAGGGATTTGAATCAATCCATTAACGTGTTTGAACTCGCATCAACTTGCGCCCAGCTTGGTTCGTTATTGGCATAAAACGCCAATAAAACGAAGCTATGCGGGTGCTCAGTTGCTGGGCGCGAGTTCGCACACTTCTCTGTTAACCGGAATTCTCAACCTTTTGGAACGCAATTCATCTTTATTGGTCAGAAATCAAAAAAGCTGTGACACGACCCACGAGGGTGATGTCACAGCTTTTTTTGATTACACGCGCTTCACACTGAGCACTTGGGTTGGTGTGATAATGCTCGCCACATTGGTGCGATAGTGGTTGAGTAACAGGCGTTGACCTGAGAGATGATGATTGAGATAACCCATAACGGGCTGATCTTGGCCGTCAAGGAACAGTGCCACGCGGTAGTGCTTTGTCATTGCTTGATCGAGGAACAGATCGCGTTGGGATGCTGGCATCGCCACGATGGGTTCGTTCAAGTCAAAGAATTCTTGGTAGCTTTGTTGGATCGACCGACTGATACTGCTGAAGCGTGACACTTTGTTTTCCATGAGACAACCTCCGAACGTTTGTTTGTATGTTCATTATACGAACAGATGTTCTAATTTGCAAGTCTACAAGGCAAAATTTTTTGATATCACGGACTTCTCATCAACGAAGACCGCCACATCGCGGTTTGCATCAAAATAAATCACAGCTCTATTGAAATTACGGCGTAAAAAGTGCACAATAGTTGTTAACACTAAAACGAAAGAGGTAAGTACATGCACGAACGCGGAATGCTAATCGTCCTGTCTGGTCCCAGTGGCGTTGGTAAGGGGACAGTTCGCCAAGCCATGTTAGCCGGTGATTATCGGGACTTTCACTACTCAGTATCAATGACGACCAGAAAGATGCGGCCAGGAGAAGTGGACGGGGTCGATTATTATTTTCGAACCAAGGCTGAATTTGAGAACGAAATCGCAACAGGTGGTATGCTTGAGTATGCCAAGTATGTCGACAACTATTACGGCACACCATTAAAGTATGTTAATGAAACGCTCGATTCAGGTCGCGATGTGCTCCTCGAAATCGAAGTTAAAGGCGCAATGCAAGTGCGTGAAAAGTGTCCGGATGGGGTCTTCATCTTTCTGACACCTCCTGATTTGGGCGAGCTGAAGCAACGCTTGACCAATCGCGGTACCGATGACGCGGCGACAATCGATAAGCGGATCAAGACAGCGGCAGAAGAAATTGTCATGATGGAAAATTATGACTATGCCGTCGTCAATGACGAAGTACCGCTGGCAGTGCAACGTATTGAACGCATCATCGAAAGCGAACACTTACGGGTGCCACGCGTCATTGATCGTTACAAAGGTATGTTAAAACAAGTTGATATGGCTTAATTACTAGACAACATCAAAGGAGACTACTTATGATTACACATCCATCGATTGATAAGTTACTGGCCAACGTGCCTTCCCGTTACTCATTAGCTGTGCTCGCTGCCAAGCGTGCGCACGAATTAGAAGGCGGCAGTATCAAAATGCTTGCCGACTACAAGTCCCCAAAGTCTGTGGGCCAAGCGCTTGAAGAAATCGCTGAAGGCGACGTCATCATCGATCCTGCTTCCAAGTTATTGGAACGTGACGCAGAACAATTGGATCACGAAGGCTAATTTGATAATAAGCATCAAAGACATCCTGACGATTGACGTTGGCGATGTCTTTTTTGTTTAGTGCCAAGCGGTCCCGACGTTAGGCGTCTTCTGGTATAATGAGAGTTACGGTAAAAGTTAGGTGGTCAATGATGGAAAATAAAATATTGCACTCTTTGTGACAGGTGGTATTGCCGCATATAAGGTGCCACTGTTGGTTCGTGGTCTAATCAAATCAGGACACACGGTGCGCGTCGCCATGACGCAGGCAGCCACGCATTTGTGACGCCGGATACCTTGGCAATTTTGACCAAGCATCCCGTCTTAACGGATGGCAGTGAATTCACGGCACCCGAACATGTGGCACACGTGGAACTCGCCAAGTGGGCAGACATCGCGGTGGTGGTGCCAGCCACGGCTAACACCATTGCCAAAATGGCCAATGGTATCGCTGATAATGTGGTCAGCACAACGCTATTGACATTTCACGGCCCGTTGTTTGTGGTGCCAGCCATGAATGATCAGATGTGGGCCAACCCGGCAACACAGCACAATTTGACCACACTGACCGCGTTTGGGGTGCATATTTTACAACCGGCGACTGGCTTCCTAGCAGAGGGCTATGTCGGCAAGGGCCGCATGCCGGAACCTGATATCATTCAGCGGTTTATCGAGGCAACGCCAGAGCACCCGTTCTTAGCGGGTCGCCACGTGCTCATCTCAGCCGGTGGGACACGTGAACGTTTGGATCCCGTGCGCTACTTAACTAATGACTCATCGGGTAAGATGGGCACGGCACTGGCTAATGTTGCGCTCGCTGCCGGGGCGCAAGTCACATTGGTCACGACAGCACATCAACCGGTGCTACCGGGTATCGATGTCGTTGCAGTCAGCAGTGCTGCCGAAATGGCGGATGCCATGACGGCACATTATGCGGATGCGGACATCGTTGTGATGGCTGCGGCCGTCGCAGATTTTCGCCCGCAGGCGGTTGCTGACAACAAATTAAAAAGCAAGATAGCGAGATGCAATTGACCCTGCAGTTGGAACAGAATCCAGACATTCTGGCGCAGTTGGGTGCAGCCAAAACTCATCAATTCTTGGTTGGCTTTGCGGCCGAAACGCAGGATTTATTGCATTATGCGACGCAAAAATTACACAAAAAGCATGCCGATATGATTGTGGCTAATCAAGTGGGACAGGCGACAACAGGATTCAACGCGGAAACCAATGCGGTGACCCTGTTGCGGCCAGACCAGGAACCACAACCACTTGAACTAGCGACAAAGACGGCAATTGCAGCACAAATTTTGATGATGATTGAACAGGAACTAGAAGCTCGAGGTGATTAAATGGCAGTGATTGCCAAAGTAATCGTTGATGTGCCGACAATGCAGACAGATCAGCCTTACGATTATTTGGTTCCAGAGGCACTGGTTCAAGCGGTGCAGCCCGGTATGCGGGTGGTTGTAAACTTCGGTAAGGGCAGTCGCGAGGTGGTCGGTATGGTCGTCGATCTCGCCGATGCCGCCGATTTTGCCGGTGAACTCAAATCGATTAAAGCGGTCATCGATTTGGCACCGGTGATGAATCAAGAACTGTTGGCCCTCTCCAAATGGTTGGCCGCCTCCACATTTGCCTTTTGGATCACGTGTATCAATACCATGTTGCCGGCCATGCTCAAGGCCAATATGGAAAAATCATTGTTCCCATCGTGCATAACGAGGCCGTGGACGCCATGTTTGGGGACCAATCAGGCTTGCTGTTTGACCAGATTACAGATCTTGCGGTGATGGGCCAGCTGATGCAATGGCAACAAGCGGGTTGGGTCACCACCGAGTATCGCCTAAAGAAGAACCAAAAAGTAAAAAAGAAAACGCTGATTAAGCCGCTGCTCAATCGCCCAGCCTATCAAGCCGCGCTCGCAACCGTGAAGAAAAATGCGGTTAAGCAACGCGAATTGCTCGAAGCATTGATGCAATGGCAAGATGATGCGGACAGCCCCAAGTTGACGTCAATCAACAAGCGCTTCTCCCGCCCGCAGCTCAATGCAGCCCAGGAGAAGGGCTGGTTGGCCTTTGAACAACGCGAGATTTATCGTGATCCTTACCCCGAAATGGCCAATCAGGCGCTGACACAACCGCTCACATTGACTGACTCGCAGGCAAAGGTGGTTGCAAGCGTGTCTGCCGCGATTCACGCAGCCAGTCCAACCCCATTTCTACTTGAAGGGGTGACGGGATCAGGAAAAACGGAAGTCTATTTGCAACTGATGGCAGAGGCGTTGCGCGCCGGCAAGACAGCGCTCATGTTGGTGCCTGAAATTGCATTGACGCCACAGATGGTGAATCGCGTGCGCGGTCGGTTCGGTGCGGCCGTTGCCGTATTGCATTCGGGCCTGTCCGACGGGGAAAAATACGACGAATGGCGACGCATCGAACGCAAGGAAGCGTCCATTGTTGTGGGTGCGCGGTCGGCCGTGTTTGCACCGCTGGAAAACATTGGCCTATTGATTATGGATGAAGAGCACGAAACCAGCTATAAGCAAGAGGACAATCCCCGCTATCACGCTCGCGATGTGCTCTTGCATCGGGCTCGGACGCACCAGGCACCTGTGGTCTTGGGGTCAGCAACACCGTCGCTAGAGTCACGTGCTCGCGCGCAAAAAGGGGTCTACACCTTGTTGTCACTGCCAGAGCGCATCAACCAGCAACCACTGCCCGATGTGCACATCATTGACATGCGCCAAGCGGTGGAATCGATTCAGGGTGATTTTTCTAAGGAACTGCTCGATGCGCTACAGATGAGACTCGAGCGTCACGAGCAGAGTGTTCTATTGCTCAATCGGCGGGGGTACTCCTCGTTTGTCATGTGTCGGGAGTGTGGCTTCGTCAAGACGTGTCCGAACTGTGACATTTCACTGACGCTGCACATGGATAGCCACACCTTAAAGTGCCATTATTGTGGCCACGAAGAACCGATTCCCAATGTCTGCCCTAACTGCGGTAGCAAGAAGATTCGCTACTATGGCACCGGGACCCAGAAGATTGAGGAACAATTAGCCCAGTATCTGCCCCAAGCGCGCGTTTTGCGAATGGATGTGGATACCACCAAGAAGAAGGGCGCACATGCGCGGATGCTCAAGCAGTTCGGCGAACAAAAAGCCGATATTCTGCTGGGCACCCAGATGATTGCTAAGGGATTGGATTTTCCTAACGTTACCTTGGTCGGTGTCATCAATGCTGATACCGCGCTTGGTTTACCCGATTTTCGGGCCAGTGAACGGACATTCCAGTTGCTCACGCAAGTCAGTGGCCGTGCCGGCCGCGCGGACAAGCCGGGACATGTGATTGTCCAAACGTATAATCCTGATCATTACGCGATTCAGTTTGCGCGGATGCATGATTATGAGGGCTTTTATCGCCAAGAGATGCAGCTGCGCCATCAAGGTGACTACCCGCCGTATTATTACACGGTGAAGGTCACAGTGAGTCATGAGGATGCGAATCAGGCCGCAAAGGCTGCCTTTAGTTTGGGCAAGCAATTGCAGGGTGCACTGGGGTCTGCCATCATGTTGGGCCCGACACCCCGGCGCCATTGCCCGTCTCAAAAATCGTTACTATTATCAAATTGTCTTGAAGTATAAACACGAAGATCGGTTGCTCGAAATGTTGCACTTGATGCGGGATGAGACCCAAAAAAGTGCGCGGCAAGGCTTCACAATTGCCTTTGATCGTGAGCCACAATCGTTTATCTAACCGTGTCACAGGAGGAAACTATGCCAAGTATTATTTTATGGGAACACCAGCATTTAGCGTGCCAATTCTTGAGGGCTTACTGCAAGCCGGCTACAAGATTCTGGCGGTCATCACGCAACCTGATCGCAAGGTTGGGCGCAAGCAAGTGCTACAACAAACCCCTGTCAAAGAGGCAGCGGTTAAACACAATCTATTAGTGTTACAACCTGAAAAATTGAGTGGGTCACCTGAATTGGATCAAGCGATTGCGCTGGCCCCAGATTTGATTGTCACGGCAGCGTACGGCCAGTTCTTGCCTACCCGGTTCTGGAAGCGGCCAAATTGCGGCCATCAATGTCCACGGTTCCTTGCTGCCTAAGTACCGCGGTGGTGCGCCGATTCAGTACAGTATCATCAATGGTGATGCGGAAACGGGGATCACGATTATGGAAATGGTCAAGGCAATGGATGCCGGTGATATGTATGCCAGCGCCACCTTACCATTGACTCGCCAAGACGATACCGGTTCTGTGTTTGAACAGTTGAGTCTGATTGGGCGCGATCTCTTGCTCGATACACTGCCAAGCATTATTGATGGCAGCGCGTGAAGACACCACAAGATCCTGATCTGGTGACGTTCTCGCCTAATATCACTAAGGAACAAGAACATCTGGATATCCACCTGACGGCAAATCAACTGGACAATTGGGTCCGGGGCTTGCGGCCAGATGTCGGCGGTTATGTCTTCTTTAATCAACAGCGGACCAAGCTGTGGGACATCATCCCAATGGAACAGACAACCACGCTCGAACCTGGCCAGATTGTTGCCATTGACAAGAATCAACTGTTAATTGCGGCGGGTGAAGGTACCGTGTTTGCTGTGAACGAGCTTCAGCCGGCTGGCAAGGCCAAGCAACCGATCAAGGCATTTCTCAATGGCGCGGGCAAGCAATTAGAAGCCGGCCAACAGGTGATTACTGATGAAATCAAATAATCCACGCGACCTGGCTGTGACGCTGTTAGCGCGCGTTGAACAGGGCGATTACTCTAACTTGGCGCTCGACGCCATGTTGAAACAACACAATCTTTCGGGCCGCGATGCCGCGTTATTAACCAACATCGTCTACGGTGTGATTCAACATCGCATGACGCTCGATTTCGATCTCGAACCATTCATCGGTGACAAAAACTCAATCTCTGGGTCAAGGTTTTGTTGCGGACGGCGGTTTATCAGATGGTGTATCTGGATAAGGTACCTAACCGCGCGATTTCTTTGAGACAACCGAGATTGCCAAGAAGCGGGGCCATGTGGGTATCGCCAAGCTGGTGACGGCAGTGTTGCGCGCGATTGAGCGCAAGGGCATTCCTGATCCTGAGACAATTGCTGATCCGATTGAACGGCTCAGCATCATGAGTAGCACACCAACCTGGATCATTGAGAAGCTCATTGATCAATTAGGTGAGACCAAAACGCGGCTCATTTTGGATGAAATCAATCAACCGGCACACGCCTCACTGCGCGTCAATACCACACAGACCATACGCGACGTCCTTCAACATGAACTCGCTGCGGATTTTGAAGACTTGGCTGTCAGTCCCTTAACACCGGTGGGCTTGATTGCGCCTGGTGGTCACTTAGCCGGCACACCACAATTTGCCACGGGGGAATACACCATGCAGGATGAAAGCTCGATGTTAGTGGCGCCGAGTCTGGATGTTCAGCCGAGTGATCAGGTGCTCGATGCCTGTGCTGCACCAGGGGGGAAGACAACGCACATTGCGGAGTTTATCGATCCCGCTCAGGGCGGTCACGTGACGGCGTTAGATTTACATCCACACAAGGTCAAGTTAATCATGCAAAATGCTGCACGCCTCAAACTCGCGAATCGCGTCAGTGCGCAGGCGATGGATGCACGACAAGTGGCGGATACATTTGCGCCAGATAGCTTTGATAAAATTCTGGTCGATGCGCCATGTTCTGGCTTAGGATTGATTCGACGCAAACCAGAAATCAAATATCAAAAGCAACCTGAGGATTTGGGCAATCTACACAACATCCAAGTGGCTATTTTGGATGCCGTGGCACCAACGTTAAAAATCGGTGGTCGCTTAACCTATAGCACTTGCACCATTGTTCAAGAAGAAAATCAGGATACGGTCGAAGCGTTTTTTAGCGACCCATCCCAATTTCAAACAGGTGACGGTCAACACGTTAGCACCCGTCACGCAAGCGCATAACGCACCTGCATTGCAAATTTACCCAGACGATTACGGCACTGATGGGTTCTTCATCGCGTGCTTAGAACGAATCGAGTGAGGCAAGCCTATGGAAATCGCATATCAAACCGATGTCGGCAAAAGACTCAATAATCAGGATTATGTTGGTGTGTTCACCAATCAACAGGGTGCCACACTCGCGTTAGTGGCTGATGGGATGGGCGGCCATCGTGGTGGCGACGTCGCCAGTGAAATGGCCGTGTCCCATATCGGCTACGCGTTTGAAAAGACGCAGGCCACCGAAATTGAAGCCGTCGTCAAATGGCTGATCTACGAGCTACAACAAGAAAATGAGCGCATTCTGGAGAAGTCACAGCAATACGAAGACTTGTCTGGCATGGGGACCACTATCGTGGCGGTCCTAATCAGCGGCACGCGTTTCTTGGTGGCTAATATTGGTGATTCGCGGGCTTATTTGTACCGCAATCGCCGGTTGATGCAGATTACCGAGGACCACAGCTTGGTCAACGAGCTGGTGAAGAACGGTGAACTCACGGCTGAAGAAGCGGAACGCTTTCCTCAAAAGAATGTCATCACGCGCTCGCTTGGGGTCAGCAGCAATGTGGATGCCGATGTCACAATCTATGATTTTGACGCGGATGATGCGCTACTCTTGTGTTCTGACGGCTTGACCAACATGGTGAGCGATGCGGAAATCAGTGCGGTTTTGGCGACCGACCAACCGCTTCAATCAAAGGCCGAGGCGCTGATCGACATGGCCAATGCGGCTGGCGGCCTGGATAATATCACTGCGCTCATCGTTCACCAGGAAGGGGGGCAGCCGAATGATTGAACCAGGTGTGACGCTCAATGAACGCTATCGACTGCTCAAAACCTTGGGCGAAGGTGGCATGGCAAATGTTTATTTGGCGCATGATCTGATTTTGGACCGCGATGTTGCCGTGAAGGTGTTACGTCTCGACTTACAAAACGATCCTGACACGGTTCGCCGCTTCAAACGTGAAGCGATGGCGACCATCCAATTGGTTCACCCAAACATTGTGAGTATTTATGATGTCGGTGAAAGTCATGGCCAGCAATACTTGGTCATGGAGTATGTGCAGGGCACAGACCTCAAGAAATACATCGTGGAGCACTTCCCGATTCCATATCAGCAAGTGATTACGATTATGGAGCAAATCCTGTCAGCAATGGCGCTCGCGCACGAGCACCATATTATTCATCGCGATTTGAAGCCACAAAACATCTTGGTTGACCAGGATGGAACCGTCAAAATCACGGACTTTGGGATTGCGGTGGCACTCTCTGATACCGCGATGACGCAGACCAACTCCATGTTGGGGTCGGTCCATTACTTATCACCTGAACAGGCTCGCGGTAGCATGCCGACGCGTCAAAGTGATATCTACGCGTTGGGGATCATTGTTTGAGCTGTTGACAGGCTCCGTCCCCTTTGAAGGTGAATCAGCAGTCTCGATTGCGCTCAAACACTTCCAAGAACAGATGCCATTTGTGCGCGACTTCGATCCACGCATTCCGCAAGCACTGGAGAATGTGGTCTTAAAGGCGACGGCCAAAGATCCTAACGAACGCTACACCAGTGTGGAAGCGATGGCAGCGGATCTCAAGACATCGCTGAGCAAGTCGCGGGCAAAAGAAGTCCGGTTTGTTCCGACTGCGGGAGAAAACTTGGATGAGACCAAGGTGCTCCCACAGCTATCGACGCCGCCCAAGCTGGCGCAACAGCCAGAAGCGGATAAACCGGCGAAGAAACCGAGTAAGAAGCCCAAGAAGTGGCCGTGGATTGTGGCAGCCGTTATCGCTGTCATCGCCCTGATCGGTGTTGGTGCGGCATTGGCCAGTGGCGGGAGTAAGACAGCGGTGCCTGATCTGCGTGGCATGACGCAGGCTCAGGCCAAAACCACGCTGACCAGTCAACGATTGTCGCTGGGATCAGTGACTCATGCTTATTCGGACACGATTTCTGAAGATCGCATTATTCGCTCGCATCCCGCGGCCAACAGTAAGGTCAAAACGGATGCCACCATCGATGTCGTCATCAGTAAGGGCCCAAAGCTCTACCAGATTGCGGACTATACGGGGCGCAGTTACAGCGATGTGGCAGCGATGCTCGAAAAACGTGGTTTCACTGTAAAAAAGAACTCGCGTCGAGCAACTCGCAACCCATCGGTCAGATTATGAGTCAGGATATTGATAGCGATAAGCAAGTCATCGCTAAACAGACCACAATCACATTCACCGTATCGAGTGGGCCTAAGCGGTTTGCACTGCGTGATTTGAGCGGCTATAACGAAAAGAGTGTGCGTGATTACGCCAATGAGCTCGAACTCAATTTGAATGTTGAAAATGAATATTCAGATGACATCGCTGAAGGCACATTGATTCGCCAAAATCCTGAAGCAGGGGCGATGTTGAGTAAAGGTGATACACTGACTGTGGTGATGTCCAAGGGGAAAGACCCCGCTACCCAAGTCAAACAGCTGAGTAAAACCATTTCGGTACCGTATCAAGCAGTAAGTTCTGAAAGCAGCTCAGCATCGTCAACGTCTGACTCGGCTGGCGATAGCGACTCGGCCACTGAGTCCAGTTCCAGCAGCGTGAAACCTGTGCCAAATCAAATTCAGGTTTACATTGCCGATAGTCAGCACAGTTTGGATAAGGTGTATCGGACACTGTCGATCACCGAAGATACCGATGTCACGATGAACTTTACCGTTGTCGGCTCAGAAAGTGCGCACTACCGGATTGTTCGTGACGGTGTCGAGATTATGTCGGGAGAGGTGAAGCAATGACAGAAGCAACAAAAACAGGCCGCGTGATTCAATTACTCAGCGGCTATTATGATATTGAAGTCGATGGGACGGTTTATCGGACCCGGGGCCGCGGCAATTTGCGGCAAAAGAAGATCAGCCCACTGGTGGGTGACTTTGTCGAATTTATTCCGGGTGCTGGTGACAATGACGAAGGTTACCTGATTAAGGTCTTACCGCGCATGAATAGCTTGGTTCGGCCACCAGTCGCTAACATCGATCAAGCTATTTTGGTCGTTTCGGCTAAAGAACCTGATTTCTCACTCAATCTGCTCGATCGCTTCTTGGTTTATCTGGAAGGCAAACAGATTCATGCCGAAATCTATCTGACCAAGACCGATTTGCTGAGTTCGAACGAGTATCAGGCGCTGGCAAAGGATCTGGCGGGTTACCAGGCGATGGATTATCCTGTCTTCATTGATCCGGCCGCCTTTCAACCAGAAATTCTGGCTCAGGTCAGCGCTAGCTTTGCGGACAAGCTGACGATTTTTACCGGCCAAACGGGGGCGGGTAAGTCGACCTTGATCAATCATTTGATTCCCGGTTTGGATATCGAAACCGGTGCCATCAGTAAGTCATTGAATCGTGGGAAACACACCACGCGGATGACCTCACTGTATGCAACAGATGGTGGCTTGGTCGCTGATACACCAGGCTTCTCGTCGCTCGGCTTGTTAGACGTCACGCTGGATGATTTGCGCGATCGCTTTCCTGATTTTGTTGCCGTTGCGGATCAATGTAGTTCCGCGGTTGCCAACATGTTAAGGAACCCGCTTGTGCGGTGAAGGCCGGGGTTGAAGACGGCACAATTATGGAGAGTCGTTACGCCAATTACCTGCAGTTCCGTGAAGAACTCGCGGGCATTCGACCAGTCTATTCAAAGAAATAAAAGAAGTTGGGAAACTCATGAAAATTGCACCTTCAATTTTGAGCGCGGATTTTGCTAATTTGGAACGAGATATTCAGGTCGTTGAAAAGGGCGGCGCTGATCTCTTACACGTTGACGTCATGGATGGGCACTTTGTACCTAACCTGACGTTTGGCCCCAGCATGGTTGAGGCAATTCGCCCTGTAACCAGCCTGCCACTCGATGTGCACTTGATGGTCAGTGATCCCGAAATGTGGATTCCAGCCTTTGCCAAAGCGGGGGCCGACACGATGTTGGTGCACGTTGAAGCAACCCCACACATTCATCGGGCGATGCAATTGATTCGCAGTCACCAGGTCAAAGCCGGGGTTGTCATCAACCCAGGGACGCCTGTGAGCTTAATTGAACCCATTTTGCCAATCGTTGATCAGGTGCTGGTTATGACGGTTAATCCAGGTTTCGGTGGCCAAAGTTCTTACCTGAAATGGCCGACAAGGTGGCGGATTTGGCAGAAATGCGGGCCGCTACTGGTCTCGATTTCAAGATTGAAGTTGATGGTGGCGTGAGTGACCAAACGATTGAAGTTGTCGCTAAAGCGGGGGCCGATATCGCCGTGGCTGGTTCATACGTCTATCAAGCCGCTGATCCGGCCGCTCAGATTGCTACATTAAAGGAACTGGCGTAATGCAAACGGTCAATGTCTTGGTGGGCGGTCCTGTCGCCCAATTGCCACCTGATTGGCAGCACTTGCCGGGTGAATGGGTCGGGGTCGATCGCGGTGCACTGCATCTGATTGACACGGGCATTCGGCCTTTATTTGTGGTCGGTGATTTTGATTCACTGACGCCTGCGGAATTACAACGCGTGGAAGAAGCGGTGAGCGATCGCCATTACGCCAAGCCTGAAAAGGATGATACGGACACGGAACTCGCCTTGTGGCTGACGTTTCACGACTATCATGCCGAATCGGTCCGCGTGTTAGGCATTAGCGGTGGGCGCATGGATCACTTTTTGTCCAACCTATTATTGCCAACGCAACCGCGGTTTGCCCCGTACTTGGCTAAGCTGGAGTATCTCGATCGCCAGAACCATGTGCTGTTCTTAGCTGATGGGACGCGTCAGCTGCAGCCAGATGCGGCGTATCGCTATCTGGGTGTCGTGGCATTGGGGGCGACGCAAGCATTGACGATCCGGGGCGCCAAGTATCCATTGACTGATTGGAGCAGTGATTATCCCTATAGTTTCGCCTCAAACGAGTTTCTAGGCGATCACCCCGTGACGGTGAGTGTCAATCGGGGCATCATTGCCTTGATCTACTCCAAAGATCGCGTGGGGCAAACCCAAGATAATTAACTGAAAAAAGGAATGCCGACAGACCCTTGGTTTTGTCGGCATTCCTTTTTTATGTAGGCACAAAAAGCGTCCACCCGAGGGCGACGCTGATTCACCGGAGTTAGACCCGGGTCACTTTACCTGATTTAAGTGCGCGAGCTGAAACCCATACGCGCTTTGGCTTACCATCAACTAAAATGCGAACTTTTTGCAAATTTGGCTTCCATGAACGACGGCTGGAGTTCAAAGCGTGTGAACGCTTGTTACCAAATGTCGTGTGACGGCCAGTAATAACATCTTTTGCCACAATATGACCTCCCTGCTTACTCGCAGTTACCCGCGAATTTTTTCACTCAACTAACTTATCATAGACCCGCGGTGAATGCAAGATTTTTTGCAAAGTAATTTTACTTGACAGTGTCCGAATTTTGGTCTGGACTGCTTTCAAAAGCGGGAACCCTATGCTAAACTAACCTGTAAGCTAATCTCAATGAGGAGGATTGACTCATGGCGGTTAAGATTAAAACCAAGCTCGGAACCATCGATATTGCAAACAGTGTGATTGCAACAGTAGTAGGTGGTGCAGCAACGGATATTTATGGCATTGTTGGTATGGCCAGCAAGAATCAAATTCGTGATAACTTAAATGATATTCTCAATCGCGAGAACTACGCTCGCGGCGTTGTGGTGCGTCAAGAAGACAACGGTGTCGCCATTGAGGTCAACATTGTTGTTGGTTATGGCACCAAGATTTCTGAAGTCTGCCGTAATGTGCAAGACAAGGTGAAATACAATTTAGAATCAATGCTCGGCGTAACGGCAAACACGGTCAAAGTGATCGTGCAAGGCGTTAAAGTTTTAGGGGATTAATTGTGTAACCACCGCTTGCGGTGTGACCAAGGAGGATTTTTCGTGGAAGTAACAGAAATTTCGGCTGCCAAGTTCCAGGACATGGTGCGAGTCGCTGCCCACAGAATTAATAAAAATGCAGAATTTGTCAACTCTTTAAACGTGTTTCCCGTTCCTGATGGGGATACTGGGACCAATATGAATTTAACCTTCCAATCCGGTGCTAAGGCCGTGCTTGAAAGTGATTCTGATTCAATTGGTGAACTCGCTAAGGGCTTAGGCAAAGGCTTGCTGATGGGCGCCCGAGGTAACTCTGGGGTGATCAGCTCACAACTGTTCCGGGGCTTTGCGAAGTCCGTTGAACCCAAAAAGACGCTGAGCGCGCAAGATCTTGCAGATGCATTCGCTAGCGGGGTCGAGACGGCCTATAAGGCAGTGATGAAGCCCGTTGAAGGGACAATCTTGACTGTGGCACGTGAAGGGGCAAAAGCCGGCTTAAAGGCTGCTACGAGCTCTGACGACGCAGTTGAAGTGATGAACGCAGTGGTTAAGGGTGCCCGCCGTGCATTGGCGAAGACACCTGACCTCTTGCCTGTGTTGAAAGAAGTTGGCGTTGTGGATTCCGGTGGCCAAGGGTTAGTCTTCATCTATGAAGGCTTCCGTGAAGGCCTGGCCGGTGAAATCGATGATGAAGTTTATGTACCAGATGAAGCCGCAATGAACGAAATGGTCAATGCGGTCCATCATCAAGGGGCACAGACACAACTCAATCCTGATGATATCGTGTATGGATACTGTACCGAAATGATGGTCGAATTGGGCAAGGGCGATAATACCAAGCCTTTTGACTATGAAACATTCCGTCACTATCTGGACGACTTGGGTGATTCCACACTGGTTGTTGCGGATGACGAAGTGGTCAAGGTGCATGTGCACACAGAACACCCAGGAACTGTTTTCCGTTATGGGAGCCAGTTTGGTGAATTGATGAAGATCAAGGTCGATAACATGCGCTTGCAACACGAGAGCATTATCGAACGCGAAGAAGCCCAACCTGCTGCTGATCAACCACTCGCTGAACTGGGTGTGGTCACAATCGCGGCTGGTGAAGGCTTAGGTGACTTGTTCAAGAGCTTAGGCGTTACCGTTGTCTTAAACGGTGGCCAAACCATGAATCCAAGTACCAATGATATTCTGGAAGCCATCAACCAAGCCCATGCCAAAATGTTGTGGTGTTGCCTAACAACGGTAACATCTTGATGGCGGCTGAAGCAGCGGCTAAGGCAGCCGATGTTGAAGTCGGCATCGTCAAACAAAGACAATTTCTCAAGGGTTAACCGCGCTGTTATCCTACAACCCAGATGGTGATTTGGATGAAAATGTCGCTGAGATGTCTGAAGCGATGACCAACGTTGTCAGTGGGTCTGTCACACAAGCCATTCGTGATACCACAATTGATGGTTTGGACATCCACACCGATGACTGGATGGGGATTATCGACGGCAAGATTAAGATCAGTGAAACCGATCGTCAACAAGCCACCATCGATATGATTCAAGCCATGCTCACTGATGACAGTGAAATCATCACATTAATTGTCGGTGAAGATGGGACACACGCTGAAGCGGAAGCCATTGCTGAAGCGGTTGAAGCGCTCGACGATGAATTAGAAGTTGAAATTCATGAAGGGGACCAACCTGTGTACCCTTATCTGGTATCTGTTGAATAATGATTAAGTGAATGTCATCAAAATCCCCCAATCAAGCGCAAAGCGTTCGAGGCAGGGGATTTTGTTTCGTCACGTGTTGATGACCAAAAGGAGGGTACCATGTTAACGGATTCGATTGCCACCTTAGCCGGCGTTGGCGAAAACGAGCATTGGCGCTCAATAGCTTGGGCATTGCCACGATTAATGATCTCTTATTTTATTTTCCTTTTCGCTACACGGATCTCAAGGTGAAGCCACTAGAAGAAGTGGCTGATCAAGAGCAGGTGACGCTGAAAGGAACCGTGGTGACGCCGGCTGTACTGACGCGTTTTGGGCCACACAAGAGTCGCCTGAATTTCAAGTTGCAAGTTGAACACGCGGTGGTGGCCGTGACCTTCTTTAACCAACCTTGGCTCAAAGAGAAATTCGAGATGGGCGTTGAGGCTGCGATTTTGGCAAATGGGACGGCATGCGCCACAGCCTGACCGGGATGAAGTTACTGGCAACACAGAATCAAGAGGAGCCCGGCCTAGCTGCTGTGTATCCGGTCAACAAGTCGATTCGCCAGCAGACGCTGATTGCGCTCATCAAGCAGGCGTATGAAGCTGATGGTGACCAGATTGTGGATGTGATTCCAGAAGCAATCCGAACGCATTATCGCTTGTTGAGTGACCAGCAGCTGGTCGCCTGGATGCATTTTCCGGAGACGGATGCGCAGGCCAAGGCGGCTCGGCGCACGGCGATTTTTCGTGAGTTCTTCTTGTTTCAGGTGCAGCTGCAGTCATTGAAGACACAGACCGATGCGCCGCAGAATGGCTGATGATTCCTTATGACAATCAAGCACTGAGACAACTGATTGCGACGCTCCCCTTTGATCTGACGAATGCTCAAAAGCGCGTCGTCAACGAAATTGTGCGGATATGCGCAGTCCCGAACACATGAACCGGTTGCTGCAAGGGGATGTTGGTAGTGGGAAGACCATTGTGGCGGCGATTGTGATGTATGCGGCGATTACGGCGCGGTATCAGGCCGCCCTCATGGTGCCCACCGAAGTCTTAGCCGAGCAGCATTTTGCCAAACTCAGTCAGCTCTTCGCCGATTTCCCAGTCAGAGTCGCGTTACTGACGGGTTCCACCACCGGCAAAAAGCGGCGGGATATCTTGGCAGATTTGGCTAGTGGTGAAATTGACCTGATTATCGGGACGCACGCGCTGATTCAAGACGCGGTTAATTACAACAGCTTAGGCTTAGTCATTATCGATGAGCAGCACCGGTTTGGGGTCAATCAGCGGCGGATTCTGCAGGAGAAAGGGTTAAAGCCCGATCTCTTGTCGATGACGGCAACACCGATTCCCCGAACGCTTGCGATTACCACGTATGGCGAGATGGATGTTTCAACCATCGACGAATTACCCGCTGGCCGGCAACCGATCACGACGACCTGGATTCGCAAGAACCAGATGGATTTGGCGCTGCAACGCATCAATGAACAACTCGCTCAGGGGAGTCAGGTTTTTGCGATTACACCATTGATTGCCGAATCAGAGAAAATTGATTTGCAAAACGCAGAACAGCTCTATCAGGACCTGCAGCAGGCATTGGGTGATAAAGCCAACGTCGCTTTATTGCACGGCCAAATGAAACCGGACGAAAAAGATACCATTATGCGGGCATTTAGTGATAATATCTATCAAGTATTGGTCTCGACCACCGTGGTTGAAGTCGGGGTCGATGTGCCGAATGCGACGGTGATGCTCATTATGGATGCCGATCGATTCGGGCTATCGCAACTGCATCAGCTGCGTGGCCGTGTCGGTCGGGGCAAGAAGGCCGCGTATTGTATTCTGGTGGCCAATCCTAAGAACGACACCGGTATCGAGCGCATGCAGATTATGACTGAAACCAATGATGGCTTCGTGCTGGCACAAAAAGATCTGGAGTTGCGCGGTTCTGGTGAGATTTTCGGTGATCGCCAATCCGGCATGCCGAATTTCAAAATCGGTGACCCGGTGGGTGATTTCACGATTCTTGAGGTTGCGCAACAGGAAGCTAAGCAGATTTTTACCACGGATGCCGATTTGAGTGCACCGGAACATGCTGGATTGGCGCACTACCTGAGTCAGAATCGGGAACGCCAAGGTAGTCTCGACTAGTGGTTCGTGCCAAAGATAGACTGAGATAACTTGAATAAGATGATGGAGGAAACGCCAAGTGAAGATTGCTGTAGATGCGATGGGCGGCGACAACGCCCCAGAAGTTGTGATTGCTGGTGTGGAACAAGCACGCGATGCGTTTAATGATGTTGAATTTCTTTTGTATGGTGATGAAAACAAAATCAAACCATTGATCAAGGATGACACGCGTTTGACGTTGATTCACACGACAGAAAAAGTGGAGAGCACGGATGAACCGGTTAAGGCGATCCGTGGCAAGAAGCAAGCCTCAATGGTCCTGGCTGCGCAAGCGGTCAAGAACAAGGAAGCGGATGCCGTCCTGTCACTGGGGTCAACCGGTGCCTTGCTCGCCGCTGGCCTCTTCATTGTCGGTCGGATTCGTGGGATCGATCGGCCTGGCCTGATGCCAACACTGCCAACAACTGATGATAAGGGCTTTTTGATGCTCGATGTGGGTGCTAATGCCGAGAATCGGGCGCAACAATTGCTCCAGTACGCGATTATGGGTAACTTCTACGCGCAGGATTTGCGCGATATCAAGCAACCACGGATCGGGTTACTGAATAACGGTACCGAACCCAACAAGGGTGACAAACTGCATCAGGAGACATTTGCTTTACTCGATGCCGACAAGGATCTGAATTTCGTTGGAAACGTGGAAGCAAGCAGTTTACTGAGTGGTGTGGCCGACGTGGTGGTGACGGATGGCTTTACCGGGAATGCGACACTGAAGGCGACTGAAGGGGCTGCCAGAACCATCTTGAGCCTCCTCAAGCACACCATCATGGATAATGGTGTTAAAGCCAAACTCGGTGGGGCACTGCTGAAGAGTGATCTGAAGGGCTTAGCCACCAAGTTCGATGTCAGTCGCTATGGTGGTGCGGCATTGATCGGATTGAAGGCACCTGTTGTCAAAGCACATGGTGCAGCGGATGCCAAGGCAGTGTATTACGCCATTAATCAGATTCGCGACATGGTCACCAATCAAACCATTCAAAAGGTGTTGACTACTTTGAAGCGCATCCAGAAATGGTGACCAAAACGACCAAAGAAGCATAGACAATTCGGGTGTAAACCGGTATGCTATAAGGCGTGATTAAACAAGGAGGATTAGCATGAGCAATCAAGAAATTTTTGATAAAATCTCAGCGTTGATTCAGGATCATTTTCAGATCAGTGCCGACAAGATCACGCCTGATTTGAATTTCAAAACAGACTTAGATGCGGACTCAATTGATATTGTTGAATTCGTACTTGAACTTGAAGACACATTTGGCGCTGAAATTCCTGATGAAGACGCCGAAAACATTTTAACTGTTGGCGATGCAGTGAACTACATTCAAGAACACACCGCCTAATGATCGAGGCCTACATCAAGTTGCGGGCTTACATAAGCGAAGACGACAAGCGTGCGTCTTCGCTATTTTGTCTTCAAAATCGTGTAACCGATTACATTATGAGGAGGCAAATTTGTCGATACTGTGATGGAATCATGGTAAAAGCTTGCAAAATGTGATTTCGACTCATATAATTAGAAAAAACAATTGGTCTCATTCGCTTTTCATTTTCGGATCAATAAGGAGGAATTAGGTTGGAACAAGCTGAGGACTTATTACTCGATATTCAACATGTACATACAGCCTTTCGACTGGGCGATGATTACTACGATGCACTCGACGACATCAATTTGACATTAAACAAAAATGAAATCTTGGCGATTGTCGGTGAATCAGGTTCCGGTAAAAGTACGCTTGCCACCAGTGTGATTGGCCTCCATAACCCTAAGAATACCCGCACGACTGGTAATATTCTGTATAACGATCTCGATTTGGTCGGGTTAAATGAGACGCTGTACAACCGTATCCGCGGGAATGATATTGGGATGATTTTCCAAGATCCTTTGGCCGCATTGAATCCACTGATGCGCATTGGTGAACAGATTGAAGAAACATTGCTCTATCACACCAAAATGACGGCTTCCCAGCGTGAGGAACGCGTGCTCGAGTTATTAGGACAAGTGGGCATTCCAAATCCTAAGCGGGTGGCACGGCAGTATCCGCACGAATTATCTGGTGGGATGCGGCAGCGGATTGTGATTGCCGTGGCCATCGCATGTAAGCCACCAATCATCATCGCTGATGAACCCACAACCGCGCTCGATGTGACGATTCAGGCACAAATCCTGGATCTGCTTGAAGACATCCAACGTGAAACTGAATCCGGCATTATTTTGATTACCCATGACCTCGGGGTTGTGGCAGAGACCGCTGACCGGGTTGCTGTGATGTATGCGGGTCAAATTGTGGAACAAGGGACCGTTCAGGCCGTGTTTGAACATCCACTTCATCCTTATACGCGGAGCCTTTTGCGCTCCATGCCACAAGCCGACACCGACGATGACGAATTGCATGTGATTCAGGGCACGGTGCCAGATTTGAAGCACATGCAGGTCAAGAGTTGCCGATTCGCACCCCGAATTCCATGGATCGACGCTTCCGAACATGAAGCGGAACCGACCATGCATGAGGTTGAACCGGGGCATTTGGTACAGTGCACATGTTATAAGCATTTCTACTTTGAAGATGAGAAATAACGAGTTGTGGAGGCAGACATATGGCTTTAATTGAAATCAAGAATCTCAAAATTCATTATCCAATTCGTTCCGGCTTCTTCAACCGTGTCACCGATCAGGTTTTGGCTGTCGATGGGATTAATTTTAATATCGAGGCCGGCGAAACATATGGGTTGATCGGTGAATCAGGTTCCGGGAAGTCGACCACCGGTAAGGCAATTGTTGGTCTGGAAAAGGTCACGAGTGGCCAAATTCTGTACAACGGGCAGGATATCACTAACGCGCGGACGCGAAAGCAAATTCATTACAACAAAGATGTGCAGATGATTTTCCAGGATTCCTTATCCAGTTTGAATCCACGCAAGCGCATCGGTGACATCATCGCGGAGCCGATTCGTAACTTCCAGAATCTCACGACGGATGAAGAGAAACACCGTGTCCAAGAATTGCTCGACATTGTCGGCATGCCAGCCGGTGCCATGAACAAGTATCCACACGAATTCTCTGGTGGGCAACGTCAGCGAATCGGGGTCGCCCGTGCTGTGGCCACTAACCCCAAGTTAGTGATTGCGGACGAACCAGTGTCAGCGCTGGATCTTTCCGTTCAGGCACAGGTCTTGAATTTCATGAAACGGATTCAAGAAGAATATGGCATTTCCTATCTGTTCATTTCACATGACTTGGGTGTTGTGAAGCACATGTGTAAGAACATGGCGATTATGCATCGGGGCCGATTTGTTGAAATTGGAACCCGTGAAGATATCTATCAACATCCACAACACATCTACACTAAGCGTCTCTTATCAGCAATTCCTGATGTGAATCCATCTCGGCGCGAAATTGATAAGAAGAATCGTCAAGAAGTCGAGCGGGAATTCACTGAAGAAGAATCAAAGTACTATGGCGCTAACGGGCGCGTGCTCGATTTGAAGCAGCTCAGCCCTACACACTATGTTGCCTTGGAAGAAGTCAGTAAGGAGGGGAGCAACTAATGTGGAAAACAATTCTTAAACGATTCCTGTTGATGATTCCCCAACTGATTCTGTTGAGTATTCTGGTCTTCGTCTTAGCGAAGCTGATGCCGGGGGATCCATTGACGGGGGCCATCACACCACAGACTTCGGCGGCACAATTAGCCAAGTTGCGGCAAGAATATGGCTTGAATGACCCATGGTGGACGCAGTACTGGCACTGGATTGTCAATATGTTCCATGGTGACTTGGGACAAAGTTATGGTTTCAAGCGTTCCGTTGCCGGTTTGATCGGGGAACGTGCGGTCAACACTTTCTGGCTCTCATTATTAACGATTATCATCATGTACTTAGTCGCGATTCCACTCGGCGTGGTTGCTGGGCGGTTTCAAGACACTTGGAAGGACAAGGCGATTCAGCTCTGGACCTTCGTCGCCTTAGCCATTCCTGGCTTTGTCTTCTACTTATTCGGATTGACCGTTTTCGGTTATATCCTGCAGTGGCTGCCAACAGGGGGCTATGTCTCACTGGATGTCAATCCGGGGACCGTTGCCTACTGGTTGAGCCGATTACAACATATGATTCTGCCCGCTATCTTGGCTGGCTTACTCAGCACAGCCGGCACCATTCAATACTTGCGTTCCGGTGTGATTGATAATACCAATGAAGATTTCGTGCGGACGGCCCGATCAAAAGGGGTACCGGAACGCGTGGTCTTCAGCAAACACATTCTGCGGAACTCATTACTGCCAATCGCGGCGTTCATGGGTAACCAAATCACCGGCTTACTCGGTGGTTCCGTCTTTGTTGAACAGATCTTCGGTTATCCCGGGATGGGGCAACTGTTTATCTCATCGATTCAGAGTCGTGACTACTCCGTGATTACGGCACTGATTCTCTTGTTTGGTTTCTTGACGCTTCTTGGGAACTTGCTCTCAGACATCATCATGAGTATTGTCGATCCCCGGATTCGTATCGATTAGTGGAGGTGGTGAAAGATTATGCAAAATAAAGTCATTGAAGAAGAAATTGAAGCAACGCCATCACCCTCTGCGTTTCGTGTGATCTTACGCGAATTCCTGAAGGATCGAGTGGCCATTGTCTCCTTAGCAATTGCGTTGATTATCATTTTAGGCGCCTTGATCGGTTCATTCTTTGTGAGTGCTGATCAGGTCACATCCGTTAATATTTTGAATCGTTATCTGGCACCGGGCCAAGATGGTTTCATCTTAGGGACGGATGAAGGTGGCCGTGACCTATTCAAGTACCTGATTCTCGCAACGCGGAACTCAGTGTTCATCGGTGTTTCCGTTGCGCTGTTGGTTGAATTCATCGGTGTTGTTGTCGGGACCATCTCTGGTTACTACGGTGGCCGCGTCGACAGCAGCATCATGCGTATTGTCGATTTCTGGATGGTACTCCCATCATTTCTGATTATCATTGTACTGGTCACCATCGTGCCATCCTATAGTCCAGTGATCCTGATTCTAATCATGACCGCGTTCAGTTGGATGACAACTGTGCGGCTGGTTCGCTCGCAGGTGTTGTCGCAAGCCAAGCGTGAATACGTCATGGCATCGAAGACATCGGGGACATCCAATTTCAAAATCATGTTCGCGGAAGTCTTGCCCAATATCAGTTCCATCATCATTACCGATTTGACCATTACGATTGCGGCATCCATTGGGATCGAAACCGGGTTGTCCTTCTTGGGCTTTGGCTTACCTGCCAATACGCCAAGTTTAGGGACGCTGATTGGTTACGCGACCAATCCCGAAATCATTACGAATCGGCCTTGGGTCTGGCTGCCAGCTGCGTTAGTGCTGTTAGTCCTTTCGTTGTCGATTAACTTTGTCGGACAGGCACTGCGCCGGGCCGCCGATGCGCGTCAACGCCGGGGATAAGCGGGTATCAAAATAATTATTTGATTTTACTCATTTATTGACACTTATTTTTAAGCATGTTATAACTTATGTATACTTATAAACCAATTAAAAAGGCGTTAGTGGTTTAACTTTAGGAGGGTAAAGCGTATGAAGAAACGTTCTAAAATTGGAATGGTGCTGCTTTCAACAGCACTGGTTCTGACGTTAGCAGCATGTGGTTCAAAGAGCAGCAACTCCTCATCCAGTTCTAATGGTTCAACGACGAAGTTATCATTTCCCATTACTTCAAAGGGTTCAGGCTCTGTTGAAAAGGGGGGCACTTTATCGATTGGGATTGTTAATGATTCCCCATTCAAAGGTGTCTTTAACGAAGAATTGTATACCGATAACTTTGATGCCGATTTTATGACACCAGCTTCTGAGGCACTTTTTGGGACTGACAAGGACTTCACTATCAATGATAAGGGTGCGGCAACACAGAAACTCGATCAAAAGGCCAAGACCGCAACCATCACGTTGAAGGACAATGTGAAGTGGTCCGATGGGCAACCGGTCACCGCGCGCGATATCGTCTATGCGTATGAGATTATTGCCAATCCAGATACCAAGTCACAACGTTACACGGAATCCCTTCAGAACATTGAAGGGATGACCGAATACAACGCGGGTAAGGCCAAGACAATTTCTGGCCTTGAAATGCCTGACGGCGACAACGGCAAAACCGTTGTGATTCACTTCAAGGAAATGAAGCCTGGCATGAAGCAAGGTGGTAACGGCTATATCTGGGCCAATGCGGCACCTTATCATTACTTGAAGGATGTTGCCTTTAAGGACTTGATGTCTAGCGACAAGATTCGTAAGAAGCCTCTCTTCTTCGGGCCATACGCTATCTCAAAGATCATTCCTGGTCAATCCGTTGAATTTGTACCTAACAAGTACTACTACGGACCAAAGCCCAAGCTAAGCAAGATTACTGAAGAAACCGTGTCAAGCGCTTCTGCACCTTCAGCATTGAAGAACAAGAAGTATGACGTCTTGCGTGAAATGCCACAAGATAACTTCAGCGACTGGAAGAAGTCAGACGGCTACACCAACTTAGGTCAACAAGACCTCGCCTACAGTTACATCGCCTTCAAGCTGGGTAAGTGGGACGACAAGACGGGCGAAAACGTCATGGATGCCAAGGCCAAGATGGCCAATAAGTCATTGCGCCAGGCCATGGTCTACGCGTTGAACAACGATGAAATCTCAACCAAGTTCTATGCCGGCTTACGGCCACGTGGGACAACCTTGATTCCACCAGTATTCGGCGATTATCACTTGGATGATAAGGGTTATACCTTGAACATCAAGAAGGCCAACAAGTTATTGGATGATGCGGGTTACAAGAAGGGCAGCGATGGTTACCGGACAGATCCTGATGGCAAGAAGTTGACTATCAACTTTGCCTCAATGGCCGGCGGCGAAACCGCTGAACCAATCGCCCAAGACTACATCCAGCAATGGAAGAAGATTGGCTTGCGCGTCAAGTTAGCCACAGGTCGTCTGATCGAATTCAACTCCTTCTACGACAAGATTCAAAACGATGACAAGGGGATTGATGTCTTCTCCGCTGCATGGGGACTCTCATCCGAACCTTCACCATATGACTTGTTCTCTGCTAAGGCACCATTCAACTACAGTCGTTTCGCAACCGCTGAAAACACCAAGTTGTTGAATGATATCGACAGCGAAAAGGCTGAAGACTCTGCATACCGTGTGAAGGCCTTCAAGGCATGGCAAAAGTATATGCTTGACCAAGCTGCTGTAGTTCCTACCTTCTACCGGACAAAGGTAGAACCTGTCAGCAACAAGGTTAAGGGTTACAGTATTAGTAACGACACAACTGTTGCTAACTACGCTAATATCGAATTAACCAAGTAATCACTAACGCATATGAAAAACCACCTCTAGCAGGTGGTTTTTTGTGTGGCTCTAGTATAATGAAACAAGAGTAATGAAGGGAGAACGGCATGGTTGCTTCAGAGTTTATCAGTGAGTTGAGACAGCGTTACGGGATCGAGTTCAATGATCTCACCATTTGGACGAAGCATTCACTCACTCCTCGTACGTTAATGAACATCGTGAATTAGGATTAAAGGACAACGAAAGATTGGAATTTCTGGGGGACGCGGTGCTCGAACTCACCGTGTCTGACTACCTGTATCGCAAGTATCCCGATCTGCCTGAGGGTAAGTTAACCCGCATGCGGGCTGCGATTGTGCAGACACGTAGTTTTTCCAGTTTTTCAAAAGAAGCGCACTTCGATCAGTACATTAAGCTCGGTAAGGGTGAGGAACAAGCCGGGGCACGAACCCGATTGACCTTACTTGAGGACTTGTTTGAAGCCTTCAACGGCGCCTTGTATCTGGATCAAGGGCGCGGCGCCGTCATCAAGTTTGTGGAACAAGTGATTTTTCCACATATCGAAGCCGGTGAATTCTCCGCTGAGATGGACCACAAAACAGCGCTGCAAGAATTCGCTCAGCAAGATGGTGATGTGCAGATTACTTATCGCCTATTGGGTGAAGATGGGCCAGCACACGAGCGACAGTTCCATGTGGAAGTGGCGATCGATGATGTGGTCTTAGGCCAAGGTCAGGGTAAAAATAAAAAGGCCGCGGAACAAGCGGCAGCCGCTGCCGCACTGGCGCGACTCAAACAGGCGTAATTATCGGGGCTCGGGCAAGATTGCCTGGCCCTGTTTTTGAAACAATTTAACGAAGTGGACGGAAAAACATGCAGTTACGAAGCTTACAAATTAATGGGTTCAAATCATTTGCGGACAAAACCGTGATTGAATTTGTGCCCGGATTAACCGGCATTGTCGGACCAAACGGTAGTGGTAAGAGTAATATCACTGAGGCCATTCGCTGGTGTTTAGGGGAACAGAGTGCCAAAAGTTTGCGTGGCGAACGCATGGGTGACGTGATTTTTGCCGGTACGGCGGATCGCAAACCGCTGAGTCGGGCCGAAGTCACCATGATTTTTGACAACAGTGATGGGTATCTCAAGCAGCAACCCACAGAAGTCACCATCACGCGGCGATTGTATCGCGATGGGGAATCTGAATTTTATCTCAACCAACAGGCCGTCCGCTTAAAGGATATCGTCGAACTGTTCATGGATTCGGGGTTGGGCAAAGAGAGTTTTGCCTTTATCTCACAGGGTCGCGTTGAAGCAATTTTTCAACAGTAAACCCGAACAGCGTCGCGGCATCATCGAGGAAGCGGCTGGCGTCTACAAGTACAAACAACAGAAACAAAAAGCGACCGGCGAGCTCGCTGTGACCACGGATAATCTCGATCGCATCAATGATATTACCCACGAATTGAAACGCCAACTGGAACCACTGGAAGAACAGCGCTCGCTTGCCAAGGATTATCAGCGGTTGAGTGATCAATTTGCGCAGGTTGAACAACAAGCGCTTGTTTTAGAGATTACACAGCTGGATACGGAACAAACAAGTCTGCAGGCAGAAATTCAAACTACGCAGCAGACGTTGAAGAATTTGAAAAAGACAATCGATCACCTGGAAACACAGTCCGATCAGTTAACAGCGGTTGATCAGGAATTGGATGGCAAGTTGACGGCGGTCAACGATGAGATTTTGACGAAGTCCATGAAGGCTGAAAAATATTGCCGGTGCGGCTAATGTGTCTTCAGAGCGTGCACAAAACGCGCAGCAGACGTTGGCAGATCTCAACTTGCAACACGATCAACTGACGGAACAGGCGCAGACAGCACAGCAGCAACTCACCACGCTGCAGGAACAAGAACGGCAGTTGACGACTAAGCGCGATGCCTTGACACAGTCGCTGGTGCAGCAGCAATTGGTGACTGATCCTAAGCAGTTGCAGGACACGTTGGATGCGGCTCAGGCGCGGTACATCGATATCTTGCAGCAAGAGGCCAACACGCGAAACAAGTTGGCTGATTTGGATAAGCAAATGGCGTTGTCTGCCAATCAAGATGCCGCTAAACAGCGTCGATTACAGGAACGCAACGACCAGATCAAACAGCGCCAAGAGACTGTCGATACCTTGCAACAGGCACAGCAGGCGCTTACGGCGCAGGTCAAGGAACTCACTCAGACCTTTGACCAACGGACCAGTGAGGGCACCAAACTCAGCCAACGTGTGAGTGACACACAGGCGGGTTACCAGAAGGCGAGCGGAATTTTACAAGCCGCAAAAGCGCGTTACGAAACCTTGATGGAATTACATGATGACTATGCTGGTTTCTATGCTGGCGTGCGTGTCGTCTTGAAACAGCGCGAGCGTTTTGAAGGCTTACTCGGTGCGATTGCCGAATTAATCACGGTGCCTAAAGCCTATCAACAAGCCTTTGATCTCGCGCTGGGGGCCAACCTTCAGGCGATTGCAACGCGCGATGAAGCGACCGCCAAACAGGCCATCACGTGGCTCAAGCAGCAACGCGCGGGGCGGGCTACCTTCTTACCTGCATCGGTGATTCGGCCACGGCCATTGCCTGCCAATATTCGCGCAACACTGACCAACCAACCGGGCTTTATCGGGACTGGCCTAGAGCTCATCAGTTTTCCTGATGCGATTCAGCCGATCATGAGTAACTTGGTGGGCAGCCTGATTATCGTGGAAAGTTTGGATGCCGCCGTTGCGATTGCCAATCTGACAGGTCATCGCTATCGCATTGTGAGTTTGGATGGCGATATTCTCAACCCCGGTGGCGCGATGACCGGGGGCCAAACCAAACAACAGGGCAGCTCACCGCTGGCACGTACGCAAGAAACTAAGCAGTTGGCCGAACAGATTACAACCATGGAGGCTAAGCTCAGTGAGCTGCAGGAGCAGTTAGTGACCCAACAACAAGCGCTCGAACAGGCGCGAGAAGCGATTGTGCCGCTGACACAAAACCTGAATCAAAGTAAGGCCGCCTTGAATCTGAAACAAGAACAGCTCGAGCAAGCGCAACAGGCGCTGACGCAACTGCAACGCCAAGCTGCGGCTGAGGCGTTACCCGAGGTGGCCACAGATAATCTCGCCGAGCAACACGATACGTTGCGCGACCAGCAACAGAAGTTAGCAGCAGCCAAAGAAAAGGTCGAAGCCGAGATTGAGCAGACCAAGCTGATTTTGGAAGATGCGACACTCGAACAGGCCGATGTGCAAGTCAAAGTGCAGGCCTTGCAACAGGAACTCAGTGATATCAATGGTGATCTCAAGGCGTTGGCGATTGAGCGCAAAGAGCGTCAGTCCGAGTTTGCCAGCAGTACCGCTAAGGCCAAGACGCTTCAACAACGAATGGCGACAATCAAATCGGGTGCGGTTGAAACCGAACAAGAACGTGCCAACAATGAGGCGGTTGTTAAGGAATTGAATCAGGCACTCGATGCCTTGAAGCAACAACAGACCCAGTTGACTCAGGACAAGGCAAGCAACCGCACGCAGCTCAGCCGAGTTTCCGCGCAAATCACCACGGCCTATCAGCAACGTCAACAAGCGCAAACCGATTCTGAGCAGCAACAGGTCAATGCCAACCGCATCAAAATTAATCTGGACCAAAAACTGGATCGGTTGAGCACCACGTATCAGACCAGTTATGAGGCCGCAAAAGCCGCACTACCAGATGATGTGCAACCCTTGCCAGCACTCAACAGTCAGTTGAAGCTTTTGAAACGCGGGCTCGACGACTTGGGCGTTGTCAATTTGGCGGCGATTGAACAATACGATGAAGTCAAAGAGCGCTTTGATTTCTTGACGCAACAAGCCGATGATTTGATTGCGGCCAAAACGCAGTTGTTAGCGACAATGAGTGAGCTCGATGATGAGGTGGCTCAGCGGTTTAAGACCACCTTTGATGCGACAAATGTTGCCTTTCAAACCATCTTCCCGAAGATGTTCGGCGGCGGACACGCGGCGTTAAGCTTGACGGACCCTGATGATTTGTTGAATACTGGCTTAGAGATCACGGCCCAGCCGCCTGGCAAAAAACTGCAACGGTTATCGCTGCTGTCTGGTGGCGAACGCGCGCTGACGGCGATTGGCTTACTCTTTGCGATTATCCAAGTCAATCCGGTACCGTTCTCGATTCTGGATGAGGTTGAAGCATCACTCGATGAGGCCAATGTGACGCGATTTGGTGAGTTCTTGCGCAACTATGCAACAGATACTCAGTTTATCGTGATCACGCACCGGAAGGGGACCATGGTGGCTGCTGATATGCTATATGGGGGTTACCATGCAAGAATCCGGGGTCTCAAAGATGATGGCGGTGCAGCTCGATCAAGCCCACCCCGAAGCGCAATAATCTGGTAAAACAGCCAAAAGGAGACCACAATATGGGATTATTTGACAAAATTAAACAGGCGTTCACGGGTAATAAACCCGAAGAAGCGCCTGCTGAAGATAAATATGAAGCGGGATTAGAGAAAAGCCGCAGTAGTTTCAGTGATCGACTCAACGCGTTATTTGCCAACTTCCGCACGGTCGATGAAGACTTTTTTGAAGATCTTGAAGAGATGCTGATTGAAGCGGATGTCGGTTATCAAACAGCCGTCACAATCAGTGATCAACTGCGGGAAGAAGTGCGGTTAAAGAATGTGAAGAAGCCTGAAGAGGTCTCACAAGTGATTGTGCAGAAGTTAGTCGATCTCTATGGGGAATCCGAGGACTCAGAAGACAATAGCTTGCACTATGCGGAATCTGGTCCAACCGTCTTTCTCTTTGTTGGTGTGAACGGTGCCGGCAAAACGACGACAATCGGGAAGTTAGCCCATCAGCTGAAGGAAGAAGGCAAGTCCGTCTTGCTGGCCGCTGGTGATACCTTCCGTGCCGGCGCCATCGAACAGTTGCAAGAATGGGGCCGCCGCGATGGTGTTCCTGTGGTCGCAACGGAAGCTGGGGGCGATCCCGCCGCAGTTGTGTTCGATGCCGTCAAGCAAGCAAAAGAAGACAACGTGGACGTGTTATTGGTCGATACAGCGGGCCGCCTTCAAAACAAGGTTAATTTGATGAAGGAGCTCGACAAAATCAAGCGGGTTATCGTCCGTGAATTGCCTGACGCCCCACAGGAAGTCTTGTTGGTGCTCGATTCAACGACGGGGCAAAACGCTTTGAGTCAGGCCAAGGAATTCAATCAGACAACAGATATCAGCGGGATTGTGCTGACGAAGTTGGATGGTTCCGGTAAGGGCGGAATTGTGCTCGCTATCGGTAATGAACTTCACGTCCCCGTGAAGTTAGTTGGTTTAGGTGAAAAGATGGATGATCTTCAAGTCTTTGATCCGACCAAGTTCGTTTATGGCTTGTTTAAGGGCTTAATTGATCAACCCGCTAACGCCACAGAAACTGACTGATCAATTGATCAACTTGTGCATTCTCATGTAGGAAGCTGTGCTCGGCCGTGAGGACATCGCCTGTAATTCTCGCTTGGCGATAGTCAACGGTTTTGGGCAGCAATGGTGCGATACCAAACACGGTTGCGCTCGCGACTTCCAAATCACCGCCAGTCCCAAACACATCACCCGCGATATTGAGGATTTTTAATCCTGCGGGTAATTGTTTGAGGCTGGTTTTAATTGGGCACGCGCGTTTATCAGGGGTATTGCCGAGACCAGTGAACGGGCTGCCAATGGCCACAAAGCGGGCGATGGTTGGGTATTGTTTTTGTTAGCGGTCGCCAAAATTGTTGCTAAGCCCACACCGCCACCCATTGAGTGGCCGACCAGGTTCACTTTTGCGACGCCGCGCTGTTTGAGATAGGCCAGCACCTGGGGTAATTGCGCCTGTTCTTTTTGGTAGTCTTTGTTGGCATCAAACAGCACTTGAATCATGGCATTGTCATCGAGTGTGCCGAAGCGCTGCATGCTGATGTGACCGCTAGTGCTGACCGTGATTTTGAGGGCCAGGTGGGCGATATTTGCGCTCTGCATCCGCTGAATGAAGCCACTATACGTCAAGGCATTGCCGGCGTATCCCGCCAGTAGCAGGGTTGGGGTATTGCTGCTGGCAAAGTGATTATTGCCAAGCGCATGGGTGCGGTATTGCAGCTGGCCATACCACAGTCCCATGACAGCGAGCAGGGCGCCCAATCCGATACCGATTCGTTTCAACCATTTCATTGTGATCACCTCGTGGAATTATTAATGCCCATTGTACGCGTCAATGGGACAAAATCGGCAAATGAAGCCTCGCAACTGGGCCGTGAATACCAAAAAGAGGCTGTGCTAACCCGATTGGATTGGCACAGCCTCTTCAAATGAATTACGCTGCTTTAGCCTTAGGTTCGCGGCCCAAGATCACTTGGAGCACGATTAAGACGATGTAAGCGATCAGCAAGCCACCCAGAATGGGGCTTGTTGCGGTGCCTGTTGTGAACCAGTACTTCTGCCATGCGGCATTGTTCATGACCCACATAAAAATCGCACCGAATAATAGCGTGAGTGTATTGAGAATGGCGAAGAACCACAAGTTGCCATTTTCATGGTTATGCACATAAATGATAGAGAACAGGATATTCCAAAGTCCCCATCCAATCAGGGCGCAGATGACGCCCCAGTATAGTACTGCTGCAACCATAATATTCCCTCCAATTTCAAACTATCCTTAGTTTAGCACGTTTGAAAGCGGTGTGCATCTGTTTTGTGAGGAATTCAACAAATCAAAGTGAACGGTACCAGTGAGCGGAATAAATTGCCGGATTGAATTGACGCGTGCCCCAGATATCGGTATCCTAATAGGGATACAACGCGAAAACGCGGTAAAGGACGGACAACGATGGAGATTGAAAAAATAACCGCATGAACTCACTTTTTGAGTTTTACGGTGCGCTCTTAACAGATAAGCAGCACAGTTATTTGGCCCTCTACTATGGTGATGATTATTCACTGGGTGAGATTGCCACAGAGTTTGATGTCTCTCGCCAGGCTGTCTATGATAACATCCGCCGCACTGAGGCCAGTCTGGAAGCTTACGAAGAAAAATTACATCTGTATGCCAATTATTTGGCCCAAAATCAGGCGGTGGACGCATTGACACGCTATGTTCGCAAGACGTATCCTGCTGATGAGCAGTTGAGCGAGTTGCTCATGCGTGTCGCGGATCAAACCGCGCAATAACGATTAACTAATAAATGAACGGTTTTATAGGAGGCAACTATGGCATTTGAAGGATTATCAGAACGGCTACAAAAGGCGTTCTCCGGGTTACGCCGTAAGGGGAAGGTTACCGATGCAGACGTCCGCGAGGCAATGCGTGAGATTCGCTTAGCATTGCTTGAAGCCGACGTCAATTTTGGCGTGGTCAAGGACTTCGTCAAGACTGTGCGTGAACAAGCGGTCGGTGCTGATGTGCTGGACAGCTTAACGCCAGCCCAACAAATCATCAAGATTGTGAACGATGAACTGACCAAGACCATGGGTGAGAGTGCGGTGCCACTGAACAAGTCGCCACACATCCCCACCGTGATCATGATGGCTGGGCTGCAAGGGGCCGGGAAAACCACCACGGTTGGTAAATTGTCTCGCTACCTGATGGAAAACGAAAAGGCACGCCCACTGTTGATTGCGGCCGATGTTTACCGGCCAGCGGCGATCGAACAATTAAAGACAATTGGGGACCAATTAGGGGTGCCTGTCTTTGATATGGGAACCGATACGGACCCCGTTGAGATTGTACGGCAAGGGATGGCACAAGCGGCGCTGCAACACAATGACTATGTGATTATCGATACGGCTGGTCGTCTGCAGATCGATGAAACCTTGATGACCGAATTGGATAACATCAAGGCACTCGCTAAACCTGACGAAATCTTGCTGGTGGTCGATAGCATGACCGGGCAAGCCGCAACGGAAGTGGCTGAAGGCTTTAACAAGCGTTTGGACATCACCGGGGTCGTCTTGACCAAGTTAGACGGGGATACCCGTGGTGGGGCTGCACTCTCGATTCGTGCCGTCACCGGTAAGCCAATCAAGTTTGTCGGGCAAGGTGAAAAGATGGATGCGCTGGATGTCTTCTATCCAGACCGCATGGCCAATCGAATTCTGGGCATGGGTGACATGCTGACCTTAATCGATAAGGCACAGAAGAATTACGATGAGAAACAAGCTGCCGAAATGGCCGAAAAGATCCAACAGAACTCGTTTGATTTCAACGACTTCCTGGATCAGATGGACCAAATCAGTAATATGGGCCCCATGGAAGACATCCTGAAGATGATTCCGGGGATGGCGAATAATCCCGCTGTGGCCAATTTGCAAGTTGACCCCAAAGACTTTGCCCACATGAAGGCGATTGTGTACTCCATGACGGAAGCTGAACGGACCGATCCTGATCTGTTGAACCCATCACGGCGCCGACGGATTGCGGCTGGTTCTGGCCGGCCCGTCCCTGAAGTCAACCGCATGATCAAGCAGTTCAATCAGAGCAAGAAGATGATGAACCAGATGAGCAAGGGGAACTTTGCTGGTATGGAAGGTTTGATGGGCAATGGGATTCAGGGTCGCTTAGGCAAAATGGCGATGAATTCCATGGTTCGGAAGAACAAAAAGAACAAACAAAAGCGTCTGAAAGCCGCGAAGCACTTTAAGTCGTAAGGATTTTAGGTTGTAAAGAAAAAACTCTTTACAGGGTATCAAACATTTGCTATGATACTAGAGTTGAGAAATTAGTAGGAGGTGGCACATAATGGCAGTTAAAATTCGTTTAAAGCGGATGGGTTCCAAGCGTAAGCCATTCTATCGGATCGTTGTTGCTGATTCACGTTTTCCACGTGATGGCCGGTTCATCGAATCTGTTGGTTATTACAACCCATTAACAGAACCAGTTGACTTGAAGTTAGAAGAGGACACAATCCTTGATTGGCTTCAAAAGGGCGCACAGCCTTCAGATACTGTTCGTAACTTACTTTCAAGTAAGGGCATCATGCAAAAGTATCACGAAGCTCGCTTCGCTAAGAAATAGGGTTAACGATAATGGATATCACAGCGCTTATTCGCGCCATTGTGACGCCATTAGTCAATGATCCGGACGCTGTTGTCATTGACGCCCATGAGACGGATGACTATATGGCGTTTGACTTGACGGTTGCCCCCGATGATGTCGGGCGGATTATCGGTAAACAGGGTCGGGTCGCGCAATCGATTCGCACTTTGGTTTACAGCGTCAAGGCACCGTATACCAAACGTGTACGGTTAAATATTTTGGATGCTGGTCGTTCAAAGTAATAATAGCTCGAGACGAAACTTCGGTTTTGCCTCGAGCTATTTTGTTAGAGAGAAATGTGTTTTGAGAATGAGGAGGGCAATATGCCAGAATACTATCGCGTTGGCAAACTGGTGAATACGCATGGGGTGCGCGGTGAGATGCGCGTGATCGTGACCACGGATTTCCCCGATGAACGCTTTGTTGTAGGCCAACAGCTCTACATCGATGACGCGGCCAAGACGCCTGTCGTGATTAACAGCGTGCGTCAACACAAGGGCTTCACCTTGGTGACCTTTGAAAACTACACCGACATCAATCAAGTACTGCCATTCAAGACGCACGATTTGTTGGTGGCCGATGAGGATTTGCAGCCACTCGATGATGGTGAGTATTACTACCGCGACTTAATTGGTTTGACCGTGATTGATCAGGACAATCAAGTCTTGGGCAAGGTCAGTGAAATCTTGAGTCCCGGTGCCAATGATGTGTGGGTGATTCCGCGCAAGGGCAAGTCTGATATTCTGTTGCCATTTTTGAATTCTGTGGTGCTCAATATCGATTTGGATAAGAAGGAAGCGCACGTCGATGTGCCAGAAGGGTTGATTGACGATGCGAATTGATGTGTTGAGCCTCTTCCCCGACATGTTTGCCCCAATGACGCAGAGTGTCATCGGTAAGGCACTGGAACGGGATTTGCTCGAATTTAGTGTGACCGATTTCAGAAAATATAGCAAAGACAAGCACATGCACGTGGATGATACGCCCTATGGTGGCGGGGCTGGAATGTTGTTGAAGCCGGAACCAATTTTTGATGCGATGGCAGACATCAATGCGGCACACCCTGGCAACAAGCGGGTCATTCTGCTCGATCCAGCTGGCAAGCGCTTTGATCAACAAGCTGCGCGCGACCTCGCACAGGAATCGCACTTGGTCTTTATCTGTGGCCATTACGAGGGTTACGATGAGCGCATTCGCACGCTGGTGACGGATGAGTACTCATTGGGTGACTTCGTGCTCACAGGCGGTGAATTGGGTGCGATGATGATGATTGATGCCACAGCACGCCTGCTGCCGGGTGTGCTGGGGAACACGGAATCTGCGCACACCGATAGCTTTGAGAACGGTCTGCTGGAGTATCCCCAATATACGCGACCCGCCGATTACGAAGGCATGCAGGTGCCAGAAGTCTTACAAAATGGGAATCATCAACTCATTGCGCAGTGGCGGCTCAAGGAGAGTCTGCGCCGGACATACTTACGGCGGCCAGATCTGCTGGCTGACCTTGAACTCGATAAGAACGCGCAGAAGTTATTGCGTGAGGTGAAGCGTGAAGAGGCTGATAAAGCCAATTAGATTAGCTGAGTTCAGGAAAAATGCGCCCGTGAGCATTCATACGAATGTGGTCAGGGCGCTTTTTTGTGCGCAATAGGCAATACGGCGATAAAATGTACTAACAATCATCTTACATATGATAAAATGACGCTTGCGTAGAGAAAATGGATTTTGAGAAAGAGGTTTGGGCATGAACACTGACACACAGCCGCGTCGGGTAGGACGGGCATCGTGGTCGACCGGTGGGTTAGCCATCGGCATTGTCGGCATCACATTAATTTATTTCTATTTGGCGGTTCATTTCGGTCATGGCTCATGGCGCACCGATACTTGGTTCCACCTGATGCGGATCGGGGATCTGAATATCGCCACGCGACAACATCACCTGCCAGACATCGTGAACATCACGAGTTTTTGGGCCTGGGTCAGGCCTTTAATGCGATGTATCCGCCGTATTTCTTGTATCCACTTGTCGCCCTGACACGGGGCTTGAACGGCTTGTTACAGTGGTATGCCATTCAGAGCCTGATTGTGTTCATCGGCTTGTGGTTAGCGGTATTTGGTTTTCGCCGGGCCGGTGGTCGAGTCTGGTCGAGTCTCTTATTTGGCACAGTAACCGTGCTATCCCAGGGCTTTGTCGCGTACACCGATAGTGGTTCACTGGGGATGATGATCGGCAGCGCCATGCTGCCGGGAGCGTTGATGGCCACTTATAATGTCGTCAAGAAGGGACAATATCGCGATATTCTGGCGTTGGCTGTACCCGTCGCCATCACATTGAACAGTCATCTGGCGACAGCGGTCCTCATGGTGATTGTGGTTGTGATCATTGCCATCACGCAAAGCGTGGCCGCCCGAACGTGGTCCATTTTTGGCGGTTCTGTCTGGCGGGAGGCTTAGCGCTTCTGTTGAGTCTGCCGGCATGGTTGATGCCCATCGTGATGGCGCCGTCACATTTATCCAGTGTGCGGCTTATTCCGCTCAAGGGTGCCTCACTGTTAGGTATCGTGCAACAGACATTGACCCTCAACAAAGTCAGCCTGATGAGCTGGTTGGGGTTAATCGCGTTGGTTTATGTGCCATGGCGTGCGATAAAATACCATCAATTTCAGGAGGGTCGAGTCTATTACGTGCTGGGCGTGATTTTATTCTACTTATCAACCGATCTGTTCCCATGGTCATTGATGCCAACGGTGCTGGCAAATGTGATTCAAGGCGTGGAGTGGCGCTTGCTGGCGATGGCCGCAACACTTTTGGTGACGGCCGGATTTATTCAATCTCTCGATACGTTAGCTTCAGGTACGCAACGCGAGCATCGGCTATTGCTGATGCTGACCTTGATTGGCTTTGTGGTCCCTATGGCGGACATCACATTGACGCTTGGCCAACGCAATCGCGCGCTACCTGCATGGCAGCCACAGGATGGCTATTACCATCATGCGGATAATGTATTAACACCGGCGTCGTTCCAGTCACCTGATTTCTATCGGTTACGGTGGTACACGGATTATCTACCAGAAACCACGCCTAAAGCCTCGTTTGGGGCGCAGGTGAGTGTGTCGGCGCACCAGGCCGTGGCTGATGGAAAATTTTCGGGTGCCACGGGCGGTCGATCCAAACAGCCATGCCATCACGTTTACTTTGCCACAAGCAACGAGTGACTGGGTCGATCTACCATTTGGTATTACAGCAGTCTGCATTATCAGATCCCAAATGTGCGCCAAATTAAGCAATCGACTCGCGGCAGCGTGATGATCAAGCTCGACAAGCCTGCCAATCAAGTTACCGTTCAACGCGTGAGTTCACCGTGGTATCGGCCTGCTGTGTGGGTGATGTTGCTGGCTTGGTTGGGGGTTTTGGGACTTTGGGGAGCGCAGCGCTTCAGGTTAGATCGCCGCGAGAAAACCGAATAAGCGCTTGAATCATGGGTTGGCCTATGCTAAACTAACTAATTGTGATACGTCACATAGCAACGATATTCCGCTGTTCGGGAAGATTATGAATGTCGATAAAAGGAGAATTGATTAATGAATCCATTAATCCAAGAAATTACTAAGTCTCAATTACGCGATGATATCCCTGACTTCCGTCCTGGTGATACCGTACGTGTCCACGCCCGTATCGTTGAAGGCGACCGCGAACGTATCCAAATGTTCGAAGGTGTCGTTATCAAGCGTCATGGCGTTGGTGTTTCCGCAACATATACTGTTCGTAAGATTAGTAGCGGTGTCGGTGTTGAACGGACATTTCCATTACACACCCCACGTGTTGAAAAGATCGAAGTAACTCGTCACGGTCAAGTTCGTCGTGCTAAGTTGTACTACTTACGCGCACTCCGTGGTAAGGCTGCTCGTATCAAGGAAAAGCGTCGTTAAAATGAAAAGAGCCGTTTTCGGCTCTTTTTTATTGCCACGGCCCATAGAAGGGGATGCGGATGCAACAACAAGTGTTTGTGGTCTTTTACGCGGACCTAACCACCGTCAGATTAATTCGCGTTTTTCAATCTGAGCAGCGAGCGCAGGCTTATGTTAAAATGCTTCAAAAGGCACCGTTCGATCATGAGGCGGCAGAAGGCTATCGTTACCAGATGGTGCCTCTGAATTAGCTGAAGGAGGAATTTTTGATGGCAGATCAACCAAAAGAACGAATTGACCGGATTAATGAACTCGCCCGTAAGGACAAAGAATTCGGTTTAACTGAAGAAGAACAAGAAGAACGTAAAGCATTGCGTGAAGCTTACCTGAAGGATTTTCGGGAAGGCTTCCGCGATCGCATGGCACAAACCAAGTACGTTGACAAAGAGGGCCACGATGTCACGCCCGAAAAATTACGTGAATTACAGCGTGAACGCGGCTGGCGTGACGAGAAAGATTAGGGTTTTATTTGCCCTCGATTTCTGTACAATAATATCTGAACGGTAAAGGGGGTTGACGCATATGATAGGTTGGATCTTAGGTATCTTAATCGGCTTAATTATTGGTCTGGTTGGCGGTTTCTTCGGTGCTCGTGCTTACATGAAGAAGTACTTCCAAGACAATCCACCAGTAAACGAAGATATGTTACGCACAATGATGATGCAGATGGGGCAAAAACCATCCGCTAAAAAGATGAATCAAATGATGAATCAAATGAAACAAGCACAAAAAACGCCAAGTAATCGCGTTTGACCGTGCTGTCATTGCGTAAGAAGAGCGTGTCACAAAACCACAATGGTTTTGTGACACGCTCTTTCGTTTCTGGCAAAGGACCACACCGATTGCGCTTGTGGTTCATTATTTATTGCTATATAATTAAATATTCATTATATTTTACTTTTAAAGGGGTGTGAAAATGGGCATATTCAAAAACTAGGTTGGTACTTTCGCGAAGAAAAGGGCCGCTATCTCTGGGGCCTATTATTTCTAGTCTTGGTTGCTGTGGTGAACTTAATTCCACCACGGGCAATTGGGGTGTTGGTCGATTTGATGGCCAAACATAAGCTCAATGGATCAACGCTATTATTATGGTTGGGTTTATTAGTGCTTGCCGGTGTCGGCCAGTATGTCTTTCGGTTTGGTTGGCGAACCGCCATTTGGGGTGGTGCGGCGAAGCTCGAAAAGACACTGCGCTCACGCTTGTTCAAGCACTTCATGGACATGGACGCGATTTTTTATCAGAAACATCGTACCGGGGATTTGATGGCGCATGCCACCAATGATCTGAATGCGATTCAAAATGTCGCCGGTGCTGGGATTTTGACGCTTTTTGATTCCATTATTACTGGCGGCACCACGATTGTCGCCATGGCCATTTTGTCGACTGGCGGCTCACCTTAGCCGCACTCATCCCGATGCCGCTGCTGACGGTGATGGCGCGCAAATTGGGGACCAGTCTGCACACCGCGTTTGCCAAGTCACAGGCCGCATTTTCACGCCTAAACGACAAAACGCAAGAATCGATTAGCGGCATCAAGGTGATCAAGACATTCGGTCAGGAAAAAGAGGATACCGCTGACTTTAATCGCTTGGTTGATAAGACGATCACCATCAACACCAAGGTGAATCGCTTAGATGCATTATTTGATCCGATCACCAGTTTGATCATGGGCCTCACCTATGTCATTGCGTTGGTGTACGGCGGCGTGCTGGTTGAAAATAAGAGTATTACCATCGGGCAATTGATCTCATTTATCGCATATGTCTCCGCCCTAGTGTGGCCGATGTTTGCGATTGGTCGTCTGTTCAATATTCTCGAACGTGGGAATGCCAGTTACGATCGGGTCAATGAGTTGCTACAAACCAAGAGTGCACGTTATCTGCCGGACACACCGGTTGAGACCGCAGCTCACGGTAATCTGAGCTATCAAGTGCGCTCATTCAGCTATCCGGAAGCCGATGTTGAGGCGTTACACGATATCGACTTCACCTTACCAGAGGGTCAGACCCTGGGTGTCGTCGGTCGTGTCGGTGCGGGGAAAACAACACTGTTCAAGCTGCTGCTGCGTGAATTCGACCAATACAAGGGTCACATTACTCTCGGTGGTGTGGATATCCGTGATTATCAAGAGGATGCGCTGCTGCATGCCATTGGCTATGTGCCGCAGGATAATTTCTTATTCTCGACTACCGTGGCCAATAACATTCGTTTCGCTGATTTTGGCGCGGACCAAGTCAGTGTTGAACGAGCGGCAGTGGATAGTGCCGTGCACGATGATATTCTGCAATTTCCTGACCAGTATGAAACGCTGGTCGGCGAAAAGGGTGTCAGTCTGTCTGGCGGCCAAAAACAACGCTTGGCGATTGCGCGGGCCCTGTTAACCAAGCCAGAACTCTTGATTTTGGATGATGCGTTATCTGCCGTGGATGCCAAAACGGAAACGGCAATTCTCGATGCGCTGAAGACAACCCGCGAGAACAAGACAACCATTATCGCTGCCCATCGATTGAGTTCTGTGATGCATGCCAACGAAATTGTGGTGCTCGAAAATGGGCGCATCATTGAGCGGGGCACACACGACGAATTATTGAATCAAAATGGCTGGTACGCAGAGATGTGGGCCAAGCAAGAATTGGAAGCTCAGTTAGGAGGTGGCGCGAATGGCTAAACAACAATCGGCATGGGCACAGAGTATTCCCATGAAAGAACAGTGGAAGATCATGGGCCGCTTAATGACGTATACCAAGCCGTATAAGCGTCAATTCGGTGGGGCATTGGTTGCTGCGGCACTGTTGGCGGGGATGAACGTTGCCCTACCATGGCTGTTGCAATACTATCTGGATCATTTCTTAGCCAAACAATCGGCCACACTGGGCGTCATCATTGCCGTGGCGAGTCTCTACCTGTTTGGAACCATCATCAAGGCGCTGCTGCAATTCATGCAGTCGTTTTGGTTCATGATGGGGTCTGAACGTGGCCTTGAAGATGTGCGCCGGGAATTATTTGCCAAGTTGCACACGCTAGGCATGCGCTACTTCGATCAGACACCGGCGGGCTCAATTGTTTCTCGAGTCACCAATGATACGATGACACTGGCTGATTTTTGGAATGTGATTCTATCGGTGATTGTCGGGGTATTCTCGGTGGTCTCTAGCTTTATTGCGATGGTGCTCGCCGCACCCAAAATCGCGTGGACAGTGCTTTTGTTCCTGCCCGTCTTGATTATTGTGATCTGGTATTACAGTACCTACAGCTCCAAGGTTTATCGGCGGATGCGGGAACGTTTGTCCGAACTGAATACCAAACTCAATGAATCGATTGAGGGTATCAGCATCATTCAGCAGTTCCGTCAAGAAACACGCATCACCAAGGAGTTTGAAACCACCAATGACGCCTATCTCGCTACCAGAAAGGCCATGATCCGCACCAACAGCTTACTGTTATCACCCATCATCAACCTGCTGTACATCTTGGCCTTAGTGGTTGTCTTGGGTCAATTCGGTGATAATTCGATGCACACGTTTGTAGAAGCGGGGTTGGTCTACGCATTTACCACGTATGTCGCGAATTTCTTCAATCCCATGACCAACATGATGGATAGCTTGGCCTTCATGCAGGATGGGGTGGTCGCAGGGAGCCGGATTTTCCGGATTTTGGATGATCAGGAACTGGCACCCACACAGAATCCCGATGCACACGCGACGATGACGCACGGTAAAATCGAATTTCGTCATGTCAATTTCAGTTATGACGGTGAACACAACATTTTGAAAGACATCAGTTTTGTCGCCAATCCGGGACAGACGGTGGCGCTTGTCGGCCATACCGGTTCCGGCAAGAGCTCCATCATCAACGTCTTGATGCGCTTCTATGAATTCGGCGAAGGTCAAATCCTGATTGATGATCAGGATATCCGCGATTTCAGTATGGAAGAACTGCGCGAAAAATTAGGTTTGGTCTTGCAGGATGCCTTTATGTTCTATGGGGATGTTGCCAGCAATATTCGCTTGTTCAATGATAAAATCACCGATAATCAAATTCGTGAAGCAGCGGAATTTGTGCAGGCGGATGAATTCATCGAAAAGTTGCCTGGTCAGTATCACGCGCGTGTGATCGAAGGCGGGAGTCAATTCTCTGCCGGCCAACGACAATTGATTTCATTCGCTCGGACCGTGGTGACGAATCCTAAGGTCTTGGTGTTGGATGAAGCCACGGCCAATATCGATACGGAAACCGAAGCGATGATTCAAACAGGATTGGCGCGCTTGCGCGAAAACCGTACTACCATTGCGATTGCGCACCGGTTGTCGACGATTCAAGATGCCGACTTGATTCTGGTCTTGGATGACGGCCGCATTGTTGAACGCGGCACGCATCAAGAATTACTCGCGCAAAACGGTCGCTATGCGCTGATGTATCAGCTGCAGGCCGGGGAAAAGTGAGTGCAACGCGCCAATTTTTTGGTTACAATGTAAAAAATGATGAGGGATGGATGTCTATGTCACTGTGGCAACGCATGACCGTAAAACCAGATTTAGAAAAACGTTGGCGGCTGATCATCAGTTTGCTAAAACCCTGACCACACGTGACCTTGTGGCACTCGGGATTGGGGCAGTCATTGGGACCGGAATTTTTATTTTACCCGGTACCGTAGCCGCCACCACCAGCGGACCGGCCATCACCTTGGCGTTTATTCTTGCGGCCGTCGCTTGTTCTTTTGCGGCGATGTGTTATGCCGAGTTTGCCTCCGCACTCCCTGTGGCGGGTTCCGCTTACGCGTACGGCAATATTGTCTTTGGTCAGATTTTTGGCTGGATCATTGGTTGGGCCCTAGTGCTCGAGTACATGTTAGCCGTGGCTGCGGTGTCGACCAGCTTCTCGGCGTACTTGGTCAGTCTCTTACGGGGCTTTGGTCTTAACCTGCCCAAAGCGATTACCGGTGCGTTCAATCCCGGCAACGGCCAGTATGTTAATCTGATTGCGGTTGGCGTTGTTTTATTGATCGGGTGGATGTTGTCGCACGGTATGCAGAGCTCAATGCGGGTCAATCGCATCATGGTGGTGGTCAAACTGGCCATCATCCTGCTCTTTATTCTCGTCGGCTTGTTCTACGTGCAACCCAAGAATTGGCAACCGTACTTCCCATACGGAGGCAAGGGAGTCTTAGCGGGCGCTCGATGGTATTCTTCGCTTATCTCGGGTTTGATGCGGTTTCAGCCTCAGCGCCTGAGGTGAAGCACCCGCAAAAACGCTACCACGCGGCATTATCGGGACGTGATTATTGCCACTATCTTGTATGTCTTAGTGGCCATTGTTCTCACCGGTATGGTGCATTACAGTGAGTTGAACGTCGCCGATCCCGTGGCCTTTGCTCTGGCCGCGGTGCATCAAACGGGCATTGGGGGCATCATCTCAGTTGGCGCGATTGCCGGCATGTTCACGATGATGGTGACGATGATTTATAGCTCATCGCGCCTCGTTTATGCGATTGGACGCGATCACTTGTTACCAGCTTGGTTTGCCAAAGTCCACAATCAGTTACCACAACACGCATTAGGCACGGTGACCGTGATTATCGCGTTGTTAGGGGGCTTTGTGCCGCTGACGCAATTGGTCAATCTAGTCAATATCGGCACACTGATCGCTTTTGCCTTCGTGTCTCTTGGCATCATTCCCTTACGCCATCATCAGGGCATCGATAATCAAGGCTTTAAGGTGCCCGGGTACCCCGTGACCCCACTGATTTCCTTGGCTTTTTGCTTATTGCTCATGAGTCAGTTGAGTCTCGAAACTTGGGTGATGAGTGGTCTGTGGTTTGGTTTTGGGCTGATTATCTATTTCAGCTATGGCTTCAGACATTCGGCTCGTGTCTAGCGACATCAAAAAAGGTTGTGACATGCCCCAGATGGGGTGTCACAACCTTTTTTGCTTTTAATTCACTTTGCCTTTACTCTTTTCTTCCAGGTACTTGCTCTCATCGGGTACATAGTGGAAGTCCGGATTGATTTCTTTGTCTAATTGATCAAAAGCGACCTGCATTTGGTCACCGATGGCTTTGATTTTCTCATCATCGAGTTTGCCAGTGGGCGCTGGGATGGGGTCACCGAAGCGAATATCCACGCGCTTGCGCAACAGCAATTGACTGAACTTGACGGGACCCTGGTAGACGGCGGGCACGATGGGCACCTTGGCCAACTTGGCAATCAAGGCCGCGCCACCCTTGAGCTCGTTAGCGTAACGCGATCCGGAAGGGAAAATCATGACGGAGAGTTCACCTTGACGCAACATTTTCACCGGTGTTTTGACCACGCTTGGCCCGGGGTGCGCCCGATCGACACCAAAGGCATTGGCGTGGACCAAAATCCAGCGTAAAATGGGATTACGGAACAGTTCTTCTTTAGCCATAAAGGCGAATTTTCGAGGTGATGCGGCAAGCGCAAACATGATGGGATCCCACCATGTGCGATGCGGCCCGACAAGCACATAAGGGCCGTCAGGGAGTGCTTCTTTATTTTGGTAGTGGGTGTTACCGTTGATCAGAAACACGATCACGCGGGCAACCACCCGGATAAATGAATAGAACATCGGTCGACTTCCTTTACTATCAACTTGTGTGCTAAATTATAGCATTATCCACAAATCTATGCAGAGATAAATTTGGAGGCAGTATGGAACTTTTACCAGGGGAACGAATTGATCAACTCAGAAGCGGGGCGGTCCAAATCATTCAAAGCGCCGAAGTGTTTGCCTTCTCGCTGGACGCTGTGCTCCTGTCAGCTTTTGCGCAGGTCAAAGCCAACAGTCGGGTGGTCGACTTGGCAGCCGGCAACGGCGCTGTTGGCCTGTTTGTTGCGGAACAAACCCGCAATCAGGTCACATTGGTAGAATTGCAGCCACGTTTGGCTGATATGGCCAGCCGCAGTGTGACGCTCAATCAGTTGACGAATGTGAATGTGGTGACGGCAGACTTGGCAGACACCGCGCAATTTGTTCAAAAAGATACGGTCGATGTGGTCACCTGCAATCCGCCATACTTCAAGGTCAGTGATCAGAGTGTTAAGAATCCCAACGAGCATCTCGCGCTGGCACGGCATGAGCTGACCACCGATTTTGAGACGGTCTGTCGTGTGAGTGCACAATTATTGAAGTATCAAGGCAAACTTTTTTGGTCCATCGCCCGGATCGCTTACAGGAATTGCTCAGCACGCTGATGCAAAACGGCCTCGCGCCCAAACGCATTCGCTTCGTGCATCCCAAAGCGGATCGTGAAGCCAATATGGTCTTGATTGAGGCCATTAAGGCGGGGAAACCGGATGGCATTCGCATTCTGCCACCCGTTGTGGTCTATCAGGCGGATGGCACCTACACGCAGGAGGTGGCCCACTTACTCTATGGCTGAAGAATTTTATTTTTACGTTTTATTATGTGCTGATGGCTCGTTTTATGGTGGCTTCACTACGGATGTCACTGCTCGCGTCAACACGCACAATGCGGGCAAGGGAGCCAAATACACGGCCGCCAGACGCCCGGTGTCACTCCTGTACAGTGAAAGCTTTGCTACCAAGCACGATGCCTTATCGGCCGAGTGGGCGTTCAAGCATCAGAGTCGCCACGCGAAGGAGCAATTTTGCGGGCACACAATGTGCAGTGGTAGGACTTGCCAAAGGATCAACATTTCTGTATACTAGTCTGAGTGTGAAAAGCACAAACCACATCATCAACTAATCGTGACTGAGGTGCTCGAAAGAGTTCGGTTGCGAGTGGACGTTGGTGAGAGGAATAAAACCTATTGGAGGAATTTACTCATGGCAGTATTAAGCATGAAGCAGCTTTTAGAAGCCGGTGTCCACTTTGGTCACCAAACCCGTCGTTGGAATCCTAAGATGAAGCCATTCATCTTCACGGAACGTAACGGCATCTACATTATTGATTTACAAAAGACCGTCAAGATGATTGACGATGCTTACAACTTTGTTAAGGAAGAAGCAGCCGATAACGGTGTTGTTTTATTCGTTGGTACAAAGAAGCAAGCTCAAGACGCAATTGCTGAAGAAGCAACCCGTGCCGGTCAATACTACGTTAACCATCGTTGGTTAGGTGGGACTTTGACTAACTGGAACACCATCCAAACACGGATCAAGCGCTTAAAGGACATCAAGAAGATGGCCGAAGATGGCACCTTCGACAAGTTACCTAAGAAGGAAGTTGCTTTGCTTAAGAAGCAACAAGACAAGTTAACCAAGTTCTTAGGTGGTATCGAAGACATGCCTCGCATCCCAGATGTGATGTTCATTGTTGACCCACGCAAGGAAAAGATTGCTGTTCAAGAAGCACACAAGTTGAACATTCCTATCGTTGCGATGGTTGATACCAACTCTGATCCAGATGATATCGATGTTATCATCCCATCAAACGACGACGCTATTCGTGCCGTTCGTTTGATCACAGCTAAGATGGCTGATGCTGTTATCGAAGGCAACCAAGGTGAAGACCAAGGCGACGTTAACTTCGACAACAACAACTCAAGCGATTCAATCGAAGACATTGTTGAAGCCGTTGAAGGCGACAACACTGACGCTAAATAATTAAACGATAAAGGGTTGCCTGAAGGTTTCGCATTCTGCAGATCTGCGGACAACCCTTTTCTATCTAAAGGAGGAAATAACACATGGCAATTACTGCTGCTTTAGTTAAAGAATTACGTGACCGCACCCAAGTTGGGATGATGGACGCAAAGAAGGCCTTGGTCGCTGCTGAAGGTGACATGGAAAAGGCAATTGACGTTTTACGTGAAAAGGGCTTAGCAAAGGCTGCCAAGAAGAGCGGTAACATCGCTGCTGAAGGGCTTGCTCAAGTTGCTATCGAAGGCAATTCTGCTGCTGTTGTTGAAATCAACTCTGAAACAGACTTTGTTGCGTCTAACGACAGCTTCAAGGACTTTGTTGACGAAGTTTCCGCAACTGTTGCTGCTGAAAAGCCAGCCGACATGGATGCTGCTTTGAAGCTCGACATCAAGGGTCAAACAATCGATGAAACAGCGAAGTCATTGACTGCTGTTATCGGTGAAAAGATCAACTTCCGTCGTTTCCAACTCGAAACAAAGAATGATGGCGATGTCTTTGGTAAGTACTTACACAACGGTGGCCAAATCGCTGTGTTAGTTACACTTGAAGGCGCTGATGAAGAAACAGCTCGCGACGTTGCAATGCACGTTGCTGCTGTTAACCCTCGTTATGTGACTCGCGACCAAGTGCCAGCCGATGTTTTAGATCACGAAAAGCAAGTTGTGACTGAAGAAACAAAGAACGAAGGCAAGCCAGAAAAGATCATTCCTAAGATCGTTGAAGGCCGGATGAACAAGTTCCTGAGCGAAATTTCCTTGGTTGACCAAGAATTCGTTAAGGATACTGACATGACTGTCGGCCAATACGTTGAAAGCAAGGGTGGCAAGGTTAAGAACTTTGTCCGCTTTGAAGTCGGCGAAGGGATCGAAAAGAAGACTAATGACTTTGCTGAAGAAGTTATGGGTCAGATTAAAGATTAATTGATTCCTAAAAAGAGTCGTGACGAATGCCACGACTCTTTTTTTGCGGTGTAAACGCCTGCGAGCGACCGATGGACTGCTTTTGGCAGTGCCGCGGCGCTTGGAATATGTTAAACTAGGAGCAGCTAGAAAACGAGAGGAATGGAATTCATGGTCAAATATAAGCGTATTGTGTTGAAAGTGAGCGGTGAAGCCTTAGCCGGTGAAAAAGGATTTGGGATCAACCCACCTGTTATCGCCTCTGTTGCCAAGGAAATTAAGGCAGTGCACGATTTAGGGGTACAAGTTGCCATCGTTGTCGGTGGCGGTAACATCTGGCGTGGTCAAATCGGTGCCGAAATGGGCATGGAACGCGCCCAAGCGGATTACATGGGCATGCTCGCCACGGTCATGAATTCATTGGCCCTGCAAGACAGTTTAGAAAACATTGATGTGCCAACACGGGTCCAAACATCAATCGAAATGCGTCAAATTGCGGAACCATATATTCGCCGCAAGGCAGTTCGGCATCTGGAAAAGGGTCGCGTCGTGATTTTTGCGGCCGGGACAGGGAACCCTTACTTCAGTACAGATACGACAGCGGCATTACGTGCGGCTGAAATCGATGCTGACGTGATTCTGATGGCGAAGAACAACGTTGACGGTGTGTACTCAGCTGATCCAAACAAGGATGCTGAAGCGATTAAGTTTGACTCATTGAGTCATCTCGACATCATCAACAAGGATCTCAAGGTCATGGACACCACAGCGAGCTCCTTGTCGATGGACAACGACATTCCACTGGTTGTCTTCAACTTAAATGAAGCTAATAACATCAAGCGTGTTGTCGAAGGCGAAAACATCGGCACCACGATTAAAGGGAGAGAATAATTTATGGCTAACGAAGTCATTGAACAAGCCAAGGCAACAATGGTTAAGTCCGAAGAAGCCTTGCAACGTGAATTGGGCAATATCCGTGCCGGCCGTGCCAATGCGAGTCTGTTAAACCGGATTAGCGTGGAGTACTACGGTGCACCAACGCCATTGAACCAAATGGCAGCCATTACCATTCCTGAACCTCGTGTTTTGATGGTGACACCATACGATAAGTCCGTTTTGAAGGACATCGAAGCAGCAATTAATATGAGTGATCTGGGCATTAACCCTGCCAACGATGGTTCTGTTATCCGCTTAGTGATTCCACAATTAACCGGGGATCGGCGTAAGGAATTGGCTAAGGAAGTCGGCAAATACGCCGAAACAGCCAAAATTGCGGTTCGTAACATTCGCCGTGATGCCTTGGATACTTTGAAGAAACAACAAAAGGTGTCTGAAATCACTGAAGATGAATTGCATAAGTTTGAAAAAGATATGCAAGATGTGACTGACCAAGCGACCAAGCGGATTGATGAAATCGCCGCCGCGAAGGAAAAAGAAATCACTGAAGGCTAATCGATGAGCGCCACAAAAAACAGAGTGATCGCTGTTGACGAGACGTTACGTTTTGTCACGGTGCTGGCTCTGTTTTTTGTTGTTACTGGAATCTCGACCTTGCTCTAGCGGCATTGCTGATTCTTTACTTTTTTAACCGTAGCTTTTCTGCTACAATCAATAAAGATTATGAACAAGGAGGGGAACTGTGTGTTCTCAAAGAAACCAGCCCCAACGATTGATTCAAACCGGATACCGGCACACATTGCCATCATCATGGATGGTAATGGCCGGTGGGCAAAAAAACGACTGTTGCCGCGCATTGCTGGTCACAAGCAAGGCATGGAAAATGTCAAAGTGATCACCAAGGCAGCCAGTCGGATGGGTGTGAAGGCGTTGACCCTATACGCTTTTTCAACCGAGAATTGGAAGCGGCCGAACGATGAGGTCGGCTATTTGATGCGGCTACCGGTCGATTTCTTTGATGCGTTCATGCCGGAGTTGATTGAAGAGAATGTGCGCGTGCATGTGATGGGATATCTTGACGACCTGCCGGAGGCGACCAAGAAGGCTGCCCTGAAGGCGATGGCGGATACCGCACAGAACACGGGCATGATTCTGAATTTTGCACTCAATTATGGCAGTCGCAGTGAGATTCTGGATGCGGCGCGCCAGTTAGCTCAGGATGTGCAAGCGGGTACCATTACCACAGACCAAATCGATGAGGCACATTTTGATGCGGCATTGATGACCGCGCCACTGGGTGAACTCGCTGATCCGGATTTGGTCATTCGCACGAGTGGCGAGGAACGCATTTCGAACTTTTTACTCTGGCAAATGGCGTACAGCGAGTTGGTCTTTACCGACGCGCTTTGGCCAGATTTCACGCCGGAGCAACTCGATCAAGCAGTACTCGAGTATCAAGCACGTGACCGCCGTTTTGGCGGATTGAAGTAGGTGGAGGCAGACAAATGAGACAACGTGTAATTACGGCCGTCGTGGCCCTGATCATTTTTATTCCGATTTTAATTGCTGGTGGGGTGTGGCTAGAGATTGCCGCAGCCGTACTGGCCTTGGTAGCACTCTCTGAAGTGTTCATCATGCGCAAGCGCATTTTGGTATCAATTGAATTCGTGGTGGCGGCGCTAGGGCTGCTCGTACTCGTATGCCGAGTTCGTATCTGTCCTGGCTGCCCAATCACCTGGATCGACTCGATCTGTTCTACGTGTTCGTGGCGGCGCTGTTACTGGTGACCGTGGCGACGAAGAATCGGACCACATTTGATGATGCCGGTATCAGTACGCTAGCCATGGTTTATATCGGAATCGGCTTCCATGGACTCATCATGGCCCGTAACGATGCCGGCCTCGATACCTTAATGTACGCATTGTTGACCGTTTGGCTCACCGATAGTGGCGCCTACATATTCGGTCGGATGCTTGGCAAACACAAGCTTTGGCCAGCCATCAGCCCGAACAAGACTTGGGAAGGCAGTCTGGGTGGTGTGTTATCCGCATTAGTCTTTGCGGCCATCTATCTGCAATTCTTCCCTCAAGTCTATAGTTTCTGGACAATGCTGTTGATTACATTGGTCTTATCTGTTGTGGGTCAACTCGGGGACTTGGTCGAATCCGCCTTAAAGCGGTATTACGATGTCAAAGACTCCGGTAAATTTTACCGGGACACGGTGGGATTTTGGATCGCTTCGACAGCTTATTGTTTGTCCTACCATTCTTGCATTTACTGGGAATCGTTTAATCAAGGAGGCCTTTGATGACTACCATCATTGCGTTTATTATCATATTTGGGATTCTCGTGATTGTGCACGAATTCGGCCATTATTTCTTCGCTAAGCGCTCAGGAATCTTGGTTCGCGAGTTTTCCGTCGGTATGGGACCTAAGTTATTAGCGTTTCGCCGCAACAACACGACCTACACGCTGCGATTATTGCCGCTGGGTGGTTATGTGCGGATGGCCGGTTGGCAAGATGAAGACGATGAAATCAAACCAGGAACACAACTCACGCTTGAAACCAATCCAACTGGTGAAGTGACTCGCATCAACACCAGTGACAAGGTAACACTGCAGGGTGGGATTCCCGTGCAGGTCAGCCACGTCGATCTGGTCAATGATTTGGTGGTTGAAGGTTACGAGAACGGTGACGAGTCTGAATTGAAGACTTGGCACGTGAATCACGATGCCACTATTATCGAGTCGGATGGGACGGAAGTTGTGATTGCGCCCGCTGATGTTCAATTTCAAAATGCCAGCATCGGCAAGCGGATCATGACCAATTTTGCCGGGCCAATGAATAACTTTATCTTGGCGATTCTGGCTTTCATGGTGGTCGGTTTCATGACCGGGGTGCAGCAACTCGATAGTAATGCGGTTCAGGTGGTCGCGAGTGAACCAGCAGCAAAGGCTGGACTCAAGACCAATGACCACATCACGGCCATTAACGGCAAAAAAATGAAAGACTACAACGCCATTTTGACGGCGTTGAGCAAGAAACAAAAATCAGTCACGCTGACGATTGCACAAGGCAAACAAGATAAGACCTTAACCGTCAAGCCAACCAAGGACGGCAAAATCGGTGTCATGCCCATTGTGGATCACAGTCCAATGGCCGCAATCAAATACGGCTTCACGCAGACCTGGTTCATGGGCACGCGGATTTTATCCGAGCTCAAATCGATGGTGACCGGTGGCTTCTCACTGAACAAGTTAGCGGGGCCAGTCGGCATCTACACGATGACTAGCCAATTTGCCTCACAGGGATTCATCTCATTGGTGTTCTTCCTTGGATTCCTGAGCGTCAACTTGGGGATTATCAACTTAGTGCCTATCCCAATGCTTGATGGCGGTAAGATTGTCATCAACTTAATCGAATTGGTCCGCGGTAAGCCATTACCACGTGAACGCGAAGGGGTCATCACCCTGATTGGGGTCGGCATCATGGTCGCATTAATGGTGGCCGTGACAATCAACGATATTATGCGAATTTTTAAAACATGTGGTCCGCCACACGAGTTAATTTGGAGGGTGTTCAATGAAACAGTCACGTATGTTTATTCCTACAGAAAAAGAAGTGCCAAATTCGGCCGAAGCCAAGTCGCATCAAATGATGTTGCGCTCTGGGTTTGTGCGTCAGGTCAGCGCCGGCGTGTATGCCTATTTGCCATTGGCACAACGCGTCTTAACGAAGATTGAAGCGATTGTCGATGACGAAATGCAGCAGATGGACGCTGTCAAAATGACGATGCCCGCCTTACTGCCAGCAGAATTATGGCGCGAATCCGGTCGTTACGATACGTATGGTGAAAACTTGTTCAAGTTGAAGGATCGCCACGATCGCGACTTCATCTTGGGTCCAACCCATGAAGAAACCTTCACGGATATGATTCGTAATGAGTTGAAATCCTACAAGCGGATGCCTTTGGTGCTCTATCAAATTCAGGAAAAATTCCGTGACGAAGATCGTCCTCGTTATGGATTGTTACGTGGTCGGGAATTCATCATGCAGGATGCGTATTCCTTCACGGCAAATGAAACCGATTTGGATACCATTTATCGCCAGATGGAACGGGCATACACCAATATCTTCAATCGATTGGGCCTAGATTACCGGGTCATCATCGGTGATGGCGGTGCCATGGGTGGTAAGGATAGTAAGGAATTCTCAGCGATTGCTGAAATCGGTGAGGATACCATCGTCTACTCCGATGCCTCTGACTATGCGGCTAATCTTGAAATGGCGACCGCAATGAGTATGCCTAAGCGGACGCATGATCCAGAAGCTGAACTTACCGTGGTGGATACAGCCGATGCCAAGACGATTGAAGAAGTCAGCGGTTTCTTGAACGTGTCAGCTGACAAAATCATCAAGTCTGTCCTATTTATGGCGGATGGTGCGCCGGTCTTAGCGCTTGTTCGTGGGGACTATGAAGTCAACGATGTGAAGTTGAAGAACTTGCTGGATGTTGACACGTTAGAAATGGCGAGCCCAGAAGAAGTGAGCCAATACATGCATGCCGAAATCGGCAACATTGGCCCCGTCAATATTGACAAGGATATTCGCATCATTGCCGATAAGAGCGTGGACGATGTGCAAAACATGGTGGCGGGTGCGAACCAACCACATAGCCATTACTTGAACGTCAATAGTGGCCGTGATTACACACCAGAAACGGTTGCTGACATTCGTTTCGTTACTGAGGGTGAAGTGTCACCCGATGGCGAAGGTGTCTTACACTTCACCAAGGGGATTGAAATTGCCCACATCTTTAAGTTGGGGACACGCTACACAGAAGCATTGAATGCGAACTTCTTAGATGAGAATGGCCGCAGCCATCCAATCATCATGGGTTCTTATGGGATCGGTGTTTCTCGCTTGCTGTCAGCGATTGCCGAACAACGCCTGGATGAACACGGTTTGATCTGGCCAAAGAACATTGCGCCATTTGCGGTGCACGTGATTCCGGTCAACATCAAAAAAGACGATCAACGGGATTTGGCAAACGAAGTCGATCAATTGCTTGAAGACGCTGGCTACAGTGTGCTCTTGGACGATCGTAACGAACGCCCTGGGGTGAAGTTGCGGATTCCGATTTGATTGGGGTGCCGATTCGTGTCACCGTGGGTAAGAAAGCTGAAGACGAAATCGTTGAAGTGAAGTTACGCAAGACCGGTGAGACACTTGAAGTGAAGAAAGACGAACTGATCAATTCAATTAAGATTTTAATGGATCAACTGGACTAATCGAACGAGAAAGGAGAGAGGGTGCGACAAACCGTGTGTTTGGTCGACACCCTCTTTCTGACTCATCAAAAGAAAGGATGCAAATCGTGGCACTTTCAACCCATGAAATGTTTGACAAATTACTCGAACAATTAGCACTGCCGGATGATGTGACGAATTATCCAGGTTTTCAAACGGCAACGATTGAGCGCGTCATCGTGCACCAACAATCGCGACGCTACGAATTCACATTTGGTTTCGACGCGATCCTACCGTTCACGCTCTTCAGTCAGTTCGCCACCCAACTCGAACTGGCCTTCAAAGAGATTGCCGCTGTTGACTTCAATATCCAGGTGCAACATCCTGAAATCAGCGAAGCCTTGCTTGCCGGCTACTGGCAGTACGTGGTGGATCATGCCGGCATTGCATCCGGTATGGTTCGCGAGCTTTGCGACAAACAAGTCCCACAGCTACAAGATGAACGCGTGGTGCTCACAGCAGAGAATGAACCCGTGCGTCAGTTCTTAATCAATCAAGGTATTGGTAAGCTCGAAGAGAGTTATCAACGTGTGGGTTTCAGTAATTTGCGCATCACGACCTTGGTCGATGAAGGCGAATCGGAGGCCAAATTGGCAGCATTTAAGGCGCAAAAAGCGGAAGAAACAGCCGCATTGGCGCAAAAGGCTGCTGAAAGCATTAAAGAAAAGGCCAAAGTTCAGGCGGACAATCCTGTTGGTCCGATTCAATTAGGGCGGCCACTCAAGTTGAGCGATCCGACCCAACAGATGATTACAATCATGCAAGAAGAGCGCTCTGTGATGATTGAAGGTTATGTCTTCGATGTCGAAGTGCGGTCATTGCGGTCCAACCGGAAATTGCTGATTATCAAGGTGACCGATTATACATCCTCATTTGTGGTCAAAAATTCAGTAACGGGGCTGACGATGAAGCGATTTTTGACGCCATTAAAAAGGGCATGTGGCTTCGCATCCGCGGTAGCGTCCAAGAAGATAATTACTCACGTGAGTTGACCGTCAATGCGCAGGATATGATGGAAGTCAAACACGCCAAGCGCACCGACAATGTCGAAGGCGATAAGCGTATCGAACTCCACGCGCACACCAACATGAGCCAGATGGATGCAATTAGCCCCATCAGCGATTACGTCAATCAGGCTCAGGCTTGGGGACACACCGCCATTGCCGTGACGGATCATGCGACCTTGCAGGCGTATCCTGAAGCGCACAGTGCTGCTAAGAAGGCAGGCCTCAAAATGCTGTATGGGGTCGAAATCAACCTTGTCGATGATGGCACGCCGGTCGCTTATCAGGATTCAGAACCGATTGAACTCGAAAGCGCCGAATACGTTGTCTTTGACGTGGAAACCACTGGGTTATCGGCTGTTTACGATAAGGTGATTGAACTGGCTGCCGTGAAGATGAAGGATGGCCAGGTCATCGATTCCTTTGAAGAGATGATTGATCCCGGCTTCCCATTATCAGAGTTCACGATTAATTTGACCCATATCACCGACGAGATGGTTCACGGTTCCAAGTCCGAAGAAGAAGTCTTCCGACTGTTTCACGAGTTTACGACGGGCACCATCATGGCTGGGCATAATGTCACCTTCGATGTGGGCTTCATCAACGCCGGTTATGAACGCATGGCATGCCAAAAATCGATAATCCCGTGATTGATACCTTGGAATTCTCGCGGATGTTACATCCTGAACGCAAGAATCATAGGCTGGACACGTTGACCAAGGCGTATCAGATCAGCCTGGAGAATCATCACCGGGCCAATGCCGATGCGGAAGCGACCGGGTATCTGATGTACGCTTTGGAGAAGGAAGCGGCCAAGACCTATGGCATGACCAAGTTGAATCAGTTGAATAATCACGTCGGGGAAAATGACGCGTATAAGACCAGTCGGCCGAGTCACGCGATTGTCTTAGCACAAACGCAGGCCGGCTTGAAGAATCTATTCAAGCTGGTGTCAGCATCGATGGTGCAATACTATTACCGTGTGCCGCGGGTGCCACGCAGTCAGCTCCAGAAGCTGCGTGAGGGCCTGATTGTCGGTTCCGCCTGTGATAACGGCGAAGTCTTCACCGCGATGATGCAAAAAGGATATGCGGACGCGGCCGAAAAAGCTAAGTTCTATGATTATCTCGAAGTGCAGCCACCAGCTGTGTACCAACCACTGATTGAGGCGCAATTGATTCAAGGGGATGCGCACCTGCAGGACATCTTAAAGAAGATTATCCAGATCGGGCAGGAGCAGGAAAAGCCAGTGGTCGCCACCGGGGATGTGCACTACCTCGATGAACACGATGCGATTTACCGCAAGATCTTGATTCACAGTCAAGGTGGGGCTAATCCACTGAATCGCCACAGTCTGCCCGATGTTCATTTCCGCTCGACAGAAGAAATGCTGAACGAATTCAGTTGGTTAGGTGAAGACCTGGCGCACAAAATCGTTGTTGAGAATACGCATGTTGTTGCCGATTGGATCGATGGCGATATTACGCCCGTGAAAGACAAGCTCTACACACCAAAGATTGACGGTGTTGAAGAGAATCTGAAAAACGATGTCATGACTCGGGCCTATGCCGAATACGGCAATCCCTTGCCCGAAATCGTGGCGGCGCGGTTAGATAAGGAAATGAAGAGTATTATCGGGAACGGGTTCTCGGTGATCTACAACATCGCGCAACGACTGGTATTGAAGAGTAACAAGGACGGCTACTTGGTTGGTTCTCGGGGGTCTGTCGGGTCAAGTCTGGCGGCAACCATGTCAGGTATCACGGAAGTTAACCCATTGCCACCGCATTATCGCTGTCCCAACTGTCAGTACTCCGAATTCTTCACTAAGGGTGAGATTGGTTCCGGCTATGATTTGCCCGATAAGAATTGCCCAAATTGTGGCACGACATTGATTAAAGACGGTCACGATATCCCATTTGAAACCTTCTTGGGCTTCCACGGGGACAAGGTGCCAGATATCGATCTGAACTTCTCCGGTGACTATCAACCTGTGGCACATAACTACATCAAGGTGTTGTTCGGGGAACATAACGCGTTTCGTGCTGGGACAATCGGGACCGTCGCGGATAAGACCGCTTATGGGTATGTCAAAGCGTATGAACGCGATACGGGGCAGATGTTCCGTGGCGCTGAAATCGATCGATTGGCAAAGGGTGCCACGGGTGTGAAGCGCACTACCGGGCAGCATCCGGCCGGGATTTTGATTGTGCCCGACTACATGGATATCTACGATTTCACGCCGATTCAGTATCCGGCCGATGATCAGAATGCGGCATGGATGACCACGCACTTTGATTTCCATTCGATTCACGATAACATCCTCAAAATGGATGTGCTGGGACATGATGACCCCACCATGATTCGTATGCTTCAGGATCTGACTGGGGTTGATCCCCAGACCATTCCAACGGATGATCCCGGTGTCATGGGTCTGTTCTCGGGAACTGAGACATTAGGCGTCACACCTGATCAAATCAATTCAAAGATGGGGACACTCGGTATTCCGGAATTCGGGACGCGATTTGTCCGCGGGATGTTAGAAGAAACCAAGCCAACGACCTTCTCTGAATTGCTGCAGATTTCTGGTCTGTCTCACGGGACGGATGTGTGGTTAGGCAACGCTGAAGAGTTGATTCAGCAGGGCGTGGTCACCCTGAAAGACGTTATCGGCTGTCGTGATAACATCATGATGGACTTGATTCACTGGGGGATGGATGACTCGATGGCGTTTAACATCATGGAACACGTGCGTAAAGGCCGTGGGATTCCGGATGATTGGCAACAGGCCATGCGTGAAAACGAGAATGTGCCGGATTGGTACATCGAGTCTTGCCTCAAAATTAAGTACATGTTCCCAAAGGCCCACGCCACCGCGTATATCTTGATGGCGCTGCGAATCGCCTGGTTTAAGGTCTACTTCCCACTGGTTTACTATGCCGCATATTTCTCTGTGCGGGCTGAAGACTTCGATCTGGTCGCGATGAGTCGCGGCAAGGACGCTGTGAAGGCTGCCATGAAGGAAATCACCGACAAAGGGATGGAAGCTTCAACCAAGGAAAAGAACCTGTTAACCGTACTCGAGATTGCTAACGAGTGCTTGGAACGTGGCTTCAAGATTCAGATGGTGGACGTCGACAAGTCCGATTCTCACGACTTCACAATTGTGGATGATCACACGATTCTGGCCCCATTCCGGGCTGTTCCTGGACTCGGTGACAACGTGGCAAAGCAGATCGTGTCTGCGCGTGAAGAACGCCCATTCCTGTCAAAGGAAGACTTGGCTAATCGCGGGAAAGTCTCTAAGACACTGATCGATTATTTGACCGATAATCACGTGATTGACAACCTGCCTGACGAGAATCAGTTGTCGTTATTTGATAACATGTTCTAAATCACCACAGTTGGCGGTATATCAAGGCTCGATTTGCATTTCTTGGCAAAACGTGCTATATTTAATAGCAGTAATAAGACTTCGGCGGGAGTGAGCAGCGATGCTCACTCTTTTTATTGCCAGGCTACTCACAGTCAATTTAGTAAAGAAGGAGGGGATGGTTTGAGTACGGTCGTCGAAACGGTTACCGCATTAGTCAATCCAATCCTTGATGAACATCATTTTTACCTAGCAGATTTGGAATTTGTCAAGGAGGGAGCAAGCTGGTTCCTTCGCGTTTACATTGATAAGCCGGGCGGGATTACTCTTGAGGAATGTGTTTTGGTTAGCGAAGCACTTTCCGAAAGTTAGATGAGCAAGATCCAGATCCCATTCCGCAAGCTTACTTCCTTGAGGTATCCAGCCCTGGTGCTGAACGCCCATTGAAGACAGCGGAAGACTTTGAACACGCGGTGGGCAGTTATATCCACATTTCACTGTTCAAAAAGTGAAGGGTCAGAAAGTCTTTGAGGGAACCCTCAAGGATCTCACCGATACAGAATTCACACTTGCCATGAAGATCAAGGGTCGACCAGTTGAACAAACGTTTACCCGCGATGAAGTCGCGATGGCGCGGCTGGCAATCGAATTTTAAATAAGGATTTGCGAATAATCATGACAAAAGGAAGGAACCAACATGTCAAAGGAAATGATTGAAGCACTTGACGCTTTAGAAGTTGAAAAAGGGGTCAAGAAAGAAGTCGTTGTTGAAGCACTTGAAGCGGCTTTGGAATCTGCTTACAAACGCAATTACAATCAAGCACCAAACGTGGAAGTCACGTTTGATCAAAACAGGGTGATATCCACGTTTATGCGGTTAAGGAAGTCACCGAAGAAGTTTTTGATTCACGGCTTGAAGTCAGCTTAAAAGACGCACTGTTGATCAATCGCGCTTACGAAATTGGCGACGAGATTCGGTTTGAAGTCACGCCGAAGGATTTTGGTCGAATCGCCGCCCAAACAGCCAAGCAAGTGATTATGCAACGTGTTCGTGAAGCTGAACGTAGCATTGTCTATGATGAATATTCACAATATGAGAATGAAATCATGCAGGGTGTGGTTGACGTCGTGATAATAAGTTATCTACGTCAACCTGGGCAAAATCGAAGCGGTATTGGGCAAGCAAGATCAAATGCCTAATGAAAACTACGAATCCCATGACCGCATCAAGGTTTATGTGACGAAGGTCGAAAACACCAGCAAGGGCCCACAAGTCTTTGTTAGTCGCACCAACCCTGGACTTGTGAAGCGTTTGTTTGAACAAGAAGTGCCAGAAATTTTTGATGGCGTGGTTGAAATCGTTGGCGTTGCGCGCGAAGCAGGTGATCGCACCAAGATTGCCGTTCGTGCCACCAATCCGAACGTGGATGCCGTTGGGACCACTGTTGGCCCTAAGGGGAACCGTGTCCAGGCCGTTGTTAACGAATTATCCGGTGAAAACATGGATGTCGTGCAATGGGAAGAGAATCCTTCCGACTTTATTGCAAATGCCTTGAACCCAGCGCAAGTCATTGCGGTTCAATTCAATGACGAAGACAACGAACGGGCTTGCACAGTGATTGTGCCAGACTATCAATTGTCATTAGCCATCGGTAAGAAGGGGCAAAATGCTCGCCTTGCTGCCAAGTTGACCGGGTATAAGATCGACATCAAGCCTGAATCCGAAGTTGAATTTGTGGATGATGATGAGGTGAATAACGACACAGAAGATGCCACACCAGCAGCAACTACCGCTGATGCGACACCTGTGGCGGACACACCAACTGAATCAGAAACCAACGAATAGGAGTGAGCGCAGTGAAGCAACGTAAAGTGCCGATGCGTAAAGACCTACTGACCAATGAAATGCGACCAAAAAAGGAACTGGTGCGGATTGTGCGCGTGGATGAAGCCACTGTTGCTATCGATCCAACCGGCAAACAAGCGGGTCGGGGTGCTTATGTGGCCCTCGATCCTGAGGCCGTTAAGGGTGCTGCCAAGAAGCATCTGATTGAGAGTGCATTGAGCGTTAAGCTCGATCCGGATTTTATCAGGAGCTCTTTGACTATGTGGATCATCAAAAGGCGCGCCAAGAACTTTTTGGAGCCAAGTGATGCCAAACAAACAAGCACTCAACTTGTTGGGATTAGCCAAACGGGCCGGTAAGCTTGAGACGGGTGAAGGATTCGTCCTGAAGGCCATCACCAAGAGTACCGCCAAATTGGTTTTCGTCGCCCAAGATGCCAGTGAGAATACGCGTAAGAAAATAACGGATAAAAGCAGTTTTTATCAGGTTCCAGTCCAATCGCCGTTTACCGCCGCTGAACTTTCAGATGCGATCGGTGCGAAGCGATCGTTAATCGCGGTAACTGATGCGGGATTTGCGCAGAAACTAATCAAACTGCTGACCTAAATAAACAGGGAGCGTGAAGATATGGGCAAAAACGTGTCTATGAATTTGCAAAAGAAATTAACATGCCTAGTAAGACTGTCATCGAGGCAGCCAAGAAGCAAGGCATCGACTTTAAAAATCACATGTCCACAATGGACGATACTCAAGAAAAAATTGCGGGGGGCGTTGAACGCGGCAACAAAGCAAACCACACCACAACCAGCGACAAAACCAGCTCAACATGCATCAAATGGTGAAAAGACCAAGATTAGTCGGTCTGCCATTCGACCAGCTGCTAAGAGCCAGAGCACAAGTCATGCACCTCAAGGCCAACAATCACGGCCACAAGGTAACAGCAATAACCGACCACAAAACAACAGCAACAATAACAACAACCGGTCCGGTCAGAGCCAAAACTCACGACCACAAGGCCAATCCCAAAACCGGCCTGCTAGTCAGGGTCAAAGTCGGCCACAAGGTAACAGCAACAACCGGCCACAAAATAATAACAACAGCCGACCACAGAGCAACAACACGAGTCGGCCACAGAATAACAACTCCAATAACAACAATAGTCGGCCACAACGGTCTAACGATGCGCGCCCAGCAGCCCGCACTGACAACCGGTCACAAGGCCAATCACAAAACCGTTCCCAATCAAGCAGCAACAATAACCGCTATGGGAACAACAATAACAATCGTATGGTAACAGTAACGGTTACAACGGCGGCAACAATAACCGTCGTCGCAACAACAAGAAGAATCGTCGTCAACAATCACAACAACCTAAGAAGGTTATGCCAGCACGTAAGGATCGGCCATTACCAGAAACACTGATCTATACAGTTGGGATGAACGCGCAAGACTTGGGTAAGATCTTACACCGTGAACCAACGGAATTGATCAAGAAGTTGTTCATGTTAGGCGTAATGGTTAACCAAAACCAAAGTCTGGATAAGGACACCATCGAACTGCTCGCTGAAGACTACGGGATCAAGGCTGAAGAAAAGGTTGAAGAAGATATCACTGATATCGATTCTGTCTTTGAAGCAGAAACCGAAAACACGGCGAACTTAGTTGGTCGGCCACCAGTTGTTACCATCATGGGTCACGTTGACCATGGTAAGACAACCCTGCTCGATAACCTCCGTCACTCACACGTGACCGAAGGCGAAGCCGGTGGGATTACGCAACATATCGGTGCTTACCAAGTTAAGTTGAACGATCGTTTGATCACATTCCTGGATACCCCAGGGCACGCGGCCTTCACTAACATGCGGGCACGTGGGGCAGACATCACTGACATTATTGTGTTAGTTGTTGCTGCTGATGATGGTGTCATGCCACAAACAATCGAAGCGATTAATCACGCCAAGGCTGCACATGCGCCAATTATTGTCGCGGTGAACAAGATCGATAAGCCGGGTGCAAATCCTAACCACGTTATGGAACAACTCGCTGAATACGAATTGATTCCTGAATCATGGGGTGGCGATACCATTTTCGTTGAAATTTCAGCGAAGTTTGGTAAGAACATCGACGAATTACTCGAAATGATCTTGCTCGAATCCGATGTGCTCGAATTGAAGGCTAACCCTGATCAAAAAGCGGTTGGTACTGTTATCGAAGCGCGTCTGGATAAGGGTAAGGGCCCAATCACAACCCTCTTGGTTCAACAAGGGACGTTGCATGTTGGTGACCCAATCGTTGTCGGGAACACATTCGGTCGTGTCCGGGTCATGACCAATGATCGTGGGCGTCGGGTTAAGGAAGCTGCACCATCAACACCAGTCGAAATCACTGGGTTGAACGATGTGCCACAATCCGCTGATCGTTTCGTTGTCTTTGACGATGAAAAGACCGCCCGTGCCGCTGGTGAAGAACGTGCTAAGCGTGCCATTGATAAGGAACGTCAAAACACAACCCACGTGACCCTTGATAACTTGTTTGAATCAATGAGGCAAGGTCAAGTCAAGGAAGTCGACGTCATCATCAAGGGTGATGTTCAAGGTTCTGTTGAAGCATTGGCTGGTAGCTTACGTAAGATCGAAGTTGAAGGCGTCCGCGTCAACATCATTCACCAAGCCGTTGGTGCGATTAACGAAAGCGATGTGACCTTGGCTTCCGCAAGTAACGCGATTATTATCGGGTTCAACGTGCGGCCAACGCCACAAGCTAAGATTCAAGCTGATTCAGAAGATGTCGATATTCGCTTGCACCGTGTCATCTATAAGGCAATCGAAGAAATCGAATCTGCGATGAAGGGCTTGCTCGAACCAGTCTACGAAGAAAAGGTGATCGGTTCACTCACTGTGCGTGAAACCATCAACGTTTCTAAGATTGGGACCGTTGCTGGTGCCATCGTCGATACGGGTTACATCACACGTGATTCAGGCGTTCGCTTGATTCGTGATGGCATCGTGATCTACGAAGGCAAGTTAGCATCACTGCGTCGCTTCAAGGATGACGTTAAGGAAGTTCGTCAAGGCTTCGAATTAGGGCTGACGATTGAAAACTATAACGACATCAAGATTGACGACCAGATTGAAGCCTACACCATGGAAGAAGTGCCAGTTAAGTAGGGGGAAGCAATATGAAACACCGCATTGAACGGGTTGAAACCCAAATTCAACGCGAAATCGATGACATTATCTTAAAGGATGTCAACGATCCTCGCGTTCAAGGCGTCACAATTACAGGCGTGAAGCTGACTGGTGACTTACAACAAGCCACTGTCTACTTTAGCGTGTTGAGTGAAAAAGCCAGCGATGTCCAAGCAACCCAAGCGGGACTGGACAAAGCACGCGGTTTAATTCGCCGTGAAGTGGCGCAACGTATTCGTTTGTTCAAGGTGCCAGAAATCACTTTTGTGCAGGACGAATCCGTGCGCTATGGGTCCCACATCGACAAGTTACTTGCCGAACTGAACTCAAAAGAATAATTGCCGGACCATCCAGTAGTGTCGTGACCACTCACCAAAGAGAATCGGGGTAGCTGAGAGCCGATTGACGTCGCGAGGCGAATTACAATGGTGTCTCACACTGGCTCGGTTGACCCCGTTAGGTCACACAAGTGATGCGTTAAGCATAAGCTGGGTGGTACCGCGCAAAAACGTCCCTGTAATCATTGATTGCAGGGACGTTATTTATGCTTGAA
>NZ_BBBX01000008.1 GCF_001311785.1 Lacticaseibacillus saniviri JCM 17471 = DSM 24301 | reverse complement strand
GCAGATACTTTGCCACACTGCTATTTTCATTTAAAAATCCCATCGATGGTTTCAAAGTCCGCGTTACTCAAGTCGATATCACGCGCCTGCACGTTGCTCAAGACTTGTTCAGGCGTGCGTGCGCCTGGAATAACCGCGCCAATCAGTGGATGCTTCAGATACCATGCGAGTACGAGTGCTGCAATAGATGTGTTGTAGCGTGCCGCAATTGGTTGAAGCTTGGCCACTTTTTCGATGTTGCCTGGCACTTGTTCGGGCAGGAATAGGAAATTCTTTTGGCGGTGATCACTGAAATCGAATCGCGGTGGATTCTGTGGATCGAGGTAGCGGCCCGTCAACAATGATTCTGCGAACGGTTCGTATGGCACAAAAGTGATTTGTTGTTGCATGAGATAGGGCAATAGCTTGGCCTCTGGCTCACGTTGGAACAGGTTATAGCGATTCTCAACGATATCGATTTGGCCGGTAATATTGGCGGCCTTGATCTGATCGAGATCGAAGTTAGAGAGGCCAATCGCCCGCAACTTGCCTTCTTTTTTCAGCTTTGTCAGTTCTTCGACCGCCTCAATGGGTGGGGTCACGCCATCTGGGAAGTGAATATAGAAGATATCGACGTAATCCAGGTTCAAGCGCTTGAGACTGGCTTCCAAGGTTTCACGCAAGAATGCGGGATCATTGCGGCGAACGACCAAGCCACTCGATTCGATATAGTGGGCGCCCTTGGTCGCGACCACGACTTTATCGCGTGGGAAATCCTTGAGCACTTGGCCAATCAATTCTTCACTGTGACCGTAGCCGTAAACAAACGCGGTATCAATCATGTTAATGCCATTATCGAGCGCGGTTTTGACCACATCGCGGCCCATTTGGTCATTGAGATGCGGAAACAAGTTGTATCCGCCGACTTTGTTGGTGCCGAGTCCGAGCGGCTCTGCCAGCACTGTTGATTTACCAATTTGAATCATCACAGTCACCTCATTAATTATCAAATAATCTTTACATGTTTATCATACCGCGCTCAGGGATTGGAAACCATCTTTCCTTACCGACGAGTGCCTTTGGGAACCAGCCGTTGTTGAATGGCGCCGAGAATCAGGTCGGTAATAATGGCCATCAGCGCGGTCGGAATGGCACCGGCCAAAATAATGGCACCACCATTGGTCGCATTGGTGCCGCGCACGATGATATCGCCTAAGCCGCCAGCACCAACGAAGGCCCCGATGGCGGTGATCCCAATCGCGATAATTAGGGCGTTCCGAATTCCGGCCATGATGACCGAGAGTGATAGTGGAATCTCAACCATGGTCATCCGCTGGAACCCTGTCATCCCCATACCGCGTGCCGAATCGATGATGGCCGTGTCGACACTCGCCATACCTGTGTAAGTATTTTTGATGATGGGTAAGAGTGAGTAGAGAAAGACCGTCACAATCACGGTGTTCACGCCTAAGCCTAATCCCAGCATGATAATCGAGAGCATCGCCAGCGATGGCACCGTCTGAATGACGTTAGCGATGCCGATGACGGTACTGCTGAGTTTGCGCCGCCGTGAAATCAACAACCCAATCGGAATTCCGACGATGACCGCAAGCAATACGCCATAGATTGAGATGAGGAAGTGGCGCATGAATTGACTGAGCACATAGGCGCCATTGTTGGTCATGTAGTACCAGAATTGTTGCCATGTATTCATATCAGCCATTAGGAATTACCTCCTTTGAAGTAGTTGTGTTCTTTCAAGAATTCACGAGCGACCACGGATGGTTCCTTCAATTGATCATCCACCTGGTAGTTCAATTCTTGCATGGTTTTGAGATTGATTTTGCCATCGAGACGATGCAAGACGGCACGCAGCTTGGGATGTTTCTTGAGTAAGTCATTGTTCACGACCATCGAACAGTCGTAAGGCGGGAAGAACTGTTTGTCATCCTTGAGCACAGCCAAGTCATAGCTGCGAATCCGGCCATCAGTGGAATAACCCAGGATGGTCTGCATCTTGTTGGCTTCCACGGCATCGTACACCAATCCAATCTGCATCGGATAGACGCGCTTGAAGTCAAAATCGTATTCGGAGACGAAATCCTTATAGCCATCTCCCTGGCGACTCATCCACGAGCTATCGACCCCGGCGTCATCGTGTTGGCCACCTTGCCCATGTCCGAAATCGTGGTGAGATTGTGTTGTTTGGCAAAAGCCTTGGTGACCATGAATGCATAGGTGTCCGCAAAGCCATAAGTCGGGAACCAAGTTTGGTCGTAGCGCTTGGCAAATTCCCGTTTGACTGTTTTAGCGACACGCTTTGGATTCTTATCTACGGGCAGATTGAGCGTCCCCGTCAGATCGGTCCCGGTGTAACGCGTTGTCGCGATATCGGCATCATGACGAATCAAGGCTGATGGGTAACCGTTGTGGAGCCCAGGTTTGGCAGCAGTGTGGTCTTATAACCCAATTCGTGCTCAATGAGTTGGGCGACCACATTGCCCATGATGTTGCTTTCGGTGGAACTCTGCACTGCGATTTTGACGGTGTTATCGTCTGTGCCGGTGAGCCCAGGGAAGCCGCAGCCACTCAGTAAGAGCAGCGGTAACATGAACAGCAGAATGAGGTGTCGGTGTTTGAATATTCTCATGCGTTCACCTGGCCTGTGACAGGCGCTAACCTTTTTCCAGTAGTCCGAGCAGATAGTCGACAACTAAGGCGAGCAGGGTGACCGGAATCGTCCCCCCGATAATGAGCGCTGGTTGGAAGAGATTCAATCCACTAAAAATCAGATCACCTAAGCCGCCAGCACCGATGTATGAGGCAATCGTTGCCCATGAAATCACGTAGACCGCGGAAACGCGAATACCAGACATGATAACAGGCATGGCGAGTGGAATCTCGAGTTGCATGATGGACTGAAAACTGGTCATGCCCATGCCCTTGGCGCTGTCCTTGAGTGTGGGACTGACGTTTTCCATGCCGATGTAGGTGTTACGCATGATTGGTAATAGTGAGTAAATGAACAGTGCGATGATGGCGGGCACGCGACCAATCCCAAAGAGGGGAATCATCAGGCGAGCAGCGCCAAACTAGGCACGGTCTGCAACATCCCGGCCAAACCCATGACGAACTTGGCGGTGCGATCAAACCGCGTGAGCACGATGCTTAGGGGAATCGCGACGATAATCCCAAGGCCCAGCGCAATCGCTGAGATATAGAACTGTTCCCAGGTTTTGATCAGGAGTTCGGTGCCGTATTGATTGAGGAAGGCACTCATGGTGTCACCTCCTCAGGTTGTGGATCGATAGGCGCATCATTGTTGGCGCTGCCCCAAATCGTGTCATAGACCATGTCGACGAGTGCGGTACGCGTGACAATGCCACGCAGCCGGTCGTTTTCATCGACCACGGGCACATTTTTGAGCCCGCGCTTGAGAATGCGATCGACCGTGTCGCGAAGCAGTGCGGTTTCCTGCACATAAAAAATCTTGGTCTGCATGATATCAGCCACGGAAGCGGATGAGCGGTATTCATTGTTCAGGGACTCGATGTCGATGAAGCCCTTGAGGTGACTGTTGTCATCGGTGACAAGCAACGTATCAACCCGCCGCTTGCGCATCAGAGCGACGGCGTCAGGCAGGGACTTGCCAGGCGTGATCGAGACAGGATTCTTCAGCATGATGGCCCCCACAGTGGTGACATCCGCGCGCGCTTGAATCAAGCGTTCTTCACCAATCAAATCGCGCACAAATTGATTCACGGGATGTTGCAACAATTCAGCCGGGGTCGCATCTTGAATGATGTGGCCTTTGTCCATCACAATGATTTTGGTGGCGAGCTTGAGGGCTTCATCCATATCATGGGTCACGAAGACCACGGTTTTGTGGAGCTTGGTCTGCAGCTCCTTAATCAACTCTTGAAGACTTTCCCGAGTGATCGGGTCCAACGCACCAAAAGGTTCATCCATCAGAATCAGATCCTGATTGGCGGCTAGGGCACGGATGACACCGATCCGTTGTTGTTGCCCACCGGATAATTCGGTGGGGTAGCGATCGAGCAGCTCATCGGGCAGTTCGACCAGCTTCATCAATTCTTCCGCTTTTTCGCGGCGTTTCTCATCGGACCACTTCAAAAGCTTGGGTACAATCGTGATGTTCTCATAGATAGTCATATGCGGCATGAGCCCGATATTTTGAATCACATAGCCGATTTTGCGACGCAGGCTAACGGGGTCTTGCTTGTGGATATCCTCGCCATTGAAAAGAATCGTGCCGCCGGTCGGTTCCAGCATGCGGTTAATCATCCGCATGGTTGTCGTCTTACCAGACCCACTGGTGCCAATGAGACAGACAAAATCACCCTGATTGATTGTTAAATTAATATGTTCCACGGCCACGTTGCCACCATGGTAAATCTTATTGATATCCTTATATTGTACAATCGGTTGTTCAGAACCCATCTTGCACCTCCATCGTTATTGTTGAGTCAAAAAAGTCCCCAAAATTCGGCAAAGGCCAATCCTGGGGGCTCACCTGTTATTAACAGAACACCTGTCGTAGACGTTTTACTGTATGTTGATAATTTCAGTATAGCACGCTGATAAACGATATCTCAAATAACCTTGGATGCGTTGACATGTTATTTTTAAATAATCTGTACTGGATTTCGGCATAATATTCGAGATGTGTAAGATTCACATATTACTGAAAATTTATTTATGGATAAGTGGGAGACTTCCTCGAGTGCGATTGTGACTGGAATGTGTCGCACTTCCGCCGATTAGTGTACAATAATCCTAATGAATCAATGAGAGGGGTTTCAGCACATGGCATGGTGGCAAGAACGTGTTGGGTATCAAATCTATCCCAAGAGTTTTCAAGATACCAATGGTGATGGCATCGGTGATTTGCAGGGGATTCAGAATCGCATTCCCTATCTTAAGCGGTTGGGTGTCGGATTCGTGTGGCTTTCGCCAATTTATCTGAGTCCCAATATCGATAATGGCTATGACATCAGTGATTATCAGGCAATCGATCCACAGTACGGCGACCTCAAGCAATTCGACCAATTGGTGTCGGCCTTTCATGAGGCGGACATCAAGGTGGTCATGGACTTGGTGTTGAACCATACCAGCGACCAGCACGATTGGTTTGTGCAGGCCGCAAGCAGTCGCGATAATCCATATCATGATTTTTATATCTGGAAGGATGCCAAGAATGGCGTGCCCAACAACTGGCAGTCGATTTTGGCGGTTCCGCTTGGCAGTACAATCAAGCAACAGACGAGTATTACCTCCATATTTTTGCGACCGAACAACCCGATTTGAACTGGGAGAATCCACAGGTCCGCCTGGCCATCTACAAAATGATTGAGTGGTGGGTACTGCGCGGTGTGGATGGATTCCGATTGGATGCCATCATTCATCTGAAGAAGCTCCAGAGTTTTGCGGATGTGGATGACATGGATCTGGCAATGCGCAACGTGGCAGGCATCGATGTCTTCCTCAAGGAACTTGGCCAGCTGTTCAAGCAAAATGACGTGATGACGGTCGGTGAAGCGATGGGTGCGCCAATTGAGGATGCGGCCAAATGGGTTAGCGCGGATCACGGCTACTTCAATATGATTTTTCAATTCGAACACACCCAGTTCTTTGAATCGGGGCATCTCGCTGATCTCAGTGTGCCGAAACTCAAAAGCGTGTTGACCAAGTGGCAAAATGAGCTGAATGATGATGGCTGGAATGCGTTGTTCATCGAGAATCACGACTTGCCACGCGCCGTATCAACGTACGGAGATGACAGCGAGTATTGGCTGGCGTCGGCGAAGTGTTTGGCGGCGTGGTACTTCTTAATGAAGGGAACGCCATTCATTTATCAAGGCCAGGAACTGGGCATGATTAACGCTGACTATCCACGGATTGAGGATTACCAGGATATCGCCACGCACAATCAGTACGACCAGCTGATTAAGGCAGGCAAGTCCGCAGCGGATGCCTTGGCCATCGTCCAAAAGATCTCCCGCGATAACGCCAGAACACCGATGCAATGGAATGACCAAGAGAATGCTGGCTTTACCACCGGTACACCGTGGCTTGAGGTCACACCGGATTACAAGTTAATCAATGCGGCGAATCAGGTGGATGATGATTCTTCAGTATTCAACTTCTACCGCACATTGATTCATCTGCGGGCCACAACACCTGCTCTGATTAGCGGCCGGTATGACCTATTAGAGACGCCGGGTGACCAAATTTACGCCTACAGTCGCACACTTGGCGATCAGCAATATATCATTGCTGCCAATCTCTCGACTGAGTCCGCTAATTTTGATTTCGCACCAGAATTGCAGCCCTGTGTGAAGCAATTGGTGCTCGGCAACTACATCTTCAAAACAGATTTCTTAACCAATGATGTTTCCAAACTGATTCTGCAACCATTTGAGGTAGCGGTATACAAAGTTTCTGTCAATTGAATAGACGAAAAGATCAGTCCATAACGGGCTGATCTTTTTTTACGGATTGGTAACTAGTCACTGAATGGGAGAAAACACCACTGAGCTATAAAATAACAAAATGGCGTCGCTTATAAGATTGTTAGTTATCAAAATGATTAACTATATAAACTTTAACTAATACTGATATCATGCGGAATGTTTGAACGGAGCGTCCAGTCAAAATTGATAATCGGCATTATTAGAGTTTATTTAAAAATAAATTCTAAAATTTGCGTTTTTGATAATACATGTAAAAATTACCCTGAAGTATTTTAATGCACGTGCTTTACTATTTATAAATTAATGCAGGGGGTAATCACAATGCGGAAATGGCAATTAGCCCTAACAGTGATTTTTAGTGCGATTGGTATAGGATTGAGTGGCGGTAATCAAGTTAAAGCCGAAATGGCTCCGGGAATACAAGATAACTTGGATCCTAATCTGAAGAATATGCGTGTTTTACCAGGAAAAGAAAATAGCGATGTCAATGCGGTGTCATCTCAATACTCGAGCACACAAGGTATTCTCGCGAAGAGTGGTGTTTTGCCCGCTGGTCAGACTGGAAATCCGATTTCAAACACCAATGGTTCAGACGCTACTGTGGGATCACCAATCGACATTCAAATAGGTAATTCTACTTCTAGTGGTGATGCTTCGCGGGCCTGGTTTGCAATGAACTATGTTGATGCGCCGAGCGGGATGAATTACCTGAACTTTACGTCGCCGTATAACGCGGCTACTTTTAATTCGAGTACCGGTAGAGGAGCGGTAACCCCTAAAATGGCATTAAGTGCAGCCAATTTGAACCATCCCATTTTAGCCGAGAATGCAAATTACGATGGTGGTGTTCTAAACGTCAGTGGTAACGTCCCGATTCATGCTGTGATTAGAAATAGTGCCTATAGTACTGATGCGTTGATGCAAGGAAACTGGGGCGTAATGGTAAAAGTCACGCTGCCGCAAGACGTGGATACGATTTCTATTGCAAACGCAATTGCTTGGGATCAAGCCTATTTCTATCTCTCAATTACAATCCCTAATATTGAGTACACTGTCAATTTTCCATTGCAATTCGATCATCATGTGTATAAAGATCCCGAAGATGCCAAAAGCTTTTATTTAAAGGTTAAGGGAATCCCGTACATCATTAACACCCAGACTAGTGTGATTTATCGGCAAGCATGGTTTTATCCACGGAAAGATGCGGACGCGACCGACATGAATAATAATGTGGTGGTTCAAAATGGGACCGCAAAAGTTTTAACACCATTGTCGCAGCAAACGTTGCCAGATAAACGAAAAAGGATTACGCAACCTATAAAGATGCTTGGCTGCCAATGTGGGGCTTTTTCGGGCCAATCATTAATTCCGGCGCGAATCCAAATCCATATACCTCTGCTACTGGGCTTTTTAATGCTCTGAAACCAGGGGGCGGCCGTGAAAATGATCTTGGGGGAGCTGTTATTGGCGGGATTTTAACCGACCTTTTAACCAAAAATGGTTTTGATGGTAATGCGAATATCAATTTTAATATCGATTTATCTAAGTACAACGGTGGCACCACGCAACGATACCGTCCGTTAACTCGAAATCGATTGTTTCCATCACCTCGAGCGGACGGCAAGTTCAATGATACGACAGTTGACAGCGCCAACAACTTCTCTAATGCCACTAGTGCGAACAACACCGTTAAAATGACGATGTATCCTTCTAGCAGTTTAGTGGACCCAAGACCAAACGCGTCAACGAATTACAACTATCGCAGTATTGTTGATAATGAACCTAGGGATATTCAACAGAAAGAAAATACAGCAGGGACAACACCGATGGATTTTGCGGTCATCGACCCAGCTAAGGCCAAAACAGATCAAGTGACGTATGGGAATTATCGAGGCGCTGTTGAATTCCCAGTAATTGTTAACGCAAGTTCTTGGAATTCCTTCATCGCACCGGCTGATAATCGAAAGCAATTACCAGACACTAATCCAATTACGTACTACAAGACGATTTTGCCAGACACACCGCCAATTCCAACTGACTCGGATACCACACCGGACATCGCGGCCACCATCCTGAACCGAACGGCGCAACCGAGCTTTAATACGGACGGCGTGTTTGTCAATAATGGGGAAACGTATAAAGGGGTTAATCCGTATGCGAATCTCAGCGACAAGGATAGTGGCAGCGCGCTGAATACGAGCCCAGCCACGAATATCATTGGGGCGGTGACGCCACAGCGGTATACACGTGCGTACACGTATTTCAAATTTGATCAAAATGATCCGAAATCCGTGGGGACTGAAGTGAGTCCGCAAGAAATCACCAGCAATGCGAATGTCACCTTCCAGGCAACACAGAGAACAGCAACGAATATCACCAATGGTCCCACCTCAATTGTTAATCCAAGCAATCCCGGATCGATTGTCGACAACACGACAGGAAAAACAATCACGAAGTTGCTGGGAAATCCGGCGACCGATGTCTGGCAACTGACAGGTAAGTATGCGGCGGATGGCACTAACGGGATTCCAATGCTGTCAGCACCACTTAAGCTCGACCAGACCCCACAGCTGCAGTCGAGTCTGAATCAGCGACAGACGCTGGCGATTAGTAATACTGACATCGCATCTGGCAAGACTTATACGAAGAGCTATCCGCAGGTGTGGAGTGATCCGAATATCACCAGCAGCCGCAGCGATATGTTGACGCTTGTCACGACAATTGGTGGGACAAGTACTGAGACGTCATTGTTAGAGATTAAGCAGAAGCAAGACACACCCGCGACAATCACGTTTAACTTCACTACGGGGACCGGTGCCCCAACGGCATCACTGAATGCGACAACGGGCGAAATCACGGTGAATATTCCGATTAAATCAGGAACTAACGCAGTTCAGTATGATTTGCGGCTCAAGCCCAAAGCACTAGCAGTGGCGACCCTGCAATCTGATACAGGCCGCACGACCGGCTATTGGCAATCAGATGACGGTGGCGCTGGGCACTTCTATCTCAATGTTGCGATCGTGACGAACAGTGTTGGTCTACAGAATTACTTCTACATCAGTGCACCAGCATGGACCGCGACAACCGATCAATTCTCACAACGGCTCATTGATGGGGTATCAGCAAGCAATACCGTCAATGTGAAGGGGCAAGTGAAAAATAATGGGAGCTCATCACTGAGCGCCATCGATCTTCTCATTCCTTCACCCGCTGGCATCACATTGCCGAACACCTTGACTGTGAATAATGCGGCGGGGACGGCAACTGGTGCGACATATACCAGGATTACTGACACGTTGGCTGGCTACACGCATTATCGCTATTCTGGTGTGAATCTCGCTGCGGGAGGAGTCAGCTACTACAGTTACACCATGACCGTCAACGGGAATCAGTTGCCAAACAACGATACGCAACTGATTACCAACGCAGTGAGTGGCACGTCTGCGGCAGGATTCAGTTACTTGGGCATTGCTAACACGCTAACGTTGACCAAATCCACAGGGGTGCAGTTGTTAACAGTTCCTGATTTAACGTTTGCTAACAAGTGGAATGGCAATACGCCTGAACCATATAAACTGACTGGATCAGTGCCATCAGATGATGTGACGTTTACGACGAATCCTAACGTCCCAATCAACTTCACCTTTCAGTATCTTGACAGTGTGGTGAACGCACCGAATACTACGTGGTCATTGACAGCTTCTCTGAGTAATTTTGTGCATAAGGACGGTACGGACGCGGATTCGGGATTCAGTGATCCACATTCAGGCTTCGTGATTGATTTTGGTCGTGGCGAACCAGCGAACGCAGATGGCGTGTCAATCAAACCAACCGCCTACCTGACAAATGACGGTTTTCTGGAAGCCAATATGACAAGTACAAGTACTGGGTATGCATCGTCAACGAATGCGGTCGGGCATAACCACGTTGCCAATTCATTGATATCCAATAGCACAAGCAGCACACTATACACATCGAACAGTGCCTTTGAGAATCGGTACAAAGCATCCCCATTTGCAATTCAGTACGATATGACGGATGCAGCAAATGCGGGCAGCGGCACGCAAAAACCGGTTAAGTTGACGATTCCAAAGGGAGACTTTGCAACAATTAAAGCTGGACAGTACCAGGCAACTGCGAGCTACACCATTAGCAACGCACTTCAATAGGTATAGTAAAAGTGTCGAAACATTAACTTTCATGTTTCGACGCTTTTTATGTGCCATTCATTCTCGATGGCGAGATTGAATAGTCGTGTTTATTAACTTATTTAATAAAAGCAAAAATCGATTCACTAAAAATAAAATGCTATCATTTGCTTTTTGAGTAAACCCATGCGAACATAGACGTGTATATAATATAATTAATATAGAGTAATTAACAAAAGTTAACTTTTATTTGGAGGGATTGACATGCGAAAGTGGCAGTTAGGTATCGCGCTTATACTGAGTGCCATCGGTCTGGCTGTGGGGACGCCACACACGGTAGAAGCGACATTGGTACCAGGGACGCAAGATAATTTAGACCCAAACTTAAAAAATATGCGGGTTATACCTGGTAAAGAGAACGCTGATCCAAATGCACCAACTTCTGAGTATACAAGTAATCAAGGAATTCTGGCACGAACGGGCGTTTTACCGTCTGATAAGAGTGGGAATCCCATTTCTAATACCAACTCGGGAGATCAGACGGTGGGTTCTCCGATTGATATTCAGATCGGTAATACTTCTACATCTGGGGATCCTGCACAGCCATGGTTTGTCATGAATTACGTGGACGCACCAAAGGGAATGAATTATTTAAACTTTTCAAATCCTTATAGCGCAATAAACTTAAGTTCTAATACTGGTCTTGGTAATGTTACCCCGAAAATGAATCTAGATGAGCAGGGACGAGATATCAATAATCCTGTTCTTAAGCGGGGGAAAAATTATGACGGTGGATTTCTCAACGTGAGTGGTAATGTGCCCATACATGCAATTATTAGAGACGATGCGGATAGCACCGATGCTTTGATGCAAGGTAACTGGGGTGTCATGGTTAAAGTAACATTACCACAGGATGTTGATACAATGTCTATTGCTAACGCTATTGCTTGGGACCAAGCTTATTTCTATTTAGCAATCACAATTAAGGCGATTGACTTCAAAGTCAATTTTCCCCTTCAGTTTGATCATCATGTCTATAAAGACCCAGATGATGCCAAGAGTTTCTATCTAAAAGTTAAAGGTATACCCTACATGATTTATAACGACATCGTTGGAGCCGACAATCGAGCATGGTTTTATCCACGTAAAGATGTCGATGCCCCTGATATGTTGAGAAATTTAAGTGTGGCTAATGGCACTGCTTCCCAGTTGGTCCAGCTTGGTGGCGAAACATTGCCTGATAAGCGCTGGAAAGATTATTCGACTTACAATCACTCTATTTTTCCTATGTGGGGAGCCGCGGGACCGGTTATCTCGCCTAACCCTAGTAATCAATTCTCGTCTGCAACTGGCTTGTTTAATTCTTTGAATCCCGGTGGTGGTCGCACTCAAACGGGACTCATGTGGTTTGTACAGTTTGCAAGACAAATTCTGACAGGTAGCGGTTTTGATGGGAATGCTAATATTAATTTTAATATTGATATTTCAAAGTACAATGGCGGTACCACTAAACAATATCAGCCACTGACGCGTAGCCGGCTTTTTCCATCACCTCGGGCGGACGGCAAATTCAACGATACAACAGTTAATTCCAGTAATGTCATCTCTAATCAGGATAGTAGTAAAAACACTGTTAAGATGGCGATGTATCCTTCGAGCAGCTTGGTCGATCCACGACCCAATGCTGCAACCAACTATAATTACAAAATGGTCAGCAACGAACCTTCAAATATGCAATTGAAGGAAAACACGGCTGGGACAACACCGATGGACTTTGCAATTGTTGATCCGTCAAAGCCTAAGGTAGAATTTCCGGTTATTGTTAACGCAAGTTCTTGGAATTCATTTGTTGTGCCATACGATAATAGAGCTATTGGTACGTCGACAGATCCAACAACGTATTACAAGACGATTTTGCCGCAAACTGAGGATATTCCATCAATTACTGATAAGACGTCACAAGTAGGTAGTACAATCTTGAATCGGACGGCTCAACCAGACTTTTTTGAAGATGGACTATTTGTCAATACGGAACAGCAGTATGCAGGTGCTAACCCGTATCAGAACACATCAGATGGCGCCGAAATCCCAAAGCTTGATACAAGCCCTAACCCAGAAAATGGCTTTCTTGGCGCCGTCACCCCAAAACGGTATACGCGAGCGTATAAGTATTTCGACTTCACTTCGACAGCACTTGGTACTGAGGTAAAGCCAACGGAAATTACGAATGGTGATCCTACGGGTGGCGGCAAAGTGACGTTCCAAGCAGTGGAAAAGACAAAAACACAGATTGATGCGGGACCAACATCCGTAGTCATTCCAATACAGCCTACACCACCGCAAGCACCAGTAGGCGGCGGGCCATTGAGCAAGGTTCTGGGGAATCCATCATCGGATGTATGGCAGTTGACCGGGACATATGGCAATGTGCCAATGCTTCCTGCCCCGCTGAAGCTGGATCAACAAAGAGAATCAAGAATTGGCTCTAGTCAAGCGAATAACCTGAGTATTAAGCAAACGGATATCGCCGATGGTAAGACCTATCCAGAGACTTATGAGAAGGTTTGGGGCGACCCAATGGCAAGCAAGTCCATGCCGGATAAGCTATATCTCATCACTAATGGTGGTGCCAAAGTGGACCTGAACTATACGATTAACAATCCCGTACCACTCGAAACAGGTGATATCACGTTTAATTTCACAAGCGGAACGGGTGCCCCTAATGCAAATGGCAGTGCAGGTTCGAAACTTGTCATTAATGTGCCTGTTGGGACGAATGACACCTATAACACGTATGATTTGGTGATTCAGCCAAGTAACTTCAATATTGCAACGACAGACGGTACTAAGGCATATTGGTCAGCAGCCCCTGGTGATAGTAGTGCAGATCACTTCCTGCTGAACCTATTCATTGCTAATGATATTACGAAAACTGTTCAATTGACGAATTATTTCTACGACAATGAGGTCGATCCAAAACCTGATTGGTCGGGCATGACAAGTCGAGCGTCACAACACTTTATTGATAGCCAAGCAAATTCAGTCGTCAACGTCACAGGGAAATATCAGAATACAGGTAATGTTGCGATGAAAGATCTTGATCTCCTCATTCCAACGCCGACTGGGATTAGTCTGACACCAGAATCTCTAACTGTGCGTAATAGTGACGGCACGCAACCGGCAGGAAATCCCGTGTTTACGAAATCAACGGACGCGCCTTCTGGTTATACGCGCTATCGGTATTCAGGTGCCAATCTGGCTGCTGGGGCATCAATTTATTACAGTTACACAATGACAGTGGCGGGATCGTCCTTAGCGGCTGATCCAACGCAATTGATTTCAAGAGCTGTGAGCGGACCAACGACAGCGTTGAAATTGTTGGGTGACTCAACGCCAACGCTAAGTTTGGTCAAGTCGACAGGGGTACATTTGTTATCAGTGCCAGACTTTAATTTTGCTGAGAGTTGGCACAATGGTGTGGGCACTAACTATAAGTTGGGCAGTTCAACTCCAACTTCAGATGTTACGTTTACAACTGATCCATCTAAGACCACGGACTTTCTCTTCCAGTATGTGGATGGCAATCCACAAACAAATGATTCCAAAGGGAAACCAGTCGATATTCCTGGTGCCAATCCTGGTTGGTCGATGACCGGTACTTTATCGAACTTTAAGAGCGAAAATCCTAAACAAGCGGATCCGCAAACGGAATTCACTATTAATCTCGGACGAGGTGAACCAATGAAACCAAACGGGACGTATATTATGCCTGATAGTTATCTGACGGATAATGGCCGACTTGATACAAATATTAAAGTGGGCGAGTCAAATAAATACTCCAGTGAGCCAGATAGTCTAGTGAATGCGGAGCATACAGCCAACATGATGACATCAAATAACTCATCAAGTGTGCTCTATGTATCGGATAAGTTATTTGAAAATCGGTATTTGAAACCGTCAGAGAATTCCAGATTCTTAATTCGATACGATCTGACAAAGCGAACAAGCAATGATGCAACAGCGGATGCAGATCCGGTGAAATTAAAGGTGCCTTCAACTGCGTTTAATAAAGATGCGCAAAATCCTAAAGCCAATATTCATCCTGGAACTTATACAGCCAGCGTGAGCTACACAATTATAAACGGACTACAGTAACCTATAGCACCGATCGCAAATTTTCTTTGCGGTCGGTGCTTTTTTTGTCTCAAAACGGGTGTGTCCTTTTTAAAGTATAATTATTATATTTTTTGACAATTAATGAAAGCGACGGCAGCGCCTTCATGGTCCAGCATTTCAGTTTGATTCATATTACAGGAAGATTGTGCTTATACCTCTTGGAATTTCAATTCATTATGCATTAGATGGTGAAGAAGACCATAATTTTAGTTTCGTATAGATCTATAAATTGTTTATTATATATAAAACGAAAGTGCAATATTTGATTTTTTGACCGACCGGTGTAAATATAGACCTGTAAATAACATTATTCGCATGAATTAATTAAGATGCGTTAACTGGTTTGGAGGGATCAACATGCGAAAGTGGCAATTAGGTATCGCACTCCTAATGAGTGCCATCGCTTTGGCTGTGGGCTCACCACACACAGTAGAGGCCAAGCTAGCACCAGGGATTCAGGATAATACGGCTGGAAACGTTGATAAGATTACTAACATGCGAAATACGCCTTCAGGTGCTCCTTATGCATCGGATGAAGGCATTATGGCTAAAACTGCCTTTGGAACGGGGAAATCCATCTCAAACGGTAAGCCCGGGCAGAATGACAATGTTGGTAGCCCTGTCGATATTCAGATTGGGAATATGGACCCTGTCAGTGCCGGATCCACGGGCAATTGGTTTGTAATGAACTATATCGATGCACCTAACACACCGAACTTTATGTATTTCAACAATCAAACTGATGCGACAAATTTCACACCGAAGAATAATGATTATGGCAATATCACCAATAAAATGACGACCAATACAAGTTCGCGAACGCTCAAGCCGGGGTCAAATTATGATGGTGGTTATCTAAATGTCAGTGGTAATGTGCCTGTTCACGTTGTTATTCAGAATACAGGATATGCGGTTGACTCTCTACTACAAGGTAATTGGGGGGTTATGGTTAAGGTTACATTGCCGGATGACTTGGACATTAAATCTATTGCTAACGCCATCATGTGGGATAAGTCATACTTTTATCTGGATATCGGTCTCGCGGCCATTCCTGGATTATCGAGTATCAAGGTTAATTTCCCGCTCCAATTTGACCATCATGTCTATGAGGATCCAGATGATCCAAAGAGCTTTTTCTTAAAAGTTAAGGGGATTCCATACAACCTCTCAACCGAAGTTTACGGCGCTAAAGTTCCAATCATTGGTTTTCTTGCTAGCAGTAAGAAGGCTTACTTTATTCCGAGACTTCCCGTTGATGTGCCTGATTTGAACAACAACAAGACGATCAACGGACAGACGACTGCCAATGTATCGGATTTAACTTCGGTCACTGCTGGGGGCACTACCTTTCAAGGTAATGTCAATCAACAAGGTGGGACAAGTTCACTTTGGGGGTTACCGTTTATATTGTTTTCAGCGGGACCTGTGGCGTCGCTGAATAATTTGGCATGGCCGCAACGCTATTTAATGCATTGAGTCAATCTGGCCGGCGAACTGATGTTGGTGCCGTTTCAGGAATTATTAGCGGATTGTCAAGTATTCTCACCGGAAATGGTTTTGATGGGAACGCACGCATTAACTTTAATATTGATATGAGCAAATATAATGGCGGGATTGATTCGCGATATCGTCCGCTGACAAAGGGCAGACTATTTCCATCGCCAAGAGCTGACGGGCAGTTTAATCCAAAGCCTGACGATCCAACCAATGTCTCTAATAACGTGTTCATGACTATGTATCCATCAAGTAGCATGGTTGATCCAAGACAGGCCGCACCAAATTTTGCGGCTGTCGCCCAACAAGATCGTGCCGCTAATGCGGATAGTCCTGGTGGTGATCTTGGGCCAAACGCCAACTTGGCAGCGTTGGCAAAGGTTCCAGGGACAACACCAGTTGATTTCGCGGTATTGAACAAGTCTTTAGCGGAAACACCACAGACAACTTATGGTAACTACAAATCTGCCGTGCCATTCAAAGTGGTCACTAACTTAACGTCGTGGAATTCATTTATTGTGCCATACGACAATCGCCAAGACACAACGACGAATCCTGTTACGTATTACAAGACGATTTTACCTAATACGCCACCAATTCCAATTGAGGGTAACTCTCAGGTCGGCAGTACGATTCTCAATCGGACTGCGCAACCTGACTTTTATCAGGATGGTGTATTTGTCAATACGGGGACTGCCTACAAGGGCGTCAGTGATGATGCCTATTTAGGGACATCTGATACGGAAATTAATGCTGCCCTTAATACAGTGCCTAATCTGGCTAAGGGATTGACGGGTGCTGTCACACCTAAGCGATACACGCGGGCGTATAGTTATTTCAACTTTAATCCAAACGATTCAACATCAGTTGGGACAAAAGTTGATCCTCAAGAAATTACCAGCAATGCAAACGTGACGTTCCAAGCCACTGATAAAGATGCCACGACTGGGCCAACCTCGATTGTCAATCCTTCATCGGTCACAGGCAATGCATCGGCCAGTGGTGGCAATGTTACTTCACTATTGGGCAATCCGACAAAGGACGCTTGGCAATTGACTGGGAAATATGCAGCCAAGGATCCAACAACAGGCGCGGTCACAAATATTCCAATGCTCTCGGCACCGCTGAAACTGAGTCAACAGATTCAGGCTAAGACAGGAAATGATGATGACAAGACTTTGGCCATCAAACGCTCGGATATTGCAGATGGCAAGACATTTACTAAGACGTATGATAGTGCTTGGAGCGACCCGTTTGTCACGGATAATACACCAGACGATATCGTGCTGAGTACGACGAAGAATGGCACGACAACCAAAGAAACAATTGGCGAGATTACATCCAGACAGGCCGAGTTAGCACCGATTATGTTTATCTTCAAGACGGGAACCGATAAGTCAACGGTTAGTCGCGATGCCACAACGAATACATTGACTGTCACCATCTCAATCGGCAGCGCAGACACCTACAATCAATATGATTTGGCATTTGTGCCACACAAATTGCAAATTGCGACAACGGATGGCACCAGCGGGTATTGGAATGCACAATTGGCTGATGCAAACGCCGGCCATTTCTTGTTGAATGTATTGATTGCGGATGACATTCAAAAGACCGTTGCGGTGACGAATTACTTCTACAATAGTTCAGCCGACTTATCGACTAATCCACTGACGGATGCATTCACACAACAATTCGTGGGTGCAGGCCAAACAGCGACGAAAGTTAATGTCAAAGGTATTTTCCACAGCAATAGCAATGTCGTCCTGAATGACGTAGATTTGTTGATACCGCAGCCTGCTGGCATTACACTACCATCGACCTTGCAAGTGAATAACAAGGATGGATCCGCCACCGGCAAGACATTTACCCAGGTCGCAGATAATCCAACCCTTGTTTCTGGCTATGTTCACTATCGGTACAGCGGCGCTAATTTACCCGCATTACCAAGCGGTGAAGACCAATCCAAAGGCGCTGAGATTTACTACAGCTACACGATGACAGTTGACGCGACTAAATTAGCCGGTGACACTACACCGTTGACCACTGAAGCCATCAGTACGGCTAACAATAAGCTGACTTACATGGGTGAAGCCAATACCATCAGTCTGGTTAAGTCGACAGGTGTGCAACTGTTATCGACGCCAAATCTGAACTTTGGTAAGACGTGGAATGCCGATGGGACACCGCAGCCTTATCCACTGACTGGGGAGTCTACGGCAAATGACGTGCAATTTACGACGAAGCCGAATACACCGGTTGATTTCCTTTTCCAATATCTGGATGGGAATACAACGCAGACGCCTAATGATAGTTGGTCATTAACGGCTTCACTATCCAACTTTGTGAATCAAAACGATTCAAGTGCTGTACCGCAATCTGGATTTAAGATTGACTATGGTCGCGGTGAACCTACCCAAACGAATGGGACGATTATAATGGCGGACAGTTATCTGACTAACGATGGCCGTGTTAATACCGGTATCTTGTCTGGTGATACGGGCGCGTATGCAGGCAAGACGGTTGGCATGGAACACACAGCTAACACCATGACATCGGATAATTCTTCAAGCGTGCTGTACATGTCAAATGACTTGTACGAAAATCGTTATCTGCAGCCTGGCACTTCACAGTTCAAGATTCGGTACGATATGACTGATACCGTTAATGGTGTGACGACACCTAATCCTGCTGTTAAACTAACGGTACCTAAGGCAGCTTTTCAAACAATTAAGTCTGGCACCTATGTTTCAACCGCAAGTTACACCGTCAACAACGCACTGCAATAACCTTGAACGCCGATCGCACATCATTGTGCGGTCGGTGTTTTGGTTACCGGTGAAATTAGCTAAAATAATGGCGGTCAAAACCAAGTAAACGGATAGATAATGTTACATTTTTGCTGATACGGGGTAAATGTGGCACAATAACGGTATCAATATGAGCGCATTGTGATAAACAAAAGGAGGATGCAACGTGCGAAAGATTTTTCGGCTGCGCAATATTTTGGCGCTGGTTATCCTGTTGTTGGGTGTCGCATTGATCTTCTCTGACCAAATTGAACGATACGCGATTGAACGTTACACCGCGTATTACCTGAATAACACCACGGCAGAGACCATCAAGGCCAATCAGAAGAAGAAGGGGAATTTCAATTTTGCCAAAGTGAAACCGATCGGGATGACGAATGTGGTGCAAGCCGCTGTCGATAAGCCCAACGTGCTAGGCAAGATGGCGATTCCTGATGCAGGGATGTACCTACCGATTCTGAATGGCTTGTCTGACAACAATCTCGCAACAGGTGCCGGTACCATGAAACAAGATGAGGAGATGGGCAAAGGCAATTACGCCTTGGCTGGGCACTATATGACCGAAAACGGCCCGCTGTTCTCAAACCTCGATAAGGTCGCAATCGGCCAAGGGGTGTACATCACCGATATGACCAACATCTATGTTTACAGGGTGACCTCAGTCCAAACCGTCTACCGCAACCAGACGCAATGGGTCGATGATGTGAAGGGCCATAAGACGATCACCTTAATCACCTGTGCTTCTTCTCAATTGGACGAAGCCAATCGATTAGTGGTTCGCGGTGAATTCGTTCAGAAGATTCCTGCAACCAAGGAACGATTGAAGGTGTTCCGGATTTAGCAATATAGAGTGCGAATCCACCCGGGTTGACTGTGAGCACTAACGAGACTCATGAAGCAATCATGGTTTCGATGATCGTCGTGAGTCTGGTTAGGCGCAACAGGCAGGGGGGATGAGCATGTTTAGAGTGCGACAAGTCCCGGTCCGCAATTGAGCACGAGCAGGCTTCGAGCGAATGGCCAGTTATGGCACAAGTGACAAGTGGCTCGGCGGAGATTGTTGGGACTTGGAACACGGTTAGGTTTCATCGTTCAGCAATGAGCGCTCATTGATTCTGCAAAATCATGTGATGTGATGGCGCAACTTTAGCGTGTGACTTGTCACACGCCCTACATAATTGAGTAACAAGAGAGGAAGATGACTTTTGAAACGGCAATGGTGGATTTGGGTAATCGTACTCATCGGATTAATCGGTATCAGTCAGCCAAACACGGTAAGCGCTGCCGGTAAAGGGATGTACGCGGTGCAATACCTACCGACCAAGGAGCAACGGAACAAAGATCTCAGTTACTTTGATATGGATGTGGTCGGTAATCATGAATACCAGTTGCGTGCACGCATCTTGAATATTGGGACCAAGCCGCTGACGATTACTGTGCAAGTAACCAATGGCTATACCAACAAAAATGGTCGTATCAGCTATGACCAAGCCAATCGCAAGTTAGTGAATGGCAGTCACGGATTAGAAGGCATGGTAACCAGCAAGAAGAAAGTTTCGGTGCGTTTGCAACCAGGTAAGTCACAAGAAATCAGCTTTACGCTTAAGACACCGGCCCTCAAATCAAAGGGGATTTATGCTGGTTCAATCTTGACGGCATCGGACATTGGCTCAGATGATAGCTCAAACTTTCAGATCAAGAATCGGATTCAATTTGCGACCGGGATTGTTTTCCATTACGGGACAGGTGAACCACTACCCAAGCTGAGTATTGACAGTCCTGCTGTGAAGTTGGTGGATGGTCAATCACAGGTCCAATTCGATCTCACGAATGCGGCATCGATTAATACCCGCAACTTGCAACTCAAGGTACAATCGACCGCATCAGTGACAAGAAGAAGCACGTGAAGTCATTTGACTACCCTGATTACAGCCTGGCACCACAATCTAAGATGACAGTGAGTGTGCCAACTAATCGGCTGAAGCCTGGTACTTATCGGCTTCACGTCACCGGTAAAGCTAAGAACCCGGCCAGCGTGACCAAGACGATGACGTTCCATGTCTATCAAGGTGGCGTCACTCGGACTAAGCGTGAATTGACCAAGAAGCCAAGCAACAAGCTCTTGTTGTGGCTGGCTGCGATTCTCGTGATTGCATTAATTGGCAGTGCCGGTTGGTTATTACATCAACGGCAAAAATAAAAAGGGCGGCGAATAACTGTGAAGAAACAACTGAAATGGTTGCTGATGGGCCTGATGATGGCCAGCGTGGCACTGGTTTTTGGCCGCGTTCAGCACGTACAAGCGGCTGGCTCGTCTTTTGTATTGACGGTGGGCGAAGCAAGCAACACGCGCAATAGCAATTCGGGCTACTATGATTTACTCGTCAAGCCCAATCAACAACAGACCTTGAAGTTCACAATTAAGAGTGTTGTGAATACGGATCAGAACGTGACGGTGCGCGCAACGAATGCGAACACTGGCTTGAATGGTGGTATCGGGTATTCGGATACGACTGATAAACCTGACAAGTCGATGAAATATCCGTTCACAACGTTCGCACCGAAGAGTACCACGATTCCGTTGAAGGCCGGCGAAACCAAGAACGTGACCTGGAAGTTCGTGACCCCGAATGCGGATGTGCAGGGGATGATATTGGGTGGCTTACTCGCGACATCTGATTACATGGATGACGGCGGGCAAAAGGGCAACGTTCAATTCAAGAATCAATTCGCCTATGCCGTGGCTGTGGCGATGTCATTCCAGAATCCTATTAAGGTAAAACCAGATCTGCAGTGGCAACAGGTGGTGCCAATGGTCACAGGCTCGCGCGCAGTGGCGCAAATCAGTTTCTTGAATCCACAACCCAATTACTTCAATCAAGGTACAGTGAAGACAACAATCAGTGCCCTGAGTGGCGATAAGAAATCTGCCACAACAACGGTGAAAGATTTCTCCGTTGCACCCAATACGCAATTCAATTATCAGATTGCCTTACCTTATGGCCAGCGATTAGTGGCTGGTGACTATCGGATCAAGATGCGTGTGGACACGATGTCTGGGTATTCATGGACGTTTGACAAGAAATTCACCATCTCGCAACAAACAGCGGATCGTTTGAATAAGAAACTCGGTATCAAGCCTGATAATACTTGGATGTGGTGGGTTATCGGGGGCTTGATTCTGATTCTTGTCATTCTCGGATTCGTCATTGTTTATCGGATGGGGACAAAGAAGGGAAAAGAATGAAGCATAAACTCGTTTGGGCTGCCGCCGCCGCTTTTGCGTTGGCGGTTTTTGGCCCTCATCAGACCGTTTCGGCGGATATTGACAATCTGGCCGTGACACCGGTTGTGGCAAATACGGATGTGACCGATCGATTCGAGATTGTCGGCCAACCGAACAGCAACCGGCAATTGAAGCTGTCACTCTCGAACTTCTCCAGTGCACCGATGAGTCTGACAATCACACCGACCAATGCGACCGTGACGAGTACCGGTGATATCGGCTACAGTCAGATTGTGAAGAAGGCCCACTATGGCTTGCCCTATGTGCTGAATCAAAAGGTCAAGACGCAGACCATCAAATTGGGTGGTAATGACAGTCAAACATTGACATTCAATGTGCCCCTTCCAGCCAAAAGCTTTGATGGTTTAGTCATGGGTGGCTTCCACGTGTCGCTGAATGGGAGCCCAGAGCAGTTCGTGGATGTGCCACTGTTGATGACCATGACGAATCAGGTGCCAACACCGAAATTCATCTTCAGTCAAATCAAGGGGAATAGTTACAACAAACAAACTTATCTTCAAGTAGATATCGCTAACCTGAAGGCTGTGGCGTTGAAGAATGTGAGCTATAACATCACTGTCAAGAGCGATGATTGGTTGAGCAAGATTGGAATCGGTAAGCAACGCTATCAGGCGATTAAGTCTGGCGTCAGTGTTGCGCCCAATGCCGCATTGCCGATCCCGATTAACTTGCACGATCAACCCGTTAAGGCTGGCAAGTATCAGATTTCTGGTACGGTGCAGGTCAATGGGCAACGCTGGCATATTGCAACCGATGGTACCGTCAGTGCTGAATCCGCCAAAACAGCGAATGCGCAGGATCCTAACTTGATTCACGACTATACCATTTACTTTATTTTGGGGATTGCAGCACTTGTCATTCTGATTATTGTGATTAGCATTATTATGTTTGGACGTAATAAGCACAAGAAGAAAACCGCTGCAACTAAGAAAAAAGCTAAATCTGCAGCCAAGAAACAAGAAAGTAGTACGGAAACTGAGCAAGGTAAGCCGGATAAGCAAGATAGTAAACAAAACGAGAAAGATTAGTTATCACTTTTCCCGGTATATAAGCAAATTCATATGGAAGATTCCAGAATTCATAAAAATTTCTTTTAAAAGTTGGAATATTTTCGCATAAATTCCATGTTATGCTTTATACATCGATGAGGGATAGGACACCAGAGTTGATAAACCCAAGTCTTGAAGTCCTAAGCATTGAATAAGAGGTAACATGAATAAGCAATTCAATGTTCAGGGTTACAAAGTTTGAATTTTTGATGACTCGGATGTAATATCTTGGAATCGTAGTGAGTTGACATCTTAAACGGAAGGGGGCGCAAAATCACAAATGAACACAAATCACCGATTTGCTTGGATGAAGAAGTGGGGCGTATGGCTGGTCGTTGCAATTGCATTAGTCATCGCCGTAGGGATCAAGATGGTCACTGCCGACGATGTAACTGCTGGGAACTACCTGGTTGCTGATACCGGATCGACATCATTCAAAAAGTCAGTTTCTGACGTGTGGTTATTGGTTGATAACACCAACAGTAATAACAATGGTAACAATGGTGGCGACAACAATGGTAACAACGGCGGCGATAATGGCGGTAACAATAATGGTGGCGACAACGGCAATAACGGTAACAACGGTGGTAATTTACCGGGTACCGGAGGCCAAAACAACGGCAACCAGACAAACAACAACGGGAATCAAACCACTGGCAACAACGGTAATAACTCAGGATCGAATGGTAACGCATCACAACCAGGAGCGAATGGCGCATTGATCGTTGGTGGGAAGACAAATCTTCCTTCAACTGGTGTGAGTGATTCAACCGGAATTAAGGTGCTTGGCAGTTTATTTGTTGGTATTGCTATCCTGATCGTTTCAGTTTCTCAACTTAATTACAAAAACTTAGGAGGTTGTTCTTATGAAGACAACAAAGCTTATCTCTCTTACTACATTGGCAAGTGTCGCATTACTTGCTATCGCTCCAGCCGCAGGCGTTCACGCTGCTACAGCCGCTGATGGCAAGTCTGTGACATTGGATCAACAAGGTGTTTCTGGTATCTATGATTCAGGCAAAGGTGCTCAAGCTAATAAAAATGCCAATACAGCAGTAGCAACAGAAAGTTCATCAGCTGTTTCTGATGTATGGGCACATGTAACAAGTGGGTACTTAACACTTGATGCTGTTCCTGACTTATACTTCGGTACTGTCACTGCGGGTCTGCCTGCTGGTCTTTACAGCAACGATACCGTTCGGGACAACGATGGTAATCAAAAGGGTGTCTTACAGGTTACAGATTCACGTAGTCTTAGTGGGCAACAGGGCTTAGGCTACCTGTTGACTGCACAATTAGGTGCCTTCCATCAATATGCAACAAAGGAAGCAGCAGAAACTGGTACTGACTCAGCTGATAATTTAGCTAAAGGGACATGGGAATTGGATCTTAAGGGTGGCGTTAAGATGAACGACACAACTGGGAATCCATCCGATGTCGCTCTTAACAATGTTGATATCATTGCTGGGACCAACGCTGCTGGACAAACAGCTGGACAAGCTGGTGCTGCAGGTCAAGTTATCAAGGCAACTGCTGGCACAGGCTTTGGGACTGTTCAACACATCTATTCTGATCAAAAGGATGCTACTTTACATGTTCCTGAAGAAGCAACAGAAGGATACTATGTTGCACCTTTGACATGGACCCTTAAGGCGAGCGCTGATGCTACCGTTAACGATCCAGCACCAACAACACCACAACCATAAAATAATACACTGGCGAATCGCAAGATTTGAAAGCCGGGCGGTCGAATGCCCGGCTTTTTTAAGGATGAGGAATTGTGAAGCTACAAAATTTTAATTGGGTTAACGTTATTTCTAGGTAGCTGTTTTGGTCTTCAAGCTACTGGTTCCACAGTATATGCCGCTGATGGGCCGGACTACGTATTGTCTCCCGTCTCTGCCAATAAAGCTCAGAGTGTTGGTAATGGATATTATGTCATCCGTACGGAAAATGACCGTGTCCAGCAAATCAAGGTTAATATATTAAATAAGCGTTCCACGACTTTGAAGCTCTCATTGTCTGTCAATACGGGCTATACACAAGATAGTGGTGTTTATGCTTGGGATTCAGCAAAGATTCCTAATGATAGTTCATTAAAGTATAAGCTGCGTGATTATGTTCAGCCCAAGACAATGACCGTTTCAATTCCACCAAAGTCTACTAAAGAGGTGGGCTTTACGCTAAACGCGCCGGCTAGTTATTCCGGTGTTCTTATGGGCGGGATTACATCTGTTCCCGATGGTGGTAAAGAAACTGGTGTGAATGGGAATACAGCCCTCAAGATCAAATACGCGTATGGATTGCCTATCTTTTTAAAGATGGATAATGTCCGGGCTGTGCCCAATATGTCTGCCAATTCGGCTCGTGGTGGCTTGTATGCAAGCAAAACAGCGGTGTTAGCAAACATTGAAAACAACAAGCCAGCTTTACTGGCGAATGCGACTATGAAATTGTCTGTGACACGGCGTGGTGAAAAAACGTCTTGCATACGGCAAACGCTACTGGTCTGATGATTGCTCCCAACTCGAACTTCACTTATCCTATCAGCTGGGGTGGTCAAAGATTAGAGGCCGGTGACTATACCTTACACGGGACTGGATCGACTGGTGGTCAAAGTTGGAAATTCACACGTAACTTCACGATTAGTGCCGCTGAGGCGGACCAATTGAACCAGGAAGCTGGATTCAAACCTGATTACACTTGGTTATGGATTACCATCGCTATCCTTGTTCTCATCATACTCGGGCTCCTGATTTACTGGTTAGGGCGCCGGAGCAACAAAAAGAAAAATAGTGCCAATGAAGAGGAGGAGTAAGATTATGAAGACAAAAGTTTTATTAGCTAGTGTCGCTGTTTTAGCAGGTATTGGTGGTTTGGGTGCTGCGCAGGTTAATGCGGCGGATGATCCAATGACTAATCAAGTTGATGCAACGCCAGGTACAATTACAGAAACTCAGCCTACTGGGACTGGGACTTCAAACGCAACAATTACATTTGATGCCGGCTCGTTGAAATTGGTAGATGTGCCAAGTTTTGATTACGGACACCATGCACTGAAAACAGCAGAAACGTTTGATGCCTTTCCAGCTGAAGAGGATGGTGGCAATCGCACTATGACTCCTATCAGCGCTAATGCTTATTACGATGGTGCGGTGACTCCGGCTCCAGCAACGCCTGCTGCTAATAAGTTGGATCGTGCCACCACTTCTTTCTTGCATGTACAAGATCGTAGTGGCGCTAATGCTGGTTGGAATGTCACTGTTCAAGGTACTGTGCCTGTGAACGGGGCTACACAGCTCACAGACGCAACAATCACCTTCGCGCATAGTAACATTGCTAACTATTGGGTCGCACCTGGTAGCGCTGATGGTAAGTTGACTGCAACTGACGATGTTACCACGGCAGATAGTAAAGTTTTACTTCAAGGCACGGATGTATCGAAGAGCACTGCGGTGCCCGTGGCTTCACTGGACCCTTCAAAGGCTTCTGCTGCAGCTGGTGGGGATTTCTACACCGATTTCAGTAAAACAGGCAGTTCACAGATGTATGTACCTGCTAAAGTTCAGAAGAGCGGCACGTTTACTTCCACATTGCTTTGGACTTTGACTGCGGGCGTCAAGTAATCACAGTTTAATTTACAGGTGACTGGGGGTGAGCAATATTCGCAGGAAACTTTTACTTCTAACTGCAACTTTGGGGCTATTGTTCACAATCAGCCTACAGAGTAATCATGTACTTGCTGATGACACTTCAACATTTCAAGCGACTACAGGTGTGAATGTTGACGAGGGACAACCTGCTCAAAGTAATGCAAATCTCACGCTAGTTGATGGTGGCCTTCAGGTCACGGCGTCAAAAAACTTTAATTTTGCACCGCGCCCAATGAATTCTGCTCCATTCATGGTTTTTAGCGATGCGCTAAGTTTACAACCATCTTATGCTGATGCAGCCAGTGCGCCTGATCGTATGGTTACGGTCACCAATCGGACGACGAGCAGCGGTTGGACGTTATCGGCCCAGCTCTCTCAGTTCGAGTACCGTCCAGATGCCGATAGCAGTTGGAAGGCATTCAATGGGATTGATAGTTTGGATTTGAAGCAGGCCACAGTTTATCAAGGTGGGTTAGTTAATGTTAATTCAAATGGATCTCCCGGGGAATTTATTCCGATGAGTCAGGATTTGACGAATGGGCCTAATTCTCTCACCGCTGCATCGCTGGTTCCTGCGAAGGAAGGGAATCCACCGACGCAGCCAAGTGATTCTACTGAAACTGATTATCAGCCAACCTTTGGCCAAGAAACAAAAATTTGGCAGGCCGATCCTGGCAAGGGAGACAACGCTTGGTCCCTTGTATTTGATACGAATGATGCTATGCGGCTCGAATTCCCCACGGCTAATCAGCAGGTCGGTGATTACCATGCGCTGATTCGTTGGATTGCAACAGTTGGTGTTGATTAATAAATAAAAGACTTCCTATCTGTTTAAGGTGGGAAGTCTTTTTGGTTCTTTGTCAAACTCTGTTGGAAAACCTTTCTATTCATGATGCACTTTCCGTTCTGGAAACTGCTTTTTATGCGGTCAGTTGATGGATTCATTTGAGTGTGGGTCAGTCATGGCGATAAGACACCTCGTATGTGTTTCTTGATGGGGGAGATTGCTTGATTCAATGGTGTGCCGCCGCCCATGGTACGGCCGTAAAAGCGGATTTCGAGTTGCTCAGGGCTTCGATTCATGCATGAATGCGTGATGGCGTGATATATAGGTTTCATATGCCGTCTTGAGTTGTTCACTGGTTGTTTGCTGGGTGATGTATTTCATTCAACCCTCGCATATAGTGCGTTTAATCGCATCTGAGTTGGTTATATGAAACAGCCGTCAATTGTCTTCGTTACTTCCATATCTGTGTCTGGTATACCAGAAGAGATAGGTTAAGATTTAAATTGGACATTGAACTCTTGCCTTGCTTCTTGGGTTTAGACACTAAGTGGCACTGACTGGGAAGTCTTTTATCCCACAAGCAAAGCCCCGACAACCTTCAAGATTGTCGGGGGCTTTAATTTGTTATGCCGGTGTTGCTGAGAGTGTCCATGTGATGCCTGCCGTGTATTCCTCAGGTAGCACACGATCTGTTTGATTGAGCGAGAAGGTTGTCGCATCTGGGTCAAACGTGATTTGATTGACACCCTGACCAGTGGCTTTAATGGTTGTGCCTTTTGCTCTGGTATCCCAGAATGGCACGGTACTACCGGTATCCAGAGAAAAGATGCGCTGTTGAGAGTCATCGGTGAGCGGACCAGGCGTGAGTGGATTGCCGAAATCATGCTGCTTGTCGATAGGCAGCCAGGCGAGATGTAATGTTCCCGAGATGGGTTGGCCGCCTTCTGCTGTGGTCGTGAGGGTGCTGAGGGATGCGGATAGCAACCATCCGCTACCCGATCCGGTGTAATCTGTCACCGTGAGATCAGGATTAGTGATGGTGTCAATCGATGCAGTGAGATCATCGTTCATGAGGGCACCGGCGGATTGAGTTTTGAATGCGAAGACTGGATTGGCCGAGACAATCGGTTCTGCGTCACCATCAACAACCATGGCGAAGTCAGAAGGCTCATCGATGACGGCCGCATCCGCCGCTTCGACAGCCAATTTTGGCAGTGCAATGATACCGAGCGATAATGCCGTCGTGATAGTCAGTAATTTGAGCGAGAACATGAGAGAGCTCCTTTCGTGAAGTCGGTTAAGGGGCAACGGTTAAGGACCAAACGGCTGTTGATTGATAAGTACCGCGCTGGACTAGTGGCATTTTATCGTCAAAATGGAGAATCGCAAGGACTGAGCCCGCCCCAACATCGAACCCAGCTTTTGGCGTGGTGTTGGAGCTGATCAACTTCGCAGAGTCAGAGTTCATAATATCGGTACTCTGGTTGTTATCTGCCACACTTACCGGTGCTGTGTTGCTTGGCCAATATGAGACGGGTGAGTTATCTGCCGACGCACCAGTCGTGTTGAAAACGCGATATGGGCATGACTCGAGAAGGGGCCGGCGTCACTTGTGAATGGCGAGACCGAGACGGCGAGGCGCCACTTGCTGGTGGCTGAACTGTCAACGGTCAACTTAGCCTGTTCATTATCGGGCGATTGCATGGCTACCAGTTGGTCATCGACCGTTGCAAGGCCAGTTGTCGGGTCATTGAGATCATTAACATTTTGGAATTCAGGAAGATCTGTACTAGTGAACTTGCCCGTGCTGAGTTCAATCACAGATGGATTGGCACTGCCGCCACTGATCAGACTATGGAGATTGATGAATGCGAGCGAGGGCACCTGTGATAGGGTTGGTGAGGCGGGGACATAGGTTAATCCGGTATTAAATAAGGTGTAGCCAACACTGAATGGATCGGTCGCAGTTGTATCTGTGTTTTGCAAGTGAATCTGCGCGTTATCTCCAATAATGATTCCGGCATCATCACTGTAGGTGCGGCTCTGTGTGATTGGAAGATCAGTCTTATCAATTGGACCGACATTCATCGGAATCACAAATTTGATTGACCCCGACGTTCCTTTGGTAAAGCCTTTAATGCCGGACAAGATGATTGTCGCTGGGTCTTTGCGCGACGTTGCCAGGGTTGCGGTGCCAGTTGAGCCATCGCCATAGGTCACAGTGATATGGGTTGAAGTGGGGAGGAAATATTTGTTCTTGGTGAGTTTGATACTGAGCGATTGCCCATTTGCTGATGGCCAGTTGGCACTGCTACTGTTATCATAGGTGACATTATAGTTGTAGGCGAGTTGATCACTCGGACGCAATTGCGTGCTCGCTGTGACCGCAGTGGTGCCCTTGGTGAGTTTGACCGTGCCACTGGCATTGACTGTGCCTGGAATCGAGTGGAATGAGACAATCGCATCCTCATTCGCGGTTGTACTAGTCGAGCCAGTAAAGCCAACATAGACGTTATTGGTGCCGAAGATGGTGGTGATATCGCTATTGGTCCAGTGCACCGTATTGACACTGACGCCACTGGCTTGGTCCTTATCGGTATTGGAAACCCGGTAAGTCAATGTGCCACCACTGTTGTCGGCATCTCGATCCCAAACAACATCAAAGTTATGCCAAACTGGTTCGCTAGCGGGTGAGGCGAGGTAGACACCTGAGCTATACGGGATTTTCTTCATGCCGGTCTGGACATTATTGAAGTTGATTTGCCCGATATATTTGTCACTGGTGGAGGTGCTGTTTGTGTTACTAGCGAAATAATAGCTGTTGGCGAGGCCAGGATAGGCTAAACCGATATATTGGTTTGTCTTATTGCCAGGAAGTTTGCCATCGAGTGTTTTGTCGAAGTGCGTATCGAGTGTGACTATGGTGCTGGATGGTAAGGCAGCCTTCAGGTAGTCACTCGTATCTGCATTCGTGCTATTATATTCCCCGGCCCACACGCCTAGTTGTGCACCGGGAGTCAGTGGCGCACTTGGCTTCTTACCAGATAATGCTAAGGTCATCCCATCACCACTGGCAAGACTCGATTGTTGCAGCAGCACATTCATGCTGACGGATTGATGCTGTTGGTGAGATCGAAAATCGGACTTTTACTCCAGATAGCACCGTTTTGGTTGTTGGCCGCTTGGGTGACGGCCAAGCCAACATTCTGAGTTGTGCCGCCAGCCGTCTGTGTGATGAGTTTTGATGTGCCCAGCGTCGTAAAACTATCGCCAAAAGGCACATACCCAGCCGTTCCCGACGTGATATCTGGTGGTGCGGTATAAGTTGTGTTGTTGAGTGGATTCATCCAATCTGTAGCCGCATGTGCCGTTTGGGTTGAGGCACTCATGCCGATGATGAGACCACTGAATAGTAATAAGTGTCGCAGTGTCATAAACTGCCCTCCTGTTAGACTTAATAAAGTTCATGTCTGATACTAATATAGTCTAACACTAATGAAGGTTTAATTATGTTCATATTTCAATAGAATTTATATTATTATTTGGAAAATAATATGCAAAATTCGAATGGAATTATCTATAATAAAATTACACGGGTTATATAAAAGGAAAAAGGTGGCACACAATTGATTTCAATTGTGTGCCACCTTTTTTGATGAATAATTTTAAGATGTATATTGAATGGAAACGTCGTCACATACAAGCCGAGTTTCGTGGCTTCGTAAACGTGATCACATTACGCGTTTGATTACGGCATCAAACACCCGATTAGGCACCACGCGTGAGAAGAAGACAGATGGCTTGGCGCCAAAGCCAGTCAGGTAATGTGTGCGAGGCTTAGCAGCAGTGGCAGCCTTAGCCATCACGGCACCGATTTTGCTTGGGGTTGTGATGAAGTGACCGCTGTACATTCGCCGCAAGTTCTTTGCGGTGCGCTGGGCGGCTTTGGCGTAGGGGCCTGGGCCGAACTCTCGCTCAAGTGATCAGCCGCAATCATGCCCCAATCGGTCTTGATGGCACCCGGTTCAACCAGAACGACGTGGATGCCGAATGGTTCAAGCTCTAGTCGCATGGCGTTGGAGAAGCCTTCAACGGCGAACTTGGTTGCGTGGTACCACGCGCCAAATGGCGTCCAGACCTTGCCGGCCATCGATGACGTGTTGATGATGGTACCGGCGTGTTGCTTGCGCATCTGAGGCAGCACCAGCTTGGTCATCTGTGCTAGGCCAAAGAGATTGACGTCAAATTGGCGCTTGGCTTCATCGATACTGACTTCTTCGACGGCGCCATATGACCCGTAGCCAGCGTTGTTAATCAGCACATCGAGTCGATTTTCCTTGGCAATAATCTGATCGACCACGACTTTGGCGGCTGCGCCATCGGTCACATCCAGCGCAACGGGGGTGACGCCGTACTGTGTGAGTGATTGCAAGCGATCGATACGTCGAGCTGCACCATACACGGTGTGACCTTGTTGTGCGAGCTGCTTGGCTGCTTCAAACCCGATACCCGATGAAGCGCCGGTAATCAAAATAACACGTGACATAAGAAGACTCCTTTTCTCTATTAGATGAGTTGAGTGTAGAGCTAAAATCGGGGATGGTCAATTTAAAAGATTGTGAATATACAAAAGCAGCTGCCTCATGGTGAGACAGCTGCTTTTGATAATCCATTTAAGATGTTGGTGTTGTGGAGAGTGTCCAGGTCGCGGTAGAGGTGTAGTGGCCTACTTTCACAGTGGGCATCTTCCCATCAAAACCGAGAATTGAATAAATTGTTCCCGTTGGATTAGATGTTCCAGAGGTATCGCCAGACTCCATCGTGAAGCCACCATCCGTGGAAAAGTTGCTACCAAATGAACCACTATATTTCAAACTTGCAGCAGATTGTGCATTCATGAGAATGTACCCCGAGCCATCATCCTTGACCATTGCCTTTGGACTTGAGGTTTCAGTTGAACTGGCCAGATTGGTGCCTGGCCAGTAGTTGGCAGGACTATTTGAACCTCCGGTCGTACTGATAAAAGCAATTGTGGAACGTTGAGGCAAAGGTGTTTGCGGATCTCCGTTGGAGTCTGTAATCACTTTACCGGTTGAATCACTCAAGGCAAAGTTTGACAGTGATAATTGTAAATCCCATTGTTTAGCGTTATTACCGGTGATTTGAAGAAGACTATTTGTCGGCACGGCCTTATTATAGTTTGCCGTTGCCAACAAAAAGTATTGGTTATTATCCGCTGTTAACAATGGATTGAGATCATTTGTGGTAGCAACTTTTTGGTGATTGGTCCTTTACCGATCGCGTATAGGTTCCATTGATTAAATCTGAAACGTTTATAATTTGCGCATCAGTGTTTATCGCTACAAATGTAAGGCTTGGCACTGAATCGAGTGTAGGATCTGCTGGCGGATTATATGGTAGATTATTGTTTTGAATTTGGTAATGAATACTGTATGGATTGGTGGTTTGAGCTTGGTTCTCCAGATGAATTTGTGCGGTATCACCACTCACAGTTGCCGTATCGTCTGTGAATTCTTTGGTAGCGCCAGCCGCAATTTCGCTTGTTGGAATTTGATCGACATCAACGCGCATATTAAACGTAAGCTTTTGTGTCCCAGACGTCGAGGTCGATGGTAGCTTGAATGAGTTGATTCCAGTCACTTTGACATATCTGTTGTCTGGATGTGTACTGTCTTTAGGAAGGATGGTGGCATCAGCAGTTCCGGTTGTGCCATCAGGATAAGTGACGTCAATGGACTCACTCGAATTTTATTAGGAAAGACAAAGTATTTGTTTATTGGCACAACAGCGGTTAATGCACTTTGGGGATCGTCTGACCAGTTATGTAAACTATCATTATCAAAAGTGACAGTGAAGTTATATTTTAGCTGATCGTTTGTTTTTAGTACAGGTGGATTGGCTGCATTGGCTGGCGTTATTTCAGCCGGCGAATCATCTTTTGTGAGTGATGTATAGCCACCCGCGTTAACCCAACCAGGTAAGCTTCTAAAGGCAAATACATTGGCTTCGAACTGACTACCGGTGGATCCGGTAAAACCCACAGACAGCTGATGTGTGCCAAAGATTGTGTTGATTTGTGCATCCGTCCATCTAATTCGGCGAACAAGGGGCTTATCAGAACCATCGGCATTGGTTTGAACACCGGTCAACCGGTACGTGAGTGTTCCGCCACCAGCGGGATCACTAGCTAGGGCGTGATCCCATGTGACATCGAGAATATGCCATTTGTCGAGAGAATAATTATTATTTAAGGTAGAGGATTTGGATAATAAGCTGACACCAGTGTTGAAAGGTCGAGGGAGAGTAGTGGTTGAACTATTGGTTTGTGTGCCTGCATCATACATTAAGTGCACAGGCCAGTACCAGTTACTAGTATCAGTTCTATAATGATCTGCCCCGACGGTATAGGTGCCAGCTTGATCAGGGTAATTGAAACCAACGTAAGATGCATTAGTGGCTGTACTACCAGATGGGTAGGCATTATAGTCTAAGGTATTCAGATTTGCATAGGTATCAAATGTGATTACAGCACTTTTTTTGAGTTGATTGGTATCGGCTGGGAGCGTTGGTGTGGAACCAAATTTAGCGCCAGATATTTCTTCTTTGCGCCACACCCCCACAGAAGCACCTGTATTCATTTTACTACTGTCCGTTGGTATTGATGATCCAGTCAGTGCAAAAGCCATCCCATCTCCCGGGTCTGCTGGCGTGGCACCCGGAATGTATCCTGAATAGTTGAATCCTTGCTTGATTAGCATTGCCATACTGACAGAAAGGTGTTGTTTGTCGAGATTAAACACAGGACTATTACTCCAAAGTGCACCGACTTCGTTTTGACCTGCTGTTGTGACTGCTAAACCAGCATTGTGTGTTCCGTCTGGTGACTTAATAAGAACAGAGTTTGGTCCAACTTTGTGAAAATAGGCGTCATACGGAATGAATCCGGGGGAACCGTCAGCAAGGGTTGGTGGATCGCCAAACATTCCGGTATACGGAACACTTGAAGTAGACCAAGGAACTTCTGATATTGGTGCCATCCAAGCAGCATGAACATGCTGTGGAAGAATTGTCATGAAACTGATACTGCTCAATAAGACTGAAATCAAGACAGTAAGTCTACGGACTCTCATTTGTATGACCTCCGATAAATAACATAATTAAATTTATATAAATAATTTTATCACTAAGTCATCGGTTGTTTAATGCAGTAATTGCATATTTTGTTTATAATTTTTGGAAAAGACTTCTAACCTCTAAATTTCGTCGGTATGATGTTTTTATTCGTCGGATGAAATATCTTTCCAAGATATGAGGTAACGAAAGTAGAAAAAACAGTTTTCAAAGTCGAAAACTGTTTAAACATACCAACTTACTTGAAGAAGGCTCATAATCATTGAACTATTGTTATGGTGTTGTCGAGAGTGTCCACGTTGCCTGTGCGGTGTATGAACCTGCTTGGATAGTTGGAAGTGATTGGTCAAAGTACAGAAAACCCATCAATGCCCCAGATTTGAAGCCACCATCACCAGAAGTATTCGAACCCATACTCTTCATCGATTGTGCAGTACTATCGCTCATAATCGTTGTTGGTGCAGAGGCACCATCAGTCACAACGGCGGGATGTGTTGCGTCTGTTGGCTTTGGCAGATAGGAAGCGGGTAAGCCTTTGCCAATCCCGCTCAGACTGACAAATACGATTCGTGCCGGACGGGGAAGTGTCTTCTCTTTGGCATCTGTGGTCTTGAACTGCGACAGTTGTAAGCCTAGATTCCAGTTGCTCTGGGTTTTATTACCGTTAATTACGAGGCTTGAGTAAGTTTGCCCGGTCAAATCCTTGTAGGCAGCTGATAATAGCTGTGGGCCTGTGGGATCATAGACCGAAGGATTAATAATCTTATTCAAATTGTCACTGCTACTGATGTATGGCAATTTTGGGGATTCGATGTGCTAGTGTCATTCGCTGATTGTTGCACATCATCGCTTCGTGTATAAGCTCCGCGAATGAACTCAGAAACGGTTGGATTTGCTTTGGCTGGTCCCAAAGCTAAACCCCTGGCCGTATTTATGAAGTGTAGGTCAGGCACTGTTTCCAGATCAGGCAGTGCTGGTGGTACAAAAGGCTTGCCTGTGTTCTGAATCTGATACTTGATGGTGTAAGGGTCACTTGTTTGATCAGGGTTTGACACTTGAATCTGAGCATCATCACCAACCATCGTGGCGGTGTTATCGCTGAATGACTGTGTGGAACCGACTGGAATTGTATTGTTATCAACTGTGGCATCCACATTTACCGGGATATCAAAGGTAATTGTTTTGCTTGTCCCTTTTAGGAAATTGTCAAAGCCAGATAATTTGAATTGAGTAGCACTGCTAGAATCCAAATTAACAGTGGCACTGGAGCCATCTGAACCAGTAACGCTTATTGTTCTTTGAGAAGCGATTAAATACTTGCTTTTGGCAAGTACATGACTAACTTGTTAGCACTGTTTGCAGGCCATGACTGACTACTGCTGGCATCATAGGTTAGACTAACGTGATAGTTAAGTGCATCGTTAGTGTGTAGGACAGTCTTGTCTGTGACCGTTGTGCTATCTGCTGGCCGAGTCACTTTTACAGTACCGGCCGCATTGACAATACCAGGTAGCGAACGGAAGGCTAGGACATTATCCTGCACGGCATCCCCAGTGGTGCCGGTAAAGCCCACATATAGTTTTGGACTGTTTGACCCAAAAATTGTGTTGATATCGGCTTGTGACCACTGGATACTCTGCACAATGGCATTATGCTTTCCTGCTTCGTCGCATCGCTAATCTTATAAGTTAACGTTCCGCCATCTTTATAATTTCGTTGCCAGTTTACTTCAAGAATATGCCATTTGCTTGTGGTCAATTGTGCCAATGTGTTTGGCGCAGCTCCTGGGAAGGACAGGCCACTTGTCGTCGAGCCACTATTCTTATTTGTAAAACTTAAAGCTGGAGTGGATTTGCCGCCACTAGTGAATATTTGATACATATCTGGGAGACCGGGATAGCCGAATCCGACATACTGAGATGGGGCCGGAAAGACAGACGAATTGCCATATCCAGCGGTACCATCATAGGTGTCCGTGTCCGCATAAGTATCAAACGCTATTGCAGCACTGTGTTGGATTGCATTAGCCGCTATTTGAGCAGACGTTGGTTTTGTTGGCGAAGTATCTGGACCTCCCCAAACGCCTAGAGCACCACCGTCATAGCCCACTTTCGTCTGTTTGTCAGCAGTTAAAACAAATGCCATACCATCCCCGGGTTTACCTGTTGCGGGTGGTTGAAATAGAATATTGGCACTCATGGATTGTGATTGTTTTGACAAATCAAAAATTGGGCTTTGACTCCAAATGGCGCCAACTTGTTTATTTTTGGATTGAGTGACAATAAGTCCAACATCGGAACCAGAATTAGTCAAACGCACAGAGGGCCCCATAGGCGAGAATATATTCGTGTAGGGGACGTATCCGGCAATTCCTGGAGATAATTCATCTGGTGCTGGATAAGTAGGCAAATTACTGTTACTAGTTACACCACTCGAGTCCACAGTTCCATTGAACCAAGTCGAGTCAGCGTGAACTAAGGAAATGGTCGACAGTGCCAATCCAAGTGTTAAGCTCGCTAGTCCAACTACAAGAGTTCTACGAAGGCTCATTTCAGCCCCTCCTTACGCATATAAACTTTATTCAATTGTACCAATTAAAATTTAAAATATGTATCAATTTCACACAATTAATTTGTTCATATTTGAAATCTTTAATTTGCTACAGATTATTTCGAGCATTGTTAGGCTATTACTGCATTGGGAAATTTACAGTCATATCTATTTGCAACCTTGTGAGTTCAATAACAAAAATTGGTTGGAGTGAATTCGAAATCTATCCAAATTCACTTCAACCAATCGGAGATATATTGTTTAATTCATGGTTTAGGGGGGGAGCTTGCTATCTGTTATTTAGCTTTTCTAGTCTGCATTCTAGTTAGTGTGAGGTATCAGATAATCAAGAGGTTGGCGTAGTAGATAGCGTCCAAGTGGCAGTGGAGGTATAAGACCCCGCCTGAACAGTTGGTAGAGACTGACCGAAGTAGAGGACGCCCATGAGCGCGCCAGACCCAAAGCCACCATCGCCAGAAGAATTAGCGCTTAAGGCCTTGGCCGTACTGTTATTGAGCAAGGTGACAGGTGTTTGATCATCTTTTACCACTGCTGGCCGGTTTGTATCTGTAGTATTAGGTAAGTAAGCCGCGGGTGACCCTGAAGCAGTAGTCTTTTCACTGATAAATGCGATATGTGCATGTCGCGGCAAGTTGTGTGAATTGCTGGTGAATGGGCTTAATTTCAAATCCAAATTCCAATTCACCGTTGTGTTTTGCCCGGCGCCCGAAATCGATAATTTGGGATAGATGGGAACGCCGGGAGTTCCGGCGTATGTGGCACTTAACAGTTGTGGCTGTTCAGAAGTAGTGCCAGTCAAAGCTTGGGCGACGTCGTCAACGCTCTCGATATATGGCAATGCAGGGGGATTAGTCGTGTTGGTCGCGCCTTTTGGCTGAATCTCGTCACTGTGTGTGTAAACCCCATGGATACATTCTGAAACGGTTGGATTTGCTTTAGCTTGATCACCTGTTTGGTTAAATCTGAAGGTATTGATAAAGTTGAGATCAGGTACTGAATTGAGTTTGGGTTCTGCTGGTGGCGTGTAGGGGTCACCAGGATTTTGAATCTGATACTGAATGGTATAAATATCATCATCATTAGGATTTGTATTTGAAACGTGAATCTGGGCATTATCACCAGCGACTGTCCCTGTATTATCCCGAATAGAACCGGATCACCACCCTTAGGAAGGGTACCATCTACAGTAGCGTCAACAGCAATTGGAATGTTGAATTTGATTGTTGATGCAGTCCCCTTTGGAAATGAAGGTAGGTTGTCAATCACAAATTGTGTGGGGTCACTGGCATCAAGTGTTGCTGTCCCGATCATGGTGCCGGCGCTATTAGTTAAGGTGACTTGATCCGAGAGTGCCTTGAAGTATTTCTGCTTAGGAATAACCATGGATAATTTCTGTGACGTGTTCGATGGCCAGCTCTGGGTACTACTACTATCATAGTTAACACTGTAATGATAAGTGAGCTGGTCATTAGTCTTTAGAATACTGTTGGCATCAATGATTGTGGATGGTGAATCTGTCTTTGTGAGTGTTACTGTACCAGATGCATTGACGATACCGGGAATGGTTCGGAAGGCGAGAACGTTGGCTTCCGAGAATGTCCCCGTTGAACCGGTGAATCCGATGAAAGCAGTGCGGTTAGCTGCCGTGCCAAGGACCTTGTCAATCGCAGCATATGTTAGTGGCACTTGCCGAGTAACAGCCGGCGCGATACCATTGGCATCAGCGGGGCCAGTGTGATCCAGTTTATAAGTTAAGATACCACCACTATTGGAAGTGCGGTCCCAACTCACTTCAAACACATGCCAAAGATCTTGAGACGCCGTTGATGGTGAAACAAGCGTGATACCAGCATCGTAAGGCCGGTAATCAAGTGGTGCACTGAAAGTACTGTTAGCTGTATCATTGGTGAACCTTAAACTACGCGATGAATATGAACCGCTGTGCTTTAGTTGATAAGTATTGTCTTGATCAGGATAATTAAAGCCAAGATATTGTTGTGAACCAGTACCGTAATTAATAAGCGTGTCCAAATCATCGGTATTGTTTCCGGATTTAGTATTAGCATGGGTATCAAAGGTAATGGCGAGGCTGTTTTGTATTCTTGTTGGAGGATTATTTTCACCCGTGCCAGACAAATCCATATAACTACCTGTTCGCCAGACGCCAATAGAGCCGCCATCAGAAGCGAGGCTACCTGGATTTGTTCCGGCTAGAACAAATGCCATTCCGTCAGCAGGATTATTGTTTTTCGATTTAATGAGTAAGTCCATACTGACAGATTGATGTGATTGATTGAAGTTAAAGATAGGGCTGTTGCTCCAGATGGCCCCTCTCTGACTACCCATATCCTTAGTGACGACAAGTCCCACATTCTGTGTGCCGGCAGGATTAAGAATGGTCTCCGAACTAGTGCCTTTTATAGCTGTGAAGAAATCACCATATGGAACGTAACCTGGAACACCTGGTGCCAATTCGGGTGGCTCAGAGTACATGGTACCGTCGCCCAATGGTGCCATCCAAGCGGCATGGACTGCCGTTGATGGTACAATACCTAATCCGATAAAAATGATTGCAATAATTAAGACTGGCGAAAATGATTTCATGACGTGCCTCCAAAATATGCACTTTATTTTATATAAGGATTTAAGAATTTACTCATCCTCTATTTTAGCACTTGAGCCTGGCAGGATGCGTCAATAATATGTGATAAATTTTACAGAACGTGAAAAATACTTAAATTAAAGTAATGATTAAAATACTTTCTGGCTTATGCTTGAGTTTATAAAAAAGGCTCCTGACAAAATATTGGCAGGAGCCTTAAAAAGAAATATGCAATTAATGTTGCTTACGACGTTGTGATAACCACCAACCACCGCCTGCTAAGACGACAACAATGAGACCAATAACAACCGCTAAAGCCGTTGGAAATGAGTTAGGCTTGGTGACTGCCTTAACGACCTTACTGTGGGTCACTTCACCATTCTTGACGGTGATATCCCGCATGAAATGCCAAGTCTTCTTTTGCGTTGTGGCTGTTACGTTCATGCGATAGGTACCAGCGGGGAGGTTGCTGACGTTGGTCGGAATGAGGAAGCTCAAACGACTATTTGGTGCCATGCCGTACTTGGTCACATTCCGCTTGTAGGTATGCTTCTTGGATTTGACCGTCACATCGAGTTTGAGATCCTTGAAGTAATCAGACTGAAGGTTGTCGATATTGGCAACGAAATTCACCTTACCATCAACTGTTTTGACTGTTGCATTGTTCAGCGCCAAATTAGGCTTACTGCTCGTCTTGCTGCGCAGCTGAACACCGATGACCATGGCAAAGCGATTTTGAAGCGAGAATCCAGCGCTTTGACTGTCGGCATTTTTTTGCACATCACCTAAGACATAGAAAGCACCCAGAATACGGCCGGTGAACCCAGACTTTGGAATCGTGACCTTGAAGTGCACATCTTGGGTTGCCTTTGGTTTGAGCGTAATCGATTGCGCCTTAGTTGTCATCTTGGATAACACGGGTGCATCGGTGGGGTGTACATTCGTGTTAGGTGTGTAACCGATGACCCCGTTGTCCTGACTGAATGAGTCGGTGGGGGTCACGGTAACGTGCTGATTCGTGTTGCTAGTATTCTGCAATCGCAGAGATAATGTCTGGGTACTTCCGGCTTTGGGTTCGATATCAAAATAACCGGTTTGTTTGGGATTCTGGTTAGACGGCATAATCGGGGCTGCCGTAAAACCAGCACCTGCCGCATGTGTTGTGACTTGCGGCAGGAAGAGGAAACCCGCTAGTAAGCTGAATAAGAGTGCCAATTTCTTCATGCTTGAGTTCCTTTCTAGTTAGTTGGTGTATTGCTGAGGGTCCAAGTGATTGTTGCTTTGTAAGCCGTTGGCCGAACAGCAGAGTTTTGGGTGAGAGCAAGGGTGGTATTGTCAGCAAAAGTCAGTGTGTTGATACCTTGACCAAGTTTGACACCAATCTGATTGGGATCTGTGATTGTTGTATCCCAAAACTGCTTTGTATTGCCAGTAGTGGGCAGTGCAAAAGCGGAATCAGTACTCGAAGGTTTGCTGTCCGCAGCGGGTAATGCATAGGTCTTGGTGTCTGGATTATCCGTTGTAATTGCCGTTGGATCCCAGTGCAAGTTCAGGGTTCCGTCCAAAGCTTCACCTGTTTTGTTAGTATCACTAGCCTCGTAAAAAGGGTTCATGGCAGCTGTTAATTGCCAACCTTGGCCCGATCCAGAATAGTCAGTCACTGTTAAGGTGTGAGAATCCGTTGTACCAGTGGCCAGCGGGATATTGGGCAAACTCTGTGTTTTGAGATCGAAGGCTTTTTGCTGTGCAAAGGTAAAGGTTGGCACAGAAGTGATGATAATCGGAGTTGAATCCGCTGCGATATCCATACTAAATGTTGATTTTTGAGTGCCAGCAGTTGTGTCCGCCTTCACTGGCACGATGGGTGCACTCAGGACAGTGAGCAATATCAGACTAAGAATGATTTGCGCTCGTTTCATACGCATGGTCCTTTCTGTAGAGTCAAAAATAATAGTTTATCACTCTACAATTTCTACTTGTTATTTTAGCACGATTATACACTTAAAATAGCGCAGGATTGACATAATATGTTTTTGGATTTTGAAAAAACCGCCATCTTTTCGCGAGATGACGGTTGTTTAGTCAACACTAAGGCGCAGTGGTCAGCGTCCAGGTGGCAGTTGACGTATAGTCGCCAGCTTGGACGGTCGGCATAGGATGACTGAAGTACAGCACACCATAAAGATTGTTAGTACCGCTACCACTTGAGAAATCGGTCCCACCGGTACTGTTCGTCGCAGTATTTGAGACCGGCAAATTACTAGCAGACAATAAAGGCGTCGCTGTGTTGTTATCTTGAATAATTGCCGGCGCCGCGCTGCTAGGCCAGAGAGAAGCGGTACTTTGGTCTTTAAAGTTTGACAACAAGACATTCGCATTCTCAGGTAAGTGCACCGTTTTACCATCACGGGTAGCGGTGAATTGACTCAGAGCCAAGGACAATGACCATTTTGTCTTGTTTCCTGTCACCGTCAATCCTTGAGTCTTAGGCGTTCCCTGATTGTTGCGATCGGAGGTATCCGTTGTGGCCGTCAACTGTGTGTCTTTACTGTGCAATGTTGTATAGTAGTCAGCAGCAGTCGTAAAGACTGGTTTTGTGTCATACTGACCCGAGATGAGTTCCGAGATTTTTGGTTGGCCAGCAGTGAACGAATTACTGTTGTTGAGGTAACGTTTTAAATTAATAAAATCAAGTGTTGGAACGGCATCGAGTGATGGCGGTGGCGCATAAATCGCACCGGTGTTTTTATTGAGTACTGTATAGTGAAGGGATCGCTGTTATTATCCGGATTTTCTAGATGAACTTGGGCATTGTCACCGGCCACAACCCCGGTATCATCCGAATAAAGGCTTTGCGAATTACTTGGAATTTCTGAGTTGCTAATTGTATCTACAATCGTGTTGATACTGAATTTCAGTGTTTGTGAGCCGGTTTCAGATGAGCCTTTGATAAAACCCGGAATACCAGAAACAATCACCTTAGTTGGGTCATCGGCAAATCCGGCTTGAGAAGATGTTTTAGCAAGGGAAAGTTTTGCGTACGCTTGGGAACCATCTGCATTAGTCACGGGACTGCCATCAGCATGGGTGAGCGCCACCTGTGAGTTCATCAACTTGAAATACTTGTTTTTGGTAAATGTGAGCGTTAATGTCCCGTCAGCAGCCGTGGTCCAGCTTTCCTGGCTGTCGTTATCATAGTTGATATTGAAGTTATACTGCAGCTGATCATTTGTTGTGACTGCGGCGACACTATTGACTGGGCTGCCGTTTTTAGTCAAGGTTTCTGTTCCATTAGCATTGACGATTCCTGGAATCGTCCGGAAAGCCAGGACATTCGCCTCATACAGGTCGCCCGTTGTCCCGGTAAAGCCAACCCGAACTTTTTCCTGTGCAGGGGCGACATTGTTGAAGAAGATTTTATTAATATCCGCATCAGTCCAATGAACCTTCTCGACAATTGGACTTTTTCCGTTAGAGGTTGCATTGGAAAGGCGATAGGTTAAAGTGCCACCAGTACTGTCGCGATCCCAATTGACATCGAAAACATGCCATTGTTGTTGGCTGATATCGGTTACAAATGTAGCCGCATCAGCAGGCATGTAAGTTAAATCATCGCCACCTGTGATTTTTTGCTGAAGTTGATTTGGGATGATGCAGGAGCGGATTTCAGTGTGTATGTTTTGGTGTATGCGGGATAACCAAAACCGACATAGGAAGTGGCCCCACTGCTATCATCAAAAGGCGAATTCTTATGCGTATCAAATGTGATGACCGCACTATTTTGCAACGCTGTTTTAACGTAGGTATTAATATCCTGTGTGGCTGGTGTTACAGCAGCCCAGACGCCGATTGAACCGCCAATAAGGCCAGTGGTTGTTGGCATTGCGCCGCCCGCTAGTGCGAAAGCCATCCCATCGGCTTGGGCACTCCCAGTAGCCTGAATCAGTATATTCATACTGATAGATTGATGTTGCTTGCTCAGATTGAAGATGGGTTGATTGGTCCAAATGGCCCCACTCTGATTTGCCTTTGGTGGCGTCACCATCAGCCCGACGTTGGCTTAGTGGTGTTGCTAGAACTTGTAATTCGAATCGCATTCCCCAGAGATGTGAACATCGCATTATTCGGATCTGTTTGTGAGTCGGCAAATGGGATATATCCTGGCACACCAGGCGAAAGTTCTGGTGGCGCATTCGTATATAGTGTGGTTGAGCCATCAGGCAGTTTCACTGGATCCATCCAGTAGGTTGCGGCCTCGACTCGTTGTTGCGTACTACCCAGCAATGTGAAGCCACCTAGTAGCATCATGAGAATTGTTAAATAACGCCATTTCATGGCATACGTCTCCTTAGTAGAAAGAATTATAGACTGTGGTCTAACTGCGATTATTCTAACATTTATAGTGTATAATTACTAAAATTGTTATCTGGATTTAGACGATTTTAAGATTGGTCCATATAGCACATTGGTTCACATAAAATAAAAAGAGGTGCGACAAATTGAACGGTTTGTTGCACCTCTTTTTTTGAGACAGTCAATCAGTATATTTGTGAAGATTAATTGTTTCGGTTATCAATCGAAAAATAAAAAAGGAATCATCAGCAAGTGATAATTCCTTTTTTCGTTCGGATAGAAAATATTTGGTTCAACGTAAAGGCGTCACGCTAAACGTGCTCACGGTCAATTCGTGTGGCCTCGCGCTCTAAACGCGCTCCAAGCCCCAACAATCTCCGTCCAACTCACTTTTCGCTCATGGCACAAACCGCCATGTCACTCAAAGTCCGTTAGTACTCGATTGTTAAACGGGCCTTGTCGCGCTCTATTTCTTCATATCCACAATTTTCCAACTATCGGGTACCGTCAGCGTGACGGTGCGACTCACGAGTTGGCCATCTTGACCGGAACCCCAGAAGAGGAATTCACTCCAGTTATTCCGATATTGCAGGCGCGTGGTTGTGGTCTTGATTTGCGCCTGATTGCCACGCACCAATGGTTGTGGTGGTTAGACTTGGCTTAACCACTTGTGGCTTGTCCTGATCGGCAGTTTGATAGCGATAGACGAATGCTTCGTTTTGACCAATCGCCATCCGCCCAACAACAGGCTGATTTTGAATTGTGCCTAAGCGCTTGGTCTCACTGATCTGTGCCTCACGAAAACCGTAGTGATGCAAGTCGTTGGCGGCAATGCCAGCGATGCTCAAAATAATCAACAAGGCGAGCACTGCACTGAGAATGGCGCGCGTGCGACTCGGTTGCATCAGGACGAAGCTGAGGAAGAAGCCGATACCAGCGAGTGAAAGAATCACAAGAATCATGCTTGGTCACCTCCATTATCGATACGGTCACGTTTGAGGAATAAGCTGAGCACAAAGCCCAAGACAGCTAAGGTCAGTGAAACGACAAAGGCGGCACGATAACCATTGACGACCGCTGACTGCATGCTCTTGGCAAAGTGTAGCGGTGCTGTCGCTGCCATACCTTTGGCCGGTGTTTGGCCCTTAGTGACAACGGATAAGACGGAAACCAAGAGCGCGGTCCCGATAGACGCAGCGACTTGGCGCACCGTGTTATTGACGGCGGTCCCGTGGTTGATCAGGTTGTCAGGCAAGGCGTTCATGCCGGCCGTGGTGACGGGCATGGTGACCATGGTAATCCCAAACATCCGCAGCGTGTAGATGACCGTGATGAAGATGATAGGTGTGTTGACGTTGACCGTCATTAGTGGAATTGTGCCCAATACTAAGAGGAATAAGCCGGTATTGGCCAAGCGTTTGGCCCCGATGCGATCAAAAATCCGCCCGGTGATGGGACTCATAATCCCCATCATAATGGCACCGGGGAAGAGAATCAGACCAGAATTGAAGGCACTTTGACCATGTGAGGTCTGTAAGTACATCGGTAACACCATTTCGACCCCAACCATGGACATGAAGGCCACGGCCGTCAAAATCACGGAGAGGGTGAAGATTGGTGACTTGAAGACGCGCAATTCCAATAATGGGGTGTCCATATGCAACTGGCGATAAACGAATAAGGCCACGAAGATAATCCCAATCGCTAAGGTGATCATGACTTCTGGTGATGTCCAGCCGTTTTCACCGACGCTAGAGAAGCCATAGAGCAGAGAACCAAACCCAATGGTCGATTCGGCTACTGAGAGCAAGTCGATTTTTGGATTGGTGGTTGGCAGCACCTTGCGCATGGAATAGGATGCCAGCACGATCACGGCAAGCGCAATCGGCAGAATCACAGTGAACAGTGCCCGCCATGAATTGTTGAGCAGCACCCAACCGGACAGTGTTGGCCCGATGGCAGGTGCCAAGCCGATAACGATCCCGGCGAGGCCCATCGCGCTCCCACGCTTGTTGGCGGGGAAAATGGTGAACATGACAGTTTGGAAGGTTGGTGCGGAAATCCCAACCCCGACCGCTTCAATGAGACGACCAGCCAGTAACACACCAAATGTTGGTGCGAAGCGGGCCAAAAGTGTCCCGAAGAAGAAAATGGTCATGGCACTCAGATATAAGACCTTGACGTTGATTTTGCTGAGAAGCCACGCGGAGATGGGAATCATAATCCCCATGACCAGCATGAAACCAGTGGTCAGCCACTGCACCGCGCTGGCAGAGATGTTGAAGTCCTGCATCAGTGTCGGGAATGCGGTGGTGAGAATGGTTTGGGTTAAGAAGGTCGTGAACGTTCCGACTAAGAGCGTAATCACGAGTAAGAGTCGGTTATACGGTTTGCCGTTAACGTCGACAGGTTGTTGCGTCACAATGAGTCGCTTCCTTTCGAATCTCGAATTCGTCGCTAACAATAAATAAGCGCAACTAAATATTATACACCAATTTGCTGAAAATGACATATTGTCATAAGCGGTTTTCATATGAAGTGGTATAATAATGCAATCTAATGGTGCGGCGGGTCATTAAACGTTGATAGACCGGTATTAGTGCTGCACGTCTAAAGGATGGGAAAAAATGAAAAAGTTTTCGAAGGCGGAATGGAGCTGGATCTTCTACGATTGGGCTCAGGGTGGCTTTTCGATTGTGATTGTCACGGCAATCCTGCCAATCTATTTCAAAAGTGTGGCGCATCAAGCTGGACTTGCTAACTCCACAGCAACCGCATATTGGGGCTATGCCAATAGCTTGAGTACATTGCTCATCAGCTTGATGGCACCGCTCCTTGGGGCTTTAGCGGACTATCGCCCGAATAAGAAGCGGATGTTCGTCGGCTTCAGTGTCATTGGGATGTTGTTCACGCTGCTGATGAACTTCACCGGGACCGATCAGTGGTTCATGTTGCTGGTCTTGTATGCCTTGGGCTCAATTGGTTACGCGGGAGCGAATATTTTCTATGATGGCTTCTTAGTCGATGTTGCCGAACCGGACCGCATGGATCGGGTTTCGAGTTTTGGCTTTGGGATTGGTTACATTGGGATGGTGATTCCATTCTTGATTGTGATGATCTTGCAACTGACAAGTGGTTTTGGCATGTTGGACAGTCTAGGGATTGTTCACGTTGGTTTCTGGTTGACGGCCATCTGGTGGGTGGTTTTCTCGATTCCGTTCTATCGCAACGTGCATCAAGTACATAGCTTGCCACCAGTCAAACACCAATGGCGTGAGAGCTGGCAACGGGTGATTAAGACTATCGGGACCATCTGGCAGAACAAACCCATCATGTGGTTCTTGGTGGCGTATTTCTTCTATATTGATGGTGTGGATACGATTTTCAAAGTCGCCACCAGTTTCGGGGTCGATCTCGGATTGACCACAACGCAATTGATGTTAATGCTGTTGATGGTGCAATTGGTTGCCATTCCGTGCACGCTTGGGTATAGCTGGTTGGCACATCGCTTCGGCACCAACCGTGCGATTCTACTGGCCATCAGCGTATACATCGTGATTGCGATTTATGGACTGATGATGCACAGCGTGACGGATTTCTTCATTCTCGGGTTCTTAGTTGGAACCTCACAGGGTGGGATTCAGGCGTTATCGCGGTCATACTTCGCCAAATTAGTACCTGCGGAAGCGGCCAATGAGTATTTTGGTTTCTACAATATCTTCGGTCGTTTTTTCCGCCATCTTTGGCCCATTGTTATTCGGGATTGTGACCCAAGTTTTCCACAATTCACAATTGGGGATAGCGAGTCTGGCCATCCTGTTCATTATTGGTGGTGGCCTGTTTCTGCATGGGACATTCAAGGTCAGAGCGTAATAAAAAGAGCACGAACCCACACGGGTGGCTGTGAGCACGTCTAGAGCGTGACAACCTTCGGGTAGCAATCGAGCAATAACGTACTTTGAGTGACATGGCGAACTTGGCCATGTGCGAAAAGTGAGTTATGCGGAGATTGTTGAAGGTTGGAGCGCGTTTATGCTGTGACAAATCGCCCGACGGAGATCAAAACACGTTTATCAATGACACACAAATAGGCAGTGACAAACTCAACTGATGAGTGCGTCACTGCCTATTTTTAAAGATTATTGCTCCTTGTCTGCCAGTAATCGTTGCACAACGCGCGTCACGGTTTGGCTGGGTTCTCGGTCATACACCAGATAAAATTGGCGGGTGACATCGCTATTGTGATGCACGGGCACATTAGGTGGAATCGTGCTCTTTGAGATTAGCGACTGGCCAAAGCCCTGGGCGAGCAATTCGAGGAGGACGCTGCTGGCATCCACTTCAATCACGTTGTCCGGATTAAGATTGTGTTGCTCCCAATAGCGACGGGTGTAGTAGCCGACGCCAGATCCCGCTTCACGCACCAACCAGGGGGCATCGAGCTGGCCGACGTGGCTGAGCGTATCCCCACCAAACACGATGCGTTGCACGTCGGGCGCTACCAGTGGTTTCTCGATGATGCCCAGATCTAGTTGCTGGTGGCGGATGCCGTTCAGAATCGCCTCGGAGTTGGCGACATGAATGCGCCATTCGATGTTAGGCAGTGCTGTGGACAAGTCAGGTAACAACTGTGGCAAAAGAATAGTGGCGGTGGTTTGTGAGGTGCCAAAACGCAGCGGTGTGCGTTGCTGGTGGACAACTTGAATGTCCTGCTCTAATTGTTGCCACTGATGGAGCAGTTGTTGTGCATGCCGATAAAAGTAATCCCCAGCCGCTGTGGCTTGAATGGATTTGCGACCATCGCGGTCGAAGAGTTGCACCCCTAAACTGGCCTCTAGCTGTTGAATCTGCGCTGACACGGTGGGTTGGCTGATGTAGAGCTCGCGTGCGGCCAGCGAGAAGCTGCGTTGTTCATAAACGGCGATGAAGGTTGTGAGTAATTTGAACATAAGTCATCCTTTTCTATCAGAAAAACCAATTGAATTGATTGATATTCACTATTTTACCAATGAAAGACTTTCCCGTACACTGAAAGACATGCACAAGTTATTCACAAGGGGGACATTATGAACGAGAAGTTACGGGAAATATTGCCAGGGATTGGCGTCAGCTTAGCGGTTGCCATTGTGGCACAGCTGTTGGCACAGGTGATTCCAAGCCTTGGTGGCGCGACCATCGCGATTTTGTTAGGGATTGTTGTGGGGAACCTCTGGCTGCATCAACCGCAGCTGGGTAAGGGGACCAAGTACGCTGAGAGCAAGTTTCTTGAGGTGAGCGTGATGCTGCTGGGCTTGACGGTGACCTTCCAAACCATCGAGAAAATCGGTTGGGTGGGCGCCATTTATATCATCGTCCAAATGACGGTCACGATTCTGTGGGCGGTCTGGTTTGGCCGGCGTCTCAAGTTCAAACGCGAGGCAACACAGCTGATGGCTGGCGGGAACGCCGTGTGTGGTTCCAGTGCGATTGCGGCAATTGCGCCGGTGATTGAGGCGGACGATGAATCCGTGGGGACAACAATCACGCTCGTCAATCTGATGGGGACCTTCCTGATGCTGTTTTATCCACTGGTTGCGACCACGCTTGTGGGTAACAGTCAGATTCTTCAGGGCGCATTAATCGGTGGTACGCTCCAATCCGTTGGTCAGGTGATTGCCAGTGCCAGCATGATCAGTCCAACCGTTGTGACCTATGCGACGCTGTTCAAAATCATGCGAATCTTGATGCTGGTGCCGGTGGTTTTGATTTTTGGGGCAGACCACGAGAAGCACAGTGAACAGACTAATCACAGTAAAAAGCGAGTGCGGGTACCTTGGTATGTGCTCGGCTTCCTGATTTTCTGTGTCCTCAACAGTCTTATCCACATCAATCCCGTTGTCGGCAACAGTGCCCACTGGTTGAGTTCATGGCTCGAAATCATCGCGCTTGCTGCGATTGGGTTGCGACTCAATCTGCGTGCTTCTTAGCTGAAGGGAAGCAACTGATGTTTTACGGTATCGGTGTCTTGGCTGTTCAAATCGTGAGTGCAACAGGCTTGATTCATTTGTTCCTATAAACATAAAAATAGAAGTTGTGAAAAAAGACGCTTTGAGAATGAGGATTAACAAGGGGTGATGCTAAAGCCCGCACTTAGGCTTTGAATCAATCCTAGTTAACCGGAATTCTCAGTCTTTTTGAACACGATTAATCTGCTTTGTTCGAAAATTGAAATAGGGGGGTGTGACAAAACGTAGTTTTGTCACACCCCCCTATTTTTTCGGCTTACACGCGCTCCTTACTCACAGCATAAACGCGTTCCAACCTTCAACAATCTCCGCATAACTCACTTTTCGCACATGGCCAAGTTCGCCATGTCACTCAAAGTCCGTTAGTGCTCGATTGCTACCCGAGGTTGTCACGCTCTACTGTGCTGCACCATCAGTTGCAGGCGTTTGGTTTGTCGTGCTCTGATCATTTTGCCCAGTTGTCGTCTGACTCTGATCGGTCTGTTCGGTATTGGATTGTTGCGTCTGATCGGACTGACCTGAGTATTGATTGGCACTCGAATTATTACCGGCTGCCGGTGTTTGTGTCGTCGCCTGATTATTTTGCGTTTGATTCTGGTACTGATTTTGGGTCTGTGTATTGTTGGAATAGGTCGGCTGCGTCTGTGATTGTGTGTTGTCTGGTGTGGTTTGCACCTGAGTATCGCCCTGTGACTGCGTGGTGTCTGCCGTTGTATCTTGGCTGTCAGAAGTGGTGTCATCACTCGTGTTGTCTTGAATGAGTGGCGTATCAAACCCTTGTGAGGTGAGGGCATCTTCTGCCTTGTCCAAGTAGCGTTGATAGTGACGCTGAAAGGCATCTTCTTCCACATCATCAAAGGCGTTCGTGGCGGCCTTTAGCTGCGCATCCGTGAGATCGGTGCGCACAGTTTTCCAGTTATCAACATACAAGCCGCGCAACAGCTTGATGGTCTTCACTTGCCGCTGCACAGATGTCACGCGATCAGCAACTTTAGCCGCGAGTGTTGGCTTGACCTTCTTGAGTTGTTGATAACGATTGACCAAGCTGGTGGGATCATAGTTCTCAGGCACTAAGCCCTTGGTCTTGGTTAATAATTTGCTCAGTTCACTGCGGATAATGAGTGTAGACTGCGCGGCATCAATATCGACCTTATCCTGCTTCAACTCGTTTTTTGATTCTGAGTGAGATTATTGTATAAAGTCGTCGCGGTTTCGATGTCGCTTGTTGATACTTTACTTGCGAGCTGGGTGCGGTCGTGATTGGTGTACAAGTGATCGACTGCTTTTTCGATTTGTTAGTTTGCATTTCGTCGCCGATATAAATCTTGGTGTCGAGCTTATCGCCACACGCGCTGAGTGTCAGCAGCATGAGCAGGCTCATGAGGCCTAATAGCCATTTGGTTCGTGAATGTGTCATTATTTTCCCCCCGAGAGATGATTATACCGGATATTGATGAGAAGGCGAACCTTTTTCAGAATCCTAAAATTGTCCAATAAATCTTCATAAAATAGTTTAATCATTTCGTTAAGCTAAAAAGTATATGAGGAGGACACGTATGAAACGGATTCAATGGATTGATATCGCAAAAGCAATCGGCATTGTCGCCGTCGTTATTGGTCACTTCACAACCAAGGGCTCGACGTTCTATGAAAGCCTCTACTGGTGGACAATGCCGCTATTCTTTATGATCGGTGGCTTCTTTGTGCGTCCGCTACATATCAATGAGTTACCGCAGTTTTTAACGAAAAAAGTCTGGCCACAGCTCAAGCAATATTTCGGCTATGGCCTCTTACTGATTACAGTCAGTTTTATCATCGAACAACACGATATTCAGTTTACCCTGACGTACTTGTTGCGGCTACTTATGGCGGGACATTACTCAACGGCTATCTGTCTGTGTTTTGGTTTACTACCGTGTACCTGGGTAGCTTGTTGGTCGTGAGCCTGTTGCGTGGTTATCTGCCACTGCTAGGACAGGCGAGCGTCATGCTGTTTTATTTTGGCTCGGGACGCGCTACCAAGATGCGGAGGCCATCTTTGGCCATCCGCTCCCCGGTAATCTCGATCTGACATTGATTGCTGCGCCATACATGTTTGTGGGCTGGTTCTTGTTCCACTATCGGCAATACTGGCTGGGGTCCGTGTGGGTAATCGGACTTGCCGCCGCCATCTTTGGTTTTCTATTTGTGACCCAGGACGAGACCAAGCTGAATTTCTTTTTATTCATGAAGTCGCATCACATCACTCATCCCATGTTGAGCATGCTGGTACCGCCAATCCTTGTCATTGGTATTTTGAATATCGCCTTCGCTCTAGAAAATACGCGATTTGCGACGCTTTTGGCCTCAGTCGGGAAGAAAAGTTTACCGATCATGTATATGCATAAAGCGGTGGGGTACGCCTTGGGAACATTTATGGCCGAGAATCTCTTTATCTGGGTCGCTGCTGGTGTGCTGGTGCCATTATTGCTACTGACAATCGCGGAACGTGGCAAGCGGATGATGACGAGGCTAACTTATGATTAAGCGCTGGCGCCTGTGGCTGTTACTGTTATCTGGCTTGGTGTTGAGTTTTTTACCGGCTGCGACTAACCAGCGCGCGAGCACGATGGCACCGACTATTTTGTCCATGGCTATCGTGGCTCAGCTGAATCACTGGGTGAACTGATGCAGAGTGCGAGTAACGCCGGTCTAGCGAGTCACACGCTGACGGTCACCGTGCGCCCGGACGGTGAGCTGGTGTTCTCGCAGGAGATGACCAGTGATTTGCCGGCGATGATTCAGGTCGTCTTCCAGAACAATATCGCGGGTGAGCGCGCCTACACGCGATGGCTCCACCAAATCTATGCGGCACTGTATCAGCGATATGGCTATCGACAACTGAATGCTGTGGGCCACTCGATGGGGGCTTATGCGGTTGTGGCTGCAGCGATGCTGAATTCCCCAATCAAAACGAATAAAATGCTCGCAATTGCTGGTCCTTACAATGGTATTTTGCATTGGGATGATGAGGTCCATGAGGTGAGCTTGAACAAACAACAAAAGCCTGACGTTATGCGACCGGAGTACAAATGGTTATTGGCACATGCCAAGAATTTCAAGGCCAACAGTGTGCTCAATCTCTATGGTGATGTTGAGGATGGATCCGATTCGGATACGGTGGTTGCCGCAAACTCTGCGCTGTCGCTAGGGTATGTGTTACGCGATAGTCACGCGACCTATCGCACAGAACGTGTGCTTGGCCCTCATGCGCAACACAGCTTGTTACACATTCATAATCGACAAGTCACCGATATCATGTTGCACTATTTGTTCGGCTGGAAAGGTTGGCAACACAAATAAAGAAGCTGTGACAAAAGACGCTTTGAGAATGAGGATTAACAAGGATTGGTGATAAATCCTGTACTTAGGATTTGAAACAATCCAAGTTAACCGGAATTCTCAGCCTTTTGGAACGCGATTAGTCAATAATAATCGCAAAAAACAAGAGTCTGTGACACCCGAAGGGGTAATGTCACAGGCTCTTTTCGTCGTGTTGATTTTAATCGTGCCCACTCGCACTGCCTGTTCCGCCTAACAAAAACTAGCGCCAATTGCACAAATCGCAATTGTAGCGCTAGTCTCCGTTAGTGCTCACAGTCAACCCGTGTGGGCTCACAACATAAACGCGTTCCCAAGCCCCAGCAATCTCCGTCTAGCTACTTTTCACTCGTGCCACGAACTGGCACCACGTTCAAAGTTTGCTAGTACTCGATTGCTAAGCGGGCCTTGTATGCGCTCTAATCCTTTTCTTCCTCATCCGCTTTGACTTCAGGTGCCGGATGTTCCGTCACCTCAAACCAGTTGACGTAGCCGCGTTGATAATCAACAACGGTGAAGGTGTAGCGATCGATATCGATACTGTCGTGCAACTTGATATCGGGATAATCTTCCATGATATAGCCGGCAATCGTAATGATGTCGGACTGATCGAATCCGGAAACCTTAGTGCGGAAGTAGCGCTCAAAGTCATACAGCGTGGTCTTACCACTGACTCTGTAAGTATCTGGCTTATCGCCCTTAATAATATATTCATCGGAGACATCATCGATTTCATCTTTGACGGTCCCGAACAGTTCCTCGTAGATATCCTTATCGGTCACAATCCCGCTGGTCCCACCGTATTCATCGACAACCACCACGATTGGCGTTTGTTTCTGAATCATTTGGGTCAGGATGGTGTGAATTGGTGTCACTTCAGGCACGGTAATCATGGCCCGCAGTAACTTGGAGACACGGACTTGGTCATCCACTTGGGATTGCTTGACCAGATCGTAGACGTACACGTAACCCAGAATCTTATCCTTATCGCCATCAGCAACAACAGGGAAGCGGCTGTAGCCTTCTTGCAGATAGTCTCGCAAGACTTCCTTAACCGTCGCAGTGATGTCGACAACGACAAGGGACGTCCGGTCGACCATGATGTCGTGCGCGGTTTTATCGTTGAGATCAAACGCCCGTTGCATGTAAACCAGATCATTTTGATCCAATTCACCGGTCGTGACCGCATTCTTACTGAGACTCAAAATTTCGGCCTGCGTGAAGGCTTCATTACCTTCATCCGCGGGCTTAATCCCAATCAGGCGGACAATCCCGGTCGCACTAGAGTTCAGTAACCACACGAAGGGGTAGAAGACGATGTGGAAATAGTGCAGTGGGGTGACAATCAGTAGGAGCGTTTTGACTGGAAAATCAATCGCGACGTTCTTTGGCACAATTTCGGTTAAGACCACTTCGAGGTAGGTCAGAATGATCACCCCAAAAATGGCACCGATGATGTGTAAGCCACCGCTAGGCAGACTGAGGTGAGTCAGTTTCAGAAGGTCGACCAGTAAGAATTCTACGGTAGCTTCACCAATCCACCCTAACACAATCCCCGCAATGGATACCCCAACCTGTGTGGTCGAGAGGTATTCGTTCAGATTGTGGACCATTTTCAAGGCCCGGTTTAATTTCGTTTTATTACCGCCACCATTATTCAGTAGTTCTTCAAGCGCGCTGGGGCGACTCTGTACTAACGCAAATTCACTTGCCACAAAAAGGCGGCGAAGAAGAAGGTAACAACCATCACCAGCAAATTCGAGGCGACTTGGCCACTATCCATATGTGCATTCCTCATTTCACAATCTAGATTTAGCTCTATTCTAGCATTGATTCCCTTAAAAAGGGATAATTTGAACCAAGTAAGTGTGATAAACTTGGGATTAACATAGGAAGAGTAGGTAAATTAAACAATGAAAATTCATGTCATGCAACATACTGCACTGGAAGGACTGGGTGCGATTGCGGATTGGGGCGCCCAACACGAAATCGAATTTGTGATTCACCGCTTGGATGAAGAGGCGAATATTGCCGTGCTCAATCCTGCCGAAATGGACGCCATGATTATTTTGGGTGGCCCAATGAGCGTGAATGATGATGCACCATGGCTCGCAGCGGAGCGCATCTTGATTCGGAGCTTGGATAAGTTGGATCGTCCCGTGCTCGGCATTTGCTTAGGTGCGCAACAAATCGTGCGCGCATTCGGTGCCAGCGTCTACCAAAACACGGCACCAGAAGTCGGTTTTTGGCCGGTAAAAGAATTGGCGACGGGCAACGAGTTGAACGCTTTTCACTTACACGGTGAAGCGATGAGCACACTGCCTGGTAGTGACTTGCTGTATACCAGCGAACTCACGCCTAACCAGGGATTCATCTATCACGACAATATTGTCGGCCTGCAATTTCACTGGGAATTGACACCCGACATGATTGCGGCAATTGTGGATGAGGATTTGCTGGTTCAGGCATCCGGTGACTTTGTTCAACCCGTCGACGCGATTAAGGCGGCGCCAGCGTTGGATCGCGCGCCACTGTTTGCGATTCTGGATCAATTATTCGGATAAGATCGACTTTTGGCAGCACGTTTGTTGATTAGTCTACGTAATGTATAAGAGCTGTGACAAAAGATGCTTTGAGAATGAGGATTAACAGGGATTGATAATAAAGCCTGAACTTAGGCTTTGAATCAATCCAAGTTAACCGGAATTCTCAGTCTTTTGGAACGCGAATAATCTATTTTGGGCGGAAATTGGAAAGGGAGGCGTGATAAAACGTAGTTTTATCACACCTCCCTTTTTGTGTTTAATCAAGGTTGAGAATTCTCTTTTAACCATAACCACAGTATAATGAGTGCAACTTAGAAAAGTGGGTGGGTACTATGGGTGAACAATTACCGAAACAAATACAACGAATCTGGCGGCTGACAGCAACCATCTGGCTAGTCGTGCTGCTGGCACTGATTGGGGGACTCTTTGCCTTGCAGCACTTCTTCCACTGGCCGGCGTGGATGGGCATTACCGTACTAGTGATGGCGATTGTCGTGGGTGGTGGCTTATTTGCGATTGTGCCATACCGGTATCGCTTCTGGCGGTATCAGATTTCACCACTTGCACTGGAACTGCAATCAGGATTTTTGTGCGGAAGTTTGAGGCGATTCCAATTTCACGGATTCAAAATGTGACGTTGGAAGCCGGGCCACTACTGCAGTGGCAACACCTTCAAGCGGTGACTGTTGATACCGCTTCGACATCGCACACAATCGCGGGGGTCACACCAGAAGTGGCTGAGCAGCTGCAACAACGGCTGCTCGCACTCGCACAGGAGGCGCGCGATGAGTAGACTACATCTTCTGTCGATTCCTATTTTTATGGATCGTTTTTTGAGGCAAGTGGGGCTTGTTGCATTAATCGGCGTGGTTAATTCATTGATTCGCGGCGGCTGGCTTGTCGGTTTTCTGACGGTGGTCGGTGTTCTGGCTTTGGCAGCCATTGTGGCACTTTGGCGCTGGCTCTTTTTCCGCTACGGCATTGCTAACGGCGTGCTGACAATCCAAAATGGCCTGATTGCCAAAAAGGTGACGCACATTCCACTGGCAAACATTCAGACCATTCAGCAGAAGCAGTGGTTCTTTTTCAAACCATTCCATGTGGTCGAGCTGAGTATTGAAACTTCGGGTCACGATAGCGGGCGGCCTGAGGCAATGTTACCGGCCGTGGATGAGAGTGTGCTCGCAGCCCTCAAGCAAACTGACACAGTAGCGGCTGCGACACCCGAACTCGCTTACACGATCTCGAGTAGTGATCTCAATCAGTATGCTTGGACCAGTCTCGGTGTGATTCCTATTCTATTAGGGGCACTCTGGTTGTTTGGCCGGTTGGATGATCTATTGCCCAAGGCTTGGATTCGCCAGGCCCAGAATCAGCTGCTGACGTTGGGAATCTTTTTGATTGTCGGCCTAGTGATGCTGTTTCTTATTTTGGGATTAGTCGTGTCCTATCTGAATCAGTTGCAAAATACTATCGCTTCAGTCTGTCGGTGCAATCAGGAAAATTGGTCACGGAACGTGGCTTTTTCCAGCGCAATCAAGTCAGTGTGGCACCGGACCGCATTCAGGCACTGCGTTTCAATCAAAACATCATTCGACAATGGCTACACTTGTTCACGGTTCAAGCGCTCACGGCATCAAAAGCGGCGGATGATCAGGCCAACAGTAATCTGGTGATGATTCCGGTGCTCAAGGAGAACCGCTTATTGCAGACGGTGCAGCCATTTGTGAATTGGTCACCCGTTGCCTATCCTGAGGCAACCAAGGTGCCAAGCAGCACGTACTGGCGATACAGTCGCAATATGATGCTTGGGAATGGCATTTTTGTCGCTATCATCCTTTTCATTGTGCGACAATGGACATCGCCACTCTGGTGGAGCCTTGCAGTCATTTGGTTACTCGTCGTGGCGCTACAGGGCTTGTATGCGGCACGTCAGGGTGCAATCGGATTTAATCAACAATTGTTGGTCGCTCAAGTCGGACACGCATTTGGCCGCTCACGGTATGTGGTGCCACGCAACAAGGTGCAATCGCTAGTTTTGCAACAGCCAATTTTGTTGCGTCACACCTTAGTGCACGTCGTCATTAATGTCCGGCACGGCAATAGCAATCAAGAAATCACGATCAAATATCTGCCAAAATCAGTTGGTAAGCTGGTGTGGCAATGGTACGCGCCATCATTACCCAATCCAATGGTTGATTGAAGCAAAAAAAGGAACCGCGAGACATAAACTCGTGGTTCCTTTTTTGGTCTAAACGTGCTCCAAGCCCCAACAATCTCCGCCTAACTCACTTTTCGCTCATGGCATAAACCGCCATGTTGCTCAAAGTCCGTTAGTGCTCGATTTTTAAACGGGCCTTGTCGCAACATAAACGCGCTCAACCACACTGCCTGTTCCGCCTAACAAAAACAAGCGGTAATTGCATAAATCGCAATTTACCGCTTGTTCCGTTAGTGCTCACAACCAAACCGTGTGGGTTCGCGCTCTGTATCTATTTCAAATAGCTGCCGTCCATCCACTGATTACCACCCAAGTTGTACCAGGTGTGGTTATTGACAGTGACGGTCTTGAATGTCTTCCAACGCGTCCCCGTCTTGAGTGTTTTGCCGGTGGCCCGCTTATTGAAGTAAGGGCTGTTCCATACGGCAATCCCGTATCCAGGCGCGTAGTTGACGGTTTTGGCACCGGCTGCCGCAGCACTCCCTGTTTGGAGATAGGTGCCATCGATCCAGGTCCCATCACTCAGCTTGTACCAGTAAGTACCAGCGCTGTAGTTGCGTCCAACATATTTGACGGTACTGCCGGACTTCAACTTGCTGACCATTTTACGGCCGTTACCTGGTTGATTCCAAGTCGCGATGCTGTAGTTTGAGACATATTTGATTGTGCCACTACCACTTGTCCATGTATCGACTTGCTTGTTAGATGTTGTGGTCCCCGTGGTGTTGCCCTGGGTCACATTGAACAGCTTGAAGCTATAGGTATAACCATTTGGATACTGGCTGCCTAAGCCCTTGATAGTGACGGTGTATTGGTTGCCGGCAGTGAGCGTGACATTCTTTGGAATGAAGGTGATGACCGCATCATAGCCACCGAAGAACCCTTGATTGTAGTTGCCGACTTGGGCGCCGGACCCAACTTTACCGGTCGTGTCATTCTTAATTGTGACACTCAGGCCTGTTGTTGGAATGCTTTCACCAGAGGCAAAATAAGCAGACCACGGAATTGGATTGTTATAGGTCGCGCGCTGGGTGAGTTCTTCGATTGGAAAGACGCCGTTACCGGGGTAGGTCACGATGTTCTTGGTTGGGGTGCGGGTATAATCACTCGGATTGATAATTGATTGGTTGGCAAACCGCCAGCCGTTACTACCAATCGCCACCCCGATCCCAAAGGCAGATAAGCGTGATGACAGCATCCAAGCACGATGCCCAGTATCGTTACTCCCATTGAGATTGAAATTATCAGCGATTAACGCGCTGATTGTGTCGCTCGGGGAATCCTGTCCATAATGGAAGTAGAGATTACTTGAGCTAGTCGTGTCCTTTGCGGCGGACCAAGTCGAGGCAGGCACATAATAAGGCTTTGATGCGTTATTCAAACCGTGTTGATCCAAGTTTGGATTCACTTGTGCAGCCGCCATGGAGGCTGCGGCAATCTGAGACTTCTTATTGAGATAGTCAGTAGCCGGTACCGCGGTTAAACCCGCGATTTCACGGAAATAATTCATCCAATCCACTGATGCATCCACGTACTGAGGTTTGATTTTACCTGCGGAGAAGGGATAGTCAAAGCGTGGTGGTTCGGCGTACAGATCATCATAGGGATAAACGGTCTGATCCAACTGCGAATAAGTCTTTTTGATGGCAGCGATTTGAGCGAGATCCTTTTGTGAGAAAACCGTGGTTGCGGCATACACAGGCGTTGCTGTCGATGTATTGTTGACCACTGCAATCCCAGCAGATAGGCTCATTAAGACCAGGGCAGAAGCGGTAATAAATTTCTTCATAGTAAAATCCTCCTAAGCGTGAGAAGCGCGGATGCATCAGTCACTTCTTACGGATATTGTGGCACAGTGGAAAGGGAACTAGTGATAGCTGCGAATTCGACGTTGAGCACTTAATAAGAAGTGAAGCTGTTGATTTTGATTCAAGCGTGTATCGTGAATCTGATACCAGCGATTGATGACGAGCTGATCGCTGACGAGTTGTTGTAATTGTAGGCGTTCATCTGTTGCGGGTATCTCAGTCGATGTATTCACTGTCACCAGCATTTGACCGCTTGGGGTCAGTCGCTTACTGAGAGCCTCGGTTGCTTGATGAAACTCGGGGTTCAGCGCATCGAATGTGCCTAACACGTAATCATAAGTACCGGTGATCCGGTCTAGCGCGTGGTCGGGCATGATGCGATAGCGCAAACGATCAGAGCTCGCCGTCTTGCGGGAAGCGGTGATATTGCTAGGCAGATCATCAATGCCTAAGACAGCAATGGCACCATGATTCACAGCGTAGCGGCAGAACCAGCCATCGCCGGAATGAATCGCAAGGACGCGCCGACCATTGAAATCAGGGACCAACTTAGCGAGTGCTTGCCAAAGGGGCTGGGTGTTCCCAGTCGCTGTTGGTAAGCGCAAATCACCGGGCTGGTGCATTTTTGGATAAGGCTCATCCATAGTTTCCACAACCTTTCTATCATTCATTATAAGCTAACCAGGATAACAATGCATGGATTGACATTGGGTTTTTGATAACTCTTAGGATTGTGTGGCTGACGTAAAATAATTTGAATTAAATTAAAAAGGTGATTTTTGCTTGCAATGTTAATGGTTATATGAGAATATACTAACAACAAAACATTGCTCAGTAGTTCAGCGGTAGAATGTCTGACTGTTAATCAGAGGGTCGTTGGTTCGAATCCAACCTGAGCAGTTATCATAATCAAGTGAGGCAACAGGACGCGGGAATACGTGCTGTTGCCTCTTTTGTTGCTGGTAGAATGTTTTCGGAATCCTGCGCAAAAGTGACCTGTCCCCAAACCAATTGGTCTGGGGACAGGTCACTTTTTATTTGTTATTTCTATCAAATAATGATGAGAGTTGTTCAAGTTATGATGTTAATTAATATGCTTGAAGTTAACGTAGGCACTGTCAATCCATTGGTTGCCGCCGACGTTATAGAAGACGTGGCCGTTAGCACCTGTTGTTTTGGCGAACACTCGCCATGCTGAACCGGTCGTAAGGCGTTTGCCGTTGAAACGCGTGCCTTGAGGATTGTTCCAAACATTGATGCCGTAACCTTTGACATAGTTAATAGTCGCCACACCATGAATGGGTTGCACGTTTCCCAAAGTGATATCCGTGGCCTTAATCCATTGATTTGCGCCAACGTGATACCAGACTTGTCCGTCTGATGTGACGAGGGTTGAGCTGATTTTCCAAGCAGAACCGACCTTCAACACTTCGCCAGTTGTTTGACCGCCAATACCGGGCTTGGTGTAAACAGGAACACCAGCACCGCGAACAACTGTCCCGACGGTATTTAATGGGGTATTATGAACCGCCTTTGCATCCAAAATAACTGCGGCGGCCTTAATCCATTGGTTACCACCCAAGTTGTACCAGACAGTGCCATTGTTGTCCGTATAGACGCGATAGGCTTTCCAAGCAGAACCGGTTACTAATTGCTGGCTGCCTGGACGATCGTAAATTAGTGCATTACTGCCATTATTGTCAGTAGCGACAGTGGCCACGAGACCATGGAGCGGATTGCCGAGTTGGCTTGAATCTGATCCATCATTAGGATTGCTTGGCTTGTCGTTATGAGTGGGATTGCTTATGTTATTGTTGTTACCACCGGTACTTGGTAGATCTCCAGTGCTACCCCCGTCTCCGGTGTCAACGCCATTGCCCGTGTTGCCGCCATTATTACCATTGCCTGGATTGCTAGGCGTCGTCTTTTTAACGGTAATCTTGAGTGTTGAATCATTTGTGCCGAGATGAAGCGTTTGCCCGGGGACTAATTCGTAGCCGGCAGGAACATCGGCAGGTGTCACTGCGTCACCAAACTTGCCGGTGACATCTTTCCCAGCTTGAATCAGCGTGCCTTTGTTGTCCACGTACACAACTTTGTTAGTGACTGTGGCGGGCACAAGTTGGACGGATATGGTAGTGCCATCTGCACCGACTGTTAGGACTTGATTAGGCACCACCTTATAACCGATCGGAATATCGTCGGGGACGACCGAATCGCCGGGCTTGCCAGTGACATCTTTACCAGCAGCAATCACTTTGCCGGATGTTGCGTCGACATAGTTAATCTTATTTGTCACCTGTGCGATGATTTTTGTACTTCAACGGTCAGCACCGTGCCATCAGGGCCTAGTTTGAATGATTGGCCAGGCACGATAGTATAATCATCCGGTGCATCATTAGGGGTCACTGCTGTATCGTAAGTCCCTGAAATGTCCTTCCCAGTACCTACAATCTCACCAGATGCCACGTCCTCATAGTTGACCTTGTTAGTGACGGGAACAGGAATGACGGGAATCCAAACGAGCATCTGGCCGTATCTTTGTGTCACTTCGCCGTCGAGCGCATAACCAGGTGGCAGAAGTGGTTTTAGTTGTTCAGCATCGATAAGACTTGTTTGGATGCCCGTGACGTAAACTGGCTCACCAATCATTGTATTTGGGTGAATCGACTTCATATAAAACCCTATTTTGGTTTTGACGGGACCCCAATCTTGTGTTGACGTTGATGTTGTGGTGTCAGCGTGGACATTGTTTGCAGAAGCAGTTGCGAAAGAGAGTCCACTGGCCACAAGAGCCAAGGTCATCATGGATGTAGCCCAAAATTGACCCGATTTGTATTGCTTAAAGTGTTCCTTACTTTGGCTCGTGGCTCCATACTGTGCCATCTGATGCTTATTTTTTAACACTGGCAAGACCCCCCTAAAAATAATTGAAATCGGACATGCAGTCACTATGTTTTAGGTGGCTTGTCTGTGACGGTTTTCATTAATACGCTTCTCAGTATAAATAAAATGATTAGTGGTGCAAGAATTTGGTTTTAACAATCATTAAAACATCTCTTTGATGGTTAATAGCCTGTGATTTTAGAAATAGCATCAATATCGGGGATCAAACTTATTGGATGGTCATTTTGATACCTTTGCTAAATTGTTAGCAAACTGACATTAAGCAATCGTCATCCGGTGCTACAATGTGAGTATTCAGACAAAAAGGATGGGATATCATGACGTATCGGAGTGTCCTCGGAGCCGCTATCGGCGCGAGCATGCTGGTTGTGCCTGCGGTAACGACGCAAGCGGCAACTTTGGATTTTAACGTGGGTTATATTAACTATGTGGCGGGTTACGGGGTGGCGTTGTTCGACGCGCCCAATGGCAAGCCCATCGGTGATCGCAAACTCGCGCACGGCTCAAGCTGGAAGGTCACGGGACAAACCACAGTCAACGGCCAAACTTGGTACAACCTGGGCGGCAATCAGTGGGTGAGTGGCCAGTATTTGAAGTCGACACCGCCACTGCCAGAAACGCCGCTCAACACGGTGGGCACGGTTAATTATGTACCGGGATATAGTATTGCCATCTGGGACAGTTATCGGTCTGATCACCAGTTCACGGGTAAAAAGCTCGCGCACGGGACTTCTTGGCGGGTATACAAACAAGTGATCAATAACGGTGTGCCTTGGTACAATCTCGGTGGTAATCAGTGGATTGACGGTACCTATTTCCGTTTGCAAGCAGCGAACCAAATTGGCCAACGTGCGGACACTTTATTGAGTCAGGAAGGCTTCTCTGGGATGGCATTGGCGTACCAAAATGGCCAAATTGTTTTCCAACAAGCCTATGGACAAGCGAGTGCCAATACGGATAACACTCCAACCACATTGTATCCGGTGTATAGCATGCAAAAGCAATTCACTGCGGCCATCATTCAACAGCTCGTTGCTTCTGGTCAGTTGAGTTACGCACAGACGATGGATAAGTTTTATCCAGGTTTGCCGAACGCCAAGCAGGTGACGGTGCGTAATCTGATTACACACACATCAGGCTATGGCAACGGTGCCTCAAGTGGCAAAGTGCTAGACGAGACTAGTTCGATTCAATGGGTGACGAATCATATCAAATCGATTGGCAGTATCGGTACATATAACTATCAAGATGGTAATTACACGATTTTAGCGGGAATTATTGCGCAGATTACGAAATCGAGTTATGCCACACAGTTGAATCAACGCATCCTTCAACCACTGGGTCTGCATGGGGTAATCAGCAATACCTTGCCAAGTGGTGCGGCCAACCTGTACACTGGCAACTATCGACCGAACAAGTGCCATCAGTTTTACTCAGTGAACTTGTCGGGGCTGGTAATCTGTGGCTGGATGCCAATAGTATTTATCAGTTTGAAAAATCCTTGGATGGCACCTTATTGACGCATGCGCAATTTCTCGATATGAGTCAAACACCAGCCGGTTCGATTTACGCGGCTGGCATGTGGCACCCCACAGCGGGCGTTCGCCGGGTCCATGGCGCAGTCAGCCTGAGTGGTGGTAACAGTGACGCTTATTACTGGGGAAGCTTGAATGGCCAAAGCGGTGTGATTCTGGTCGGTAATAAGACGGACCAACTGAGTGGTGATCCGACTACGCAGGCGTTATATCAATATTTGAATTAGTGAGCTGCTGCACCTGATGGAGGGAAAATGATGCACACACGCGACTTAACACGAGCAGGACTGGGTCTTGCCTTACTCATCTGTTTAGCCTTTGTGCCACCAATTGCTGTTGGCTTTTTGGGTGTTCCCATTGTGCTACAAAATTTTGGCGTGATGCTACTCACGCGATTGTTAAAACCTAGACAGGCCACCGCCGTCATTGGGTTGCTTTTGGTTCTCGCGGCGCTCGGTCTACCATTTCTATCAGGCGGCCGCGGTGGGTTCGCCATTTTTGCCGGGCCGACTGCGGGTTTCATGTTTGGATGGTTATTGACGCCTGTGATGGTTTGGCTGTTTCAGCGGCTGTCACCAGCAAAAATTGGTGGCAGCGACTGTGGCCACTATTGATTGGTGGGGTGTTATTGCCTGAAATCATTGGCGGGGCTTGGCTGTCGCTTGTGACGCCGCTGACCCTGATGCCAGCGCTACTCAGCGTGGTGGTGTATCTGCCTGGTGATGCCATTAAGGCCGTACTGGCCAGCAGTATTGCTGATCAGCTGCAGCGTACCTCGCGTTTTAAATAATCGACACGCAAAAAGCTGTGATAAAACCACATCGGTTTTGTCACAGCTTTTTGAATTCTAGGATGAGTGGGACTAAACGCGCGCCAAGTCCCACCAATCTCCGTCTAGCCACTTTTCACTCGTGCCATGACTGGCACCACGCTCAAAGTTTGCTAGTACTCGATTGCTGAACGGGACTTGTCGCGCTCTAAACGCGTTCACCCACACTGCCTGTTCCGCCTAACAAAAACTAGCGGCAATTGCACAAATCGCAATTCACCGCCAGTTCCGTTAGTGCTCACAGCCAAACCGTGTGGATTCGCGCTCTGTCGCGCTCTCTAATCCACAAAAATCAGCTGATATTCATGCTTATCGAGATCGATGTTAATCGAAATGTGGCGATTAAGGTCGGCCACAATATTGCGCGCAAAGGCCATCTTATCTTCGAAGTCAGTCAATTTTGCGGTAAAGGCGACCTTGTCGAAGTCATAATTTTCCGCGATAAAAGCGGCATCGGTCACAAAGCGCAGATTGTTTTCATCATGACGTGAGCCCGCACGCAGCACTGTATCGATGTAATGATAGAGTTCCGATGGGGTGTAATGGAGTGGGGCGGTCAGTTGTGTTGTGATGGCATAGTTTGGTGAGTCATCCGCCATTTCGGTGTTGAGGGTAACTTGTGTCAGTCCTTGATATAATTTCACTGCAAAGCACATCCTTTCAAAATGCGGTTGATACTCAAAGTCTATAACCGAGATCAGTTCCTTGTAAAGCCAAACGCCTGCTACGCTTCGAGATATAAGCGCCGCAAGTCTTGCTGTTGCGAGTCGCTTAACTTGAGCTCGTCCTTCAGGTAGTTGGCCATGTTGCCGTATTCACTCGTGATTGTTTGCAAGGCACTATCGAGATAAGCTCCGTTGACGGTCCACAAATCAGTCATGCTCTGCGCCAAGTTGTCGTTACCACCGCTTTGCCGGACGTGTTTCAACATCTCTTCGAGTGGTTCTTGAATGTAGCGGTTAGCGGCCAGATAGTCCTGCCGAATGGTTGCGGGGTCAACATCGAGTGCGCTAAGCAGATAGACGGCGCCCATGCCGGTGCGATCCTTACCCGCTGAACAGTGGAACAACAAGGCATCGTGATCGGCTTCGTTTGCAAGCAATAGATCAAAGAAAGTGCGATAGGCTTTTTTGGAGCTATCCAAATTGACCAGATCGCGATAGGTTGTCACCATGTTCTCAAACCCAGCCTGTGGATCACTGGAGAACTTCTCTTGGAGATTCTCAGGCTTGGTACTATTCTTGGTTTCATCGGTTGGGAAGACTGGCACAAATGATAATCGACACCTGTTGGAACACGGTCTGGTTCTTTCAGTTGTTCTTCGGGTGACCGAAAATCAACATCTGTCTTCAACCCATAATTCACCAAGTAGGCCTGATCACGGTCGGACAGGAGATCGAGCTTGGCTGAGCGGATGACTTTGTGGGAGCGAATGGTTTGGCCGGCTTTAGTTTGATAGCCACCGAGATCGCGAAAATTGAAGCCGTGATGAATGTTCAAAAGTTTTGGTTCCAAAATGTAGCCCTGCTGCACAGCAAAGTCGTGTGCAGACTTCCTTTCTGAGTTTACTTATTTCCTTCTATAATCGTAACATTCGAGGTCATGAATTGCGACAGCCACTCGTTGGTCAGTGGTGTTTTTTGCGCAAACAAAAAAGCCACCAATCGGGGTGACTTTAAAGTTTATTCCGCACGGTTGACAATCATTCCGGAAATGAAAGCAGAAATCATTGCCTTGGCCGTCGCTGATAGAGGTTTATCGTTATATGATAAAACAGTATCGTTATCGAAGATGTCTTCGACGCGGATGGTCTTAATCTTCGCTTCTTCGAGCTTTTCGGCTTGGAGTGGTGCATATTTATCGGGGTATGCCAAGGCGAGAAGTTCGAGCGGATCAATATTGTAGTATTCAGCTAACTTGCGAATACTGCGTTCACTAGGAACGGTTTGGTCATTTTCCCACTTCGTGAAGCTAGCGGGTGAGGTATGTGTTGCTTTTGCGACGTCAACGATTGATTCGCCGCGGTTCTTGCGAATCTGGCGCATTGCGCTACCAACAGCTTGAGCCATTATTGTTCACCACATTTCTAATTATTCGTGTATCAAGAGAATTTTCGGCACACTGATACAAAGCTTAATTTAACCACATTCAGCATAAATTGCAACTGATAACAGGAAAAATGACTGATTTTTATCGATATAAAAAACTGCAGCCTTGAGAATGCCATTGCACGCCAACAAATCACGCAAAACATAGATAATAACTAGCGAGTAGTGGTATAAAGTGGTCTCATTTACTTGTCATTTAATTACCTTATCTTGCAAATTCAAAACTTGTTTGTTGCGCTGAGAGCCGTATGCTTAACATATATAGACAAGGGATGTGATTTCATGGATCAAGAATATGAACGCTTACTTATTCCAGTTGATGGCTCAAAAGAATCAGAACTAGCATTTGAAAAGGCAGTCAAGGTGGCGCTGGCTAACCACGCGCACCTAGATATTTTGAATGTGCTCGATACCAAGCAATTTATTGGTAGTTACGGTGGCATGATTTCTGGCGACGCTGTCTATCAACTCACAGAGGATGCACAAGATTACCTCACTGGGTTGCAAGACAAGGCTGCTTCAGAAGGATTAACTGACACTGCGATTCACGTTCGGTTCGGGAATCCTAAGACAGTTATCGCAACAGACTTCCCACATGATCACAAGAACGACTTGATCATGATTGGCGCAACAGGGCTGAATGCCGTTGAACGTGTCTTGGTGGGCTCCGTCACTGAATACGTTAACCGGACAGCACCTTGTGATGTGTTGATTGTGAAGACAAAGTAACAAGAGCGCGACAAGTCCCGGTCAGCAATCGAGTACTAGCAGACTTTGAGCGTGGTGCCAGTCATGGCACGAGTGAAAAGTGGCTAGACGGAGATTGCTGGGACTTGGAGCGCGTTTAGAGCGCGAACCCACACGGTTTGGCTGTGAGCACTAACGGAACTAGCGCTAAATTGCGAATTGTGCAATTGGCGCTAGTTTTTGTTAGGCGGAACAGACAGTGTGGGTGAACGCATTTATGTTGGGCCTTGGAGCGCGTTTATACAATTTCCAATATAAAAGTGCAGTGACACATATTAAGTGTCGTTGCGCTTTTTATTTGGCCTCTTGGTAAGAGAAGAGACAGATTGTCATCTTTTCTCACTAAGATGGCGTAATCTATAGGTAATAACGGAGGTGTCACCATGGCAGATGAAACTGAGAAGCTCACGGAAAACATCGAACATCACGAATCGAAGCAGGCTAAGTGGTGGGGGAACTTATCACCAGAGCTGAAAGACTATCACGATCATGAATGGGGCGTTCCCAAGCACGATGATCGCGAGTTGTTTGAATTGTTGAGCATGGAGACCTATCAAGCGGGGCTGAATTGGCGTACCGTTTTACAGAAACGCAATGCTTTCAATCAGGCGTTTTACAATTACAACGTGGCAAAGGTTGCAGCAATGATGCCAGATGACATCGACCGGTTGATGCAAAATCCGGCGCTGATTCGCAATTATCGCAAGTTAGCGGCAACCGTCACTAATGCACAGGCTGTGATTAAGGTCCAACAAGAATTCGGTAGTTTTGACCACTATCTGTGGCAATTCGTGGATTTTAAGCCGATTGTGAATCAGCCGGAATCACCTGATGCGATTCCAACCCAGACTGAATTGTCGGTGAAGCTGGCCGCAGATATGAAGAAACGCGGCTTCAAGTTTTGTGGGACCGGTGACCATCTACAGTTACTTGCAGGGAGCTGGGCTGATTGATGACCATCTCAAGGGTTGGCACAGAGAACAAGTTTAATTGCTATTGCAACAAAAATCAGCGATACAACATGATGTTGTATCGCTGATTTTTTGTGCTCACAGCCAAACCGTGTGGCTTCGCACTCTAAACGTGTTCCAAGTCCCAAAAATCTCCGTCTAACTCGCTTTTCGTACATGGCACAATCCGCCATGTACATCAAAGCCTGTTAGTACTCGACTGCTGACCGGGACTTGTCACACTCTGTTTTTTAGCTCGCTTTTTGAACGTTAAGAAGATTGGGTAACTTAACTTGGTGCTGTTGTGGCAGTAATGCGAGAATATAGCCATTCTTGACACGCAAGCGGTACGTTCGCTTGGTTTGAAGCTTCATTGGCTGACCGCGATAATCAAAAATCGGTAACATCGTCGTTGACATGACCATTCCCCCTTTGATTGTGATTCTGCGCGAGATAGTGGTTCGACCGCGGATGCGTCTCATCGGTTGCGGCTCCCATCTATCCAAAGACAATTATACACTTATTTTTGTAAGATAAAACAATGCGCTTCACGAATTAGACTGGTCGCACCACTATGAAAAATGCTACAATGGGGCGAAAAGTCATGAAACTGGAGGACATTTTGATATGGATCAGTTCGGAATCAGTCAATTAGCCGATTGGTTGGAAGAAAAAACCAGGCGATTTTAGATAAGCAGACCAAACTCGACTTGGCAACCGTTTTGGAAGCTATCGATTACTTAGCAGTATTAGATCAACCTGCAAAGCAATACTTAAATCAAACCCAAGCGACTTACTACAAGTCCGAATCGGACCACAAGCTGAACCTGCCTGACGATAAGGCGCCATTGATGGCAACCCAAGATCGTATTATGGTGAACCATGTTGATGGGCAAGTGAATGAAGATGAAATCAAGTTTACCTACAATCACGAACCTGTTTTTGAACCTAAGTATAGTGCCAAGAAGGACTTAAACTTGTTGAAGTACGGCTTGGAAGTGATTGGTGCTGCTGCTTCAACGGGTCACACAGACATCGTGAAGCAGGCATTATCTAAGGATGCTGTTCTGTCCTTATTGCTGGCTGCCAATCAATTGGTAGCTTGGCAAGCTTAACTTTCGACCGGCATGGTAGCCAGCCAGTCAGTGGCGACAAGTTGATGCCATTGTTTGGATACTGGAATCCACAACTGAGCTTTCAAAATCGCGCGCATTGATTCCCAAAAGAGGGGATCTTTGCGCTGTTTTTGATTGGTCTGAATCAAAATCTGGTGACCGGATTCCGTTTCGGCAGTGATGTTGGGATATTGAATGGCAGTAAGCTGTGCAGTAAGAATATCACTAGTATTGAGTAACATGAGGCATCAACCTTTCTTTATGATGATTCCATCTTATCCAGCAAATCGGATCATTGGCGGAAGAAAATGTGACGATACTCCGATGATTTGTTAATGAATTAATTAAGTCATGAAACCACTTTCACCACTGCGCTTATTGGTCTATACTAATAATAACGATGAATAGGAGGTCATTATGACAACTCGACAACTCACGGCACAAGACGAGGCTGAACTCTATGCACTCGCACGATATGCGTTCAATCTGCCCAGCACGCCGAATCGCGATCAGGCGTTTCAATCGCTCTATGATCACTCTGCGGCATTTGGGACAGGTGAGCCATTAGATAGTGGCTTTCTTTCGACCAAATTTGATGTGAACTTCCATGGCACCACCTATGCCATGCGCGGGATTGGGTATGTGGCAAGCTATCCAGAAGCTTCCGGTAAAGGCAGTATCGGGCAATTGATGACGGCGGCGTTTGATGAGATGCAACAACATAAGGTGACGGTATCCTACCTCGCACCATTTTCATCGACCTTTTATCGGCGCTTTGGCTATGAGGATGCGTTCACGATGACAACACATACGATTGCGGCTCGAGACTTTCCGCGGATTGCGAAGAGCCCAGCGACAGTTGTACGGACACCATTTGCGGATGCGATTCCCGCGATGAGTGCCATTTATGCGAATCAATCAGCAACCAAAAAGGCGGCGTGATTCGCGAAGACTGGTGGTGGGACAATATTCGCGTGCATCGGCCTCAGTATGAAGTGGCTTTGGCTTATTTGAATGATGCCGTAAGCGGCTATATCATCTATTCGCGCAACTATCCGACGCTGACGGTGCACGAGAGTTTCGCCAATGATGTGGCGAGTCTTCGGGCTTTGTGGCGCTTCATTGGTGCCCATCAAACGGCATTTGAGGATTTTAGTATCCAAACGGCTGACCCGGAACTGCAATATGATTTGTGCCCGAAGCGCGGCACCTCAAAACGACCATTGCACCTTATATGATGGCGCGCATTGTGGATGTTGCCGACTTCTTGAATCGCTATCCTTATCAAATCGATGCCTTGGCACCTGTGATTCTCGAGATTACGGATGATAATATCGTGGCTAACAATGGTAAGTGGCAGCTCGCTATTGCGGATGGCCAAGGCCAGATGGCGCGGGTGAGTGATGAAACGCCGAGCGATATTCAATTGCGCCAGGAACAACTGGTGCAAGCCAGTTTCGGTGTACGCTCGCTGCAACAATTGGCAGCACTGGAACGAGTTAGCGGTGAAGCTTCAGCAATCGCCCAACTGAGTGCAGCATTTAAACACGAACGCAGCCAGTTGTATGACTATTTCTAAACAGTAATCAAAAAATCCCTGACAAACACAATTGTTTGTCGGGGATTTTTTGCTATTACCAAGGAACGATGCCGTCGACATCTGAAAAAGTGCCATTGACTGTATTGTCTGGTTGAAGTGCGAGTTCGACGGTGCGGGCCACGCCTTCTTCAATTGTCTTAGGACCACCACCAACAGCTGAATCTGTGGCCACCCAGCCAGGATTGACGGCATTCACTGTAATGCGCGTATCCTTCAATTCATTAGCGAGATCGATCGTGAACATATTAACGGCCGCTTTGGAGGCTTGATAACCAAAAGAAGGGTGTTGATATACACTGCTGGTAGGGTCAGAAGCAATGGTGAGCGACCCCACAGCACTAGAGATATTCAGAATTTTGGCGCTAGTGGATTGCCGCAACAGTGGCAACATGTGTTGAGTAACGGAAACGAGGCCGAAGAAGTTGACATCAAAATCACCACGGATTTTGTCGAGTGCCAACGTGGATGGCTTTTCCCAATTGTCCAATGTGAGACCAGCGTTGTTAATCAAAATATCGAGGCTGCCAAACTTTGACGCGATTGTCTGTTGTGCGGCTACGATACTTGCGTCATCGGTGACATCAATCAAAATAAGATCAGCGTTAATCTTTTGTTCCCGCAAGGCGTCAACTGCGGCCATACCGCGTTCTTGATTACGCGCGCCGACCAAAACATGCTGGCCATTTTCACCCAATTCTTTGGCAAGCTCAAAGCCCATGCCGCGATCTGCGCCAGTAATTAAAGTTGTTGTCATTGTTTTTCTCTTTTCTTTTGTGGTTTTCTTGGAATCATGTGGGTTAGCAGCATAAACGCGCTCCAATCCCCAACAATCTCCGTCTAACTCGCTTTTCGCACATGGCGCAGACCACCATGTCCTTCAAAGCCTGTTAGTACTCGATTGCTAACCGGGGTTTGTCGCGCTCTATTCATATTCCTTCATCAATCGTTCGCGCAGTGTGGTCTTGTTGGCCTCATCGATGAAAGCTGCATCCACCGCGTTTAGATTGAAACGTAAGAAGTCCGCTTTGGTTGTCCCAAAGAGCTGCTGAAATTGCCAGTACTCACGAGTGAGAGTGGTGTGTGACACCGTGCGGTTATCTGTGTTGATGGTGATTTTTGCGCCCGCTTGTTTGAGGGCTTGGTAAGGAAACTCACTGAGATTGTGGGCCGCTTTGGTCTGCAGGTTGCTGGTCAGACAGAGCTCAACAGTTGTGCCCGTTTGGACAATCTGGTCAATCAATGCGGGTTGGTCGAAGCTCGCGGTGGCGTGGCCGATGCGGCGGATACCGAGCGCAATCGCATCGGCAATATTTTGTGCGCAGTGACATTCACCGGCGTGGAAGGTTAATGGAATATGTAGCTGTTGCGCGGTTTGAATCGCTTCGGTTACGGATGCCGTGGGGAAATCAATTTCATTTCCGGCAAAATCGGCCGATCCGACACCGCGCCCCACGAAGGGCTGTGTTTCTTTGAAAATTGCCTCAGTCACGGCCTGCGGTGATTGGCGCATGCCACATACCAAGATGTTTGCCTGAATATCGAATGCGTCCATGGCCCGTTTGGTGCCGGCCAAAACGGCTTCAATGGTGGCTGTTGCGGTCATGCCTTGGTCCATTGACAATTCAGGGGCGAAGCGCACTTCGATGTAACGTACATTTTCTTCAGCGGCTTGCACAATCACGTCATAAGCGGCTAATTCAAGTGCTTCCGGTGTTTGGAGGAGTGGGCGAATGAAATCAAACGTCTTGAGATAGTCACCAAGGGATTCAACGTCCGGTGGCGCCGTAACCAAGTGACGCAAGGCCTCATCGGTTTCTGGAATCGCGATGTCTGCGAGTGCGGCCAATCGGCGAACGGCAGACAGCGACAAGGAACCGTCGAGATGACAGTGGAGTTCGGTTTTGCTCAAGCGATGCAGTTCAGTTTCATTCAAAATGAAAGCCCCCTTTTCGATTGAGTTTAGCACAGAGTTGTTCATGATTGGTTAAGAATTTGGTGATGGTTTTTATGGGGATAGATGAGACCGTCACCTGATTTATTTTGCATTCACTCATTCAGGCCAGCAAACGGCTGAATTCAAGCCGGAATACTGTTACAATACAGATGTACAGGCTTTCTTTTACCACCACGAATATAATAATAAAAGGAAATTGAGGGTGATTTGATGCGAATGGTCGATTTGATTACCAAAAAGCGCGACGGACAAACACTGACACAGGAAGAAATCGAATGGATGATTGATAACTACGTCAGCGATGCCATTCCCGATTATCAGATGAGTGCCATGTTGATGGCCATCTATTTTAATGGCATGGAAGATACCGAACAGGCACAGTTGGCCTTTGCGATGTTGCACTCAGGGGATGTCTTGAACCTGGACCAGATTCCGGGGATTAAGGTCGACAAACACAGTACCGGTGGTGTTGGCGACAAGATTAGCATACCGCTGGCACCACTTGTCGCTAGTTTGGGCGTGCCCATTCCAATGATCAGCGGTCGTGGTTTGGGGCATACCGGTGGGACGCTCGATAAGTTGGAGAGTATTCCCGGCTTTAACGTCAACCTCAGCGAGAAAGAGTTTGTCGATCTGGTGCAAGAACACGGCGAGGCGATTGTTTCAGCCAGCGGTGATATGGCACCGGCAGACCGCCGCATCTATGCGCTACGGGATGTGACCGGCACGGTGGAATCCATTCCATTGATTGCGAGTTCCATCATGAGTAAGAAGATTGCATCGGGTACGAATGCATTGGTGTTTGACGTGAAGGTCGGTAATGGGGCGTTCATGAAGACCGAAGAAGATGCGACCAAGCTTGCCGAGGCGCTGGTTTCAATTGGTAAGCAGGCCAACGTTAATAGTGTGGCGCTATTGACGGATATGAGCCAACCGCTGGGTATCACAATTGGGAACAGTCTCGAAATCGCGGAATCCATCGCGATTTTGCGCAATCAGGGACCAAAAGATGTTCGCGACCTCACGATTAAACTCGCGGCCCAGATGCTGGTATTGGGGCAAAAAGCACCGAGTCTTGAAGTTGCGATCGGATTGGCCGAAGATGCCCTGCGCGATGGTCGCGCCCTGAAGAAGTTCAAACAACTGATTCAGGATCAGGGCGGTGATCCAGCTGTGGTCGATAATCCAAAATTGTTGCCACAAGCGCAGTATAAGATTGCGGTCAAAGCGCCACGTGCCGGCTATGTGGTTGGCATCGACACCAATGCACTGGGTGTGGCCGTGATGCAACTGGGCGGCGGCCGGGCCAAGAAGGATGCGGCGCTCGATTTGGCTGTGGGCTTAGTCTTACACAAGAAACTGGGGACACCGGTTTCTGAAGGGGACACCTTGGCAATGATTCACGCGAACCAAGAAGATGTGAGTGCCATCGCGGCTCAGGTGCAGCAAGCGTATACCATCGACAGCAATGTACCTGTGGTGCCGCCATTAATTCACAAAGTAATTCGTTGATTGAAGCCCTTTTCATTGGGACTGTGTGCGATTTAATCGTATACTATGGGGGTTAATAGATTTTGGAGGCGATATCATGATAATGGGAGCAATCGACGTCTTGTCACTCGCACGATTCCAATTCGCGATGACAACCGTCTTTCACTTCTTCTTCGTGCCGTTTTCAATCGGGATGGCGTTACTCACCGCGATTATGGAAACGATGTACGTTGTGAAGAAGGATGACCAGTATCTCAAAATGGCAAAGTTTTGGGGCAAGATCTTCTTGCTGAGCTTTGCTGTTGGGGTGGTTACGGGTCTTATTCAAGAATTCCAGTTCGGGATGAACTGGTCTAATTATTCACGATTCATGGGTGATATTTTCGGTGCGCCACTGGCCATCGAAGCGTTACTGGCATTCTTCATGGAGTCCACATTTATCGGTTTGTGGATGTTCACCTGGGATCGATTCAAGCCGGCATTGCACGCAGCAATGATCTGGTTGGTTTGGCTAGGGACAACCTTATCCGCCATCTGGATTCTTTCCGCGAATGCCTTCATGCAACATCCAACCGGGTTTGCGATTAATCAAACCACGGGGCGTGTGAAGTTGGTCGACTTTGGTGCCGTGATTGGTAATCCGCAGTTGTGGGTTGAATTTCCGCACGTGATTTTTGGTGCGTTCACCACGGCCGGCTTCGCATTAGCCGGGATGGCCGCATGGCGCTTACTGAAAAAAGACCACGTGGACTTCTACACTAAGTCACTACGCGTTGGCCTGATTGTTGGTTTGATTTCCGTTGTTGCTGCGATGGGGATGGGGGATTTACAGACCCAATTCATCATCAAGGACCAACCAATGAAGTTTGCGGCAACTGAAGGGATTTATAAAGATACCGGTGATCCGGCATCTTGGGCGGTTGTTGAATTGATCGACACCGACAAGCACGAGGTCAAAGACAATATCGAAATTCCTTATCTGCTGAGTTTGCTCTCTTATCACCGCCTGAACGGTAGTGTTAAGGGGATGAATACCGCCAACAAGGAACTGCATGCCAAGTATGATAAGCAGTTCGGTAAGGATATGAATTATTACGTGCCTGCCAAGACCTTGTTCTGGAGTTTCCGGGTCATGGCCGGTGGCGGGATGCTGCTCGCATTGATTGCGGTGCTCGGCCTGTGGTTCTCACGGCCAAAGAAGAACACCTTGCTCAAGCAGCGCTGGTTGCTCTACGTGATGGGTGTGGCGACCTTCTTGCCATTCATCATTAATTCAGCCGGTTGGTTTGTCACCGAGCTGGGTCGCTATCCTTGGACGGTCTACGGCTTGTACACCATTGCCGATGCGATTTCCCCAACGACGACGGCGGGTCAGTTGTGGTTCACTAATATCGTCTACTTCTTATTATTCAGCCTGCTGGGTGGCGTGATGGTCTACTACTCACGTCAAACACTGCGTAAGGGTCCCGATGCCGATCTTGAAACAGATTACGGCACCACCACGGATCCATTTGCAAAGGAGGCGTTTAGCAAATGACGTTCTTACAACTCTTATGGTTTATCATTTTGGCCGTGCTGTTCATCGGCTTCTTCTTCCTTGAAGGCTTTGACTTTGGGGTCGGTTTGGCCACACGCTTGTTGGCTAAAAATGAATCCGAACGCGACCAATTGATTGCAACAATCGGGCCACACTGGGACGGTAACGAGGTTTGGCTGGTAACAGCTGGCGGGGCCATGTTTGCCTCTTATGCGATCTGGTATGCGAGTCTGTTCTCAGGTTTTTACATCCTGTTCTTCTTGGTTCTGGTCGGCTTGATTCTGCGCGGTGTGTCATTTGAATTTTCTGCCAATGCCGAAACACCACGCGGTCGCTCAATCTGGCGTTGGGCACTCTTTATCGGTAGCTTGATGGCACCATTCATCTTAGGCATGATTTTTACCGCCATCATCCAACCACTGCCAATCGATAAAGCGGGCAACGTGTTCCCAACCTTGTATGACCAACTCAATCCATTGACGATTGTTGGGGGTGTGGCCGTTGTCTTGATGATGTACATCCACGGCTTGAACTTCATTCGGTTGAAGACGGTTGGCGCGCTGCGTGAACGGGCACGGCAACAGAATCAAAAGTTGATCTACCTGTTATACGCTGGGCTGGTTGTCTTTGCAGCATTAGTTGCATGGCGCACGGACTTCTTCAGCGCTCGGCCAATCTCAACCATTTTGATTGTGATTTTGCTGGTTGCAACAACTGCCGTGAGTCAATACGGCATCATTAAGGATCGCGAGTTGCTCTCCTTTATCGCTAGCGGCGTGGATTTGGCTTTGGTCATCGTTTTGATTTTTAATGGCCTGTTCCCACGCGTCATGATTGCGACAGATGCGAGTCACTCGATTTTGATTCAAAATGCATCCGCAAGTCCATTAACATTGACGATTATGACCGGCGTGACGGCTGTCTTATTGCCGATCGCGCTTGCATACTTCATTTGGAGCTACACAGTCTTTCATAAACGGGTCCAACCACGGGAAGGATAACTCATGCTTGATAAACAACTTTTCCGGTTGTCAGGTATCCGTCAAGTGATGATGATGCTTGCAGGGCTAACGCTTCTGCAAGCATTTGTTGTTTTAGGCCAAGGTTATTTTCTGGCCATTGCCATCACCAACTCTTGGCAGCGACAGCCCTTTAGCGCCATTGTGAGTCCGCTCATCGCGTTCATCATCTGTTACGCGTTGCGCCAGCTGCTCAACTGGAGCAAGGAGACGCTGGCCGATCATTTCGCTGCGAACCAGAGTCAGGCGTTGCAGCAACAATTGCTGGAGCGACTCTATTTACTGGGACCACGCGCGGTGGCGCAATCCGGTACCGGTAAAATGGTCACATTGGCACTTGATGGGATTCCTGAAACCAAAAACTATTTGCAATTAATTTTGATCAAAGCCCTCAACCTCAGTATTATTCCCTGGGTATTGGTGGTCTTTGTGTTGTTCTTGAATTTACGCGCCGGCATTATTTTGATTCTGATGTTTCCCATTATTATCTTATTCATGGTGATTCTGGGTCTCGCCGCCAAAACCACGGCGGAGACGCAGTACGCGGGCTTCGAGCAGATGAGCAATCACTTCATCGACTCATTGCGCGGGTTGCGCACGCTGCAACTGGTAGGGAAGAGCCGCCAGTACGCCAAGAATGTGTTTGCGGTGTCTGAAACCTATCGCAAGCAAACCATGGCTGTCTTGCGCATTGCCAATCTGTCGAGCTTTGCCTTGGATTTCTTCACGACGCTGTCGATTGCGGTGGTTGCTGTTTTCCTCGGGCTCGACTTATTGAACGGCAAGATTCTGTTACTGCCCGCGATGGCGACACTGATTCTAGCACCAGAATATTTCACCCCACTGCGAGAATTCGGGAGTGATTACCACGCGACACTTGATGGCAAAAATGCGATGAACGCGGTTTTTGAGGTGCTCGATCAGTCAGTAAATCAGGCACAAGAGGCACTCACATTGCCGGAGTGGCAGGCGGATAGTGATCTCACACTGACAGATGTCAATCTCGCTTACAATGAGCAAGCCGGCTTGTCGGTGGATCACATCGATCTGCACGGCTATCAAAAGGTGGCCATTGTTGGTCCAAGCGGCGCGGGTAAGTCTACATTGCTCAGTCTCATCGGCGGCTTTCTTGCACCTCAGAGTGGCACGATTGACGTGTTGGGTCACACACTGCCCCATCTCGGGCAACCCGCTTGGCAACAACAGGTCAGTTACATTCCGCAGCATCCCTATATTTTTGCGGCGAGTGTCGGCGATAATATCCGGTTCTATCAACCCAATGCGGATGACGCCGCCGTGCAAGCGGCCGTTAATGCGGCTGGATTGACTAGCTGGTTAGCCACGTTGCCAGATGGCCTGCAAACACGAATCGGTGAGGGGGGTCGCGGTATCAGTGGCGGCCAAGCGCAACGGATTGCGCTGGCGCGGACTTTGTTGGATTCCCAACGGCGCGTGTGGCTGTTCGATGAACCCACTGCGCACTTGGATATCGAAACCGAAGCGGAACTCAAGCAAACCATGGTGCCGCTGTTTGATCAGCACCTCGTGATCTTTGCGACGCACCGCCTGCACTGGCTCAATCAAATGGATTGGGTGATTGTGGTGGCGGATGGCCGCGTGACCATGCAGGGCAAGCCAGCAGAATTGGCACAAGATCCGGAGTATCAACAGTTGATGACCAAATTGCGAGGTGACTTTGATGTTTAAACACGATCAATGGGTGCGTCCCGATTTGGCGCGCTATAAGCGTTTGGTATGGACGTCACTGTCGCTGGGTATCTTGACCTTCATGTGTGCCGGCGCCTTGATGTTCACATCGGGCTACCTCATCAGTAAGAGTGCGACGATGCCCGTCTTTGCGGCCATCTACGTCCCGGTTGTTTTGACCCGTGGCTTTGGGATTGGCCGCCCAGTCTTTCAATATCTGGAGCGATTGACCAGCCATGACTGGGTGTTACGGATTACCAGTCATCTGCGCCAGAAACTCTATGCCGTGTTGGCAACCGATGCTGCTTTTGTTCAGGAACATCAGCAAACCGGTGCCGTACTCGGTGCACTATCAGATGACATTGGCCACTTACAAAATCTATACTTACGGACCATTTTTCCGACCATCGTGGCAGCCGGCGTGACCTTGATTTTCACGCTGATGGTCGGCTGGTTCGACTGGTTGTTTGCGCTTTGGGTGCTTTTCTTATTACTCTTACAGATGATTCTGGTGCCCGTGTGGAGCTACTTCGTCGAACGTTCCCGGCAAAAGCAGCAACAAGCCTTAAATAAAACCGCCTACGTCACATTGACGGACGGTGTGTTGGGTTTGAATGACTGGGTGATTGGCCAACAGCGCGATCGCTTCATGACCACGATGACCAAAGCCACCAGCGAATTGGCGGCATCGACCAGCAAGAGTGACCGCTTTAAGCGTGGCCGGAATCTGATTGGTCAACTCCTGTTCGGGCTCGTTGCGGTGAGTCTGATTGTCTGGACGAATGATTACTGGACGCAGACCGCTGGCATGGCCAACTGGGTGGCGGCCTTTGTTCTGGTCCTTTTCCCACTCAACCAAGCGTACAGTGGTTTGGGCCAGGCAGCGGGTGACTTGCCACGGTATTCGGCTAGTTTGGTGCATCTCAATAGCATGCACGAGGTGACACGCGACTTGCCTGAACAGCTGTCATTGCCGACATCATTTGAGACACTGCAGTTAAAACAAGTCAGTTTTCATTACGACGCGGATGATGCGCTGCGGCTCAACAATATCGATCTGACGCTGCACGCCCATGAGCACATCGCGTTGCTGGGGCCCAGTGGCATGGGCAAAACCACACTGCTGCAACTGTTGCTCGGTGACCTCGCGCCAACCAGTGGTGATGTCCTGGTCAATAATCAATCGGTGATGCACTATCAAGCCCACCGCGCGCAATTATTTGCGGTGATGGACCAGCAACCGTTCTTGTTCCAAACAACCATCGCAAACAATGTGCGGCTGGGGAATGAAGATGCAACGGATGAAGAGATTCGGCAGGCACTGGATGCGGTGCAATTGGGCCGCTTAATTGACCGGTTACCGCAAGGCATCAATACCTTAATGTCCGAAGCCGGATTTGGTTTCTCTGGTGGGGAACAACAGCGTTTGGCGTTAGCACGCATCCTGCTGCAAGATGCCCCTATTGTGTTGCTCGATGAGCCAACCGTGGGACTCGATCCAGAAACCGAGCAGGCGCTGATCGATACGATTTTCTCGGCATTAGCGGATCGAACTATTTTATGGATTACACATCACTTGCAGGGCGTCGGTAAAATGGATCGGGTGCTGTTCCTGGAAGATGGCGACATCACGATGGACGGCACACCGCAGCACTTAGCAGCTACTAACACACGTTACCAGCAGCTGTATGCGTTGGATCGCGGCGATATGTAAGGAGAGAAGAGTGTAACACCACACGTCTTGGCTGTGAGCACTAACGAAACTAGCGCAGTAATTGCGGTTTGTGCAATTGGCGCTAGTTGGGTTAGGCGGAACAGACAGTGTGGTGGCGCACGTTTAGGACGTAAAAGTCGCGTACGAGCAGA
>NZ_BBBX01000007.1 GCF_001311785.1 Lacticaseibacillus saniviri JCM 17471 = DSM 24301 | reverse complement strand
ATGTCTTAAAATTGATTACAATAGAGAAATGATATCAAAGGAGGAAGACGGATGAGTCAAGTCGCAACAGCAGCAAATTTAGAGACAATCACACAAAAAGGCACCGTGATTCTCGATCTATGGGCACCATGGTGTGGTCCCTGCAAAATTCTGAGTCCCATGTTAGATGAATTGGAGACCGAGCTCACTGGGCTGACAGTCGCCAAATTGAATGTGGACCACAACCAAGAAATTGCGGAACAGTATCACGTGATGAGTATTCCGACCTTAATCGTCTTCCAAGATGGCAAAGCTGTCGAAAAAGTAACTGGTGTCTATCCCAAACCAAAACTTAAAGCTTATCTTGAAAAGAAGTTAGCCGATGCGCAGAGTACGGACTAAGACACAGGGGTTAGATAAGTCCCTCTTGCTGGATACCTGTCTGCTGGCTGGTCGCATCATGATCGAAGGTGGATCTGAAATGTATCGGGTCGAGGACACCATGAATCGCATCGCGCGCAATGCGGGGATCAGTGCGCCGGTCACATTCACAACGCCCACGGGTATTTTTATCAGTATCCAGGGTGAACCTTACATGCAGCTGAGTCCTGTAAGTCAACGGGGCATTGATATGGAAAAAGTCGCTGGGGTCAATCAGCTTTCACGCCACTTCGCGGACAAGCAGATTTCATTGTTTGCGTTACGCGCTAAGTTGATGGACTTGGATCAAAATACGCCTTATTTTCCATTGTGGCTCCAGGCAATTGGTTCCGCTGTCGTCAGTGCCACGCTGATGATTGTGTTTGCCCAGACCTATGATTGGTTTGATGTGCCACTTGCGGCCATTGCCGGGACGGTTGGTTTCCTGGTTGCCTATGGGGTGGCTGCCAAAACGAAAATTCGCTTTATCAGCGAAACATTGGGGGCCTTGTCACTCGGACTGGTCGCGTTGATCGGTGTGCGTATTGGCGCCGGACAAAACCTCGATAATGTTATCATTGGCGCTGTGATGCCTCTAGTTCCCGGTGTGGCCATCACGAATTCCATTCGGGATATGTTGGCCGGCAATTTGCTCTCGGGCATGGCACGAGGTATGGAAGCCATTCTCAGTGCGGCCGCGATTGGTGTCGGCATTGCGTCATCTTCCGATTCTTTTAGGGGGCAACCATGGCTTATAGTGTACAATTTCTAATTCAATTGAGTTTTAGTTATCTCGCAACGGTGGCCTTTGCCATCTGTATCAATGTGCCACGGCGCGCCCTGAATTTTGCCGGGTGGGCCGGTGCCATTGGCTGGATCTGTTACTGGCTACTCAATACCCACGGCACGGGTCGGATGTTTGCGAACCTGATTGGCGCTGTGGCCGTCGGTGTCTGTGGCATTATCTTTGCGCGCATCAAAAATGCCGGTGATCATCTTCAACATTCCTGGTCTGGTGCCACTGGTGCCAGGAGCCACGGCCTATCAGGCTGTCCGTGCCCTAGCATTGGGAAACATGGACCTCGCAATTCAGTTGGGTGTGCGGGTCATTATGGTGGCCGGTGCGATTGCTGTCGGGTTCATGGTCTCTCAATTGCTGAGTGAGCTCACTTACCGCTTGCATTAACCACTCAGTCTGTTATACTGATTTCATGCGATGAGTCGAGTAACCAATCCTTGCGATTGGTGAACGCACCTGACATGGGGTAAAACCCACCCGCCGGATATGAGGGGTCAGGGATTCCCTCTGAGTTGTGGAGCCCATGGAATCTGGTTAGTCTAACTAACTATTGCCAAGAAAGCGTTGGTCTTTTGACCGACGCTTTTTTGTGCACAAAATTCTGGTGCGCCGACAAATAAGAGGAATACCGACAAACCTACTGGGGTCTGTTAGTGTTCCTCTTGTTGTATTCAGATAAGACTAATCACCTGGTGTTCGGCCGACCCCAGCGCCGTTTGGTTGCCGGGTATTGCCGTTTGGTTGCACGCCACGTTGGTTAGGTGTGGAGACGATGTATTGGCTAATCAGACTGACAATCTGCTGATTTTGGGGCAGATCGGAGTGCGATGCATCATCACCACTCACCGTAATCTGGGTGTAGTGCTTGACCTGGTTTTGGAAAATATACTTACCGGCTTCAACACTGGAAATCGGAACGGTACCATCGCCATCGAGATTTTCGGTACCGGCAATCGAATAAACGGTCAGATTGGTTGGCAATGCCTTGCGCGCGCTAATCATGTCACTCAGCATCTGGGTCCGATTTTCGATATTGCTTTCCTCTAGGTTATACGGTGTCCCGATTGTCATCAGGCGAGACAGCGTGACATCCTTGGGGTCAAAATATTTCTCGAGAAACAGCGTGTAAATCAGACCGCCATTACTGTGCCCGATGCCCCGAAAACGATTGAACTGATAGGTCTTTGCCAGTTGCTTGAAGGCAATACTGAACCACTTGGCCTGTTTCTTGATATTGGCATAGCCGTCCTTATTGTTTTCAAAAGCAACCACGATATACGGTTCGTTATCATTTCGCGCGATTTGACCCGAATACTTCAGGGTGCCATCGGTCTGCACTGTAATCTTGAGGAGGCTGTGGCCGGTAGTTTGCTTATTGAGCATGGTAATCAGGGTGTTGAAGCGTTCCTGACTGGCCGAGCTACCCGGAATCAGAATCACGGGTTGCATTCGTGAGTTGTGCACGACTTCAGCCGATTTGACGTTGCTGGTCATCCAGTCGATGGCTGGGACCATCACAACAGCGAGTAAGCTGAGACTGACGACAGCGAGCAATATGAGGCGCCAATATTTTTGATCATGCGCGTTCCTCCTTGATTGCTTCTAAGTTAACGGTTTGACTCAACCAGACAAAAGGCAGATAAATCAATACGGCGACGACCAGACAGAGCGCGCTGACAAAGAATGCGACCCAGTTCCCATTGGTGCCTAAGAAGGCAATTAATGGTCCCGGTGTGGTGCTTGGCACCGTGTAGACGACAGGTGGCATCAGGTGCAGCCGGATGAACGTCCACGCGATAGCTTGGGTCACCAGCGGTATAATCGCAAATGGTAGGAGCAAAATAGGATTCATGATGACCGGATAGCCGACCAGCATGGGATTAGGAATGTTGACCAGGCTAGGAAACAGCGATAAACCCGCAATTTTGCGTGCGGACTTGGTTTTTGCAATGAGTAATGTCGCGATAATCAGTGCCAGCAGCATCCCAACACCACCGAAGTTCGCGAAAGGATAATACACGGTGTTGATGGTGATCGGATTGGGCACATGATACAGGTCGTGGTGTTCGAGCGCGTAATTGAGGTTGGCGGTCGCAGTCGGACTGCTGCCGAACTGATTCAAGGCGTTCAGTGGCCCCTCAATGCCTGCCCACCACATGATGGTGTTGAGCATGGTGACCAGTGCCAAACGAATGGAGACATGGCTGCTGAGTCCACCGACAGGGAGTCGAAAACCGATATAGGAGAGCCCGATGATGCCTTCTGGACTGACGAAGTTGATGCCGAAACTGATGGCCAAGCTGGCCAAAATAATGGCGAAAATCAACCACATGTTGCGCAGACTGTGCTCGGTCAGTTCTGAGATACTCATGAATTGCGATGGTCCTGTTTGATCGGGACTCTTTGAAAACTTGAATAGCCAACCGATTAAAACACCCAGCCAGAACGCAAAGAACATGCCGCGGTACCCAAAATTTTGAATGCGGAAAAAAGTCCTGACTCGTGCTTTGGGTGAAGTTGACGTTGAACATCAAGAAACTGGTGACCCCGGTGAGGCCGGCGAGATTATCATCCTTGAGGTATGTTCGCGCCATAAACTTGGCCGCAAAGTACACCGTGGCGACCGCTAGAACGTTGAAGGTGGCCGCCACAACGAGATTGAGCACACGATTAATTTCGTTATAGGCCGGAATCACGCGATCGAGATGATAGATCTGCGCAAAAAACCATTGGGTGTGAAAACAGATAGACTGAGGGCTTGAACAAAGTTGCCCAAAAGAATAAATGGAAAAATGATGGCTAATGTCTGCCGCAGGGTGCGGTAGAACCGAAATTTGCGCCAATACAGGCTGCGACTGACTAACAATGGTACCAGTCGCGTTTGAACATGATTTAACATAGGCATTCCCTCGATTGATTAGACGGATTCACTAGCTCAAGTGTAGCAAATACGCACAAAAGTGGTTATCATTTCGTCCTTTTCTGGAGAATTATTGACATTTTTTTATTTTTGCCGATTAATTATTTGGTATAACGCATTCAATATTCGGATTATGACGGAAAAATGGTGCAGAGCACGAAGCGGCATGGTAGTATTTAGGTAATCACACTAAAGGAGCAAACACATGGATAAGCCACTTGCAAAATATATCGACCACACGCTGTTAAAGCCGGATGCCACACAGGATCAAATTGATGTTTTACTCGAAGAAGCCAAACAATACGATTTTGCTTCTGTCTGCGTCAATCCCTATTGGGTTGAACGCTCAGCTGCCGCACTGAAGGACAGCGATGTCGAAGTTTGTACCGTTATCGGTTTCCCGCTGGGGGCCAACCAGACAGCCTTGAAGGTCGCTGAAACAGAGATGACCATTAATGCTGGTGCGCAAGAAGTCGACATGGTGATCAATATCGGTGAATTGAAGGCTGGACACGATGAACAGGTGCAAGCTGATATTCACGCGGTGGCTGAGGCTGCCCACCAACACCAGGCGATTTTGAAGGTCATTATTGAAGCCGTGCTATTGACGGATGATGAAAAAGTGCGCGCTTGCGAACTCAGTGAAGCCGCTGGTGCCGACTTCGTGAAGACCTCGACTGGTTTTGCTGCGGGTGGCGCGACTGTCCATGATGTGGCGTTGATGCGTGCAACGGTCGGCGATCGCTTAGGCGTGAAGGCTGCGGGTGGGATTCACACCTATGCCGAAGCTAAGGCACTGATTGAAGCAGGTGCGAGTCGCTTAGGTGCCAGCGCTGGTGTTGCGATTTTGAAGGAAGCGGAGGCAGCAAAATAATGGCAAAGTTTGATCGCGTTGTCGCAATCGTATTGGATTCCATTGGGATCGGTGAAGCACCGGATGCGGCTAAATATGAGGATACAGGTGCGGATACATTAGGCCATATCGGCGACTTTTTGGTGACAAGTGGGCATTGCCTAATTTGCAACGCTTGGGGTTGGGTAATATTCGCGCGGATAAGCCGATTACGGGGGTACCCGCAATCGAAACCCCGATTGGCTACTACGGCAAGATGTACGAAATTTCTGCCGGTAAGGATAGCATGGACGGTCACTTTGAAATGATGGGTGTGCCTGTGACCGAACCACTTGGCTTTTTCCCCAATGGGTTTCCAGCGGAATTAATTGCAAAAATTGAAGCCTTCGCGCATCGCAAGGTGATCGTGAACAAGCCTTATTCAGGAACCGAAGTGCTGAAGGATTACGGAGAGGAACAACTCAAAACAGGCGATTTGATCGTTTATACATCGGGTGACTCTGTGCTCCAAATTGCGGCGCAGACGGATTTGATTCCATTGAAGGAACTCTATCGCATCTGTGAATACGTGCGTTCCATCACCATTGATGCCCCTTATCGCATTGGTCGGGTGATTGCGCGGCCATATGTCGGTACAACCAAGGACACGTTTGAACGCACCAGTGATCGTCACGACTATGCGCGGTTGCCTGATAAGCCGACCGACCTCAATCGCCTGCAAGATGCCGGTGTACCAACCTATGGCGTGGGTAAGATTAATGATATCTTCTCCGGTCAGGGTCTTGATGACGGCGTGCACACCACCAGTAATGTTGACGGCATGAATCAGACCATCGATGCCATCAAGCGCGGTCAAGAAGGTTTTATTTTCACCAACTTAGTCGACTTTGATGCGATGTACGGCCACCGTCGCAATCCTGAAGGCGATGGGCAGGCTCTCATGACCTTCGACCAACAATTGGGTGAACTGCTCGATACATTGGCACCCAATGACCTGTTACTGATCACAGCCGATCACGGGAATGATCCTGGTTTCCGCGGCACCGATCACACTCGGGAATATGTGCCACTGTTGGCCTATAGTGCGTCACTGCCAGGCGGTGCAACGCTTGGCATTCGCTCACCATTTTCCGACCTAGGCGCCACCGTGCTTGAAAACTTCGGCGTGGCCGGCAATGGTATCGGTCATTCGTTCTTGGATCAATTGAAATAGACGTCACCAGTCAAAAGGAGAATTCATATGAGTACACATATCGATGCCCCACAAGATGCGATTGCAGATGTTGTTTTGTTACCAGGCGACCCACTGCGCGCGCAATACATTGCTGAACATTATTTTGACAATCCTGTGCGGTACAACACCGTGCGTAACGCGTTTGGTTATACCGGCACTTACAAGGGGCGCCGTATCTCGGTTCAAGCAACCGGCATGGGGATTCCCTCTATCAGTATCTACATCACAGAGCTGATGCAAGACTATGGCGTGAAGACCTTGATCCGGGTTGGAACCACCGGCGCTCTGAGCGCGGATGTCCATGTCCGTGACGTTGTGATTGCGCAGGGCTCTTCGACTGACAGTTCAATCATTCTGAATACATTTGGTGCCGGATTGTATTTTGCGCCACTGGCAGACTTTGGCCTGCTACACACGGCTGCCGATCTCGCGGTCGCTAAGAACTTGTCATATCACGTCGGGAATGTTTTGGGTGAAGATCGGTTCTATAACGATGAGCTCGATCGCCAAAAACTGATCGATTATGGTATTTTGGCTGCCGAAATGGAAACACCAGCGCTGTATCTGTTAGCCGCCAAGTATCATCGGAAGGCCCTGTCCATTTTGACCGTGTCAAACCACATTATGACCGGTGAAGAAACGACGGCAGAAGAGCGCCAAACCAGCTTCCACGACATGATGGAACTGGCGCTCGACGTGGCACTTGAATCTTAGAAATATGTTTTATGCGTTTACTTGAAAGGTTTGAAACATAATAATAAATAAAAGACGACCGATACCAAAACAAACGTTTGGTTAGAGGTCGTTTTTTATTATCGGCCTATGATTGTAACATAACTGTAACATTCTAAAACGGGTTATCGTGTGCATTCAATGTGCGAGCGTGCTATGCTGGTCTTAGTTGTTAAGAAATCGGAAAGATTATTACGAAATTCTAAACCTGAAGTATGGAGGAATAGTCGATGGGAACGGGAACAAAGTATTAGCAGTCACCGCAGGCGTTGCGGGTGTTGTTGGTGCAGCCACGATGGTATCCGGACATACTGTTGCCGCTGCAACGGGTACAGTGAGTTATCGAGCTGGCGCAACAACCGTCTGGGCGAGTCCTGCTTTCAAGCAAGCGAAGCGCTACTTGACCTTTAATCAATCAGTTAATGTCTTAGGTTCAAAAACCGTTAATGGTTCCGTCTGGTATCAGATCGGTTCGAACGAATGGGTGCCATCCGTTTATTTGAAAGTGGGTCAGGCAGCAACGTCAACCCCAACTCCCGCTAAGCCGACACCAGCCAAACCTGCGCCTAGTCAGCCCGTTCAACAGGCACCAACAACCAGTGGCCAAATTAAGCTGCAAGTGAGCTATCAAGGTGGTGCTGTTACCGTCTGGAAGACAACGGCTTTTTCAGGGACGACAGGGCAATACTTGACTCATGGCCAAACTGTCACTGCTGTCAGCAAGACCGTTGTGAATGGCGCGACATGGTATCGCCTGAGCTCAGGTGGTTATGTGCCAGCTCAGTATCTGAAGGCTGCTGGTCAAACGACAGCACCGAGTCAACCGGCAAAGCCAGCACCAAGCCAACCAGCCAAACCTGCGCCTAGTCAGCCCAATAATAATGAGGTAGCGCAAGCACCCGGCGTTGCGAATCCAACTGCCGTGGCGGCTGTCATTAATTTGGCCCGCCAACAGATTGGTAAGCCATACGCTTGGGGTGGCAAAGGCCCAACCAGTTTTGACTGTTCTGGGTTGATGAGCTATGTCTTCCAAAATGCGGTCGGCAAGGCAATCGGTGGTTGGACTGTGCCACAAGAATCCAGTGGTGTTCGTGTCAGTATCAGTGCCCTGAAGCCAGGCGATTTGGTTTTCTGGGGTAACGCTGGGAATACTTATCACGTTGCGCTTTATGTGGGTGGGGGCCAAATGATCGACGCCCCACGCCCCGGCTACAATGTCCAATTGACCGCTATTTCACCATACTGGGCACCATCATTTGGCGTGCGTGTGCTCTAAGCAGGTTTAATGAAAATAATTTAAAAAAAGACGCTGTGACCGATTGTGGTCTAGCGTCTTTTTGCGTCTCTCAATGTGTGGACTACGGCGCTGTTTGCAGCGTCCACGTCGCCGTTGCGCGGTAATGACCCGCTGTGATAGTCGGTTGGGGGTGGTGTTTTGAGGTAAGCCGTCGGTGTTGTGGTTAACGATTGTTTGGCCGTGTTGGCTTGATAGAGAATCGTATCTGCACTCGTGACAAGCGGCAGCAGCGTTTGGTTATCAACCAATTGCGCCTGACCGGTCAGTGATAATCCCTTGGTGGGTGTGAAGTCGCTGAGTTGCACATGCAGTTGCCAACCCGAACCTTTTGGCCGCGTGTCGGTGATTTGAAGCGGCTGCGCAGGTGCGGCCAGCCAGTCAGCGGGTTGCGTGATTGGCGACTGTCGACCAGCGTAGCCCTTGATCATCGCACTGACAGTTGGATCACCACCAGTACTGGTGGTGAAGTGAAAACTGGGTGCCTGAGTCAGCTTTAGCACGCCGGGATTCCCAGCAATGGTGTAGTTGAGTGAATTGAAATCAAACTGCGCATTATCACCACTAACACTTCCCGTTGTGTAGTTGGTACGCACGAGATTATCGAATTGGCTTTGCTGCTTGACCACCACCGGTAATGTGATGGTCATTGTGCGATTGAGATTGCTGGTGAAACCGGGCAGATTGGTGATGCTCAGCCCGGTACTCGTGACAGTACCAGTGGCCGTTGCGGTGTGACCATCCGCGTACGTCAGGGTAAGCGGCATGGTATCACCCACACTGAGCACTTTGCCGCTAGCGTCCACATAGTCGAACTGATCATCTTTTTGCAAGTTAGCGGTGAGATTGCTGTTAAGCAGTGGCCAAGACTGGAGACTGGTTGCGGCATAATCGATGGTGTAGTGATATTGCAATTGATCGCCGCCATTGAGCAGTGAGCTTTGATCAACCTGTGTCTTGCCCTGCCACAGGCTGGCACTGGTTGTCGCGTTGACCAGGCCAGGAATCTGCTGGAAAGCGACCACGTGTGCTTCTGAAGCCTTACCGCTCGGTCCCGTTGAGCCGGTGAAGCCCATGTAGAGCTGGGAGTTACCAAAATCGCACTGATCTGTGCTGCTGTCCAAGTCACCGAGCGTTTGATGGCATCGAATTGATAGGTGAGTGTGCCACCGCCCGCGTTGTCCTTTTGCCAATCAAAGGTGAACTCGTGCCATTGATTATTGGAGATATTGCTCGGCAGCATATCAAAGCCACCGTAATATTTGCCAGCAGCAGGTTGTTGGTAGAGACTCAGATTGGTGACGGTGAAGAGGCCCTGAAACTGATACATATCTGGCATGCCTGGATAGCCATAGCCCACATATTCACCGTGTGGTTTGGTCTCGGTTAAGCCTTGATTGTACACGAAGCGATCCAGTGTATCGCTGTTGTTGTAGGTATCAAAAACAATCGAGAAACTTTTCTTCAGGGTCTGCGGATCACTCGCTTCTTTATCCGAGTTCAGCAGGGCTCCTTTTTCTGGCCCCCACACGCCTAACGCGGCACCATTAGCGCCAGGTGAGGTGGGGCGCACGCTGCTGAGTGAGAACGTCATCCCATCCCCGGGATTGCTGCTGTTATTCCCAAAGTAGAGTGCCATCTGGGCATGGAAGTTGTTGTTGAGATTCAGTAACGGCTGGTTGCTCCAGATAGCGCCGGATTGATTGAAGGCTGATTTGGTGACCTCCACGCCAACGTTGTAGTTACCATTGACTAAGTTGGCACTGTTGCTGGCACTCAACGGTGTAAACACATTATTGAAGGCGATGAAGCCTGGTTGGCCGTCACTCTGTCGGGGTGGCTCTGGATAGGTGGTATTGCCCCATGTAATGGCCGCGCGCACCAATGTTTGGGGAGCAAACATGAATAAGAGGCCAATTTCAAGCATCATGGCAGTGAGTAATTTGAACACAGTAAATCGACCTCGATTATTGCGGCAAGCAAAAAAGCCCCGCTATTTTTTAAATAACGGAGTCATTATAAGCAATAAGGTTAATGAATGGAACTGTTTTGCTTGTGTACAGTTTAAACAAAGTCACAATTATTTTAACGCCATAATTAGTTATATCAAGTAATCAAATGGCATCATCGAGCCAGCGCCCAATCAACTCGAGATGGTGCATCAATTGTAACTTGCGCAAGGTCCCGAGTGCGGGAAAGTGGCGTTCATGGTAAAAGGTAATCAGTTGCGTGAGGCCGCTGGTCACAGCTTCTGGATGCATGGCCAACCAAGGCTCAAGCTGACTGGCCGCTTCAAAGAACTTGCTGGCTGGGTCCTGATAGTCCTCGTTATTGACCGAGACAAAATGATGGAGGCGTAAGGTGTTGTGTGGCCCCACATACACCAAGTGCAAAGCGATGGCGCGTTGGGCAAATCCCTGTTCTTGATAATCGCCAGTCGTGATGGGATATTCGCTAAACCCGATGCCCGGTAACAGTGAGACTGGGTATTGATAGAATTCATCTTGCAATTGGGCATAGTCAGCGGTGTGGGACCACGTTGTGAAGTGGTCGTTGAGGTAAACGGCCGAATCGAGCCGCAGTTGCCGCACACGGGCCTCATCGGGCACGACATGAATGCCAGGTCGATGCTTGAGTAAGCGCGCCTGGGCCATGGTTTGAGCGATGGTGAGGGCACTATCGATGGGATCAAAATAGCGGCCAGCCATCAACGGTGGCGTCAGCGCAATCTGATGTTTGGGTGTCGCCAGTAAGCCGTAAGTCCCAACTTGTGGATTGGTGACCACAACCAGTGGCTGTTGACGCTTCGTGAAGGCCTTCGCGGTTTTGACCAAGCCTGGGAGGTCTTTGACTGGTTCTAGTATTGGTACCACTCGTGGGCTTAACAGGTGCTGATTAGCGAGTTCGGTAAGCGCGGCCAGATCATAGAGTTTGCCGCGAATCAGTGGGTAATAGTTCATGAGAGTCGGTCCAATTTCAATCGCGCGATTTCGGCGGTTAAGGCATCGACCTCTTCTTGCAGCGCTTCAATCGTATCGTCATGTAATTCATCGACAAAGCGGTCGTAGAAGTTTGCCTCAGGTTGATAGAGCTGATAATTTTCGGTGCGTTTTTTGAGCGCTTGGTAGAGCTGATCACTGTGATAGCGATCCAGGCCTTTTTCGACCTGCTTAGCCTTCACCACTTCACGATTCAGACTGCCGATGAACCGCGCCGTCAGTGCCGCATCAGGCACCTGCAACGCCTGATACTTGGCGGGCTTACTGATGGTGAGCTGACCTGGTGTGGTGATCGGAATGGTACTGGCTGCCAATGCTTTCTTGTCAAAAGGCTGATAGGTCAACACGCCAATTTGGGCAGGAATCTCGGCCTTGAGTTGCGTGTAGAGCTTATATGGGAGGACGAAGTAATTGTAGTGGCCGATGAAACTCAACTTGGCATGGCTGTGAAAGTCGGCCTTGGTCACTTTGAGTTCAAAACAGCGCCAGGTTTTGGCGCCATCGGGTGCGGTTTCTAAGACCAAGGTATCCACAATACCGGCATCATCTGGCATGGTCACTTCCTCGACCACGGCCGCGCCTTGTTCCTGCCAGTATTGATAGAGTGTTTTTTCGAGATCGAGGGTGAGTGCTGTTTTCATATTGGCTCCTTGCTAATCGGATTGATCCACATTGGCCCAAAAATTGACCAGTTGTTCGGACAGTTGCGTCAGGTTGCGGCTTGTGGTGGCGTGCTGCCAATGTTTTGGAAAGAGGCGGCGATAGCGTGGCGTGGTGAAACGCGCGTCAATCAAGAGCACGACGCCATAGTCATGGGCGCCGCGGATGACGCGACCGGCCGCCTGTAACACATTATTGAAGCCGGGTAATTGGTAGGCATAAGCGAACCCCTGACCATTTTTCTTGTTGAAGTATTCTTTGAGTCGATCGGTCTCACTGTTGAGGCCGGGTAAGCCGACCGATATGACAGCGACGCCGATCAAGCGGTCGCCCTTCAGATCAATACCTTCAGAGAAGATTCCGCCCAGAACGGCGAAACCAACTTGATGGCTATCAGTGGTGAAGTTGGCCAAAAAGGCATCGCGGTCTTCAGCGTTCATGCTGGGCACCTGGCGACACAGATCCGCGGTCGGATTGGCACGGGCAAATGCGGTGTAGACCTGATCTAGGTATTGATAGGACGGGAAGAAAAAGAGATAATTGCCCGCCTTACTCATCACCAACGCGGTGAGGGTGGCGATGAGTTCGGGCAGATTGGCTTCCCGCTGCTGATAGGTGGTTTGGATGTTAGCTGTGGCGATGACGGCCTGATGCGTTTGGGCAAAGGGTGAGCTCAGCTGGTAGGCGAGACTGTTGTCGCTGCCGCCCAGAATGTCTTGATAGTAGTCAATCGGTGAGAGCGTCGCCGAGAATAAGACGGCGCCGCGGCCCTTAGCTAACGAGAGATCGATGAAATGACTGGGGTCTAAACACAGTTGTTTGACCACGGTCGTTGTATCGTGGCTGAGCTTGGTTTCAAAGCTGTCATCGTAGTATTCTGCGATACGCAGATACTGGTTGGTCGCAAAATACACGGGCAACACGAATTCCACGAGCGGCTGCTGTTCTTCATCGCGATTGACCTCACCCAGCCAGTCGTGCACGGCCTGACTGAAGTTGCTCAAGCTGGTGGCGAGACTCGTGATGGGTTCAGCCTGAAACATCTCGCTGGTATTTGCCTCTTCTAAGGTGATTTGGAGCGTATCGAACGTGGTGATGACCTGATTGATGCCCTTTTTCACGGCGCGTAAGCTGGGATATTTGCCGCGCAATTGTTTTTTGAGCTCGACAAACGCTTGGTCATTGATATCGGCCGAATACATCGATCGGGCGCGTGAGACCAGATTGTGCGCCTCATCAATCAGAAAGAAGTTGCCCGGATCGGGTTCACTGAAGAACCGTTGCAGGTAAACGGTGGGATCAAATAGATAATTGTAATCGCAGATGATGACGTCACAAAATAAACTGGCATCCAGTGAGAATTCAAAGGGGTCCAAGGTATGCTTTTTGGCATAGGTTTCAATCACATCACGCGTGAGTTGATTCTCATTGGCAAAAAGATCCTTGAGCGCTGGTTTGAGTCGATCATAGTACCCAATCATATAGGGATTCAGACTGGGATCGTCTGGCTCGTCCGCAAATGTGATGGCTTCCTTAGCCGTCAATGTGATGCTTTTGGCAACCAGACCGTGATCGGCGAGTAAGACCATGGCCCCTTCTGCAACGTGGCGCGTGCTCTGTTTGGCGGTGAGGTAAAACAGGCGATTGACGAGCTCCTCGCCCATGCTCTTGATGGCGGGAAAGAGGGTTGAAATCGTCTTACCGGTTCCCGTGGGTGCTTCGACAAACAAGCGTGTTTTGGCATAAATGGTCTTATAGACAGCGACAGCCAGTTCACGCTGACCTTGTCGATAGGCGGGAAAAGGGAAATCGAGCTTGCGGACGGATTGATTGCGGGCGGTTACGATATCGCTGCGCATCGTTAGCCAATCGGTGAATTCGTTGATCAGGTCATCGAACCGTTCCGCCAATTCCTGTGCCGTTTTGACTTGAGTGAGCCGCGTGATTTCGTCGGTTGAGGTCTGATAGTAAATCAAATCCAGCTCGACACTTTTGAGCTTATCGCGTTCACACAAAAAATGGCCGTACGTGAACACTTGTGCCCAGTAGCGGTCCTTGGTGTTTTGGTCGAGCTCATCAAAGGTGCGCGCGGATGTCTTGATTTCTTCAATCACCGGTTGTTCCTGTGTGATGATGCCGTCCGCCCGCCCATTAATCAGATAATCCTGGCCATTAATGGTGACGGTTTGTTCTAAATAAACTTCTTTTTCAAAGTTTGGCTCACGGTCGCGTTGTAACTTGCGGTGAATGCGACTGCCGAGCATGGCAGTATTATTGGATGCGCTGGTGACGGGATTGAGGTCCCCCGTGCGCACCGTCAACTCAACCAGCTCGCGGACGCCAATTTTGGTTGCGGTCATAATGAATCCTCCGCGTATTAGTATAGAACATTTGTACGGTCATGGGGTAGCGCCCGGGAGAGCGAAAAAGCGACCGTGTTGTCTCGATTAGGAGAGGCACGGTCGCTTGATAACTAAATGGGCTTTTATTGTGATATAAACGCGCTCCAATTCCCAACAATCTCCGTCTAACTCGCTTTTCGCACATGGCACAAACCACCATGTCCATCAAAGCCCGTTAGTACGCGATTGCTAACCGAGGATTGTCGCGCTCTAAACGCGCTCATCCACACTGCCTGTTCCGCCTAACCTAACCAGCGCCAATTGCACAAACCGCAATTATAGCGCTAGTTTCGTTAGTGCTCACAGCCAAAGCGTGTGGCTTCGCGCTCTAAACGCGCTCCAAAAGGCAAAACACTCCGGTTAGCTCAGCTTTGCCGAATCCACAGACCAGATTCTAGCAAAGCTATTGCTAATCCTCATGTTTTAACCACCTTTTGTCGCGCTCTATAATCCCACCAATAGCAGCACAAAGATGAGCACCCGATTGAGCGCAAAAGCGGCCAGAGTAGGGACCAGTACATTGCGTGAGCGGCGATAAGCCCAAAAGAGTGGCACTTGCGCGAAACCAGCTGACAGCATGTTCTGTAAGATGCCACTATTTTCTGGTGTGGTGGTCAATATACCGGCGAGCGCTGCGGCCACCACATAGGTGAGCACGGTGGCAACGCGAGGCTTGTTGGGCAAGTAGTGATGCCAGAGTTGCCAAAAAGCCAGAAAGAGCGCAACGGCAAATAACTGACTGCCCAGCGTTAGGAAGAACTGCCGGCCCGTGACCGTCCAAAAGACAACGGATGAATCGAGTTGGGAAACATTCAATGAATTGTTCAGATTGACACCAACCTGAGTGGGAATCATGTCACCAAAGAAGTTGCCGATAGATTGAAAAATCAGGTTCAAAGCGCCGTAAGCCAGAATGTACCACAGGTCACGCCAGCGCGGTTTGGCAAAGAGTGCCTTGACTGCTGGTGTGCGGCCTGCCCAATACAATCCAATCAACATCATTAAGGCATAGCCAATACTGAGCCCGATGATGCCAATAATCTCGATGGGCTGGTGGTGCCGCAAGAAGGCCGGCCCCGACATGAAGAGCAGATTGCTGATTGGATTGTTCACGTTAATGAAGAGATAGGTGAGCCACATGACAGCAAACACGCGCAACCATTCATTGATCGTGAAGTGAGGCTGCGTTTCGCTAAATGGCATGGGCCAAGTTTTGCGATGTTTGGCTAACATTATGATTTCACCTCTTTCTTAATCAAGGTAATGAAGTCCTTGAGATCCAGTGAGACAACGCGATCGATATGGTCGTGGCTGGTCTTTCTATAGGCGTACGCGCTGGACTCATAGATGGTATACAGTCGGCCTTGATGATTGCTGATTTGTTCCAGGTGTGACGGCATCGTGACCGTCGTCAAAGCATCGGATTTGTGATAAATGGTTTGTTGGGATCTTCCTTGAAGATGTAGAGCTTTGATCGTCCCGGGCCAAACGACTGCGACAAAATTGCATAGCCATCATAAAAGGCCAATCCCTGAATCTTTTGTAAGGTGTCCTGGCGCAAAACCGCATTCGTCAAAACACTGACCTGCGTCGATAGGCGGCCAACAAGACTTTGCCCCTGAATGCGCCCGTTCTTGTCTAACAGATAGCGCTGAATGTTGCCGGCACCGCGGGGATTGAAGAAGCCGACAAAGAGAGATTGTTTGTGATAGGTAATGAATGACGCGCGACTGATGGTACCGAGTAGGGCACGCTGACTGTACGTGATGGGTTTGTTCTTGCTGAGTTGATAAGACTCGAGTGTTTTCAGACTGATAGCAAACACTTCGGCCCAATTGTCGCGGCGACCACAGACCCACAGCTGCTTGGCGTTTGGATCATAGGTGATGCCACCCACATGCGGGCGGCCTTGCAAGACAACAGTTTTGATGAGCCGCTTGGTCTTCAAATCCTGCACATACAGCACGGAATTCAACCGCTCGTCATGGTCGTAGGCGGATGTGACCAGATACTTACCCGCAATGGTCACCCCCTGTGGCGTCATGGCGGTTCCCATCGCGCGTTCGCCGGTGGCCGAGTCAATCGTGGTGGTGGCCTTGAGTCCTGGGATAATGCTAAAATCGCGATAGGTGAGGTCATGACTGTTGTCGTTGGTCTCGTCGTTTGCTAACGCCAAAACATCTACAGACGGATATCGTTTTAGCGTTTTTTCAAAGGTGTTTAGTGAATACACGGCATCCGTATTGGTAGTGGTGCGTGTCGTGGTTGGTTGCGTGATGTACCGCTTGACGCTCTTATGCCCCCACCCCATCAAGGTATACATGCCGATGGTTACAAGCAGTGTCCCAATCAGCAGATACCAGCTACTTTTTTTCACGGCTCTCGCTCCTATAAGTGTGATGATGACGCTTTAATCCAGTTTATCACAACGCTTTCAGAAAGACCGTCTTGAAACCCGCAACGCATTTAGGCTATGATGGGCAATATTAATAGATGAAGGAATTGACGACATGGAAATCAACGTTCAGACCTACCAAAATGCGATCGCAGAAGGCAATTATGATTCTGTTCGCGAAAATGTCTCCCCTGAAACACTCAAGCAGAACGGCTTGGCTGCCACGATGGCGGGCATTTATACCAATGTGCGCGAGGCCACGGAAGCGGGTCACTTGATTCAAGCGCAGTTAGAAGTGACCTACAAAGTGCCGACGTAATCAGCATTGAAACCGGTGTAATCAATCTGCCACTCGAGAATTACAAGAAAGTTAATAATTTTTTAGAACCAGAAGAAATTGTCCCTGTTAATCTGTATCTTGTGGTGACATCTGAGGCAATCAATGTCTCGGGGTTGCGCATCGATCTATTCAGCTCGGTGGCCGATTATCTGGCGGACTTCACAACCAAGAATGCAGCCCTCAATGAAGCCATCAGCGAGAAACTAACGCTGATTGAAGAAGAGATGGCAAAACCTAAACCCGTGGTGAAGGAAGTCCCAGAAGAAAAGAAGAAACCGGCGGCCAGAAAGACAACGCGGAAGACAACCGCGACGAAGAAGCCCGCTGCGAAGAAGACAACGGCCAAGAAAACGACAACAACCAAAAAGGCGGCACCAAAGACCACGGCAAAACGCACGACCGCCACTAAGCCGGCCACAAAGAAGGACTAGCGTATGAAGTGGTTGCGGCGAATACTGATCAGTTTAATGATTATCGCTGCCTTGTTGGGTGGTTGGTGGTGGCGTCGTTTACAGACGTACCGCCATTTTTCTGTGCCTCAACACGATGTGGCGACCGTTTTGTGCCCGGCTATGGTGGTAATTGGATCTCGTTTGGTCCGATGATTGGGCGGATGAATCGGTATCACGTCGGGACGGCTGCTGAGACGCTGCAGGTTCACGCTAATTCGGTTTCCGTGAAACACGAGGGTCGTAGTGGTAAGAATCCGCTGATCAATGTCTTGTTTGATAATCCATTTAAACCAGCGACACAGGCCAAGCAAATGCGACTGGTGATGGCGAAACTCAAGCAGATGGGAATCACAAAGGTCAATTTGGTCGGACACTCGAGTGGCGCCAATATTATTTACGACTATCTAACGCGCTATCGACACGAGAGTGATCCGATTGCACTGAAGTTTGTCAGTTTTGCGACCGACTACACGACAGGTGAAGTGAATGAGGCGGAACGCTTGCCACACGCGCTACAGGTGCAAAATATTGGTGGTCAAATTTGGCAGTCCGATGGGGATTGGGCAATCAATGGGACATCGAGAGAAGCCTTCACGGCGGCCGTTGCGCCTTACGTGGCGAGTGTGCAGACGGTCACGGTGCATGGCAGTCCGCTGGATAGTTATCACAGCATGTTGCATCAGAACCTTGATGTCGACAAGCTGATTGCGCAATTTTTATTTACCAACACAAATCAAAATGGGGTGAAACAGTGGTACAACAAGTATTGATTTTGGCATTCACTGGCGTTGCGGCCGGTATATTGGGCGCACTGTTAGGCCTCGGCGGCGGCATTATTGTCACGCCTGTATTAACACTGATGATGGGCCTTCCGATTCAGTATGCGATTGGCGCAAGTATTATCGCGGTGATTGCGACGAGTTCTGGGGCAACCATCGCGTATCTGAAAGATGATATGTTGAACTTGCGAGTGGCGATGTTCTTAGAAATCGCGACAACGGTTGGGGCCGTGGTCGGCGCGATCGTCACGGGCCTGGTTAACAGCAAGGTGCTGTTTGTGCTGTTCGGTGCCTTATTACTCTTTTCCGTGTACAACATGATTCGGAAGATGCTCAGTAAGGGTGAAAAAGAGGTTGAGGTTACTGACGACCGTTATGCCGAGAAGTTACGGTTGAACGGGAATTATTACGATAAGGCGACCAAGAAGGATATCGAATACTCTGTCACCAATGTTCCAGGTGGCTTTGCCATGATGTTCGGCGCTGGGATTGCGTCTGGGTTACTCGGTATCGGTAGCGGGGCCTTCAAGGTGCTCGCCATGGATACCATCATGAAGATGCCACTCAAGCCATCCACAGCAACAAGTAATCTGATGATGGGGGTTACCGCTGCGGCTAGTGCCACGGTTTACTTCTTCAATGGCGCCATTCAACCACAGATTGCGGCACCACTGGCGATTGGGATTCTGGTCGGTGCAACGATTGGGACACGTATCATGCAATACTTACCGACGAAGGTCTTGCGTTGGATCTTTATTCCTGTCATCGGCTACATGGGCTTACAGATGCTCTTAAAAGGATTTGGGGTGTCAATTTGAAATCGACTAAGGAAGAAATTCAAGAAATCGAAGAAATTATCGGTAAACTGCTTCGGATTGGAGTTATCATTTCCGCGGCCGTCATTATTATTGGACTGCTATTATTATTGATTACAGGCAATTCGGGTTACCCAAGTGGGGCACATCCTACACGACCTGGCGCCATTATGGCCGGTGTCGTTGCGCTCAAGCCAGCCGCTGTCATGATGCTTGGCCTGTTTCTATTGATTCTCACACCCGTGTTGCGGGTTGTGGTGTCAATCTATGCCTTCATTAAGGAATCGGATTGGCTGTATACAATCATCACCACGGTTGTGTTGGTCATCTTAATCGGTGCGATGTTCATCGGGTATGCGGGACACTAGAGCGCGACAAAAGGCGGTCAAAAATGAGGATTAGCAATAGCTTTGCTAGAAGCCGGTTTGTGGATTCGGCAAAGCTGAGCTAACCGGAGTGTTTTGCCTTTTGGAGCGCGTTTAAGTGACAGAGCGTGAACCCACACGTTTGGCTGTGAGCACTAACGGGACTCACGAAACAATCATGGGTTTGATGATTGTCGTGGGTCTGGTTAGGCGGAACAGACAGTGTGGGTGAGCGCGTTTATGCAATAACCAAAATGAGCTGAGACAAAACCAATTAGGTTTTGTTTCAGCTCATTTTTATTCTGTATTAGATTTGGTTCACTTGTGCGGGATGCAAGGCATCATTTAAGGCTTGACCGAGCATCTTAATGCCACTTTCAATCGTGGCTTCACTCACATTGGTGAAGTTCAAGCGCGCACCATTTTCAATCGACTTAGACGCATAGAGATGGTGCGATGGGACTAAGGAGACGTTGTATTCTGGTAGTAATTCGGCTGTCATGAAGTGCTGCATGTCAAAACCTTCAGGCAGTGTCAGCCAGAGGAAGAAGCCACCATCAGGATGATTAAAGTGCACGTCTTTTGGCATGTAACGTTCAAGCGCGTTCAACATCGCATCACGTTTAGTTTGATAGACCTGCTTCATGGCATCGATGTGCGCATCGAGATCGTTGTCGTTCATGAAGGTATCGACGGCCACAGCCACCAGATGACTGGATTCGACATCAGCAGCCGCCTTGAGTGCGGTGAGGGCAGCTAACAGTTCGGGAGCGGCTGTTAACCAACCTAATCGTAAACTTGGTGCCAGAATCTTGCTGAAGCTCCCCAGCGAGATTACACGGCCTTCCGTATCAAATGACTTAATGGTTGGCAGATTCTCACCCGTGTAGCGCAGGTCGCGATAAGGGCTGTCTTCTAGAATCACGACATCGTATTGATTAGCCAATTGCACCATGGCTTGGCGCTTTTCGACGGACATCACGGTCCCGGTAGGATTCTGAAAATCGGGAATGGTGTAGATTAGTTTGACCTGATGCTGCATCAAAGCTTTCTGGAGCTTGGTGATATCCATCCCGTCTTCTTCGATAGGGACTTCATAGTAGGTGGGTTCGTAAGCATCGAATGCGGCCAAGCCACCGATATAGGTTGGGCCTTCGACAATCACACCATCACCCTTGTCCAATAACAAGCGGGCGGTGAGATCAATCCCTTGTTGTGCGCCTTGGGTCAATAAATATCATCAGCCTTTAGATTCAAATGGTCGCGTCGGTTCATGCGATCGGCCAGTTTCTCGCGTAACGGCAGGTAACCCGCAGTGGTGCTATATTGCAGTAAACTACCCGAGTGCTGCGCAAAACTTTCGCTGAACGCGGCCTGCATGGCATGTTCAGGGAACAGTGTGGCATCGGGATAGCCGCCTGCAAAAGAGATCACGTTGGGGCCAGATGCAGCAAAGATCGCATCTAGGCCGGCACTGCTGGTTTTGACGGTACGCTGAGCAAACTTCATAAATAGGGCCTCCTTGTTGAATTCCGTTTAATGAGTGACGTGATTTAATCGCGTCTCAATATCCTTTATGGTAAACTGTTTGCGAAGATAAGTAAAACTCAACTATTTCATATTTAGGTGAAAAAAATTCATTCGAGGTCGAAAATGGCAAATTTTAGCTATCAAGTTTTGTGGAAGTCGTCAATCAGGGGACCTTCGTGCAGGCCGCGAGCGCGCTCAATGTGACCCCCAGTGCAGTCAGTCACAGCGTCAGTCAACTGGAACGTGATTTGGGCTTTCCACTCTTTATCCGCAATCGAACCGGTGTGGAGCTGACAGTGGATGGTAAGGCGGTTTTGCCCATCGTGCAGGCGATTTTGAACACCGAAGATCAGTTATATCAGGTGGCCGATAGTATTAAGGGGTCTAACTCCGGTCGCGTTCGCATCGGGGCATTCTCATCCGTATCGACCAATTGGTTACCCGCGATCATTCGTCGCTTCAGGGCGCAATATCCCCAGGTCGATGTGGCCGTGATTCAGGGTGGCTTCAACGAGATTGTCGAACAGGTGCGACTCGGGACCATTGATATTGGGTTCTCATCGCTTCCTGTGACAGATCAACTGATTGTTGAACCCCTGATTAGCGATCCAATTTATTGTGTCACGCCCAAGGATTTTGAACCTCAGAACGGCAAAACGATGACGGACGCGGATGTATCCAAACGCCGTTTCATTCTTCAGGCGGTCGATTACGATCGCGATACTAAGCGCACGCTGGATCGCTATCAAGTGTCCGCCAACTCGATCAGCTATTCGATCGATGACCAATCGATTCTCTCGATGGTGGAATCGGGTCTGGGCCTTGGTATCTTGCCGGAGCTTGCCCTGCAGAAGTTGGTGGGAGACGTGAATGTTTTGCCGTTCACGGAAACCTTCTCGCGGACACTATGTTTGGTATTAAACCCCACAACTGAAAAATCACCGTCAGTCGCACGCATGCGGACGGTGATTCACGAGTATTTGGCAGAACGCTATCAAGCTCATTTCTTACTCAATCAGTGAGGCGAACTTGGTTGAGTAAACTCAGGTATTCGGTCCCGCTGACAATAAATTGCACCTGAGCCGCTTCCAATGGATGCCGTTCAGGTTGATCCAGTGCATCCAGATGATAGTGACTGATGGTTGTCTGGGTCTTTTTGTGAGACCGTGGCCCATTCAGACGTGTGTGCGAGGCCCAGATACAGCATGGTTTGCCGATCGTTGGCCAGACGCAACCAATCGTGGAGTGTGATTGCAGGGACAGGTAATTGTTGTGGATCAAAGCTTGGTTGCCGGTGGCGATAGATGTCGATGAAGGATGCTTGCAGAGCAAGATCCGGGGTTTGACTGTCGATGGCTTGAATCTTGTCGGTGTTCAACCACAACCAGCCATCTGGATGACCGGTTTTTGAGACCAGAATCATGACGGCTTGGTCGTCTTGAACTGAACGAATATAGCCACTGAAAGCTTGATCAGCGATTGTGAGACGCACTAATTCGTGCTGATGTTGGAGTTTTGTGAGATCAAACATGTTGAAATCCTTTCTTAAATTGAGTATGTAGGGGTAGTGGTGTTGCGTTGTCGTGTAAAGCTCGTTAGTTCTTGATGGTTCCCGTGGCTTTTCGCACTTCTATTAACGTGTTCAAAGTATCTGAGAATTCCGCCTAGTTCAGCTTTGCCGGCAATCTCAAAGCCCATGAGATTGACCCGCCAACGCCTGCCTAGTGCTCATTCTCAACCGATACTTTTCACACTTCTATAATTCATCCATCGTTTTGTTCAATGCCGCATCCACGCGGTTGTTATACGGATTATCGGCGTGACCCTTGACCTTGTTGAAGGTGATCTGATCAAACCGATTCACTTGGGCAATCAATTCCTGCCACAGCTCAGCGTTTTTTAACCGGCTTGCCGCCTTTTTCCAGTTGTTTTGTTGCCACTTGACCCACCAGCGCTGTTGCATGGTGTTGATGACATAAGCTGAGTCGGAATAGATATTGACCGGAATTTCGGGTTGCTTGATGGCGCGCAAGCCCTCGATAACAGCGAGAATCTCCATATAATTATTGGTTTTACCAAAATCGCCACCGGTGAGCATCTTTTCATGGTCACCATAGATGAGTAGCGCGGCCCACGCACTCTTGTCGGTGGGCTTCACGGAGCCGCCCGCAACGTTACCCGTGTTGCGGTTGCCGCCGTCTGTGTAGAGCGTGATTGCTTGTGTCAAAATTAATCGTCCTCTCTTTACCAGTCCTCATTCTAAGCGATAATACTCGCGCTTGGCTAGACATTTGCTACAATTAATGCATAATTTGATAAGGGGAACAGCTATGAAGCCGCATTTAATTGCTTTAGATCTCGACGGCACGACATTGAATCCAGAAGGTGCTCTGAGTGATCAAACCGTGTCCACACTGCAACAGCTCCAGAAGATGGGGCACAAAGTTGTGATTGCGACGGGCCGACCGGATTCAATTTCATCCCAGTTTTATGACCAACTTCAATTGACGACACCGCTCATTAACTTAATGGTGCCTTGATTCATAAGCCTCACCAACAATGGAAAAACGAGCGGCAACAGACGTTAACCATCGAAACAGCACTGGCATTGCGGCAGTTACGGACGGCGTTCCCAATTAAGGTGATGGTGGCAGAGGGCAAGCAGTTGTTGATTCCAGATCGTGGTTATCAGTCGATTCCGTTTTTACCTGATATGCCACAACCTGTGCACCTCTTGGATGAGGCTGGATTGACGACGCCGCCGATTTCGGTGACCATGTTTGTCGAAGAACAAGCGCTCGATGCGTTAGGACAGGCCGTCCATGAACAGTTTCCGAGTCTCGAAGCGACAACATGGGGCGCATGGTCGGGTGAGTTTGCGGCATTAGAAGTGACCGCAACCCGTGCAACCAAGTCCCAGGCGATTGCCTACGTCAGTCAATATTACCAGATTCCGCAAGCGCGGATTTTGGCTTTTGGTGATGATCGGAATGATTTGGACATGTTACAGTTTGCGGGAACCGGCATTGCGATGGGCAACGCGAAACCCGATGTGTTGGCAATCGCGGACGCGGTGACCACGACCAACGCCGAAGATGGCGTGGCTCAGTATTTGCAACAGTATTTTAAAATAAAGTGAGGATCGAACAATGGTAGAAATCGATATTGTACGACACGGTCAAACCCAATTTAACGTTGAAAAACGAGTACAGGGCCTGGCGGATTCTGAACTCACGGCGCAGGGCATTGCGGATGCACAGGCGCTCGGGCGTGGTTTCAAAAAAGCAGGCATCAGTTTTGATCAAGCGTATAGTTCCGACCGCAAAACGTGCTGTGAAGACGGCAGAGTTAGTGTTGGCGAGTGCCACACCAAACTTAGCCATTAATCAGACACCGCTGTTGCGTGAAGAAGATTATGGCAAGTATGAAGGCTGGGAAACTGATGCGTTTGCCCGTGATGTCTTTAATCTGCCGACGTTCCGCAGCGCATTGGATGATGGCTTGATGACACTGGAAGAAATTGCGGATGCCACTTATGCGGCGAATATGGACGAGAATCCGAACACAGCGGAGAACACGGCGATGCTGATGAGTCGGTTCAATCAATTCTTCAATCAAGTTGTCGATACCGCTGAAGCCAATCAGCAACAGCGTGTTCTGGTGGTGACTCACGGCACGATTACCGTGATGTGGTTGCGGGCCATCGGTTATCCCGTGGCCGACAACCAACTTCTGCACAACGCGAGTGTCACACGCTTGATTTCAAAACCGGACCATCAATTTCAGGTGGAACGGTTTGATGACCTGAGTTACGTGGAATTAGGAAAATAGAGCGCGAACGAGGGCGGTTAAGACATGAGGATTAGCAATATCTTTGGTAGAATCCGGTCTGTGGATTCAACAAAGATGAGCTAACCGGAATATCTTGCCTCGTGAGCGCGTTTAGAGCGCAAAACCACACGGGGTTGGCTGTGAGCACTAACGGGACTCACGAAACAATCATGGTTTTGATGATTGTCGGGAGGCTGGTTAGGCGGAACAGGCAGTGTGGGTGAACGCGTTTAGAGTGCGACAAATTTGGGGCTGTGAACGCGTTTAGTTGTACCTGTTCAAGACGTATATTTTTATCACGACAAGCCCAACAGCCCATGCTACAATGACAGCAGTAAGACGGAGTCGCACGCAGTTCAAGCAAAGAACGGAGTGAGCATTGTGGTAGCTTTGGGAGACTTCATGTTTATTTTGAGTACTATCCTGGGTCTTATTGTCATGGTTCTGATTATCCTTGCGCTCATCAAATATCTGCGAACACCAAACAAATAAAAAATAGAGACTGTGAATGAGTGATTCGTTCGCAATCTCTATTTTTTGTACGAGCGAGGTTATTTTCCCTGTTCCTTGCTCAAAATCAAACGGCTGCGCCAGAAAACAAACCAGATAATGCTGAGGAACAGCGTTGAAATCAGGATGACGTAGTGTGAGAACATGTGGGAGAAGCCCCCAACTAAGCCAGCACCGAAACTGAAGCTGAGAATGATGGTGAGAATGTCTAGGGCCTTGCGACTCGCATCGGTGTTGTGGTGAATCAACCCATCATAGATGCCTTCCGCAACGGTGCGCAGGTTCCCGGTCATCATCAATGAGGTGAAGGGGCCACCCTTTAATTTGCGGAATTCCTGAAGTTGGGCTGCGGCTGTCATCGAAATCAATGCACTAGCTAACAGATCAGGCAACACGGGATCGGCCAAGGCAACAATCGCAGTGAGCAGAATTTCCCACGTGATGATGAGTTGTGGCGCTGCTAATGGTTGCTTGCTTTTTGATTGTGTGCTGGAAGAAACGTGCCACCATGGTCCCGAAAATAAAGGCAAGAATAGGAATGAGATAGTGGATGGTGACACCGAATTGGCCTTGGCCTAAGTGAACCCCTAAGAGAATTAGGTTCCCGGTCTGCAGCCCAGCAAAGACTTCGCCGTGCTGGAGGTAAGTGAAAGCATCAAAGCCCCCGGCAGAAGCGGCCAGCAGACTACCGATCATTAAACGTTCATTGGTGGGAAAAGATTGTGTCATGAGTTGGACTCCTTTTTAACAAATTGCCGGACCGCCAGCCCGATAAATTGGCGATCCAGTGCTATACTTGGTCAATGTGAGAAAGCGTGTAACATTTGATGCACGTGGGAGCGCAAATCAGCGTTTCATCGGTGGGTTGACTCGACACCCACACAAGGAGGAGCAAGCATGAAGGACAAGAATGAACCGAAACTGAGCACGACCCGATTAGTGATTTACTTTATTGTGTCACTGTTGATCAATGCCTTAGGGAACGCATTGACCGTCTCACTCAATCTGGGGAGCGCGTTTTGGACCGCTGCGGCCGTTAATATCAGTCACATCACACCGATTAGTCTGGGAAATATGTTGGTGCTGAATGGTCTGTTTATTATCACCCTCAACGTTATTTTATTGCGCAAATTTGAATGGCGCCGAATTGTCGGCAACTTTGTCTTCATGGTGCCATTTTCATACCTAATTGGCTGGTTTACGCAACTACTTGGCATGACATCGCTTAACAGTTTACCACTGATTGCGCGGGTCTTGTTGGATTTTGTCGGCGTGATGTTCATCAGTATTGGGATTTCAATCTATCAACGGATCAATGTTGTTTTACATCCGGCCGATGATTTGATGCAAATCATCCGCTTCGACTATGTGCATGGGAATCCTGCTATTGCCCAAGTGTTATCCTTTACACCACCATTGATTGCCATTATTGTGATTTATTTCTTCACAGGCAACATTTATGCTGTTAATATTGGAACAATCTTTGCACTATTGTTCCAAGGCGCAATGGTTGGTGTGGCAGACAAGGTCGTTTTCCCAGCCTTGAAGCACCGCAACCTGAGTCGCTAGGCTTGAATCAGGGGGAATGAGTATGGAAAAGAGGCGTCTTTCGTCACGTGAGTTAATTTTTATCGGTACCATGTTGTTTGGCTTATTCTTTGGCGCGGGTAATTTGATTTTTCCCGTCTTCATGGGACAAGAAGCGGGGAGCCACATGTGGTTGGCTGCACTGGGATTCATCATCTCGGGGGTCGGCTTACCTTTGTTAGGTGTTGTGGCAATCGGTAACAGTCGCTCAGAAGGCGTGTTTCACCTCGCCAAAAAGGTCAGTCCGCTCTACGGCTACATATTCACAATGATGCTTTACCTCAGTGTGGGGCCCGCGTTTGCGACGCCGCGGCTGGCAACCATTTCGTATGAAGTGGGCTTGAGTCCCTTCATCAGTAAGTCTGATCAGCCATGGGCGTTAGCCGGTTATACAGTTATTTTCTTCGGTATCGCGTGGTGGTTATCGCGCCGTCCCGGCAAAATTATGACGTACGTGGGTAAAATTCTGACACCCATCTTCTTACTATTCTTGGGTGTTTTGCTGTTAATGGTCTTATTTAAACCACTGGGGCATGGTGGTGCGGCCCGTGGCGCATATGTGGCGCAACCACTGCTGACAGGGTTCACATCGGGGTATATGACGATGGATGCATTGGCGGCATTAGCCTTTGGTGTCGTGATCGTGGACGCGATCAAACGCCTGGGTGTCACGCAACCGGGTCAAATTGCCAAGGAGACCATGAAGTCAGGCGTGTTTGCGGTCGGGATTATGGCAGTCATCTATGCCTTGCTCGCCTTGTTGGGGCGCAATGCCCTAGGCGCGTTTCCGCGGGCTGATAATGGTGGTGTGATTCTCGCCAATGTGGCGCACGCCTACTTTGGCCCCTTGGGTAACCTGTTACTCGCCGGTATCGTTATCTTGGCCTGCTTGAAAACTGGCGTCGGCTTAATCACAGCGTTTGGTGATACCTTCAAGGAACTGTTTCCTAAGCTGCCTTACCAGGGGTTAATTCTGCTCGCTAGTGTCTTACCCATGATTGTCGCCAATGTGGGGTTAGATCAATTGCTGCAGATTTCAACACCGGTGCTGTTCTTCATCTATCCGCTCGCCATCACCTTGATTATTTTGGGCCTCGGCATTCCATTGTGGGGTGAGTCCAAATGGTTATTCGGGACCGTGACGCTGTTCACTGTGATTCCGGCGATTCTCGATGGCTTAAAGGCGATGCCCGCTGCTTGGCAGGGCACAACAGTTCAACACTTGGTGTCCATGGGTCAAGTATTGCCCGGTTTTGCGGAAGGCTTGGGTTGGGTTGTGCCAGCCATTGTCGGATTTATCGTTGGTTTTGTGCTGAGTCGCAGTGTTGGTTCGAGCCACACCTCCAATTAAACTCACATTAATGTTGCCAAAAGAGTCTTTTTTCGCTATCGTGGAGTTATTAAATTAAAAAAGGTTGTGTAATGATGGCAACGATCGATCAATTAAGTCAAGAAGCTCAACAAACGGCACTAGAAAACTTTATTGCTTTTTATACCGCACATTATCATGCGGATGGGATGGACGTGCTCTCCCAACTCGATCAGAGTGGTCATGTTGCGGATATCAATCAATACTTATTAGATAATCGCAGTTTAACAGCAGAAGACGTGAAAAATGGTCTGCTGACACAGCGTCGTGGGAACTTGATCGGTTTGATTCAAGCGCTCAATATCAGCTTCAACGCCAATGGTATTCCTGATACACCATGGGAAACATGGCTTCAAAATATCGTCGCTGACTTACCACAAGGGCTGTAAACCCAGCGTCGGCGCAGCACATATTGCTTATCAAATAGGAGTTGCGACAAAATGGTTTGATTTTGTCACAACTCCTATTTAGGTTTAGAATATCTTGAGAAAAGAATGTTGTGAGGGGCCAAGAGGGGCCTACTCACACAGAAAGAGGAATTAGCATGCAGCCACATTTAATCATTTCCGATATCGATGGAACGCTCGCCGTGGATCACACCAAAGTGACCGCACCAACTGTCAAAGTCCTCAACCAATTGATGGCGGCCGGTCATCAATTCTACGTTGCTAGTGGCCGAATGTATGCACTGGCCGAATTCATCTCGAGTCAGGTCAGTCCAGAAGCGCAAATCATCGCGTCCAATGGGGCGGTCTACGATTTCAATGGTCACCGCGAGCATCATCTGCTGGGCGAAGAAGCACTGACCCAAATTGAACAGGTGACGGCAAAATATGAGCTGCCTGCGTTTTATTTTTCTGATAATCAGGTGTTCTACACCAAGACGCCACCTAAGTTCATCGAAAAGGCACTGATGTCCTTCTCGCCCGATCAAGATGTGGTCACCACCGTTCAGTTGCCAGATTTGCCATCACTGTTGGCACATGAACAAGAAATCACCAATGGCTTTGTGCTCAGTCCACATGATCCAGCCGGTTTAGCGCACACGATGGTTGAACTCGGGGCAACGAATCTCTTGCATCTGTCGGCATCAAATCACGATAACATCGAATTGATTCCAAAGAACGTCGACAAGTCAACGGCCATCAAGGAATTACAGGAAAAGACCGGCATCCCAGCCAGTCGCACGATTGTGTTTGGCGATGGCATGAATGATCTCGGAATGTTACAGGCGGCCGGTATCAGTGTGGCCATGGCCAATGCGGTCCCAGAAGTCAGCGCGGCCGCTCGATTCATGACCAATGCCAATACCGAAGACGGTGTTGCCCGTTTCTTACAAAACTATTTTAAGCTGTAATGTGGTAGGATAGAGTGAGACTAAGAAAACGGTTACTACCACTGCGGTGGTGGTAAGACTGAGGGGGAAACCACAATGTATCAAGCAGCAAGTGATCGTTATGAACAAGTCCCTGTGCGACATGCGGGCAATAGTGGCCTAATGTTACCTGTTATCTCACTGGGATTGTGGCAGCATTTCGGTAGCAGTGATCCATTGGCAGATCGCCGCGATGTGATTTTGAGTGCCTTTGATCACGGCATTTTTCATTTTGATGTCGCTAATCACTATGGTGGCACGGACTTTGGCTCGAGTGAGAGCCTCTTAGGTGAAGTGCTCAATAAGGAGCTCAAGGCTTATCGCGATGAGCTCGTCATCAGTACCAAGGTCGGGTTTGAGATTCATCCAGGGCCTTATGGTAATGGCACCTCCCGTAAAGCGATTCTTCAAGGCATCGATGACTCACTCCAACGGCTCAATTTGGACTATGTCGATCTCTATTACGCACATCGCTTTGACGATACAGTGGCGCTTGAGGAGACCGTTCAGGCGTTAGATACCGTAGTCCGCCAAGGCAAGGCACTCTACATCGGGATTTCAAATTTCGATACGCCACAAACACAAGATGCCATCAAGCTGTTCAAGCAACTGGGCACACCATTTGTGGTCAACCAGTCTAGCTATAACATGTTCAATCGCGATGTTGAAACCACCGGTCTGTTAGATGCCTTAAAGGCGGATAACGCTGGGCTTGTGGCTTACGGCCCACTCTCAGAAGGCTTGTTATCTGGCCGTTATCTCAACGGGATTCCAGATAGCTTCAAGATTCATCCAACCAACGATAGTACTTTGGCGCAAGGACCAGATGCTGTGGTGAAGCAGCTCAATCAACTCAATGACATTGCCAAGTCCCGGCAACAGACATTGGCGCAGATGGCATTGGCTTGGTTGTTGCGTGATCCCGTTGTGACCAGTGTGATCATTGGCACAACATCCGTGGATCACTTGGCTGATAATCTAGAAGCCGTGAAGCATTTGGACTTCACGTCAGATGAACTGGCAGCGATTGACGCTATTTTGAAGTGAACGCAAAATAATAAAAGGTTGTGACCACACCAATAACGGTGCGGCTGCAACCTTTTTTGCGTCATTTTCCGGTCACTTGCAATCTGTTTTCAGAAAGTGTAATATTGTTAGCTGGCTAACAAATATGGAGGGACAGGATGACAATTTATTTTGGTCGGCTCATCAAGCTGGCAGCGAACCAACTAACGCGTGAATTTGATGACTTTGCCAAGCAATATGGGCTCACCAGCACACAGATGGCGATGATCGATTATCTCAGTCGCACGCAGAATGTGACGCAAAAGGATATTGAAAAAGAGTTCAATATTCAGCGCTCCACGGCAACGATGATTCTGCAGCGGATGGAGAAATTAGATCTGGTCAAACGCGAGAGCTTAAAAGCAGACGCGCGCCAGAAACTGGTGTTATTATTACCCCGCGCTCAGGAATTAGAAGCGGTTATTCAAGCTTATATGCACGACGCGGATGAGGCGCTTTTGGCGGATTACGATGCAGCTACGGTTGCTTCGCTGACAGCACTACTCGAACACATCACAAAAGGAGAACAGAACAATGCCTAATAATTTTAAAGAAGAATTACTTTTTACCGGAATGATGGCGGGAATGATGGTTTTTGTCATGAGCGCATACAACGTGATTATGGCCCAAGGAATGAGCCTAACAACGGCGGGGAAGGTCTTGATTGGCTTCCCATTAGGACTATTGGTTGCGGCTATCTTTGATCTGGCCGTAGTGGGCCCGATTGTCAAAGGTGTGGTATTCACATTCCTGATTAAGGATCCTGCAAATACGCATCCGCTTAAGATTGCGATCACAATCTCAAGCTTGATGGTGTTGGGCATGGTGAGCATCATGACACTTTATGGTCTGCTGATGGAAGGCCAAGTTGGCTGGGCACAGTATGGTCACGGCTGGATTTTTAATTTGATTGTGGCACTACCACTGCAATTACTGATTGTGGGCCCAATTTCTCGTAAAGGTTTAGCCGCTGTTCAAAACTAGGCGGTCGACTCAAAGTGATGCTAACTGCGTGTTATAATGAATTGGAATCACTTTGAAAGGATGGTCAATCATGGCACAATTTAATTTAGACAGTAAGTATGTATTGAACAATGGCGTGGAGATGCCACGTCTGGGGTTAGGTGTCTGGAAGACCGACAACAAAACCGCAGAAACCAGCGTGACGCAGGCAATCAAGGATGGCTACACCTTAATCGATACCGCTAAGCAATACGGGAACGAAACTGGTGTGGGCCGCGGAATTGCTGCCGGCCTCGAAGCAACAGGCAAGAAGCGCGAAGATCTCTTCATCACAACCAAGGTCTTCAATGGCGACCAAGGCTTTGATTCAACCTTGCAAAAGTTTGAAGGCACGTTGAAGCGTTTGGGACTCGATTACATTGACTTATACCTGATTCACTGGCCAGTCGATGATACCTTTGTCGCAACTTGGCAAGCACTGGAAACCCTGTACAAGGCAGGCCGTGTGCGTGCTATCGGTGTTTCTAACTTCGACGAAACACACTTACAACAGATTCTGGATGCCGGAACAGTGGTGCCAGCGGTTGACCAAATTGAATTCAACCCACTCGTGCAAGATACCAAGATTCGTGAATTTGCGAAGAAGTATGATATCGCGATTGAAGCATGGTCACCATTGGGCGGTGGGGCAAGTTTGACGAACCCAGCCATTCAAGCCATTGCTGATGCACATCACAAGACAACAGCCCAAGTTATCTTGCGCTTTGACTTGCAGAGTGACATCATCACGATTCCAAAGTCCGTTCATGAAGCACGGATTATTGAAAATGCGGATGTCTATGACTTCCAACTCAGCCAAGCTGAAATGAAGCAAATTGAAGACCTGAATAAGGAACAACGCAGCTTGTGGCTGGATGATTTCTATTGGCACGGCAATCCAAAGGGTTACAAGGATGAAGTCGATCAATGGCCAGATTCCCCAGAGGATTACGATGCTTAGTACCCAACAATGGGCACAGCTGAAGCAATTCACGCAGCAGGTGTTAGATTCAGATCACACCGGACACGGGATGGATCATATCGATCGCGTGGTCGCAATTGCTGAACAATTGGCGCAACAAACGCCCGCGGCCAAGCGCGATATTGTTGTGGTCGCTGCGCTGTTACACGATACCTATGACCAGAAGCTGGTTAACGATGTCGCTGCGGCAAAGGCGAATACGGGCCAAGCGATGCAGACAGCGGCAATCACACAAGATGATCAGCAGGCAATCTTTGCGATTATTGATCAGATGTCGTATCGCTATCAGCTCGATCACTCCACATCATTGAGCCTAGAAGGCCAGTTGGTTCAAGATGCGGATCGGTTGGATGCGATTGGTGCCATTGGCATTGCGCGCACCTTCTATTACGGGGGGAGCGCACGATACGCCGATGTATCAACCGGACGTGGCCCCACGCAGTGAATTGGACGGTCAGACGTATCGACAGCAGGAGAGTTCGGTAGTCAATCATTTCTATGAAAAATTGCTGTTACTGCAAGATCTGTTGAATACGGATGCGGCCAAAAAATTGCGCAACATCGGCAACAAGTGATGCTCGATTTTCTTGACGAATTCAAGGCTGAATGGCGTGGAGAACGCTAATCTTGCTCAAAAAAATGGCGAAAAAGTGTTGCAACAATCTGCCGTATATTGTATATTAGTTAGGCAGTTGTTTTTAACAAATCGCCATGCCATCTTAGCTCAGTAGGTAGAGCGCATCCATGGTAAGGATGAGGTCGTCGGTTCAAGCCCGATAGATGGCTGAGCAAAAACACCCAGAGAAATCTGGGTGTTTTTTTATGTTCTTGAATATTGTTCGTGACTCAAACTAAATAATTGACATTTCCGCCAGTGCGCTCAAAATAAAGCTGATACTGTCTTTGAGAGGAAGCGAGTTTATGGCACAAAATGCACCGTCACAAGGGCGCAAGAACGTTTCGACGTTGATTGCGCTGGGAATATTTAGTTTCATGTCAACATTGGATGGCTCGATTGTGAATATCGCCATGCCAATTATGTCAAAAGCACTCAATGTGAGTTCCAGTCAGATTGAGTGGGTGGTTTCGATTTATCTGATTACCATCAGCTCGTTGTTGATGTTCTTTGGTCGCTTGGGTGATGTCGTGGGTCGCAGTCGCGTCTTCAAAATCGGGACTGCCGTCTTCATTCTGGGATCATTCTTATCGGGGCTCAATATGGGGCTGGCCTTCCTGCTGTTCTCACGGGTGATTCAGGCCACAGGGGCCGCAATGACCATGTCGAATAGTTTCGGGATTACCACCAGCACGTTTTTCTGCGAGCCAACGTGGCCGCGCGATGGGGGTTATTGGGACTTTCGTGGCGTTAGGGTCTGTTGCCGGACCAGCATTTGGTGGTCTGATTCTCAATTATTTACCATGGAATTATATTTTTGGATCAATGTGCCAATTGGCTTAATCGCGATTCTAATCGGGTTACGCAGCCTGCCTAAGCAGGAACCCGTTCAGGCAGCGCCCATCGATTGGCTGGGGACTGGGACCTTCACCTTGGTTATCGTCAGTTTCTTCTACGGCGTCTTGCAGGCACAGGTCGTCGGATTTACCCCAATCATCTGGGCCAGCTTTGTGGTTGCGATTCTGTCCTTTATTGCCTTTGTTTACGTTGAAAATCACGCGAAGGCACCGTTGCTGGATCTCTCGATTTTTAAAATTGCGGACTACAGCTTGGGCCTCATCGCGGCTCTGTTGGTCTTCATTAATGGGTTCTTCTTCAATGTGTTGATTCCATACTATTTGGTCAATGCACGCGGCTTCTCATCAGGCTTCTCTGGGATCCTGCTGTCGATTATTCCACTGACGATGTTGGTCTCTGGTCCAGTCGGTGGGGTGCTAGCCGATCGCTTCGGTGGGCCTAAGATTGCGGCACTCGGTTTGAGTATCGCGGTGATTGCGCAATTCATGACGGTTTATTCGGACTCGACACCTCATTATGGTACTTTGGTGGCACGGCCATCTTGATTGGGATTGGCCTCGGCTTATTCCAGTCACCTAATAATGCAACCGTGATGTCAGCTGTACCGACTGATCGGTTGGGGATTGCCGGTAGTGTCAATGCCTTGGCACGGAATCTTGGGATGATTCTTGGGGTCAGCTTCTCAACGACATCGCTGTTTGGCATCATGAGTGCCCAAGCAGGCAAACGCGTGACCACGTATCCTTTGCATCAAAATGACTTGTTCATTTCGGCGATGCGGCTATCCTTCTTCATCTCCGCCATCTTACTGGTGATTGCGGCGGCCATTGCCTTTGAACGGTTACGTCAGGGTAAAAAGAGCAAAGCATAAAGCTGCGAGTGTGACAAAAGATGCTTTTGGCACACGTTTCATCACTATTACTGTTACTAACAAAGGGCTGTGACAAAACCGATTGGTTTTATCACAGCCCTTTTTATGTTTGTTGTTTAAGTGAATTTAATTCATGTGGGGGTGCACCTAAAACGTGTGTCATAGCTGGCACGGCGTTCAAAGTTAGCTCGTCCTCGATTGTTAAGCGGGGTTTGTCGCACTCTAAACGTGTTCCCAAAGGCAAAACACTCCGGTTAGCTCATCTTTGCCGAAGCCACAAACCGGCTTCTGTCAAAGATTTTGCTAATCCTCATGTTTAAGCGCCTTTTGTCGCACTCTTTAAGACATGTCTTCTGACAAAGTACTTGCGTGTTTCCTCGAGCAGAATCAATGGTACTGGGATGCAGAGGAGAATCACCCATTCCACACCACCGATTGGCGCGGTATTGAACAGTCCTTGCAGCAGTGGGATATACATCAAGCAAGTGAGCAAGAAGACTTCAAAGACAATCCCCCAGATGATGTGCCGGTTACTGAAGATACCAATCTTGAAGACGGAGGATAATTGGGTCCGGCAGTTAATCGCCGCTGCAATTTGGCAGAAGACAATTGCAGCTAATGTCATCGTTGTGGCTTCACGATAAACGGGGCCGCTGGCTGCCAGTGCGTTTGCGGGCCAACCGTAAGTCATATTCACGAAGAAATAGGCCAATGATGAAATCAGTGAGGCGGTTAAGCCATAAAGTCCAAACGCCTTCCAGATAATCGAGCGACTCAACAGGTGCGCATTGCGTGGCCGCGGTGGCTGATCCATAATCCCGGGTTCACTCTTTTCAGCACCCAACCCCAGCGCTGGCAACATGTCAGTCCCGAGATCCACCATCAGAATTTGCATCACGGTCAGTGGCAGTGGCACCAAGCCGCGAGTGAATAAGAAGAGAACGGACGGAATGGCTTCAGGTACGTTACTGTTCAAGATATAGAGCAGGAACTTTTGGATATTGCTATAAACGGTGCGGCCTTCTTCAATGGCAGCGACGATTGAGGCAAAATTGTCATCGGTCAGGATCATATCCGCGGCATCCTTTGCGACGTCGGTACCTGTAACCCCCATGGCAATCCCGATATCAGCTTTCTTGAGTGCTGGGGCATCATTGACCCCGTCCCCAGTCGAGGCGACGACATCGCCATTAGCTTGGCACATCGAGACGATGCGGAACTTGTGCTCAGGGGCAACGCGTGCAAAAATAACTTCACCTTTGACGGCTTGTTGCAACTCAGCATCGCTCATGGAATCGATTTGGTCGCCGGTAATCACCTTGGCATCCGCTGAGGTAAGACCGATTTTGACAGCGATACTCTTAGCAGTCAGGGCGCTATCACCCGTGACCATAATAATCCGAATGTTAGCACGATGACACTGTTCAACAGCCGCATAGATTTCGGGCCGTGGTGGATCAGACATGGCGGCCAAACCAACGAAAGTCATGTGTTGTTCGGCGGTCTTGATGCTGTATGTAGCAGGATCGGGGGTGACACTATCGGCTTCTGTCCGATAAGCAAATGCGAGTGACCGTAAGCCGTCAGCCGCATATTTCTTATTGGCGGCATCGATTGCTGCCTTATCAGTTGCGGTGAGGGGGCGAACCGTTCCGCGATCGAGAATCTGGTCGCAGATCTGAATCACGCCATCGAGGGCGCCCTTGGTGTACAACATGCGCTGTTGTTCAGGCAGTTGTTGCACGGTGGTCATGCGCTTGCGATCAGAATCGAATGGCAGTTCCGCAATGCGCGGGGTGGCCTGCAGCGCTTTGACCTTATCGAGTCCAGCCTTGTCGGTCAAAATATTGAGCCCGGCTTCTGTTGGGGTGCCCAGAATCTTGGTGGTAGCTTGATTATCCTTTGGTGTTTCCAGCTTAGTATCATTGTTTAACAAAGCGATATCGAGCAGGCGAGCGAGGTTAGCGTCTTGACTGATGTCGAAGTCTTTTTGGTTCAGTTGAATGTGACCGTTATTGACATAACCCGTCCCGCTGACCGTATATTCTTGGCCAGGTAACCAGATGTGATTCACCGTCATTTGGTTTTGCGTCAGTGTTCCTGTTTTATCGGAACAGATGACGGTGGTTTCACCCAATGTTTCGACACTGTTGAGATCCTTCAGTAATGCGTGTTTCTTGGCCATTCGTGTGGTACCTTGCGCAAGCGACAGGGTCACTGTTGGCAAGAGGCCTTCAGGAATGAAGGCAACGACCATCCCGAGGGCAAAGATAAAGGATTTTGCGACTGGATAATGAACGAAGAAGATCGCGAGAATAAAAAAGGCGACCCCAATACCAATCGCGATGAGCGAAAGCTGCTGCGTGAGACGATTGAGTTCACGCTGCAGTGGTGAAGTGGTCTGTTTTTGACTCTGCGTTAATTTGGCGATTTGACCGAATTCGGTTTGCATCCCTGTTGCCAGTGCGGTAGCCGTGGCTGTCCCGCTGGTGACAATGGTGCCAGCGAAGACAATATTCTTCAAGGCAAACTTACCATCATCGTGTTCGTAAGCGACCTGCTTGAAAACAGGGAGCGATTCACCTGTGAGTGCCGATTCATCCACCTGCAGTGAGGCGGCTTCAGTGATGCGTGCGTCAGCTGGTATCGAGTTACCCGCTTGAATCTGGAAGACGTCACCGGGAACCAAGTCATCCGCATCGATCTGGGTGACCTTACCATCCCGAATGACATTCACATACGTTGGTAACATCTTGCGCAGCGAATCGGTTGCCTTTTGTGCGGCGTGTTCCTGCCAGAAGGAGAAACAGCCATTGATAATATTGACGGCCCAGATGGCAATTCCGAGTTCAGGCATGCCCGCAAACATGGCCACAAAGCCGCTCACCCAGAGTAGCAGCGCCATGAGTGAGGTGAAGTTCTTCAAGAAGCGCAGCAGTTGTGATTGCTTTTGGCTGTGTTGAATGGTGTTCGGCCCCACAGTTTCGAGGCGTTTGGCCGCCGCCTCTTGTGTGAGACCGTCCGCGGTTGTGCCTAATTGTTGATCCAAATCGTTGAGCGCCATTTGTGCGGCGTTGTCTGTTGTTAATGGCTGATTTGCCATAATATCGCCAGCTTTACCCATGATTTTGATTATTGATAACACCCCCATCATACGCGCGTTGTATCGCTTGTCAAAGGTATTCAATAATTCACAAACTTATTTTTTGATGTCGGTCAAAACTGATTCGTGATATGCTGAAATCAATTGATTAAAGGGGGGCACCAGGATGAGTTTGATTTATATTAAACGTGCAGTACAGAGCGATTTGCCTGCCATCATGACGATTATCGATCATGCCAAGGCCATGCTCAAAAAGATGGCAGTCCACAATGGCAAGACGGTTATCCGGATCCAGCAACATTACGCCAAGATATTTCGGCCCAGCAATGTTGGTTATTGATGGTCGATGATGTGATTGCGGGGACCGCAACGATGATTGTGGGCAATGACGGCAATTACACCGAAATCTGGGATGGTGCCTGGCACAATGAAGTCGATCCTTATGCGACGATTCACCGGATTGCGATCGGGGATGGTTTGCGGGACAACACCTGAGCTATTTCTTCTTCTCCAACCTAATCAGCGCCGCGTATCGCGATGGTGTGCGCAACTTCCGCATCGATACGCATGCTTTGAACAAGCGGATGCAGGCGGTTGTGGGTCGTGTTGGTTATCAGCATCGGGGCAAAATCTACGTGGATGAACCCGCTGAGAATCATGAAGACAACGCGCGCTTAGCGTATGAATTGAACTTGGCATGAAAAAAGAGGAGCTATGACAAAACATTGTTTTGTCATAGCTCCTCTTTCGATTTCCGAACAAAATCGATTAATCGCGTTACTGCACCGGACTTGTCACGCTCTTAATCTCCGTGTACAGGTCACTCGGCAGATCGACCAATAGTGGACTCGGTTGGTCGATACAGACCAAACTCAGTGAATGTAGGGCACGTGAGCTCAGTGTATAGAGAATGTCGCGATCCGCATCGCTTTGATAGGTGTCAGCTGAGATGTCATAGCCAATAACGGCATCGAACTCGAGCCCCTTGGCGAGGTAAACAGGCAGAATCAGACAGCCAGTTTTGAGCTGATGATCGTTCAAGTTGAGCAGCGTGACCGGCTGATCGACATGCAGGGTGGCATAGAGCTGGTTAGCCGCCGCCTGGTCTTTGGTCAAGATGGCAACGGTACTCTGCGTGGTCAGCAGGTCATCGACCAAATGCGCGAGGGTGCTAATGGCCTGATCGCGATTGGTCGTGATGACTTGGGGCTTGTCGCCATCACGATTGAACGCCTGAATGTGGTCACTCTTATCGAGCAGTGCCTTACCGAAGTTAGTGATCGGCGCGGTTGAACGATAACTGCGGTTCAATTCAATCAGCCGCACGTGCATCCCCTTGAACACGTCACCGATCTCGTGGATGAAATCGCTTGGTTGATAGTGACTGGTGAAGACATCCTGCTTGGCGTCTCCTAGGAAGGTCAATTTGGCGCGTGGAAAGGCGTGATGGAGATAGAAAAGTTGCGCCATGCTGTAATCCTGCATCTCATCGACAAAGACGTACTGAATGCCGCGGTTGATCCCGCTACCGGTCAGTTGATCACGCAGATACAGAATCGGTGCGGCATCATCCAGGTTGAGTTGATGCTGCTCCAACCCCGCCATTACACTTTCGACCATGGTCTGCCAGATACTGGCATCAACTGGGGTCTCAATGGTGGTCAAGAAACGCCCGTATTCCTGATAGCTGTCAAAGAAATAGTCATTATAAATGGCGTCGTACACGGGAGCAAAGGCATCCGCGACGACTTGACGAGAAATGAAGCGCGCTTCATCGTCACCGGATTCAAAGTGGTGACCATTCAACAAGTCACGCAACTCTGAATCGGATAACAAGGTGACAGCCTCTTGGACCCAATCCTGATGAATCTCAATGCCGATGCGTTGGTTCAGACGCTTGATCAGGGCATTCTTTGTCGCCAGGAACTTATCGGCGGCCAGTGCATTTTTGGTTGTTGCTGATAGATGCGCGTGATGGTGTTGGCGCTGAAGAAGACCTCACCGTTCAATTCGATATCGACAAAGAATGGCGTATCGCGGTTGGCCTTGAGATAACCATCGATGGCCGTCAGGAATTCATGTGATTCCTTGAAGCGGCGAATCGTCTTTGTGGTTTCAGGCAGACTGATTTGGTCGCGTTCAAAGCGCTCGAACATGGTCTGCACGTGTAAGCCAGAGAAGCGCTTGGCGAAGAATTCCGCAAGTGTGGCCTGACGCATATTCTTTTCACCCAAACTCGGTAAAACCGCGGAGATATAGTTGGCGAAGAGTTGGTTAGGTGAGAACAAGACCATCTGATCGGCATCGAGCTGGCTGCGGCTGTGATACAGCAAGTACGCAACTCGCTGCAGGACCGCACTGGTCTTACCGGAACCGGCGACCCCTTGAACAACCAAGAGATCAGATGTGGTGTCGCGGATAATATCGTTTTGTTCCTTTTGAATCGTGGCCACGATATTTTGCATGGCGGTGTCGCTCTGTTCACCGAGAACGGCCTGCAACATTTCGTCGCCGACAGTTTCGTTGGTATCAAACATCGCGGTAATCTTGCCATCTTGAATGGTGAACTGGCGCTTGTTCAAAAGCTCGGCGCTGATTTGACCGGTTGGGGTGTCGTAGTTCACTGGCCCCAGCGTCCCGTTGTAATAAATAGAAGCAACGGGGGCGCGCCAATCGTAAACCAGAAAATCATTCTGATCCATGAAGGTGGCTGTCCCAATATAGAGGGTATCGGTGTCACCATCTTCTGCAACGTCGATGCGGCCGAAGTAAGGACTGGTTTGCAGCCGTGTGAGCTGTTGCTGTTCATTCTTCAAAATCGTTTCATTTTCAACAGCACGTGCGACCATTTGCTTTTGTTGTTGCACGGCAGCATTGGTTTCCATGCGATCATCGACTTCAAAAACATTGACCTTGGTGTTGTCACCATAATCTTGTTCAATCCGGCTGGTTTCTTGGTGCGCTGATTCAATTTGCGTCACAATATCATCGAGCCGTGAATCGATTCGTTGAATCACATGATTGACGCGTTCTTGTTCAGCTTTTTTGTTTTATTTTTCAAGCGAATCCTTCCTTTATATGCGTCATCCGTAAAAATAAGTTGACTAATAGTGTAGGCGTATTTCTGCCAAAAGTAAAGCATTCGCGCTGACGTCAAGAAGTGAAAAGAGTACACTAATGGGTACTGATGTTCAGCAAATATCTGCTTTGCTAGACACACCTTTTGTTAGCCGAGTAAGATGAAGATAACGTGAATCAATTGATTATGAACCAAGATTGGAGATTACCGTGAACGCCTTTATTCAAACCCTCATGACGCGACGTGGTGAATTGTGGACCGCGTTGCTACAACACTTACAGTTATCATTGCTCGCCCTATTGATTGCCACCATCATTGCGGTGCCATTAGCAATCTGGGTGCAACCGCACAAAAAAATTGCGAACGTCTTGCTCCAACTCACCGGGATTCTGCAGACCATTCCCTCACTTGCACTGCTGGGACTGCTGATTCCATTCGTGGGGATTGGCAATCTACCGGCCATCATTGCCTTAGTGGTTTATGCGCTATTGCCTATTTTCCAAAATACATACGTGGGTCTCGATGAAATCGATCCGTCATATGAAGAGGCGGCGACCGCGTTTGGTTTGTCGCGCCTGCAGAAGTTAGTGCGCGTGGAACTGCCGTTGGCGATGCCCGTGATTATTTCCGGGATTCGGACGGCTACCGTGTTAATTATTGGGACGGCAACTCTGGCGGCCCTGATCGGTGCGGGTGGTTTGGGGACCTTTATTCTGCTGGGGATCGATCGTAACGATCCTGCACTCACCTTATTGGGGGCACTGGCTGCCGCGTTGCTCGCGATTCTTTTTTCATTTGGGTTACAGCTCCTGCAAAAAGTGCGTTGGCGCTACAGTGTGATGGCACTGGGCGCGATCCTGCTGGGATTCGGTGGTGTGGCGACCTATCAAGCCGTTGTGAAGCCACAAGAAGAGGTGGTAATCGCCGGCAAGTTGGGTTCCGAACCTGATATCTTGATTAATATGTACAAAGAATTGATTACGGCCAAATCACCGAATACGAAGGTGACACTGAAACCGAATTTTGGTCAGACCAGCTTCTTGTTCAATGCATTGAAGAGCAATCAAATCGATATCTATCCTGAATTCACGGGAACGGTGCTTGAGAGTCTCACGAAGCCGACAAAGACCCAACTCAAGCAAGCGGCCGCCGGGGACAGCTATCAGATTGCCAACGATTTATTGAAGAAACAACAACTGACGATGTTGCCACCGATGCAGTACAACAACACCTATGCCGTGGTGGTGACACAGAAGTTCGCCAAGCAATATCAGCTCAAAACTATTTCGGATCTGAATAAGGTCACCGGCCAACTGCATGCAGGCTTTGATCTCGAGTTCATTGATCGCCGTGATGGTTATCGCGGCATCAAAGATGTGTACGGTCTGCAATTCCAAGTGAAGTCTTTGGATGCATCGCTGCGGTATCAGGCGCTGACCAAGGGGACGGTCAATATCACGGATGGCTACACAACAGACTCGCAATTGCGCCAATACCACCTGTTAGCCTTACAAGATGACCGCAAGCTTTTCCCAACCTATCGTGGTGCCCCATTGATGTCGCAGAAATTTGCCAAGCACACCCGACGATTGTGGCACAGCTCAAGAAGCTGACCAATCAGATTACCGAAAAACAGATGCAAGAGATGAACTACGAGGTCAATGTGCTGAAGGAAAAGCCGTCGACTGTGGCCAAAAAGTATCTGACGCAACAAGGATTACTCAAATAAGGAGGTGCCGACTGTGATCACATTTAACCATCTCACCAAACAATACGATGACACCACAGTGGTGGACGATCTCAATTTGGATATTAATGAAGGCGAGCTCTTTGTGCTTGTGGGCACCTCTGGGAGTGGTAAGACCACAACCCTCAAAATGATTAACCGATTGATTACACCGACCAGTGGCCAGGTGCTCTTTGCAAAGCAACCCGTGGAAAGCTACCCTGTGCGCGAATTGCGCTACAACATCGGTTATGTGCTGCAACAGATTGCGCTGTTTCCGACCATGACGGTGGGTCAAAATATCGCGTTGATTCCGGAGCTCAAACACTGGCCCAAAGCCAAGGTGCACAAGCGCGTCAACGAGCTGCTGGATTCAGTGGACTTGCCACACGAACAGTATCGCCATCGCTACCCCAAGGAATTGTCGGGTGGCGAACAGCAGCGGATTGGGATTTTACGAGCGTTAGCGAGCCAACCACAAGTGATTCTAATGGATGAACCATTCTCCGCGCTGGATCCGATCTCACGGACGCAACTGCAAGATTTGGTGCTCAAATTGCATGACAAGTATCATCAAACGGTAGTGTTTGTCACTCATGATATGGCTGAAGCCGTGAAGTTAGGGGACCGCATTGGGGTGATGAGCCACGGTAAGTTGTTACAGGTCGATACCCCAGAGGCGATTCAGACCAACCCGGTCGATGAATTTGTCTCATCATTCTTTGCCAGCACGACGAATTCCGATGGGATTTTGGAACAACCAGCTCGTGAGCTAAAAACTTTTGGCAAAGCGACAATCAGTGGTACGGTATCTGTAAAGTCGGAGCAACCGATTGAAACAGTGATTGCACAGCTACAGGTACACGAGCGGGTGAATGTGACGAGTGACCCCGCGTTCAGTGTTTCGGCAGCAGAGGTGTTGCAATATCTCAACGAACGGTTGGTCGCGGATAAACAATAGTGCGAGGGGGAGCGTCAAATGGACTACGACACAATAATTATTGGTGGCGGCCCAGGTGGGTTAGCAGCCGCATACACATTAGCAGATGAACAGCGCGTATTAGTGATTGAGAATCATTGGTGGGGTGGCACGTGTCCAAACTTTGGCTGCGACCCCAAGAAGATGTTGTATTCAGCAGTTGAAGCGCGAGACTGGAGTGCACGCATGACTGGTAATGGGCTGGTTGGTATCCCTGATATTTCATGGCCGCGGTTGATGGCGTTTAAGCGCAGCTACACCAGCGGCATTCCCGGTGGCACCAAGACTGGTCTGAACCAGGCGGGTATCGTCACCGTGGATGGCAAGGCCCAGCTTGTGGATGCCCATACAGTGACCGTGGATGGCCAGAACTATACGGCGGATCACATTGTGATTGCGACGGGGCAAACCCCAACTATGCCGGATATTCCCGGTGTTGGGTTGTTAGGTACCAGCACGGATTTCTTGGATCTGGATCAATTGCCACGCACCATGGCGTTTATCGGGGGCAGTTATGTTGCGCTTGAGTTAGCCAATATCGCGGCCACGGCCGGGGCGGAAGTTCATCTCATTGTGCATTCCGATCGCCTGTTGCGGGCGTTCCCCGAATCAGCCGTCAAAACATTGATCGGTCAACTCAAACAAAAACGGATTCAAATTCACGAGAATGTCAGTCTGACTGAAGTCAAAGCAGTCGGCGATCAAGTGAAGTTAATTGCTGATGATTTTGAACTGACCGTCTATCGTGCCTTTGCGGCAATGGGTCGCAGTGCTGTGACGGATTTGAATCTCGATGCTGTGGGTGTTGCGTATGACCACAAAGGGATTCATGTCGACAATCATCTGAAGACGAGCGTGGATTCCATCTATGCCATCGGTGATGTGATTGCCAAGACACAACCTAAGTTGACGCCGGTCTCAAGCTTTGAAGGCCGCTATGTCGCGCAACACATTCTCGGTCAAACTGATCCGATTCAGTATCCGGTGATTCCAACAATCGTGTTTAGCGCCACTAAGGTCGCTCAAGTGGGTGTCTCTTTGGATGAGGCCAAACAGGATGTGACACGTTATCAAGTGGTCACCAATAATACCACGCCTTGGTATACCTATAACCGCATTAAGGATCCGATTGCCCAAACCACAACGATTGTGGACAAAACAACGGGACATTTGGTGGGTGCGGTTGTCGTGTCGACATTAGCGGATGAGATGATTAATGCCTTCACGGGGATTATTAATCAGAAGCTCTCGAGCGATGCCGTAAACCGACAGATTTATGCTTACCCAACACCGATCAGTGATCTGTCTTACTATTATTAGCATGATTCAAAAAGGGAGTGCGACCAGCCAGTTGGTGAGGTCACACTCCCTTTTGAATCATATTCAATATCGGATTGCGTACGCTTTAGGCCGTATTTATGGGGGATTGGTATAGTAAGTCATACTTATTTTGCTTGAAATTTTGGCTTTTTAAGCGGGCTTTTATGTGAAAAATAATTCATTTGCGGTATAGTGTATTCAGGAGGATGAGTAAAATGAAATTAAATCGCTTAATTACACGTTCCTTAGTGGCAACACTAGGATTAGTGACGGTTGGGGTGTTGAGTGCACCTAATGCTGTCAAGACGGTGACTGTTCAAGCTGCCAGCAACATCTATCAAATGCCTGATTACAGTGCCCGTTCCAATGCGGTGGTTAATACCCGCGGCGTGAAGGGGATTGAAAACGGGAAGTATTTGCAAGGTAATGCAACACCTAAGAGTTATAAGGTGACAGCAGGGACACAAGCGGGCAGCCAATGGCACACTGCTTTTATCTGCACAATCACGATATCGTGAGCGCCAATAACCCAAGTGGCAAGAAGATTACTTACTTTGCCAATGCCGCACCACAAGGGTTCACAATGGATGATGCCGGGAATATGTATTTTGCATTATCTCGTCGTAACGCTAACGGCGCATCAACGGGTTATCTCTATCAAGGCTACATCATGCGGCTCGATACAACAGCCATCAGCATGTTGATGAAGAACCCAACATTATTGCGGACAAATCCAAATGCTTTGGGTAACCACATGCGTTTCTCCATCATTGATGGTAGCTTCTCCAGTGGGGCATTTGCTTTTGATCCCGCAACACAAAAGATTAAGTTCCTGGTTGCCTATAACTTTGGTAACAAGTCAGCTGATCAATTCTTATCGAATCACCCTGTTCAGATGGCAACAGTGAACCCAACATCATTGGTCCGTGAAAAGACCGACAAGTTCTACTTGTATGATGCTGGCAGCCACCACTACTCAAGCCCTAACACCTTGGCTTTTGACCGCAATGGTAACTTCTACACCGCAGCCGCAGCTAGCTTAACCACTACAAATGGCTTGGCCTATCTGTTGACTCAAGGTGTTCGCCAAGGTAATAGCTACAGTGTTCGCGAAATGGGCATGTCCATCAAGCCTATTTTGGCTAACCAATTACAGGGCATCTCAATCGATCACAACCGCTTGTACATCGCAAGTAACTCAGCTTATCTGAGCCTTGACTTGAATGCCTACTTGAGTCGCGCATACACACCAAGTGCAGCCTCAAGCGCTAATAGCTGGATGAACCTTGAAGTCAATCAATTAGCTGGTTCTCGTGAAACTGAAAACACGGTGGGTTCCAACGGTGTGAAGTACATGATGATGACCACACCAAATGAAGTCGTGATGAGTAAAGCGCCAGCCAGTCAACCAAGTAACAATGGTAAGGTGCAGGCCATCAAGGGTGTGATTCAAGTGCACTACGTCAAGGGTTACGGGATTGCTGTTTGGAAGCAACCTGGTAAGTACCCATTGGCTAAGAAGTTAGCACACGGTACATCTTGGAAAGTCTTTGCTAAGACCACGGTTAATGGCCACGCTTGGTACAACCTAGGTGGCAATCAATGGTTAGATAGCACCTACGCGATTTTGAAGAAGTAAGCCGGTTGACACTGACTGTTTTCTTGCTTATGATTTAAGACAACGAGAACGTGTTGATACGAAAGTCTTCAATGCATGTAATGGGTAGCTACCGGATTGTGTTCAGGAAGTCGGCTGAAACTGCGATGTCGACCGCAATGGTAGTGAAACTGGCTTACATGGGAAGATACGGTGGGTGCGCCTTAAGCCAGCAAGTGGTCGTGTTTGCGACAACTTAGGTGGTACCGCGCATTGGCGTCCTATGTTTATCATAGGGCGCCTTTTTTGAACCCAATTAGGTCAACATAATGTGTAATAGATAATCCAAGGAGGATATATTCATGACAGACAAGAAAGTTATTTTGACAGGCGATCGGCCAACGGGTCGGCTCCACATCGGGCATTACATCGGTTCATTGCGCAATCGCGTGATGCTTCAGAACTCTGGGGAATATACCCCTTATATCATGATTGCGGATATGCAGGCATTGACTGATAATGCGCGCGATCCCGAAAAGATTCGCCATTCCTTGCTGGAAGTGGCGCTGGACTACTTAGCTGTTGGCATCGATCCCGCAAAGTCGACCATTCTGGTTCAATCCCAAATTCCCGCACTCAATGAATTAACCATGTACTACTTGGATTTGGTTTCCGTATCACGGTTGAACCGCAATCCAACAGTTAAGAACGAAATCAAGCAAAAGGATTTCGGTCAGAGTGTGCCCGCTGGTTTCTTGATCTATCCTGTCAGCCAAGCTGCCGATATCACTGCCTTTAAGGCGGATACTGTGCCGGTTGGTGACGACCAAGAACCGATGCTAGAACAGACTCGCGAAATCGTGCGCACCTTCAATCACACCTACAACAAGGATGTCTTAGTTGAACCAACAGGCTACTTCCCACCAAAGGGTTCAGGTCGCCTGCCCGGGATTGATGGCAATGCGAAGATGAGTAAGTCACTGGGCAACGGGATTTATTTGGCGGATGATGCCGACACCATGAAGAAAAAGATCATGAGCATGTACACCGATCCTAACCATATTCATGTGGAAGATCCTGGTCAGGTTGAAGGTAACGTGGTCTTCACTTACTTGGACGTGTTCGATGATGACAAGGCCAAGGTCGCTGAATTGAGGCCCAATATCAAGCCGGTGGGTTAGGTGATGTCAAGATTAAGCGCTACTTAGTCGATGTCATGGATGGTGTCTTGGCACCAATCCGGAATCGCCGTCTGGAATACGCCAAGGATATGGGTGCTGTGGCAGAAATGCTGAAAGTGGGCAGCCAAAAGGCCAATGAAGTGGCTAACCAGACCTTGCAAGAAGTCCGGGATGCAATCGGTGTGAACTACTTCTAAGTTCATGCTTGAGACTGATGCTGCCTAAGACCAACATGATACAATATGCTTATCGAGGAGTGTTGCCGTCGCAGCACGTTATGAAAAAGGTGGTTACCACGGGTGGCCACGCAATCGTAGACGACTCGAATACAACGACGTGTGACTGGTCACACGCGATAAAGGAGAGAACCGTATGCAAAAGAAAATGAGTCCACTGGCAATCACAGGGATTGTAATTGGTGTTGTGGTGGTCATCTTGGGTATTTTTGGGGTTTCCACGTACAACTCACTTGCCAAAGAGAATCAAAATGTGGTCGCCCAACAGAGTCAGGTCGAAAATGTCATGCAACGACGGGCAGATTTGATTCCGAACTTGGTGAATGCCGTTAAGGGGTCAATGAAGCAAGAACAGACCGTGTTTGGTGATATCGCTAAGGCACGCCAGAACTATAACAATGCGACATCGACGGCCGATAAGGCGGATGCCGATGCTAAGTTGGGCCAAAGTGTCGGGACGTTGATCAGTGTCATCAATGAAAAGTACCCTGACTTGAAGAGTAATAATCAGGTCAGCACGTTGATGACTCAGTTGGAAGGCTCCGAAAACCGGATTTCGGTTGAACGCAAGCGTTACATCGATGAAGTGAAGACGTATAACCAAAAGGTCGTCTCTTTCCCAACCAATATTTTGCGAATATGATGGGATTAGGCACTAAGGAAACCTTCAAGGCTGATCCTGGCGCAACCAAAGCGCCAACGGTTGATCTGACAGGCGATTCCTCATCAAAGTAGGTGAACGCTGATGGCAACACAAATTAGGCGCTTCAAGTGGCCGCTGATCGTGATGGCCATCATCAGCTTCTTCCTACCACTGACAGCCGTACACGCGGCCGAGGCACTCCCAAGTCGGCCCATGGATCATGCCTATCTCGATCAGGTCGGTATCTTGAGTACGAGTACCGAGCAGCGCATCGATGATAAGAGCCGGCAATACAGCGAAACGAGTGAACGTCCTAAGGTAGCCGTGGCCGTTGTGAAGTCAACGAATGGCGATGCTATCAGTAGTTATGCGCCCGATCTTTTTCAAAAATGGCAGATCGGTAAAAAGGGCGAGGATAACGGTGTATTGATTGTCTTTGCCAAGAACGGTGGCAAGAATACATGCGTATCGAAGTCGGATATGGCCTTGAAGGCGATATTCCTGATGCGCTCGCGGGTCAAATCCTGAACGATTCACTGAGTAACATCAAGTCCAAAGACCCAGCCAAAGTGGATCAAGCCATTCTGAAAGTCTTCAATACGGTGACAACCATCATCGATAAGAAATATGGCTTCAAAAAAGATCCACAGGGCGTATCGAACGAAGTTATCGAGAGCTATCAAGATAACAATAGCAGCAATGAGAACGGTAATTCCGGGCTCTTCGGTGCGGTTCTCGGCATTATCGTCACGTTAATCATCGTGCTCGCACTGATATTTGGTGGCGGACGCGGTGGCCGTGGCGGTCGTGGCGGCGGCTCTGGTTTACTCTGGTTCATCTTAGGCTTGTTAGCATCTTCTGGTCGCAACAATCGTGGCGGCTGGGGAGGCGGCGGCTTTGGTGGCGGTGGTTTCGGAGGCGGATCCGGCGGTGGCTTCGGTGGTGGCGGCAATGACTGGGGCGGTGGCTCCAGTGGTGGCGGCGGTGCCGATGTTTAATCACCCAAACTAATGTCAGAAACGATAAAAAGCGTTGTAACAGCCTAAATGGCTTGTTACAACGCTTTTTTTGTTGCGGCACAAGGTTCACTGCATACTACGCAGGAATTGCTCTACCGCGGTGGTCACCAAGGGGGTGAGTTGGTTTGCAGCAATCATTTGGCCGTTGACCATTGTTGTGATACCTAAAATGGTCGCAAATAGGATTAACCCGATATCGCGCGGATTGCCGGCACTGATCCTACCTTGGGCCTGTCCGGCGATAATCAGGCCGAGAATGGGCGCAAATGCGTGCTCAGAGGCCACATTAATTGCGGATTGATTGGACTGGTGTTTGCCGGTATTCATCAGTGAAAAAGTGCGGCATTCTCTGTGGCAAAGGTGGCAAATGCCATGACTGCCTGCAGTAACTCAGTCTGGAAGTCGACCTTCTGGGGCTGTAGCGCTTCTTGAATGGCTGTTGCAAGGCGATTGAACCCATCTTCAGCTAAAGCATCGAGGAGCGCTTGCCGGTCTTTAAAATGGCGACTAGGGGCTGCGTGGCTGACACCGAGTTGTCGCGCTAATTCGCGCAATGAGAGTGCATCAAGCTTATCAGCCCGCAAATTTTCTTCAGCAACGCGCAATAATTCTGCCCGCAGATTACCATGATGATAGTTGTGATTCGTTGATGTGTTTGTCATGTGTCAAATTTAGCACAGTCTATTTTTAAGCACAACTCAATGTTGTCATTGACAACATTGAGCGAATTGCGTATATTTAGCACCAATAAATAAAAAGGAGCGCAATGATGACATCAACTCAGACAAAACAATTAGTGGTTGTAACTGGGGCTTCGAGCGGCATAGGCAAGGCAACAGCAATCAAGTTAGCAACAATGGGGTATCACGTCATCGCAGGCGTCTTGTCGATGACGGAGGCTGAGCAGTTACAAGGTGAGAACATTGAGCCTTTTGTCCTCGACATTACTGATGATCAGCAAATCGCGCTGTTAGTGCAACGCATTCGGCAAGATCCGGACCATCGTTTGCTACAGGTATTGATTAATAACGCAGGGGTTGAACTCAATGCGCCATTCGAACTGTTGCCATTACAAGAGTGGCGACGACAATTAGATGTGAATCTCTTCGGTCAAGTTGCCCTGACGCAACAACTGCTACCACTTTTGCGGGAAAGTCGGGGCCGAATTATTAATATCACTTCAGTTGGTGGTAAGGTTGCTTTACCCAATTATGCGGCATATGCTGCCAGTAAATTTGCGTTTGAAGCGGCAAGTGATGCACTACGTCGCGAGGTTGCGCGCCAAGGAATTGACGTGGTTGTCATTGAACCCGGTGGCGTACAGACTGAGATGGCTGCCTATAGTGGTGATCTATCGCTGGCTTTTGCTGAGCAAATGTCATCGGATCAAAAAGCACTATACGGTGCCATGATTTCAAAGGCAGTAGGTTCTCAGACCGCTTTTTGAAACATGCGTTATCCGCATCCAAAGCGGGTGCAACGATTGCAAAAATTGCAACCAAAGCGCGTGTCAAAGCACGTTATTCTCTCGGCATGGATGCCAAAATGACACTACCTATGGCGCACCTATTACCGACGCGCATGATGGACTTGGCATTGCGATAAACAACTTGTCCGTTAGTACTCGATTGTAAAACGGGCTGGTTACGCTCTAAACGCGCTCCCACAGACAAAGCACTCCGGCCAGCTCATCTCCGGCGAATCCCAAGATCGGATTCTACCGAAGATTTTGCTGGTCCTCATGCTTTAACCGCCTGTGGTTACGCTCTAAACGCGCTCACCCACACTGCCCGTTCCGCCTAACCTGACCCCCGACAATCGTTAAAACCACGATTGTTTCGGGAGCCTTATTAGTGCTCACAGCCAAAACCGTGTGGGTTCGCGCTCTAACCGCGTTCCCACCCCAACAATCTCCGTCTAACCTACTTTTCGCTCATGGCTAAAGCCTGCCATGACCTTCAAAGTTTGTTAGTACTCGATTGTTAAACGGGGTGGTCACGCTCTCCTCTTTTCTGTCATCAAACTGTAACCTATATTCGCGAACATTTTGTCAAAACCCTCTTGGCAAGGCCGGTTTAATTGGGTAAGGTAAGCTGGTTAGTAATGATTGGAGGGGATATTATGCATACGTTAACAAAAGGGAATCCGTTGAAACTCGTGATTCAGTTCACCATTCCGCTGTTAATCGGGAATGTATTTCAACAGCTCTACAGTTTTATGGATGCCCTGATTGTTGGTCGTACGATCGGTAAAGATGCGCTTGCTGCGGTCGGTGCTACGGGTAGTATTACATTTTTAATTATCGGGTTTGCCCAAGGAACGACAGCAGGGTTAGCCATTTTGACCGCGCAGGCTTATGGGGCGCGGGACGATCGCCAAGTTCGTAAGAGCTTTGGTGCAAGTATCTGGATTAGTCTGATCATTGCCATTTTGATCACGATATTCTCGCTGCTTTTTACGGCGCCGCTATTGACCTTGATGCAGACGCCAAAAGCCATTTTGCCGGATGCCATCGCATTTGTCCGCGTGATTTTTATTGGGACGATCGCATCAATGGCGTTTAACTTACTCAGTAACATGTTGCGGGCGTTAGGCGATAGTCGTACGCCGTTGTTCTTCCTGATTATCGCGACTGTCATCAATATCATCTTGGACTTCACGTTTATTTTGGGCCTACACATGGGTGTGGCTGGTGCCGGTTGGGCGACAATTACGGCTGAATTCATCTCAGCCTTGTTGTGTTGGATCTACATCAAACGCCGCATTCCTTTGTTGGTGTTGCGCCGTTCTGACTTGACCTTTGACTGGTCTGAAATCGTGCGGCACTTAAAGGTTGGGTTACCGATGGGCTTCCAGATGTCGATTATCGCGATTGGTTCTGTGATTCTGCAAGTGATGCTGAATACACTGGGAACCAATGCCGTGGCTGCTTATACCGCGGCCGGCCGAATTGACCAGCTGGCAACGCTGCCCGCATCGTCATTCGGGGTCACGATGGCCACCTATGTTGCGCAGAATTTGGGCGCCAAACAGTACAAACGGATTCGCCAAGGCATCTATCAGACGCTGGCACTCAATGTGGGTCTGTCCACTGTTTTAGGTGCCTTAATTATCATCTTTGGGAAGCCGTTAGTGAACCTGTTCCTGGGGCCTAATCAACCCGCGGTTACGGACTTGGCTCAGATTTATTTCCGAGCGAATGCCAGCATGTATTGGCTGCTCGCGATTCTGTTCACGATTCGGAATACCTTGCAGGGATTGGGTCAAAGCCTAGTACCAACGATTGCCGGTTTCTTTGAACTCTTTATGCGGGCGTTTGCTGGGATCGTCCTAGTTCACCTGTTCGCGTTCACGGGGGCGTCATTTGCCAATCCATTGGCATGGTTCGGTTCCGTGGTTGTGCTGGTCAGCTCATATGTGAAGACCATGCGCGACTTGAAGAAGAAGGAATTGGAAACACTGGATAGCGAGGCGATATAGATGTTTAGCCAAAGAATTGATGCACACATTGAACTCCGAATGCTAGATGTGGCGGATGCGACCGCGCTATACGCGTTAGTTGAAGCTGACCGCAGTGCCTTGGCACAATGGTTGCCGTGGGCAGAAAATATGTCTGTGCAAGATGAAAGTGAGTTTATTCAATCCTTCCGCGAAAAAATGGCGCGGTATGAACTCTGGGGCGCCGTCATTGTGGTTGATCAGCAGGTTGCGGGCATGATTGATCTGCACGCGATTGACGCCACAAACCGCCGGGCCGAAGTGGGTTACTGGCTGGCAAGTGCGTTTCAGGGTCGTGGCGTGATGACCAAGGCGTTGGCAAGTGTCGAACAGATTGCTTTTGAGGAATATCACATCGACCGACTCGCCATTTTTGTGGATACCGAGAACGAACCGAGTCAAGCTGTGGCCAAGCGCCGTGGCTTTGAGCAAGAGGCCGTTTTAAAACACTATCTCTGGGAACACGGCCAACCACGAGACATGATTGTCTACGTGAAATTAGGAGCAACAAACAATTAATAAGCAGCACCAAAATAGGCAGTGCGACATCACCCGCATGGGGTGTGTGGCACTGCCTATTTTTTGTATTGTTTTACAGCCAAATGCGTGGGTTCACGCTCTTCTTTATGGTAAATCGTTGCCTGCCGCGAAGTAGACATCATACCATTCCTGCGCGGTGAGCGGTGCTTGGTCCGCTTCAGCGATTTGGGCGATTCGGTCGGCGTTGGTGGTTCCCGCGATGACTTGAATGTCACCAGGAATCCGCAGAATCCAAGCAGAGGCGATGGCGTTCACATTGGTGTTGTACTTGTCTGCCAGTTCATGCAGCAACTTGTTGAGCTCTGGGAACTTTGGATTGTCGATGAAGACACCTTCAAAGAAGCCGTATTGATAAGGGCTCCAAGCCTGAATGGCCATGCCAGCCATGCGACTGTATTCGAGAATGCCACCATCATGGTTCACTGAACGTGGATCGGACATATTGGTGTGTAACCCAAAGTCGATCATCCCAGTATGCATGATGGAAAGTTGTAATTGGTTTGCAATCAGCCGCTGTGGGACAGCTTGTTGCAATAATTCGACTTGCATTGGATTGAAATTAGAGACCCCAAACTGACGGACTTTGCCGCTATTTTGCAATTGCAAGAAAGCTTCGGCAATGTCATCGGGTTCCATCAGTGGATCGGGACGATGCAGCAATAAGCTGTCCACATAGTCAGTACCTAAGCGTGCCAGACTCGCGTCCACAGCCTCCAAGATGTGTTGCTTGGAGAAATCATAGCGGTGATCCACAATCCCCACCTTGGTTTGGACCAGCACATCGCTACGGTCAAAACTGGCATCTTTTAAGGCCGCACCAAAGACTTCTTCTGCATGTCCGCCATCATAAATATCTGCGTTATCAAAGAAATTGACGCCCGCGTTGTGGGCACTTTCCAATAATTTGACGGCACCCTGATGGTCGAGCTTCGTGATTCGCATCACGCCTAATGCGATTTCGGAACTAATCAGTCCTGAACCGCCTAAATCGAGCATTCGCATTCGAAATTCCTCCTTTAATTCTGAGCCGATTAACACCTCGAGCATAGCACATTGAGGTTGTGTTTGAAAACGATTTCCATATTTTCAGTGAGAGGCCAATGCTATCGATACCCACATTCTGGCTTGCGTGCTATGATTGAAGTAATTGAAGTAAAGCAGAGGTGTTGGGGATGGCAAAAGCAACACAGGGATTTGTAGTCATCGGGGCTCAAAATGTCTTTTTTAGTATTACCAATTTACGAACGTTAACAGAAATTGAGCGGGGTAAATATCCCATCGGTTTAGGGGAAGATGTGTTTGTTAATGAAGTGATCTCGCCTGAAACCGTTGATACCATTGTGTCCGCATTGCTCGCCATTCAACAATTGTTCACGGACTATGGTGTCGAAACGATTCACGTTGTCGGCAGCCATAGTGTGTTTGAGGCGCCCAACGCAGAATTTGTGCGAGACCAATTGCTCAATCGCACCGGGTGGCAAGTGAGTCACTTATCCTTATCTGAAGAGGCGTTCTACCGCAATCAAGCGGTGATGGCGCGTTTTCCTAATTTTGAAGCGGTCACGCAGACGGGCACGGTTTTGATCGATGTGAGTTCTGGATCCGTTGAACTCACAACATTTGCCAATGGTGAGTTTGGATTTTCGCGTAATTTTAGTTTGGGCCCATTGCGGGTCTATGAGGTGATGCGCGATGTGCAGCGCACCGAACCTAATTATGTTGAAATCCTGCGCGACTTTATCGATAGTCGCCTCATTGATTTCATGCGGCTGCTACCAGACGATGTGACTTACACCAACATGATTCTGATGGGGAGTAGTCTGTCCGTGCTTGAAACCCTGATTCCAACGGGTCAAAATGCGGTCGCGGCAACCCGTGAGCGGTTTGAAACGCTCTATGACCAAGTGATTCATGCCAGTGATCAGTTCTTGATGGAACAATACGACTTGCCACTCAATCAAGTGTCGCAGGTCTTACCCATCGTGCTGTTGATCAATCGCCTGGTGCAGACCTTACACAGTCAGACGATTTTTGTCTCCAATCTCAAGTTGCTCGATGGCGTTGAAATCAATGCCTCTTTGGTGCAAGGCTACAAGGCGGTCAGTTTTGATCCCAATGAAGAGATTATTACCAGCGCGCAAAACCTGGCATCACGGTATCAGGTCGATCAAAAACACATGGCGACAACGGTTGATTTTGCACTGACACTGTTTGACCGGTTGAAAAAGATGCATGGAATGAGCAAACGTGATCGGCTCTTGTTACAAGTCGCCGCCACAGTGAATGATATCGGTAGCTATATCGATACCCATCTGCACTATGCGCACTCGGATTATCTGATTGCGGCTTCTGAAATCATCGGCTTAACGGCCACTGAGCATCAAATGGTCGGCACGATTGCGCACTTCCACAGTAGTGATACGCCACAGACGGACCTGGCGAATCTGCCCGAGGTCAATGCAGTGGACCGGCTGCGGATTGCGAAATTATCCGCCCTGTTGCGGGTTGCTGACAGCTTGGATGCATCCCGACAACAGAAGATTCAAGAACTCAGTGTCTCACTGCGGCCCGATACGGTTGTGTTATCGGCACGTGCCAATGATGATATCGAATTGGAGCGCTGGACGCTGGCGCTCAAGGGACAATTTTTCACGCAGGTCTTTGGACGTGAGATTGAATTGAAACGGAGGAACACTCGCTAATGAAATCGAATCAATTATGCGACCAGAATACTTCACCAATCGTGAATTGAGCTGGATTGCATTCAATGATCGCGTGTTAGAAGAAGCGCGCGATAAGAATAATCCATTATTGGAACGCGCAAGATTTTTGGCGATTACGCAGTCCAATCTGGATGAATTCTTCAATATTCGTGTGGCATCATTACGCAAAATGGTGACGGTCGGTTATGACAAACCGGATGCGGCAGGCATGAGTCCAGAAACACAACTCAAGGCCATTGCGGCAGCGACACACACCATGGTCGACAAGCAGGCTTCGACATGGAGTCGTTCCTTGCAACCTAAACTCGCTGAACTCAACATTAACCTCAAACACTTTGAGGATTTGACGGCCAAGCAGGTGCAATTTGTTGATGATTATTTCCACCAAGAACTGTATCCCGTACTCACGCCAATGGGTGTTGACCCGACGCGGCCATTCCCATTCTTAGCGAACAACTCGCTGAATCTGGCCCTGCGACTCTCACGGCCTGAACAGGAAGGCGATAAGCGCCGTTCGTTTGCGATGGTGCAGATTCCGGCCGTCTATTCACGAGTGCTGCGTTTGCCCGATGGCGACAATCAGTTCATGTTGCTCGATGATGTGGTGCGCCAGTATGTCGGCGAATTATTCGTCGGGGCGACGATTCAAGAGACGGCAATGTTTCGAGTGACGCGCGATATGGATATGGATGTGGCCGAAGAGGATGCATCCGACTTGATGAAAGAGATCCAATCACAATTGAAGAAGCGTCAACGTGGGAAGGTCATGCGGCTTGAAATTGAGAGCAATACCGACAAACATATCCGCAAGCGCCTGATTAAGGCGTTAGACGTGGATGAAGAGGATGTCTATGCAATCAAAGGCCCCATCGATTTGACCTTTATCAATCAATTAGTGAAGCAGGTCAGCGGCCATGAAGAGTTGCAATTCCCGAGTTACACCGCCTACATGGACCCTGAATACAGTGAACGGTCTATTTTTGATATGATTCGCGAACGCGATCTCTTCTTGCATCATCCCTATGACAAATTCAATCCCGTGATTGAATTCATTCGGCAGGCGGCCACCGATCCCGCGGTATTGGCGCTCAAAATGACGCTGTATCGTGTCTCCAGTAAGTCGCCGATTATTCAGTACTTGAAGCAAGCAGCGGCGAATGGCAAGCAGGTTACGGTGCTGGTCGAACTCAAGGCGCGGTTTGACGAAGAGAACAATGTCCACTGGGCTCAAGAGCTCGAACGCGCGGGCTGTCACGTGATTTACGGCCTGGTTGGGCTCAAGACCCACAGTAAGTTGGCACTGGTTGTGCGGCGCGAAGAAGACGGTATTCGGCGGTACATGCACATGGCAACGGGTAACTATAACGATGTCACGGCGCATTTTTACACCGATATGGGCCTATTCACCGCTAATCCCGACATGGGAATCGATGCCAGCAACATCTTCAACATGTTGTCAGGATTCTCGGAACCACCATACTTCCATCAATTGGTCATCGCCCCACTGGGTATCCGCGACTTCTTGTTCGATCGTATCGACGGGGAGATTCGCGCGGCCAAGGCGGGTCGCAAGGCCTTAATTCAGATGAAGATGAATTCGCTGTCCGATACCGCGATGATTGAGAAATTATACGAGGCATCAGCCGCAGGGGTTGAGATTCAATTGATTGTGCGCGGTATCTGTAATCTTAAAGTTGGCATTCCTGGCGTTTCGGAAAACATCACGGTGCACTCCATCGTTGGTCGATTGCTCGAACACAGTCGAATTTATAGTTTCTATGCCGATGGCGAGGAGCTGGTCTTTTTGTCCAGTGCGGACTTGATGAACCGGAACCTCAGTCGTCGCGTTGAACTGCTCTTCCCAATTTTGCAGGATGATATTCGCGAACGCATCTTGAGTCTGTACGGCTTGATGTGGGCGGATAACGTCAAAACACGCGTGCTGCAAGCGGATGGCACATGGGAACACTTGGATTTGCGCGGTGTTGAGAAACTCGATGTACAAGCGTATTTGATTAAACATGCCAAGGAATTGGGCGATGAACTGAACCAAGTGGCGGCACCAGAAGAAGAGGTGCAAGACACGCGGCGGTTCATTCCCATGAAGGCACCGGAACAATCAGATCAGGAGGATTAGCATGACACATTTTGCAGTCATTGACTTGGGTAGTAACTCAGCGCGCTTGACGGTTTGGCAGATTGAGGATGATGGGACGTATCATGTTGTCAGTCGCCTCAAAGAAATGGTGCGGCTGTCAGAGGGCATGGGTCCCGATAAGGTTTTGCAAGAAGCCGCAATGGTTCGTACCATCACCGCCTTGCAGAACTTCAAGACCGACATGGATCAATTTGAACAGTTATCATTGCGGGCCGTGGCCACAGCGGCGGTGCGCCAGGCCAAGAACCAAAAGGATTTCCTGAAGCGCGTGAAGCGTGAAGTCGGCATCGATATTGAAGTGATTGCCGGCAGTAAGGAAGCCGAATACGATTACCTGGGTGTCATCAACACCTTGCCCGTGCAAAATGCACTGATCATGGATACCGGTGGTGCGTCCACCGAGTTGATTCTGGTTCAAAATCGCAAACTGCGTCACCTCATCTCAATTCCGTTCGGTTCGGTTAATTTGTCTGAGCAGTATTTGAATCCCGATGTGATTCAGGCGACTGAGGTCTTCAATTTGATTGCGGCCGTCAACCAGATTTTCAATGGCATCTGGTGGTTGCGGCAAGCCCAGAATTTACCGATTGTGGCGCTGGGTGGCAGTAATCGGACATTGGCCAAAATCGAACGGCGCAAGCAACAGATTGTGAACTTTGAAGATATTCACGGCTATCGCATGCGTGTACCAGCGGTGGATGCCATCTTTAATCAAGTTCTCGGTAGCAATCTGGAGGAACGCAAGGCCATTCCAGGCCTCTCCAAGGTCCGGGCCGATATCATTGTCGGTGGATTGGTGCCTGTTGTAACGATGCTCGGTTTCTTAGATTCTGATCGACTGACTTTCTCACAAAATGGGCTGCGTGAAGGCGCACTGTTTGAGTACCTCACACAAACGGAACAGGATAGGAAATAAGAGAGCGCGACAAAGGGCGGTTAAGACACGAGGATTAGCAAAAGCTTGGCTAGAATCCGGGTTGTGGATTCGGCAAAGCTGAACTAACCGGAGTGTCTTGCCCTTTGGAGCGCGTTTTTGTCCCATCTTTGGACTTCTCACGAAATCGTTAAGTTTTGGTGGTGCTGATATACAGGTACCACCTTTTTGCGATAATTGAGCCATACTTCGAATAGAATATAAGAATGGAGCATAAGCATGAAGAAATTATTCTTGAGTTTAGGCCTTTTAGCAGTGACAGTGCTTGGCTTGGGAACAATGAAGCAACAGCACGTGGCTGCTGCGGATTGGTCACAACCGGTGGCAACATTAGGGACGTCATTAACAGAGGAACAAAAATCAGGGACATTATCCACACTGAACTCAGCGGCTGGTACCAGTAATCCGCAAGAACTGACAGTGAACGGTGATACTTTGGTGAAGTATCTCAATCCATCAGGAAGTAACTTCACCAGCAACTCTGGTGTTTGGTCCAGTGCGTTGGTTCAAAAAACCGATAACGGTGGGATCAATGTCAAAATCGTGCCTTATAACGGAGACAACAACATCACAACCATCACCGCTGATCAGTACCGTAATGCAGCCCTGACAGCCGGCGTTGCGAACGCCAACTTGTACATTACCAGTGCCGTCAAGATTGATGGTTCCGGTGCGTTGGCAGGGGTCTATGCCGCGTTTGCGCAAAACGGCCAAACCTTAAATAGCTCGCAGATCAATGCGGCACAACAAGAAGTGAACACACTGTCTGGTATCACGCAGGCGAACCAGGATAAGTCCGGTTATTCCGATAAGCAGCTCAATAATGCGGTGGCTGGGATGAAGGAACAGATGGCCAGCCAATCCAATAATGGGAGTCAAACCCTGTCACAAAATCAGATTGGTAACATCGTGGACAGTCAGTTGACGCAAAACAATATCAAGAACATCATCACAAATGATCAGCGGACACAGATTATCAACTTGCTGGTTAAGATTCAAAAGTCCGGTGCGCTCGATAGCAGCGACTTCAAGAATCAAGCAAGTAAGCTCGCTAACAGTATTCAAAGCAGTGCCAAGGATATCTTCAATAAGATTTCTAACAAATTAGATACCCAAGAAAACCGCAACTTCCTGCAAAAGATTTGGGACAGCATTGTCAGTTTCTTCCAAGCGATTGTGGACTGGGTTGCCAGTTTATTCCATTAACAATAAAGAGCGTCTACCGAAATTATAGATTTCGATAGACGCTCTATTTTGTAGTTATTGGATAACATTGGTTTGAATCGTTGCCCAAGTATTCTTGGTTGCATCGTAACGCAGTAAGGCGTTATTTGCAGTGAGGCGATAGCGTGTGAAGCCGACGACGTGGAGACCATCGTGTTGATCTTCGTAGACACCCACCTCGCGAGTACCAGAGGCATCAGTTGTGATTCCCATCGTGATGAGATTTCCAGATTTGATGTGATAAGTTTTGGCAGCATCTTGCAATGCCCGCTGAGTGAATTGCGCATCCGTCAAAGGTTGATCGGCTTTGAAATTCACATAGCGACCATCAATCCATTGTTGGCCACCCAGGTTATACCAGGTTTGGTTGTTGATGCCAGCAACACTGGCGACACGCCAACTTGTACCACTCATGAGTTTTTGCCAGGAATAATGTGCCGTGATGATATGTTATTATTCCAAACCGCAATGCCGTATCCCTTGGCATAATTGATTGTGGCGACACCTGTCACAGGCTTGCCCATTGGTGAGCTGACACTTGGTTGTTGAACCACTTTGGCGTATTGCCCTTGGATCCATTGGTTTGTGCCCAGTTTGTACCACACTTGGCCATTGACCGTGGCTGTTGCGGAATAGCGCCATTGTGTGCCGGTCATCAGATGCCGATTAGCGATCACATGCCGATTCGCCTGGTAACTGTTCCACAGCGCGATGCCATACCCTTTGACATAATTGATGGTGACAATCCCTGATGCTGGCTTTTCAATGCTAGCAACCGTGGTGACAGGTTTTGTGGTTGCCGCGTTGGCTGTCGTTGGTGCCATCAACCCGAGACTTAAAGCAGCAGCACCCAGCAGCCATCCTGATAATTTCTTCATAATACCCCTCCTTGATAAATGTTCCCTCTCAGTATGCACGCGTTTTAGTATATTTTCAAGGAAGATAAATCATATGAAAGGATTTTATGCGGGTAGGACGGAATAGGTGAGGCTGACAAATTGATCGAGTTGCGTGGTTGTTTCGAGTTTGAGGGGGGTGTTGGTCAACTGTGTGGTGACCAGTGGAATGCCTTCACCCAGCAAGACGGGTGCAATCGTGATGACGATTTTGTCGATGAGTTGGACTTCAAGCAAATCAGTGAAGATATCGGCACCACCGACCAACCAGATATCCTTGCCGGGTTGGGCCTTCAACTTGCGCACGAATTCTGCGATGTTGCCGGCGACCACGGTGCTGGGATCGTCGGTATTATGTAAGGTGGTGGAAAAGACATAACTGTCCTTGTCTTGATAAGGATAATTGCCGGCCAGTCGCAGTGCTTGTTGGTAGGTTTTACGACCCATTAATACCGTGTCGATGGAATGATAAAAGCGTTGGTAATCAGCGTCCGCTGCACTCGAGTTCGTTTTTGCAGCCAGTTCACGCTGCCGTCCTTATCAGCGATGAAGCCATCGAGACTTTCTGCTAAGTATAAAATCACATTTCGCGTTGTCATAAACCATTCCTCCTAAAATTAGTCCTAGTGCTGGTGGCTCGTTCGCTACGGTCTAATTATATCATAAAGCGCTTACAATATAAGCAACGACGAAAATAATCACAGGAGGGACTTAGGACACAAAAGTAGCGGTGCAACAACTTGCTGCACCGCTATTTGAATCGTTCAGTTAGTACTCGATTGCTGAGTGGGACTTGTCACGCTCTAAACGCGCTCACCCACACTGCCTGTTCCGCCTAACCAGACTCACGACAATCGTCAAAACCACGATTGTTTCGCGAGTCCCGTTAGTGCTCACAGCCAACCCGTGTGGGTTCACGCTCTTTTCTCACGCTCTTGATCTCAATTCCACACTCGTTTGTGCCAAGATGTGGCCCGCCATCGCATGCCGTGCCTCATTCAACCAGAAGCCAGGTTTGAGATTGAGCTTGGTGTCTAATGCAAACACGGTCAATGTGTAGCTGTGATCGCCATTGGGTGGTTGTGGTCCCACATAATGTTGCGTGATGGCAGGATCAGTCTCATGGACGAGGCTGCCGGCATTCGAATTATTACCTTGGACCATTGGCACGATACCACTGCGGCTCGCGTCTTCTGGAATCTCGGTGACGGTGGCTGGAATGTCTGCCACGTTCCAGTGAATCCAAGTGAACCCCGAGACGGGAATCGCGTCATAGTCCACCAACCAGAGGGCAAATGTGACGGTGTCATCGGGCACGTTTGAGATGCTGATAGGGAAGCTGGTAACAGGGTAACCGGCATGTAGGTCAGCGCCAATCGCGTATTTACCATACCGGTCATCTAGATAATTCGCATTCAAAGGAACGGCTACTCTCATTTGAAATTCCTCCTTAGTAAGGTTATCTTAATGGTAGCACTTTGACACGCCATAAGGGGGAGCTATGACTTATTACGATCAGCATCTGCATACCAATTTTTCATTTGATTCGGACGCCGACTTGGAACAGTATTTGACCCAAACCACGCGGCCAGTGGTGACCACGGAACACTTGGAATTCCATAACCCGGACGCGCAGTTTCAGGACAGTCAACCTGATTATGCGGCTTATCTCGCCAAAATGGCGCGGATGAAGCAACGATATCCGAATCAACTGCTGCGGGGCATTGAAGTCGGCTTCTACCAGCCGGCACTGCCACAGATCAAGGCCTATCTGGCGGCTAACCAGTACGATCTGACATTACTCAGTTTCCATCACGATGGGCAACATGATTATCAACATGCGTCATTTAGGACACTGGACCCAAAGCAGCACGTGCAGACCTATTATCAGCGGATGCTCGACGGCCTCGCACAATTTCATGATGCGGATGTGTTGGCGCATTTTGATTACGGCCTTCGCGTCTTGGATGTGAACCCAGAACAGCTCACTGACTGGGCCAAACCGCAACTGATGCAGTTGTTTGCGCACATGGTGGAATGGCAGCTGGCCTTTGAGCTCAACACTAAGTCAATGTATCGCTGGCACAATCAGGCCCTGTATGCGACCGTGATTCCATGGTATTTGGAAGCGGGTGGTGAGCTGTTCACGATTGGCAGTGATGCCCACGAAGCCAGCAAATATGCCGCGCATTTTGATGATGCGGTCGCGATGTTGCACGAATTGGGTGTTGACCACATCGTGACTTATCAGAATCACCGCCCCAGTGCCGTGTCAATTTAGGAGGAAAACCATGTATTCAGAAACAGTAGCGACACTATTAAACGATTTGAAGACGCATTACGATGGTGAGATCAACGTGGTCATCTCAGGGGATGCGAGCGGCTACTTGCGCCATGAAGATAGCCAAGAAGTGATCAAACCTGATGGCAGCATCGAGATTCAAGTGACCGACACCACAAATGTCGATTACACCTTGAGTCATGAATTGATGCACATGATGTTACAATTCAAGAATTTCCCACAGCTTCAATATCATCTGTTAACCGGCCAACCGCAATTAGATGATCAACTCTACGCGACCAGCACCACCCTGTATAATACCGTGGCGCATGTCTTAGTCGTGGCGTGGCAACGTGAGCATGGCTTGATTACGCCAGAGGTTGTTGACCAGGTCACCGCTGCGTTTGAGGACGCGGTGCCAGCGGAAACACCTGATAGCGAAGAATTGTTTATTTTCCGGGTATTATCCCTGACCGATCACTTGGTCTTCATGAACGGCGGTGATGAGGCGCAACAAGCACAATGGCAGGCGGCATTTCCAGTTGCCTATCCACAGGCTAAGGCGTTGTATCAAGGCATCATTGAGAAGGCACCAGACACGCCATTTGCATTTCGCCGTGCTGCCGTGCGCTTGCTAGCTGATTTTGACACGATGATTACACGCTTTGGCTACCAAGAGACCAATAATCCAGAATTTGCGACGATTCCGCCGGTCTTGTCCGAACGTCAATTGCGGTTGACCTTAAATCAGGTGTTTGAACTCAAGCACAGTGAGTATCGCGATCGTGACACGAAGGAACGCGCTTATGTCGCAGTTGGCAAGAGCGACCAACAGAATGCCTTTGTTTTACCGCTCACACAGGCGCAGACAACGCCAGAAGCCTTCCAGCAATTGTATCAACGCTCGCTGCAAGACATTCTGACAGCCTATCACTTGGACTACGCCATCAGATAACTTATCTCTAGGAGGCTAGGTTATGTTTGATTTGAAGCATGCGATTGATCAGGCTAAATTTGTGACTTTTTTGACCGGAGCGGGGGTCTCGACATTGTCCGGGATTCCTGATTATCGCTCCAAAACGGGTTTGTATGCGGGACAGATGCAGCCGGAATATGCGCTGTCGCACGAGCACTTGGTGACCGATCATGAGGGATTTCATCGCTTCGTGGCAGATCACATGTACTATCCGGACGCCAAACCCAATGTGGTGCATCGTGTTATGGCCCGTATCACTAACCAAAAAGGTGCGGTGGTGACCCAGAATGTGGATGGCTTGGATCGCTTGGCCGGAAAGGAACATCTCGTCGAATTTCACGGGAACCTGGGCAATATCTATTGTCAAACCTGTGGTCATATCACTAGCGTTGCCCAGTATCTGCAGTCGGACCGCCATGAAGAAGACGGCGGTATTTATCGGCCAGGGATTGTGTTGTATGGTGAACCGATTGCGGAACCCGTCGTTGAAGCCGCAATCGATGCTGTTTCCCGCGCAGATTTGGTCATCGTTGCCGGTACCAGCTTTCAAGTGTATCCATTTGCGGGCTTGATTCAATACGCTGATCCATCAGCGCAATTGGTCGCCATCAACCGCGAACAGATCACATTACCGGCGCGGGCCGAACTCGTGTTGGGTGAGCTCGATGAAATTTTTGGAAAGTTGGATGCTTATGCCTAAAAATCGTTTAGAGGCGTTCACGGATGGTGTGATTGCCATCATTATCACCGTTATGGTATTGGAATTGACGCCACCTGATGGTGGAAGCTTTTCCGCCCTGTGGAGTCTGCGGTATACCTTCGTCATTTATCTGGTCTCATTTTTGACCCTTGCCGTGTACTGGAACAATCATCATCACCTGTTTCAAATTGTGAAATCAATTAACGGTAGGGTATTGTGGAGTAACATTTTATTCCTATTAGTCATTTCAATGTTCCCCTTTGTCACCGCCTGGGTTGGCGAACATCACATCGACAGTTACGCGCCAGAAATGACGTATGGGGCTGTCGTGTTGGTGACCAATATCATGTTTTACTTTTTGATTCGGTCCCTGATTAAGGCAAGTGGGACCAACTCTGAGATCAACAAGCTATTGGGCCGAGGCTACAACAAACCGTTTATCTCGATTGCTGGCAACATTGTGGCCGTCTTTTTTTGCCCTGGTATGGCCACCGTTGACCATCATTATCGATAGTTTGTTGTTGCTGCTCTGGGTGATTCCTGAACGTCGGATTGAATTGCATGTCGCCAGACGCAATAAAGAAGTCCCAAAATAATGCATTAGCGGCCTAAATGCTAAAAAATGAACTAAAATAGAGGTATCCCAACGAGAATGTTGAGATACCTCTATTTATTTGTGTCACAATAGATGACTTTTGTTATCCGCCCGTATGATTATTGAAACAGCTGTGCTAAACTTGTAGCTTGTTGTTCCCGTAATTTCGCGGTTGCTTTATCGGTCGTTGTCTTGGACAGAATCATCAAGAGACGATCGAGTAAAAGGGTCTGGTGGGTTTCGAGATTGATATCCACCCCCCATTGCGCATACTTATTGGCTTGCTCAAGGTTATTCGCTGCCAAGTAGAAGGCGGCCATGCCTTCGCATAGCGTGATACGCTGGAAAGTATTGGCATCAGGAATGGCAATATTCTCCTGCGTGACATCGGCAATAATTGAAATAAAGTATTGGGCTTCTTCTTGTTGATTGGATTGCACGTAATTTTGTGCCTTCAGTAAGTAAGCAATCAATGTGTTGATATTGTAGGGATCACTGCGCGTTTCTGTTAGAATTTGATCCAACATGAACGCAGATGGTTGTTGATGGTTGAGTGTAATCAACAGTGCTTGATACATATGATAAGTGGCCTGATCTGTCTGTGACAGTGATGCGGGATCAACCAAGCTGAGCTTGTCGTTCGCATCGGTGAGTTGTTCAGCGAGAATATCGTGTTCAACGCTCGCAAAAAGGCTGCGTTGCTCTTGCTGCAATTCGGCAGAGAATTCGGAGAAAACATCATTGAGTGTTAACCCCAGACGCTGACATAGCGCGATAAGGGTCCGAATGGTGGGTGCGATATTGTGGCGTTCGATTTTGCTGATCGTATTTTGCTTACAGATACCATCGGCGAGTTCTGCTTGCGTGAAGCCTTGTTCTTTACGTACTTTGGCCATAGTTTGCCCTAAAAAATGATGATCACCTCAATTAGATTAATTGAATTAAGTTTACCACACCTAACTATCCGTTTAAAGGATAGGAAAGCGTCATGAGCATTAAAAAGTATATTTGGAAAGAAGGCGAGTCAAATGCTAGAAATTGTCATGTGTGAAGATAACACGGAATTGCTGAATATCTACAAACTGATTGTGAATAATGAGATTATCGCCAATCAGTTTCCTGGCGATCTGATTCTCGCCACCAGTAATCCAACGGATGTTTTGGAATTGATTGAACAGACCCCAGATCCAGAAAACTCGCGATTATATATTCTTGATATAGAATTTTCTGATTCGCTGGTCAAAGGACTCGATCTCGGGATGGCAATCCGTAAAGCTGACACGACAGCGAAGATTGTCTTTATCACGACCCACGATGAGTTGGCACCAACAATTTTCCGGTATAAAGTGGAACCACTCGATATGATAGAGAAGGATCGCGGTATTAAGCATATCGAGCAAGAGTTGATCAAAGATATGCATCTGGCCCGTGAACGCCAGATTCATCCCAGTGATGATCAAACGGACTACTTTATCATATCGGATCGGGCCCGTGTGCGTCGCGTCCCAGTGTTTGAAATCGACTATTTCACCACCGGCGATAGTGCGATTCACAAGGTTGTCCTGCATGCGACAAACACCGTCATTGAATTTCGCGACACACTGAAGCGTATCAGTATGGCACTGCCACAATTCTATCGACTGGACAAGCAAACGTTGCTCAACACCAAGCGGATTGCGAGTGTTGACATGGCGACGGATCGCATTGTATTTGTCGATGGCAGCGAATTGATCGGCTCTAAGCAAACAATCAAATTATTACACCAAGCATTACAAGATATGAAACACTGATCCGAAAGGAGATGATATCATGTATCCAGGCGGACATTAAAAGGAGTAAGGTAGATGGTGGATTATGGCTCGTTGACGTTAACAGTCATTGATGGCATTACAATTGGTTTCTTCTATCTCATTTTGTTTGGACAATCAAAGACGATTCGAACCTCGTGGAACCTTGGTGTGGCTCTCGTCTCAATCCCAATCATCATGTACGCGGACTACTGGTGGTTTAGCGCCAGTATTTTCTTGCTTGCCCTGACTTATGCGGGATTATTCCGAGTGCATCAGCGTCCAGGGATATATACGTTCATGAATTATGTGCGGGCAATGCTGGCGAACCTCGTGATTGTCAATATTGTGGGTGTACTCACCCAAGTGATTTTCAAACGTGCGCACTTGACGACGGCTGCCTACAATAAGTTGTTTGTTGGTATCAATACATTGCTATTTGCACTGGTATTGGCGCTTGGATACGCCTTGGTGCGTTGGATTAGTCATCGCGTGCGACCGCGTTTGGCGCGTTATATCGATGATTGGACAGAGCGCGTGTTCTTGAACCTTCTGAGTGGGTTGTTGTTACTCTTCATCTTGTTGCGGCAGATGTTTGATTGGTTCGGGCTCATGATTGAACAGTGGGGACTCATCATCTTCTGGATGGCAATCATTGTCACCGTGGGGCTCTTACTGGTGATGGCGGTGGTTTCAACGCATTTGGCGAGTGTGACTCGTGAACATCAAGCACAACAATTAGCTGCGAATGAACATTACGTGCAGCAATTGGAACACAGCTATGAAAAACTGCGTGCATTCAAACATGACAATCAAAATTTGTTGGTCGGTTTGTACGCGATGGCGCAAAAAAATGATGTGGCCAAGATTGAGCAGACACTTGACCAACTGATTGAGACAGATACCACAACAGTGAGTGATACTCGTGTTGACCAGATCCATGATAGCGCCATTCATGGGCTGATTGTGGCCAAGATGATGGCGGCCCAACAGGACCAGGTCGATTTTGATGTCGAGACCAATATGGTAATCGAATCACTGGCAGCCCAAGCTGTGACAGTCAATCGGTTATTAGGCATCTTCCTTGATAATGCGATTGAAGCTGCAGCTGAGAGCAGTGATAAAAAAGTGAATGTCGCGCTAATTGAGGTTGATCAGACACTCGAAATCATCATTGAGAATAGCTACGCGGCGAATCAACCGATTGCACTCGATCGACTTGCAACCATGGGCTATTCGACCAAAGGTGATAATCGCGGCGTCGGTCTCGCTAGTGCCAGTGAGTTGTTGGCGCAAAATGACGCGATTTTTGCGGAATTTCAGGTGAAGCCAACACGGTTCACGGTGATATTAACAATCGAGCTGAATGATGCCATCTAACTCATCAACCGGTGCGTTGTAACAATTTGTTGCAACGCATCTTTTTGTAACATTTTTGTCACAAAAACGATTATATTTTTTAATTTTTATAAACGCCTATTTATAGGCACTTATTCCTAAATATTGGGCTTTGTTTTATGTTACAGTAATTTGACAATTATGTTACAAAGCGGTAATCTAAATTGTGTTGAACGAGAGATGCTAATGGCGAGGCATCTAAACTTGTTCGAAAACGAGGAGGAATTATTGTGAAAAAGACACTGGTTATTGCCGCTGCTTTGCTCGGCTTGTCAGGTGTGGGCGCCGCAATGCAGGGAGCGCAAGTGAATGCGGCAACAACAGGGGTTGTGAATCCATCGAAGGTATTGCCTTGGCAAGCAGATGTGACATCAATCAAGGCTGTAGGCCGGGTTGATTACGTCAAAGGTTATGGGATTGCTGTATGGGGTTCGCCTAATGTGATTGTCAACAAAGGAAAGACATTAAAGACTGGCACAACATGGCGGTTGTTCGAAAAAGCGATGATTAATGGCGTTGCTTGGTATAATCTTGGCGGCGGTCAATGGGTTGACGGCACCTACTTGGATATCTTTGTTAACAAAACCGTTACTGTTGGTGCAAAACCGGTAAACATTCTGTCCGGGTCGAGCTATTCAAGCAAGGGAACTGGTAAAGTGATTCAGCCAGGAACCAAGTGGCGCGTTGTTGCAGAACGGTTCAGTGGTGTTCTCTTCTATAATCTTGGTGGGAACCAGTGGGCACGCGCTGATCAGTTTAAATAAAGCCACATGAGCGCATTTCCGCTCGGTACCATCAGCCAATGAACGCCAGACAAGCGTCTATGATTCAAATGAACTTCCTTAGTTGTATACGAAAGAAGAACTGTGTTCAAAAAAGGAGAGAATTATGATGAAAAAGACAATGATGATTGCAGCAATGTTATTGGGTTTATCAGGTATTGGCGCAGCCGTACATAGCGAACCAGTTCACGCTGCGACACCTGCGACTGTGACTACATCAGCAGTGAAATCAGGAAAGCTGACAGTCACACCAATCAAGCTGTTGGCCAAGTGGATTATGTGCCAGGCTATGGCGTGGCGGTATGGAATGCGCCGCTCACCGGAACACCCATTACGGGGCAGACATTGAAGCATGGGACTAAGTGGCGTGTTTTCAGTGTGGCAACTTTTAAAGATCAATACTGGTATGACAATATGGCTTGGTATAATTTGGGTGGCAATCGTTGGGTTGTTGCAAACTATGTGAATATCGCCGTCGATAAAACGGTGACGGTAGGAGCAAAACCTGTCGCCGTCTTGAATGGCGCAAGTTATTCCAGCAATGGTACCGGTAAAGTGCTTCAGCCAGGAACGAAGTGGCATGTTGCTGCAGAAAAATTCAATGGCGTTCTCTTCTATCATCTTGGTGGGCATCAATGGGCGCGCGCCGACCAGTTCAATTAATCACTCTGTCATATAATTGGTGTCACGATACTTTTGAGTATATTTTTACCTTGCAAGCAGGCCGCATGTGTCCCTTAGTGTCGTATTATTGGTGATTTTAAGTGAGATATACCGGATTAACAGCGTTTTGAATTATTGGGGTTGAAAATTTCATTTTTATTATGCATATTATTCGTTTTTAAACAATCTTTAGCGGTATTTTATGTGATTGACAAAGCTCGGGAAACCCTGTAAATTAGGTGATGTTAATTGGATCATTAGGGGTAGTGATTTAATTGAATTTTCTTGAGTAACAGTGCGGCACACTGACTGGCTCAGAAAAGTCGATCTGGATTTTGGAGACAGATTGATGACAAAGCTTGGGTTGTGTTTGGGTTAGAAATGACGATACTTACTTGCGCGGGATAGCGTTCAATGACTTGTGAGACCACCACTCGTTGATGATTGCTGACCATAACGCGCACAAAAAGAAGGTCCGGCAAATGTCGGACCTTCTTTTTGTTTGCTCTGAGCGGGACTTGCCACAGCCAAAGCGTGTGGGTTCGCACTCTAAACGCGTTCCCAGTCCCAACAATTTCCGTCTAGCCACTTTTCACTCGTGCCATGGCTGGCACCACGTTCAAAATTTGCTAGTACTCGATTGCTACCCGGGACTTGTCACGCTCTAAACGTGCTCACTCACACTGCCTGTTCCGCCTAACAAAAACCAGCGTCAATTGCACAAATCGCAATTTAACGCTGGTTCCGTTAGTGCTCACAGTCAAAACATGTGAGTTCGCACTCTATTAAGCTTGTGCCTGTTCCGTTGTCATGGCTTCTTCGGATTCCTTCGTCACAATGGCATTGGTGCTTTCCTTATCGAAGAAGTGTGCCTTGTTGATATCAAAGCCCATTTCAACCTTGTCACCAGGGTTGTGGAAGTCACGTGCATCAACAGTTGCAACGAATTCAGTGCCATCAACACGGCTATAGAGTTGTGAGGTTGCGCCGAGTAATTCGGAAACAACAACTTCGGCTTCGACCTTGGCGCCTGGCCAAGTTTCGAGGAAGGCTTGTTCAGTATGGATATCTTCTGGACGAATCCCAAAGACAACTTCTTTGCCGTTGTAGCCGCGGTCGTTCAAGATTTTGGCACGGCCTTCTGGTAACTTCAGGGTCAGCCCTTGGCCATCAGAGATTGTGCCGTCCTTATAAGTCACGTTGAAGAAGTTCATTGCGGGACTGCCGATGAATCCAGCAACGAATTCGTTACGAGGGTTGTCATAAACTTCGGCAGGTGTCCCGATTTGCTGAATCTTACCAACGGACATAACAACCACCCGATCAGCCATGGTCATCGCTTCTGTTTGGTCATGGGTAACGTAGATGGTGGTCGTGTTCAACATTTGGTGTAACTTGGCGATTTCAGCACGCATGGAAACACGCAACTTGGCATCCAAGTTAGATAATGGTTCATCGAACAAGAAGATAGGCGCATCACGCACAATCGCACGGCCCAAAGCCACACGTTGACGTTGACCACCTGATAATGCGGCAGGCTTACGGTCCAGGAATTCGGTTAAGCCCAGGATGTTTGCGGCGTTATCAACCCGCTTTTGAATATCTTCTTTTTCATACTTACGCAGCTTCAAGCCGAATGCCATATTGTCGAACACGGTCATATGTGGATACAGGGCGTAGTTTTGGAAAACCATCGCAATATCACGATCCTTAGGTGCCACATCATTCATGACTTGGTCGCCAATCTTGAGTTCCCCTTCAGTGATATCTTCAAGGCCAGCAATCATCCGCAATGTGGTACTCTTACCACACCCAGAAGGGCCAACGAAGACGATGAATTCCTTATCCTTGACGTGTAAGTTGAAGTCCATAACAGAGTAGTTTTCAGCATTTGGATATTTCTTATAAATATGATCTAAGGCGATATCAACCATGAGTTTCACCGTTCCTTTTTCGATTTGATACCCTCAGTATATTTGAAAGCGGTTTAATTCGGTATGGCAACGTGCCCAAAAAGCGTGCGGGTTTTTCGCCACATTGCCGAAAACGGTTTCTAATGTCCGATGTGGTACACTTTCATAAGAGTAAAGGAGTGACCAAAATGACGAAAGCTTACACATTGATTGTTGTCGAAACGGCCAGTGGCTTCTTACTGATTAATCGCGCAAAGCCGCCATATCGCGGCATGTGGAACGCGTTAGGTGGCAAAATTGAAGCAGATGAATCGCCAATGATGGGCGCTAACCGAGAATTAATGGAGGAAAGTGGCCTGACTGATGTTGCGCTGCATGACCGTGGCCTGATTCATTGGTATGTGGATGGCAGTTTGCGTGGCGACCTCTATCTCTTTACTGGGCAGACGGACTGGTCACTGCCCCAGCCCAAGCAAACGCGTGAGGGGATTCTGGCTACGGTGAGTCGCGACTGGTTGCTGACGGATAATTTGGGCGTTGTGCCGGATTTGTCGGCGGTGCTCCCCACATTGCTTGCTGGTGAACGCCACACGTATCGGTCGGACTTCCGCGGTGAACACTTTGAACGGTTGGTGATTGAAGATGATTGATGTCGGTCTGACGAGTGTCGCTGAACACCCGCAACTCTCGGCCACGGGCAAATCGACCAGCACCTTGGTCGATTACGCGCAATATTTTCCTGTGGTGGAGCTCGACACCACGTTTTACGGACTCAAGTCACCTGATGTGGTGCGGCGCTGGCAGGAACAGGTGCCACCGCAGTTTCAGTTTATCGTCAAAGCCACAGGCATGATGACGGGCCAAACCAAAATGGATGAGGACTCACCGACGTTGCCCGAACAATTCCAGGCGCTGGAATCAAGCTTACAGCCATTGATTCAAAGCAAGCAGCTGCGCGCTATTCTATTTCAGATGCCACCGTTTTTGGTGTAAATCAAAAATCAGTTCGCTATCTGCGACTGGTGCGACAGCTCTATCCCACATTACCGGTTGCCATCGAGTTTCGTCACGACAGCTGGTATAGTGACGTCTATCGCCAATCGACGCTCGACTTATTGCAACACTTGAACTTCATTCATGTCGTGGTCGATGAACCACAGACAGTCAGTGGCAGTGTGCCACTGGTGCCCGTTGCCACCAATTCTGAGCTGACAATCATGCGCCTGCACGGCCATAATTTGGTCGGGTGGGCGAATCGATCCGCGCAGTGGCGCAAAGAACGGACCAATTACCGCTATGCAACGGATGAGCTCACACATCTGGGGGAGATTGCGCAGCAGCTCACATCAAAACAAGTGACGGTTATTTTTAATAACAATGGTGGCGGTGATGCGGCCGACAATGCGCTGCAGTTCATCGACTTGCTGGGCCTTCACTTTGACCACTTGGGTCCCAGACAAATGGGATTATTTTGATGAAACACAGCGAGAACTTGGTTTTGCCGTGAATTCCTCCGTCACTCTTTTCACAGCTATGCTATACTTAACACAATCTCATTAAAACGATACCTTGTTGCAGGAGGCACTATTATGGCAGGAAAACCAACTTTTTATGTTACGACGCCGATCTACTATCCATCAGGCAAGCTTCACATCGGTAACGCGTATACCACAATCGCGGCCGATGTTTTGGCGCGCTACAAACGCTTGATGGGCTACGATGTCTTTTTCCTTACGGGAACTGACGAACACGGCTTGAAGATTGAACAAAAGGCGGATGCCTTGAACATCACCCCTCAAGCTTATGTTGATGGGATGGCAACCCAGATCAAGCAACTCTGGAAGTTACTCGAAATCACCAATGATAAGTTCATTCGGACCACCGATAAGGAACACATGGTGACCGTTCAAAAAGTGGTTGAAAAGCTGATTGCAAAAGGTGACATCTATCTCGGCGAATATGTCGGCTGGTACTCTGTGGACGATGAAGAATACTTCACCGAAACCCAGTTAGCTGAAGTTTATCGCGATGATGATGGCAATGTGATTGGTGGGAAGGCCCCATCCGGTCACGAAGTTGAATTGGTCAAGGAAGAGAGTTATTTCTTCAAAATGAGCAAGTATGTCGACCAATTGTTGGCGTACTACGATGCGCATCCTGATTTCATTCAACCCGTTTCACGCAAGAATGAAATGATCAATAACTTCATCAAACCTGGTTTGGAAGATCTGGCTATCAGTCGGACCACTTTCAACTGGGGTGTGCCTGTCCCAAGTAATCCTAAGCACGTGGTTTATGTGTGGGTGGATGCGCTGCTGAACTATATCTCCGCACTGGGCTACGGCACCAACGATCAACACTTATTTGATAAATACTGGCCTGCTAACGTGCAATTAGTTGGTAAAGAAATCGTACGGTTCCACACCATTTACTGGCCAATTATTTTGATGGCACTCGATTTGCCATTGCCTGACAAGATCTATGGTCACGGCTGGTTAGTCATGAAGGACGGCAAGATGAGTAAGTCCAAGGGCAATGCCATCTATCCTGAAATGATTGTGGAACGTTATGGTCTTGATGCGTTGCGTTACTACTTGATGCGCGCGATTCCATTCGGGAACGACGGCATCTTCACCCCTGAAGATTTTGTGGGTCGGATCAATTACGACTTGGCCAATGACTTGGGGAACCTGTTGAACCGGACAATTGCGATGATCAACAAGTACGAAGATGGTGTGATTCCAGCACTGAAGCCAAATGTGACAGTGTTTGATGCTGATTTGACGAGCGTTGCTGAAGATGTTGTCGCCAAGTATCACGAATTGATGAACAACCTGCAATTCTCTGATGCCTTGGATCAAGTTTGGCGCTTAGTCGCTCGTGCGAACAAGTACATCGATGAAACCGAACCATGGGTACTCGCTAAAGATGACACTAAAGCGGATGAACTGGCAAGCGTAATGGCACACTTAGCTGAAAGTCTGCGTGTTGTGGCCTTACTGATTCAACCAGTGATGACTCACGCCCCAATTCAGATCTTTGGTCAATTAGGCTTCGATCAAACCGATTCCGATCAGATGCAATTGGCGTTCGGGCACTTGCCTGAAGGCGCTAAGGTTGCTGAAAAGGGAACACCAATTTTCCCTCGCTTGGATGTTGAGGAAGAGATTGCCTACATCAAGGATCAAATGACACCTAAGTTACCTGATAAGGTGACCGTGGATGAAGCAACTCGTAAGGAAGAAATCGATTTTGATACTTTCGATAAGAGCGAAATCCGTGTGGCCGAGATCCTGAATGTCGAGAAGGTTAAGAAGGCCGATAAGCTACTGAAGTTCACATTGGACGCGGGGGATAAGGGCACACGTCAGATTCTTTCTGGGATTGCGATGTACTACCCTAACTTCGAAGAACTGGTCGGCAAAAAGGTGATGGCAGTGGTCAACTTGAAGCCACGGACATTGCGCGGTGAAGTCAGTGAAGGGATGTTGTTGAGTGCGGAAAGCGCAGACGGCGATATCACTTTAATTGAAGTGCCTAATCAACTTGAAAACGGCAGTTTAGTCGGTTAACAAAAAAGGTGTTGAGACGCGATTTAGTCGCAGCTCAACACCTTTTTTGTTGTCTAAATATTATTCGAATGAGTTAAAACTTGTTGTCCATTGATTGCCACCGAGATTGTACCAGAGGTTGTGATTGTGATAGACCTTTTGATAGTATTTCCACTGACTACCGGCGCGTAAAATCCGGGTGCCAGCTACGCCGCCAATCTCAGGTTCTATCATTGCACCATTGCCACCAGCCACAAAGGTTGTCGTCTTGAAATTCTTGAATAAGCTGACTGGTGTAATGGATGGCGTTACGCTGGTTGCCTTGACCCAGTAACCGCCGCCTAAGTCATAGCGCACATCGTTCTTGCCAACGAGTTGTTCCCCGACCATGTTCCAGCGTGTATTAGCCGGTAACACCTTGGAAGGCTTGCCTTTTGCCGTATAGGTTTGCACCTTTTTCTTAGCTGGTGTGGCTACGGTGACCTTGAGATCGACGTTCAAGGCAGACAGTGAGCCCTTAATCTTATTGTAGCCGGTGTTGGCCGCTTGAGGGTTCACAGTTGGTGCCAGCGCGAATCCACCCAGAATTGCGGCGCCAACCAATAAAGCTGATAATTTTTCATTGAATCATCCTCCTATGGTAATTCTAGTATACGATTCAGTGAACGAGAAAGCCATCTACTAGAATCAAAAAAGCACGGTAGCGTCTCACAATGAGATTGCTACCGTGCTTTTTAGTGTCATTAATTACTTGCTAACCTTGTCAGTCCAAGGTGTAGCTGTCTTAGCTAAGACTTCGTTCAGACGATCGATGTTGCCTTTACCAACGGTGCGTAACCATTCACGGCCAGCAGTTTCACCGTCAACAGCGAATGGCTTGATGCCATCGGCCCATGTGGCACGGCCACAGAGGACACCGTTAAAGGTTGAACCAGCATTCTTGGCGAATTGTAATTCTTTCAAGAATAAGTCGTTGGTAACACCAGCGGATAAGAAGATGAATGGTAAGTCGGTTGCTTCACTTTGTTCCTTGTAGTACTTCGCTGCTTCATCTTGTGAGTAAACAGCGTCGACACCATCATCAGTAAAGCCTTCAACAAACTTTTGGTTAACAGGCACTTCAAGCTTCAAAACAGAAACGTTGTAGCGAGGCTTGCTGAATTCACGTGTCATGTCGATAACCTTGTGTGGCTTAACCTTGGCGTAAGCAGCGTCAGCCACGTTATCCATTGTGCCATCGTAAGAAACTAATTCGAGGAAGAGTGGCAGGTCATTAGCCTTAGCTTCGGCCCCGACACGTTCAACGAATGCCTTCTTGCGATCGTTGATATCATCACTTTCATCAACATCGTAATAGAGTAAGAATTTAACTGCGTCGCCGCCTTCTTCAGCAATGCGCAGTGCGGATTGGTCAGTAATCAAATCGGGGGAAGCGACCAGGTTCTGTTGCATCGTAACCTGTCTTTTCATAGGCCAAAAGTAAACCGGCATTGTCGGCACGAACCTTGCTTGCTGGCAGACCATATTCAGGGTCCAAAAGAATTGAGCTTGCGTATGGTGTGAGTTCTTCAGAAACAGCTTCCTTGAAGTGAACAATTTCAGTTTCATTGGAAGGCTTGTTTGCTGCGGCAGCAATCATCTTCTTGATGGATCCCCGTTGGTCGATAGCCAAAGCGGAGATGACGTTGTTGTCATTGGATAATTGTTCCAAGTGTGCACGTTGACCGGTTGTTAACTTAAGCATGAATAGAATTCCTCCTAAGGGTATACCCCTGTTTTACCAGTGGGTTTTAAAATCAACTACATCCTTAAAATAGCATTGCGCCAGTCTTGTGTCAAGCGCTTCCAGAGGACGTTTCATTTTTGGATAGATTAAAATGGTGACAATCATTATCGATTTTCATGGAAATCACCGCGGCATCGGAATAAAAAACGTTTTTCTGAAAAAGATGTGTTATTTTACCGGGATATGGTCAATGGTGAGCAGTATTTTCGCTTGAAAACGGGTATAATATTGTCTAGATATCAACGTGAGGAGGAGGCGAGGATTTGAAAACACGCAATCGCTGGTTTATTTTTGGGGATTCATTATTGTGTTGGTGGCAGGCGGTGGTGCCGTTGCCGCAACCGGTAATCTGCCAGAATTCAGAATTCCATTCGAGTGGCTGGTCCCAAAAGAGAAGCAGCAAACCAAGCAGGTTCAAACGTTGCCGAAGATTGATGCGCTGAATCTGGAACAGAATCCGCCAGCAACCTTACTCAGCCAGGCAGAAACGATTCGATCTCAGATGACAACCGTGTTTGGTACACCCTTGTCGCAGTTATTGCAAGACGGTCAGTTGGAACAAGCGATGAGTGATTTTCAGCCGACTTCCACTGTCGTCCTCAATCAATTGCGCACAGAACTCGCGGTGTTGAATACCAACAGTGACCTCAAATTCATTAAAACAATCATCAAAGAAGCCGGTATCTATCGTGATCAAGAACAGACGACCCAAGAAATCACTCTGGTAAGTGTGTTTGCGGCAGATAGCGATCAATATCTATTGCTGACGACCAAGTTATCGATGCGTAATCAGCGCTTGGTGGGCTTAACGGCGTCACAAGACAAGGCGACGACGTATCCAATCGCGTTGGCAAAGGATGATGCGTTTATCGCGAGTCAGAGTCAATTTGCGAGTCTATTGACTGCCTTTGCTGATAAGTACACCAATCGTGAACGTTATCAAGGATTGACGGGCAAAGCTGCGGTTCAACCCGATAACCCCAATGTACAATCCTACGTGAACGGGATGCCATATGGCGATAAGAGCACCCTCGCGGCTATTTTGTCGCCAGTGAAGGGGATCTGAGTCGGATGACGATTACCGGCTATGCACTGACCAACACACCGACAGACGGCTTGGTGCACTATCAGGTGAAGATTCCACGGCTGAATCAAACGCCACTGGTTGTGACGGTTGATTATAACCGGTTAACGGAACAGATTAAGTCATTCCATCAATAAAGGAGTTCACTATGCGAAAGAAAACGTGGCTGTGGGTGCTGGTCGGATTGATTGTCGTTGCGGGCGTTGCAGGTGGCTTTTACTACTGGCGGCAACAGGTCAACACACTTCAGCAACAACAGATGACGCAAACAGAAAAACGCGTCGATCAACAATTAACACAACTGTATACAGATCCCAAGCTGGGCTATTTTAAGCGTACGACAACAGCGACACAGCTGACTGCCATCGCGCAGAATCTCGATAAGTTGAGCCAAAGTGATCAGCAAGCAACGCTGCAAGATCGATACACGCAGGCCAAGACTGCTTTTGAGTTGCAAACCACGCTGAATGCAGCCTTTCAAAAGCCGGTGCTCGAAGGCGATCAATTACATAGCGACCGTTTGATCAAGCACACAATGACGGAAAGCAAATTTCAAGCGATGCGTGATAAGTTGGGCGCTGTGGAACGCGAGGACGTCTGGCATCAGAATATGGCCACGCTGATCACTTTAGGCGAGAAGCAGGCGCAATTGAACGCCACGGCCAAGCACGCCATCGCGCAACTCTATGTGACCGGGGTCGTGAAAACACCAGTGGATGAAACGGATTACGAGCAGGCCCAAGTTGATCTGGCCGCTTTGGTCGATGAGACTTATCGCCAGGAGCTGCAGGCCAAGCTCACACCGGTTACGACAGCGTATCAGCAACAGCGACAAACGGATCAGGATAAGTTGACGACTGATCGCCAGAAGGCAGAGGCTGAAGCAGACAAGAAGATTGCGGATGATGTCAGTTCAGCTGAAGCAAAGCGCAGCAGCGAAAAAGCGGCGGCTGATCGCAGTTCACAAACATCGTCTGCGTCTTCATCTTCCTCTTCATCTTCTAGCTCGTCTTCACGTGATGTATCGATCTCGAGTCAGGATGACTAATTGATAGGAAGAAGATGTGGCAAAAGGCGTTTAGAGAGTGAGGATTAAGGGACTTCATGACTAAATCCCGAATTTAGGATTTGGCGTGATGTTAGTTAACTGGAATTCTCTGCCTTTTGGAACTCAGTTAATCAACAATGACCGTAAAACAAACAGCCTATGACAAGCCAAATTGGTTTTGTCATAGGCTGTTTGTATGTGTAAGAACGTTGACTGATACTTAAAGTGGTTGTGAGACGATAACATCGCCTTGCTTCACATCTGCTGCAGTGATATCAGGTAATTTGACGTCGGTATCGCTGATTACAGTTAAGATATCAGTGATTTTGTCGTGCGCCTTAATACTTGCGAGATCGAGCGTCGCGAGTTGGGTTGACTGATCGATTTTTTCACCAGGTGTGACCAAGATGGTGAAGCCTTCACCATTGAGTTCCACGGTATCGAGACCCATGTGCAGCAACACTTCTTGACCTGATTTGGCCTTCAGCGTGAGCGCGTGCTTGGTCGGGAAAATCGAGGTGACTGTGCCTTCAATGGGTGAATAGATGTCACTAGTCGTTGGTTCAACGGCGAATCCATCACCGACAGCGCGTTGTGAGAAGACAGGATCAGCAACGTCTGTGATTGGTTTCAGATGACCTGAGACAGGTGCATATAAGTTGAGTGTTTTGTGTCGTTTGAATAAGTTCAATGTGAACTCCTTTCTGCGGTCGTTATCTGCTGCCGCTTACCATTGACCATGAGTTCAACGGGTTCGCCCTTGATGAGCGCAACATCGGTTGATTCATGGGTATAGCGAACGGCGAGCAGGCGACCACGATAACAAAACCGGATGGTGAGCGCTGGCCAAGCTGTCGGTAAATGATTATCGATGTGCAAACACTGATCTTTGAATTGAATGCCACCAAAGCCTGTCGCAATACTCAACCAGCTGCCGCCAAGATTGGCGACGTGCAGACCGTCGCTGGCGTTGCCTTGTAAGTCAACTAAATCCATTTGGGCGGTATCCATGAAGTAATCGGTTGCCTTTTTGGTGTCATTCAATTGTGCCGCGAGCACACTGAAGATTGAGCGAGACAACGATGAATCATGGGTCGTGATTGCCTCATAGTAGGCGTATTCACGCTTGAGCTGAGCGTGTGGCAAGTCCATGAAGAGATAATCAGCAAGCAGCGTATCGGCTTGTTTGTTGACCTGATAGCGGTAGATATTCAGTGGATGATAGTGCAGTAGCAATGGGTAGTTCTGTTTAGGCGTGGTTTCAAATGGCCAGACTGGCTTTTGAAAGGCACTGTCATCCTGTTCATTGATTTGTCGTTCTTCACTGTAAGGTAGGTAGACACTATCGGCTGTTTGGTGCCACTGGTCTGCTTCATCCGCTTTGACACCCAGTACCGTGGCTTGATCGGCAAATTCTGTCACCAGTTCAGCTGCACGTTGCAAGTTGAACTTGGCCAGACGATTGGTGTAGTAATTATTGTTTACAATCGCGGTGTACTCATCGGGCCCGGTGACATCATAAAAGCCGAATTGGCGCTTACCATTGATCTGACTCCAATTTCCGAAGTCTTGCCAGAAGCGGGCGGTTTCAATCATTAATTCAAGGCCAGTGGTGACCATAAACTCGTGGTCGCCCGTGATATTGTAGTAGCGATCAACTGCATAGGCGATATCACCATCGATGTGATACTGTGCTGTACCAGCAGGGTAATAGGCACTGGCTTCCTCGCCGTTAATAGTGCGCCAGGCAAATAGGGCACCGTGATCGACACCGAGTGTGCGGGCCCGCTGTTTGGCCTGTGGCAAGATGCTGTGTCGGTACTGAAGCAACTGTTTGGCAATCGCGGGATTGGTGTAAGTGAAGAATGGCAACATGTACATCTCGGTATCCCAGAAGTAATGGCCTCATAGCCGGTACCGGACAACCCTTTGGCAGGAATATTGGTGCGTCCATCACGACCCGCAGAGGCGGCGAGTTGAAATAGATTGTAGTGAATGGCCCGATTCAACTCGGGATTGGCTTCAATCGTGACATCACTGCTGTTCCAGAACTCATGCCAGTAGGCCTTGGCATCTTCCTCAATGGCGATATTTGTTGCCGAAACCGCAGGCATCACGGTGTTAATCTGACTCACTTGGGCAACCACCTGATAAGTGAAGGTGGCGCCAGGATTCATGGTTACATGTGTGGTCAAACCGGTGTCGGCTTGAAGCTGCAAATCAATGCTTTGATCACTGTGTTCGGTACGAATCGACATTGCGATGGTATTACCGTCAGGATGCTCAGTGGTGGTTGTCAGTGTTTGCACTTGTCGTGATTGACGTGGATCATCGCTATCAGCTTGTTGGGCTGGCGCAGTGAGCGACTTGTTGATTGTGAGTTCACCTGTAAAGTCGACCGACTGAATCGTGTAGACCAAACTGGCACTGGTTTGTTCCTGTTGGCTCACCACACTTGCCAGGGTGACTAGTAACTGATGATGGCCGTCACTGACACGCCATGTTTCACTCAGTTGGCCCGTTTCCAAGTCGAGCGTCTTATCGACTAACGTTTGTGTTTTAAAGGTGGTTCCAGTTGTGGTGGTCAGTTCAATCTGGCGCAAGTCTGGGAGTAAAGGTGTGGTTTGATGGTGGGTGGCGTACCCAAACGCGGATTCACCGTATTGAATCGGGGTGGTTTCGTACAAGCCATTAATAATGGTGCCGGCAGTTGCCGAAGGAGTGAAAGGATCACCAGCCCGGAGGCCAAAGTGCCCATTAGACAGTGCGAAGATGGTTTCTAGATAAGCGGCATCACGATTAGCAACGTGATTGAGTGAGAGTAGCATTGCGGGTACGGTCATAACGAACAAACTCCTTTTTTAATTCACTAGGCTTCAGCAACCGTTGATTTAACGGCTTCTTTAGGTGCTTCGGCTTTTTGTGTTTCTGTTGTCGCAACTTGAGCGCGATCTTGCTTGCCACTGATGATGAAGGAAGCAATGAATGAAGTGCCCAGTGCGATGACCATCATGGCAATCCCGTTGATGACATTGGCGATACCTTTGTCACCGGAGAAGCCCAAGATAGCCATGAAACTATTTTGGGGGACATATAGGGTGACACCAACAATCCCAGCATATAAGCCAGCGACACCGGCGCCAATAACCGCACCGATCAGTGGTTTCTTGTATTTCAGGTTAATCCCATAAAGCGCGGGTTCGGTAATTCCCATAATCGCGGAAATCCCACTTGCGGTGGCCAATGACTTCACGCTTGGCTTGTGGCTACGCAACCCAAATGCCAATGCGGCAGCACCTTGGGCGAGGTTAGAGCAAACTTGAGCAACTAAGATCAATGATTCGTGACCTGTTGCGGCGAAAGTTGATAAGAAAATAGGTGTAAGCGCATGGTGCATCCCGGTCATGACAATGAATGGCATTGCAGCGGCGAGGAAGGTGACCATGATAAAGCCCAAGCGACCTTGTAAAAGGTTGATAATCCAGGCTAAACCAGCACCGGCGTAACTACCCAGAGGTCCGATGACGATGAGTGCAAGTGGCGCACTGATCAGTAACACGAGTGTTGGATTGAGAATAATCTTGAGTGCACTTGGTGTGATTTTGTCGACGCCGCGTTCGATATAACTCATCAACCAAACGGTCAACAGCGCGGGAATCACAGTTGCTGCATAGGTGTCGGGTGCAATCGGCATAGATAAGAAGGAAATCGCTTTGCCGGAAGTCACCCAAGCAGTGAATGCGGGGTGTAAGAAGATACCAACTACGACAACGGCCAATGACGTATTGACCTTGAAGCGCTTAGCCGCGTTGATAGCGAGCAATAATGGCATGAAGAAGAAGGCGGAGTCACCCATGATATCGAGGATGCGGTAGGTAGGACTCGTCGTTGCCATCCAGTGGAAGGTGGTTGCTAAGGACAAAATAACTTTCATCATCCCAGCGGCAGTTAATGCTGGAATCATTGGGGTCATGCAGGCGGTGATGGCATCGACGATCTGGCCGAAGACACCTTGTTTTTCTTTGGTGTGCTCGTTTCGGTAGCGCTGTCATCAACATCCCCATTAGTCACACCTTCAGCGATAATCGCATCAAAGACATGAGCAACTTCATTACCGATGATGACTTGATATTGTGTTGGCGTGATGTTGACGGTAACCACTCCATCGAGTGCCTCAATTTTGGCTTTATCGGCCTTTTCGTCGTTTTTTGAGACTGAACCGTAAACGGGTGGCACAGTGGACTAAGGAATTGATGTTGGCTTGACCACCAACGTCTTCAATAATGGCTTTAGCCAATGGTTGATAATTTTTGCTCATCGGAATATCCTCCTTGATTAATGTGTTGGGTTAAATAATCTTGATACCAATAATAGCTGTCTTTGCGGATGCGTTGGTTGGATCCTTGGCCATGATCATCGCGATCGACGTAAATCACACCGTAGCGCTTAGACATTTTGCCTTCACTCACGCTGACGAGATCGATGATGCCCCACATCATGTAACCAATCAGTGGAATACCATCTTCTTCTTGCGCCAGTTGCATCTGATCAAAGTGATCGCTCAGATACTTGATGCGATATGGGTCATGGACGTGACCATCAACCAGTTGATCGTCGGTGGTGCCAATCCCATTTTCAACGATGAACATGGGTTTTTCGTAGCGATCGTATAGTTGATTGAGGGTAATGCGTAGTCCCAGTGGATCCACTTGCCAGACACTGTTGGTGTTTTCCAAGTAGGGGTTCTTCAGTGTCGTGAAGCCGTTAGTGGCGATGGTATCGAGCGCGTCGGTGTCAGCGGCCGAACAAGCACTGGAATAATAACTGAAGGAAACGAAATCAACGGTGTTTTGTGCGAGTAAGTCGAGATCTCCTGGTGCCATGTCGATGGTGAAGTGGTTCTTGCGGCACAAGGCATCAAAGTATGCTGGATAATGACCGCGTACCTGCACGTCTGAGAAGAGAAGTGCGGTGCGATCACTGAGGTTGGCTGCCCAGACGTCTTTAGGATTAGGCGTGTATGGATAGGTGCGACCCGCGGCCAACATACAGCCAAATTGAAAATCAGGATTGATGCGCTTGCCGATTGCAACGACATGGGCATTGGCCAGTAGTTGATGGTGTGCTGCTTGGTATTCTTTTTGGAGCATATTGTCTTGTTTGGTAAAGGTGAGCCCACCACCGATGAATGGAATGTGCATGATCATGTTCATTTCATTGAATGGAATCCAATAGCGCACGTCATCCTTGAATTCATTCATGACGAATTCGGCATAGCGGACGTACATGTCCATGGTGTGGCGACTTGCCCAGCCGCCGTAATTGGTCACCAGTTGCAATGGCAGTTCAAAGTGGCTCAGTGTCACGATGGGTTCGATATGGGCTTGCTTGAGTCGATCAAAGAGATCGTGATAGTAGGCCAGTCCCGCTGGATTGGCAGTGGTTTCTTCACCAGTGGCAAACAATCGTGGCCAGGAGATGGAGAACCGGAATGAATTGACGCCGAGTTCTTCGAGTAAGGCGATGTCATCAGCGTAGGTGTGATAGAAATCGATACCATTATGACTTGGATGGTAGTCCGCTTCTTCAGTATTAAAAATATTATTAGGATCATCGAGATACACAGGTTTGAGTCGTCGGTCATCGAGTGGTAATTGATCGAAGTTGGATGGGCCTTTGCCGTCTGCGAGGTAGTTACCTTCTGTTTGGTTCGCAGAGATCGCGCCACCCCATAAGAATGGTTGTTTCATTGTTGTGTTCCCCTTCAAGTTTGATATTAAAGCGCTTTATTTATTTACATACTCATCGTAGCCGTCACTGTAACGGCTTACAATTCGGTGGCTTGCGCAATTGTTCTCATATATTGCCTTACATTTTTGCCGATTAGCTAATATAGCAGTGCGTGTGATGCAGGGATACTAAAAAAGGATCGAGCATTGCGCCCCATCCTCAACTGTTGATTTTATGTGCTTCCCGGTAGCGCTTGGGTGAGACCCCGAGACGATCCTTGAAAAGCCGGTAGAAGCTTTTGTTGCTGGTGAAGCCCACGTTGAGTAGGATATCGGTAATTGAGTCATCCGTATTAATCAATGCCCATTTGGCCTTATCGAGGCGATAGTCGTTGAGAAAGTTGATGAAGGTTTGGCCGACATTCTTTTTAAAGTAGCGGGCAAAATAATATTCGCTGAAGTTCACTGATGCCGCGGCTTCAGCCAAGGTAATCTTGTGTGTGTAGTTTTTTCGACGAAGCCAAACACTTGATTCAAGGTCTCAAGAATCTGGTGGCTGCGGATGGCGGCCAGTGGCGTTTGTTGATGGTCCTTGGCCGGAATCTCACGAATCATGGTGACCACCAACTGATAGATAAGACTTTTGACAGCAAGCATTGCCTCAGGTGCCGGATTTTGCGCTTCTTTGGCGAGGCGATATAAGAGGGTGACGAGCCGCTCTTGTGTGGCTTTGGGCCACAAGGTGCTAATCTGTGTGAGGTGGCTGAAGGCTTGTGTCAAATCGAGGTCGGGTTGTTGGCTGAGTACGTCACTAAAAAACTGAGGTCGAACTGATAGACATAGCGTTCACTGCTGGGAGAGGCCACGACGTAATGCACGTCACCACTATTGAAAAAAGCAATCTGGTCGGCATAGATATGAAACTGCTGATCGTTAATGGCGAGGTTTGCTTCACCTTGTGTGATGAGTAGTAACTCGTATTCTTTGTGCCAGTGTGGTGTAGTGAGAATACTGCCATCATTTTTGAGAAACCTGAATGGAAAGTCAGGATTGAGGTGTGGCATTTCGAGATAAATCGGCATGATGTTGCCTCCTTGATTGGGTCATTGCTATCTCTAATATGCAAGTATTGGACGGGGAATGCAATTCAATCACGTCATGAAACCAAAAAAGTCCCAAGGCAAACCAATGATTTACCTTGGGACTTTTTTGCTTTAGTTTTTATGCAGAATGAAGCTAATGCGCTGATTCAATTCTTCCCATTTCTCATCGGGGAGATGCAGTCGATCTAACATCACCAGGTTGGTGAAGATAGTTGCCTGCAGGTTGGCGACAAGGTTCTGAGCCATGATAGGAATCACATCCGCCGTGGTCTGAAGACATGGACGTTGCGTGTTGAGGAAACCGGTCAGTTGCTCCAGAATCAATAGGTTTAGCTGATGCAACCAGTCAGTCTGTTCATCGGTCAACAGTGTCTTTTCCTGAATGGTGATATTGAAGACCTGATAATTTTCCGTCTCAATCAGGGTTGCCCAGACAAACTTGAAGAACCGCATGATCTCACTTTGAGTACCGGCCAGATCCGTGACGGGTGCGAAAGTGAAGGCGTGAATGGCGGCTGTTCGTTTGTCGCGGGCCTCTGATAGAATGGCGTCCAACAGTTCTTTTTTGCCACCGGGAAAGTAGTAGTACAGCAAACCGTCAGAGGTGTGTGCGCCCTCGTTAATTTTGCGGGTTGTGGTCGCTTCGTAGCCTTTAGTGGCGAACAGTTTCCTGGCGACGACAAGCATTTTTTCACGTTGGTGTAGCGTCTTATTCGTTTGCTTCTGAGACATTTAATCTACTCCTGACGTCGTGTTGACAAGTTCTAAATGAGGCCAATTGTTTGAACAATCAAGTAGAGGTTCAGTACTACTAAGATGATGGCGGAAGCCCATGCAAGCACCTTAGACCAAGTATGGTTGGCAAACCGGCCCATGATTTTCTTATCACTGGTGTACTTGACCAATGGAATGACAGCGAATGGTAAGGCAATACTGAGGAAAACTTGGGAGAAGGTCAGCAAGTTTTCGATTTTAGCTTCATCACCGTGATAGTAAATGGCGAAGATGAGAACGGGAGTGACAGACAACAGTCGTGTCACGAGACGTTGCAACCACATTGGCATCTTGAGGTTGATGAAACCTTCCATGATAATCTGCCCGGATAATGTTCCGGTGATGGTTGAACTCTGGCCAGAAGAGAGCAGGGCGACAGCGAACAACATACTCAAGATGGGGCTAGCAATGGCGCCGACGATCTGTGGATTCTGTAAGGCGTTGAACAAATCAACGAACTTCCCAAGTGGGCTGTTAGTACCGTAGAATAATGCGGCTCCGAGAATCAGGAGCAAACTGTTCACAACAAAGGCAATGGTCAATTGGATATTAGAATCGATGGTTGTGAACTTGATGGACTTAGCGATGTTAGCTTCGTCGTTGCGATCGATTTCACGGGTTTGTGAAATGGATGATCCCAGGAACAAGTCGTGGGGCATGACGGTCGCGCCGACAATCCCTAATGACAGGTAGAGCATGGATTTGTTGGTGAGAATAGAGCTACTTGGCACGTAGCCAGCGAGAATCTGATTGAACTCTGGCCGAGCGAGGAAGACCTCGTAGGCGAAGACGAGAACAATCACAATCACTAACGTGGCCACAATCGCTTCAATCTTTCTGAACCCGAGTTTCATCAGTAACAAGAGAATCAAGACATCGGCAGCGGTGATAATGATGCCGACAATCAGTGGTATCTTGAACAACAACTCGAGCGCGATGGCCGAACCGATAATTTCGGCAATATCGGTTGCCATAATGGCTAGTTCAGTGATGACCCAGAGGACGATGCCCATTGTCTTTGAGGTATTCTCTCGAATCATCTGAGCCAAATCTTTTCCGGTTACAATTCCCAGTTTAGCGGCCATGGCTTGTAAGAGCATCGCGATTAAACTCGAAATAAAACAACGGACAAGAGTGTGTACTTAAATTGGGCACCACCGGCGATTGACGTGATCCAGTTACCGGGATCCATGTAACCAACGGCAATCAGCACACCGGGACCGGTGTAGGCGAGCAGTGTTCGCCAGAAACCTTTGTTGTCGGGAACCTTGATGCTACCGTTGACTTCACTCAAGCTCTTGCTGTTTTGGTCTGTGGTAGCGAACGTCTTGTTTTGCTTTGCTTCTTCTGCTGCTTTCATATTGCAACCTCTTTTCTTTTTCTAGGACTGCTGAAATTTGGTTGGATATTTTTTGAACGAGCGCTCAGTTAATTTCCAAAGGTTATTATTGTTCTTTTCAGAAATAATGTCAACCCATTTTCGATAAAAAATTCGGGTAGGCTAACTTTTATAGCGAAACCTTAATCCAACGCTGTTTTTCGCACCTCTTTGCCCGACGGCATATTGCTTAAAAATGATAAATGCCTAATTTTGGGCATTGATGCCATTATTTTGGCGGATATGGCGTGAAAAGACGCCACGTATCCTTACCAATGCACATCAAAAAAGGCCGCATCTACAACCTGATCGCGATTGGTTTAGGCGGGCCTTGTGGTCGGAAGAAACAAAAGAGGGGCAGTGATAAACCCATTTGGCTTTATCGCTGTCCCTCTGGCTATGCGTTAATTATTTTCTGTGTCGCTACTGCTACTCTCGCTGTTATTAGCGCTGCTGCTATTGGCAGCATTGTCATCGCTGCTACTACTTTCATCTGTTGTCGAACTCGATTCGCTGCTGCTTGAAGCTTCTTGGTCGGATGAGCGACTACTGCTGGAAGCGGAGGTTGTCGTGCCGGTATCACGATTGATATCGGTATCGTCGGTATCCGATGGTGTTGCGGCATCCGCATCTTCTTTTGCGGCCTGGCGTGCGACCTCATCTTTGAGCTTATCGAGCGCGGTTTCCTGTGACGCGTAGACGGCAATGATACGCTCATGCAGACTATTGTAATTTGAAGTCCGCTTGACGCGACTCAAATCATCGAGGGCCTGCTGGTAATAATACGTCTTGAACACGTCCCAATTGTCAGTGGTTGGACCAGCCTTGAGTTGGAAGGCCGTCATGGCATCGATATCGGCTAAGACCTGTTGTTCGCGTTGTTCTTCTGCAGAAGCGTGAGCCCAGCACTGATCTTATACTGAAGCGATTCGAAGTGATTGGCCAACCAAGTCTTTTGTTCCGCAATCACGGCGGCGTTTTGGCGCTGGCGGGTTGCAAGTTGCTTGGCTTGATCACTGGCCTGGCTGATGAGTTGATTCTTGACGACACGCACACTCGATGGGCGTTCAAAATCAACGACAGGCTTATTAGCCACGAGCTGTTTCATGGCCTGGGAGAAAATCTGTTGGGTGACAGTGGCAATTTCTTGGCCCTGCGCACTCGGTGTATCATCACCAATCCAAACGGCAATCGAGTAATACGGTGTTGCACCGGTGAACCAGAAATCCTTGCGGTCATCGGTCGTCCCGGTTTTACCCGCGACATAGCGATACCCAGGCACCTTGGCTGCGGCCCCAGTCCCTTGTGGGTCGGTGAGCACGCTCTTCATAGCATCAAGCGTCAGATAGGCACCATCGTCACGAAAGACTTTTGTCGCCGCGTCATCCGCATGATCATAGAGCGTCTGATCGGTACTGTCATTGTGTTGCACCAGCTTATTCACGTTGGTTGGTTCACGATAATTCCCGTGGTTGACCAGCGTGGCGACAGCTGCCGTCATATCTTGATTGGAAACCCCTCGAGTGAAGCCCCCAACAGAGATGATCGGGTTGTTATCGCGATAGTCCAGACCGATGAAGCGCATTTTGGTCAGAGGCGCCGTGATATCTGGTTGCTTTAGCGCAAGCTTGTAGGCGATCACGTTATCCGAAACGGCTACCGCTTTTTGAGGGTAATGGTCCCATAGCTGATATTGCCGAAGTTATTGGGATAGTTGTTGTTCGGACGTTTGTCGGACATCTTATCCGTTTCAAGCATGCCCGAATCAAACGCTGGTGCGTAAGCGAGGTAAGGTTTAATGGAAGAACCGGGTTGTCGCAGTGACAAAATGGCGCGGTTATAAGTCTTATTTGTCGCCTCACCGCGGCCACCAATGCTGGCAACGACTTGACCTGTCTTATTATCGATCACAGTCATGCTGGCTTGCTTGGTGAAGTTACCCGTCTGCGGATTCTTCGCCGTGTAACCCGCCATGGCTTGGGTCACTATTTGCTGCATCGATTGCTGTAACTTGGGATCAATGTTGGTGTAGAGACTGTAGCCACCCGCGAGCAAGTGCTGGTAGGTCTTTTTGTAGACCGCTGAATAGTGGCTCTGATAAGCGGTTTGGGTCTGTTGGTCAGGAAAAATATATTGGAACTTAAAATGATTGGCCCGCATGATATCTTCGGTGGCGCTCGATAAGGCCACGGCAATCTGATTGTCGTTGACGGTGTTATCGACGTTGTTGGGATGATAGTCGGGCTTGAACGTCTCGTTGAGCGCTGCATGATAGCGGCTGCTGGAGATGTATTTTTGATCATACATCGCCTTCAAAATCACCTTGCCGCGGGCCACAGCCGCATCGGTGTGGGTGATGGGGTCGAGAGCAGCGGGATTGTTGGTCACACCAATCAGCGTCGCCGTTTCAAGCAAATTGGCATCATTGATGGATTTGCCCAGGTACATGTAGGCGGCGGTATTGATTCCCGCGGCGCCACGACCATAGTTGACGTTATTGAGGTAAAACTCGAGAATTTGCTGTTTGGAGAACTTCTGCTCGAGCGCTTGAGCGGCCACCATTTCGGTCACTTTCCGATTCAGGGTCTGCTCACTTGAGAGGTAAACATTCTTGATCAGTTGCTGGGTAATCGTGCTGGCGCCACGCTTATCGCGACTGAGCACATAGTTACCGGCAACGCTGACCAGTCCCTGAATATCGACACCATGGTGCTCGTAGAAGCGCTGATCTTCAATCGCAATCAAGGCGTGATAGATGTCAGGCTTCATTTCTTTGTAGGTGAGGTAGCGATACTGTGCCTTTTTGAATTCCTTTAGCACCTGTGAATTTTGGCCATAGACAGTTGTCGGCTTGGTCGCGTGGAAATCGGCCTCGTGAATGCCATCAGCGACTTTATAGCCGGCGCGGATGGAAGCTTTGACGGAATCACCATACTTGAAGTAGGCAAACGTGCCACCACCGATGAGCCCCACCAGAATCAAACCGATGAGACTGAGCGAAATAATGCTGCTGACTGCCATTTTTTGGTTTTACGATGTTTAGTGTGTTGCGATTTGGTCGCCATGAGAACTCCTTTGATCACTGGGTTATAATTGCTTTCACTCTCAAATTATACCCCTTAGCATAGCATAATCACCAAAATCATTTGAGATGCTTCATCTCAGTAGGATAACTGGTATAATTATAGGAACGAAAAGGGGAGTCGAGCATGGAAATTTTTGATTCACACACACATCTGAATGACACACCTTATCAGGGGCAAGAGGCCGACTTTATTGCCGCTGCCAAGGAACTCGGTGTGACCCAAATGGCAATCGTGGGGTCGGACACTAAGATGAACCACGACGCCATTGCATTAGCGGACAAGTTTGCGCCGCTATATGCGATTGTGGGCTGGCATCCGGAGTTTGCTATCGACTACACACCAGAAGCTGAAGCGACATTACTCAAGCAACTTGAGCATCCCAAAGTGGTCGCACTGGGTGAAATTGGCCTGGATTATCACTGGAATACCAGTCCACGTGAGATTCAGCGGCGTGTTTTTCGGCGCCAATTGGCAATTGCGCGTGAGCACCACATTCCCGTCTCGATTCACAGTCGCGATGCGTTTGAGGACACCTATGACATATTGAAGGATGCGCATTTTGAAGATTTCGGTGGCATCATGCACAGCTTCACTGGGGATGCGACTTGGGCTAAGCGGTTCTTAGATCTCGGCATGTATATCTCATACTCGGGTATCGTGAGCTTTAAGAATGCCCCTGAGGAACACGAATCCGTCGTGACGATTCCGGAAGACCGCTTGTTGGTCGAAACGGACGCGCCTTATTTGACGCCAGTTCCTTATCGCGGCAAGCAGAATCAGCCGGGGTATACGCGTTATGTGGTTGAAGCCGTCGCAAAATGGCGCGAGAGCACACCAGAACACATTGCAGCGATCACTCGGCAAAACGCACATCGAATTTTGGAATTGAGGACTAATGGGACAGATTAAACAAATGATCGTGGTTGAAGGCCGCGACGATACCAAGCGATTGCGCGAGGCGTTTGGGTCAATCGATACGATTGAAACCAACGGCAGTGCCATCAATGAAGCCACACTTGAAAAATTAAACTCGCACAGGCTAGTCGAGGGGTGATTGTCTTGACCGATCCCGATTTTCCGGGTGAGAAGATTCGCCGCACCATCTCGCAGGCAGTGCCTGGGGTGACACACGCGTTCTTACCGCGTGCGGATGCCGTGCCTGACCATCAAGGTTCTCTTGGGGTTGAACACGCCAATCCAGAAGCGTTGCGGGCTGCACTGAGCCATCTCTTTACGGAGGTGCCAGATGCTGAACCGCTGATCACCAAGGAAGATTTGATTACCGCTGGTTTTATCGGTGGTGCCGAGTCTCGCAAACGCCGGGAGCGGTTAGGCGAATTACTGCATATCGGTTACGCCAATGGTAAGCAGCTCGAGCGTCGATTAGCCCAGTTCCAGATTCCCCGCACGATGTTTGCGGAAGCCGTTTTGAGAATTAATGCAGAGGAGGCCAACAATGGCTGAACAACCACGAATTGCGACCCCAAGTGAAACCAACGCCATCCTAAAGCGCCATGGATTCAAGCTCAAGAAGAGCCTGGGCCAGAACTTCCTAACCAATCCCGCCATCTTGAGCCGCATTGTGGCCGCTGGTGATGTGGGTCCAGATGATGATGTCATCGAAATTGGCCCTGGTATCGGTGCGTTGACACAATATCTAGCTGAAGCGGCACATCAGGTGTTGGCGCTCGAAATCGATGAACGCCTGATTCCTGTGTTGGCTGAGACGCTGGCACCTTATCCCAATGCAACGGTGGTCGAGGCGGATGTCTTACAAGCCGACCTTGCCACACTGATCCGGGATCATTTTGACGGGGAACACACGCTCAAGGTGGTCGCTAATCTGCCTTACTACATCACAACACCGATCTTGATGCACTTGATTGAGGCACACCTGCCGATTGCAAGTTACGTCGTGATGATGCAAAAGAAGTCGCTGATCGCTTGGTGGCAGAACCAAACTCCAAGGATTACGGCAGCTTGAGTATTGGTGTGCAACAAACCATGGATGTTGCCGTGGCTTTTGAAGTGAAGCGAACATCATTTGTTCCAGCACCCAATGTCGATTCCGCCATCATCAAGCTAACAACGCGTGAAGAACCACGTGCTCAAGTCAGTGACCAAGAGGCTTTTGACAATTGGTGCGGGGGAGTTTCAAAGCCCGGCGCAAGACACTGTGGAATAATCTGCAGAACTTGTACGGTAAGGAACCTGAGATCAAGGAACGATTGACCAAAGCACTGGATGCCGCTACAATCAAACCCAGTCAACGGGCAGAACAGCTCAGCATCAGTGATTTTGCGCGCTTAACTGAAGCGTTATTAGTTGAAGGTTTCAAATAAATAAGTTTCAACTAAATACAATGATAAAACCATTAAACCCTTGCTGTGATTGACTTTTAATGCTTGCGAATTTAAAAGTCTCGTGGTATAATTGCAAATTTTTATCATTCGTGTTATACTTGACACACAAGGGGTGAAGTGCATGCCAATTACGCTAGCAAGCATCAAACAGAAACTCGATAATAAGATCGGCGAGAACTTAACAGTTGTCGCACAGGCAGGTAGAAAGAAAGTGACCCGACGCAAAGGGACACTCAAAGAGACTTATCCCGCAATCTTCGTGGTTGACTTGGATCAAGATGAGAATTCTTTCGAGCGAGTATCTTACAGTTACTCGGATCTCCTCACCAAATCCATTGAAATTCACTTTGAAGAAGACGAAAAAGTTTCATAATAACGACATGACGGCTTTGAATTAGGCTTGCATTCACGTTATTGAAATCAATTAAAAAGCACTCACAGTCGATTGGCTGTGGGTGC
>NZ_BBBX01000006.1 GCF_001311785.1 Lacticaseibacillus saniviri JCM 17471 = DSM 24301 | reverse complement strand
AATATGTCGCGGCTCTTTTTACCTTTGTCATTGTAGCGCCGTGTGACAACGGCACTTTGGAATGATATCTTCCTGATGTGCTAACGAGAGATGTCACTAGGCCAGTGCCAAAAATAGGCGACGGTCAACAAAATAAATACTTCACAATCTCAGAAAGGTAATAATTGTCACTCAGCAGTGACAAATTGACGCTTAATAATGTAAGCGTAACCAAATATACTTAAGGAGAAGTCAGGAGGAGAAGAAAATGACATTATTCGAACGTGATAACATGCTAATGACGATTCAAGGAACAACTCAAAAAGAAGTTTTGGCTGAGCTAGCAGCGAAAGCCAAAGAACTGGGAATTGTTGCGGATGAAAACCAACTTATTCAAGACTATTTAGACCGGGAAGCTGAATCAACCACGGGTTTGGTAATGGTGTTGCGATTCCGCATGCTAAGACAAGCAATAATTTGAAGGCAGGAATTTTATTCGGCCGCAGTGATCATCCTGTTGAATGGGATTCACTGGATGGCAAGCCGGTTGAAACGTGGATTAGTTTAATCGTCCCTGATCAAGAAGCGGGATTACATTTGCAATTATTAGCACAATTAAGTCGCCAACTCGTTCATCCAGAATTTGTGACACGGCTCAAACAAGGTACACAAGAAGAGGTCTTTACGCTGATTAGTAATATTGTTAACGCATAGAGAGGAGTGTTCCAAATGGCAGCTTTAAAAATTGTTGGGGTAACTAACTGTCCGGCCGGGATTGCACACACGTACATGGTTGCGGAATCCATTGAAACACATGCTAAAGCTCAGGGATATGAAGTCCACGTGGAAACACAAGGCGCTTCAGGGATTGAAAATCAACTGACAGCACAACAAATTGCGGATGCTGATTACGTTATCCTAGCACTTGGCAAAGGCATGAGTGATGAAGACAAAGCACGGTTTGACGGTAAGCAAGTGATCGAATTACCTGTTTCTGAAGCATTGAAAGAAATGGATACTGTGTTTGCTAACTTGCACGATGAAGCACACTTATTCACGGCTTCTAAAGTTAAGTTAGGTAATGAAAAAACAACCGATGGTATTATGAGCCATCTGATGGCCGGTGTTTCTGCGGCACTGCCATTTGTTATCGGTGGTGGGTTACTGATGGCCATTGGGAACATGCTGGTTCAGTTTGGTGCCGCTGATATCGCACCAAAAGCAGGCCAAATGGCATCTTTGGCCTGGGTATTGAATACAATTGGTGGCTTAGGCTTCACCATGATGATTCCAATCATGGGTGCCTACATTGCTTATTCAATTGGGGATAAACCAGCTCTGGCACCAGCTTTCTTAGCGACGTATCTTGCTAACTCACCTGATTTGTTAGGCACTCAAGGTGGCGCTGGTTTCCTAGGTGCTGTCGTTATTGGCCTGGCTGTGGGTTACTTTGTCCGCGAGTTCAAGAAAGTTAAACTTGGGAAGACATTCCAGTCAACATTGGGCTTTCTCATCATTCCTTTTGTGACACTCCTAATCTTTGGCTTAGGTACCTACTATCTGCTAGGCCCCGCAATGGCTGCAGTGATGGCGGCGTTGCTTTCCTTCTTGCAGAGTATTCCGCCATCAATGAAGATTTTGGGTGGTTTCTTGGTCGGCGCAATGTTAGCCTTTGATATGGGTGGTCCCATCAACAAAACAGCTTGGTTCTTTGGCTTCTCATTATTGAGCTCTCATGTTTATACTTGGTACGGGATTGCAGGAATTGTGACACTACTGCCACCAATGGCAGCAGCAATTGCAACTTGGGTTCGCCCTCGTTTATTTACTAAGCAAGAACGGGAATCCAGTTGGTCAGCAATGTTAGTTGGTATGACAGTTGCAACAGAACCAGCCATTCCTTATGCGTTAGCGGCGCCACTTCCCATGATCAGTGCTAATACGCTTGCTGGCGGGATTACCGGCGCGATTTCAATGGCCTTTGGTATTGAACGGCTGGCACCTGGATTGGGTATTTTTGATCCAATCATTGGCTTGTCACGCCCAGCCATTCCTTACTACTTCACACTAGCTATTGGTCTGGCATTAAATGTGTTGTTCATCGTCGTCTTTAAGACAGCCTGGCTCAAACGCCAAGAACGTAAGTCTGGTGTAGTCAGCTTGAAGGAACAAGCAACCAGTGTCATCACGAATGATGCTCCGGATGTGTCGGCTCCAGCAACGGTGACAACAGCTAAGACAGTGACCCCAAACACGAAATAAGAGGTTCAGCGGCAGGGAGAACCTGCCGTTTTTAGATTAAAAAGGAGAATCTACTATGACAGATTATCATTTTGATCAAGTGATTGACCGGCATCATACATTCAGTACGCAGTGGGATTATATTGCTGATCGGTTTGGCAGAAACGATATTTTACCTTTTTCAATTTCGGATACGGATTTTGCTGTGCCGCCCGTTGTCCAAACCGCATTATTCGATCGACTACAACATCCAATTTATGGCTATACGCGGTGGAATCACGCAGACTTTAAAACAAGTATTCAACATTGGTTTGAACGCGATAAAAGTGTGACCGTTGATCCAGAGTGGGTCGTCTACAGTCCAAGTGTTGTGTTCAGTATTGCGACATTGATTCGCTTGCATAGTGAGCCAAATGATAGTGTGGCGGTTTTCACGCCAATGTACGATGCATTTTACAATGTTATCGCAAGCAATGATCGTTTATTGATTCCGATACGTTTGCAAGCGGCAGATGAAGGTTATCAACTGGACTGGGATTCTTTGGCAACGACACTGGCAGCACCACAAACAAAGGTCCTGCTCCTAACAAATCCCCACAATCCGACAGGTCGTTTGTTCTCCAAAGCCGAGTTACAGCGACTTTACCAGCTGTGTCAGCAAAATCACGTCTTCTTGATTTCGGATGACATTCACCGTGATATTATATATGGCGACAATCGATACGTTCCCATTACTGAGGTGGCACAGAATGGGGTTGCGCTGTGTTGCTCCGGTTCCAAAACATTCAATACCCCAGGGTTGATTGGTTCTTATGTGATGATTCCAGATCAAACTTTGCGTGACCGCTTTTTGGTAGAGTTGAAACAAAAGAATGCACTGTCCTCTGTGAGCATTATGGGCATGACGGCGCAAATTGCCGCTTATAACGGGGGAAGCGATTATGTAGATCAGTTAGTTGCGTACTTAGACGCAACATGCAGATGATTGCCGATTTTATTGATGCAGAATTACCTATGATTCAATTCACCAGACCGCAATCTACCTATTTGGCGTGGATGAATGTCAGTGCATTGAATTTGTCATCTGAAGCATTGCAGAAGCATTTAATTGATGATGGCAAGGTCGGGATTATGCCTGGGAAGACATATGGGGACTCACGTTATTTGCGCATGAATATTGCTTGTCCTCAGGTAAAACTAGAGGAAGGTTTAAATCGGCTCGCAAAAGGAATTCAGGCAGCACATGTATAATCAACGGGAAATAAAAATTCTTAATTTGCTATTGGTGAATGATTATAGTGGGGAAGAGCTGGCCCAGCAATTAAACACATCACGACGAACGGTTATCCGTGATATTGCCAGTATTAACACTGAGCTTGCCCAGGAAAATATTGGCGAGATCACGGCTTTTAATGGGTATCACCTCAAGTTGTTGGACTCAGCGGCCTTAAGGCAAATATTAGATCGCAGTGAAGACGAGAAAAATCAAATTTTGTTAGCGCTATGTCTGACGCAAACAATTACCCAAGCTGATTTAAGTGCGCAGCTGTTTTTATCAAAAGCAGCGGTACAAGATTACGTTGAACAGTTGAACATTGAATTGCACGGCGTTATCACTATCAAATCGCATGTGGGCGCTGGGCTGGGTATCAGTTTTACGAGATTGAGTGCAGTCGATATTGTCGCAGCATTGTTTCTAGAATACCCACGATTGCAAAAAATGTTGCCCATTGAGTTAATTCAGCAGGAACACATCGAGCAACTCGGCAATAGTCTACTCAATCCCTATGCTCAGTGGTTGACGCGCATGCAATGGCACAATCAATTATTGGCGTGTTTGGTGGCGTTACCGATTGATGAAGCATCGTCACAAATGCAATTTCCCATCCCATCTTTATCGGGTATCTCAAAAGTACAACAACAGCATTTGAGCCTTTTTCTGAGTCATCGCATGATGCAAATGCAAGCTGTCTTGAGTCAGAAGCAATCATTGCTGGAGTCGTTTACGCGGTTAAGTCATCAATTTCAGTTATCAGGCGTCGGATTAAACACATTTGAAGATATTTTCAGCCATATTGTGCGTGAGGTGGCCTTTCCCCGGCCCATTGCTGGACTGAACCAATCTGAAATGTATCGCCTGCAGGCACAAAATCCAATTGCATTTGATTTAGCGCATACTTTTACTGAAGTATTATTGGACCAGTTTCCTGAATGTTGGTGGGATGATCGCTATATTGGACTCTATATTGTCCAAGCAATTAACCAACGCGCGGTGCAACCCGTCCGCGTGCTTCTCCTAGCGCCAAGAGCGTCACTCCAAAAATTAATCAAACGATCTTGCAACAGCAATTAAGTAATACACAATTGGTGATCGCCAATAATATTGATGAAGCTTTAACGATGATGGGGAATGCAGCTTTTGATGTCACATTAGCCAACGTTCGGTCGGGTGTGCTTGAACAAGTTGAATCGCAATTCATGTTAGTTTTTCCAGGCATCATCACGGAAGCAGACATCAAAACAATTGAGCGGTTAGTGGACGGGCACTATTATCACGATAACTTGGCGGCATTTTTACCACCAAATCATTTTGTTTCGTTACCACTAATCAAGCGGTTTGATGTTGCACTCAAAAAGGACTTGATATTTTGTGGAACGGCAGCTACTGACTGCTGAAGATGAAAAAGCCATTATTGATCGCGAAGCGGCTGGCAATCAATTGATTCTGAATCATGTCTCCTTGCCGCATACAACGTCAACGCATTTTGCAGAATATGGTATCTTTGCTATTAAGTTGGCCATGAGGTGACTGTCGCGGATACGACAGTTCAATTGTTGGTCGTGGTGCTCGCGAATACATCCCAGGTTGAACGCAACACTATTTTTAGTTATTTCTACCAAACTTTGCGCAAACAACCGCTTAAAAGTATCAATGCGGCGCATGAATATGAAGATGTCTTGAGCTTACTTGGCGGTCATATTGATCAGTAGGCAAAACTCAAGCAAAACAGGGGGTGTGACAAAACGTAGTTTTGTCACACCCCCTGTTTATCGCCTAATTCTCAAAATAGCGCTGCTTTTCCTTTTCCCATAGCTCGGTATCTGCTGTCGTAATGGCACGTAACACGTGGCAAGGATTACCAACAGCGACAACATTATCAGGAATATCTTTGGTGACAACTGATCCTGAGCCAATGACGACGTTACTGCCAATGGTAACGCCAGGATTGATGACGACATTGCCGCCAACCCAAACATCATTGCCGATGGTAATCGGTTTGCCGAATTCGAGGCTTCATTTCTGATGGCAGCATCGATCGGGTGGCCGGCAGTATAGATACCTGCGCGCGGGCCAAACATGACATTGTTGCCAATTTTGACGGGCGCGACATCGATAATGATACCGTCGTAGTTCATGTAGAAGTTGTCACCAACTTCGGTGTGTTGGCCGTAATCGGTGTGAAAGGGTGGTTCAATATAGGCGTGTTCGCCAACTTTGGCCCACAGCTGTTCAAGTAGCTGGCGCCGCAAATCATTTTGCTCTTCGGTGGTCTCATTGTAAGTTCGAACAATGGTCTTGCCCCGATGACTCAAGGCCTGCAGTTCTGGATCACTGGCAATGTATAAATCGCCAGCAAGCATTTTTTCTCGTTGTGTTCGCATCGTTTTCCTCGCTTAAACTGAATGATATGCTTCAGTATACAAATAAATAAATCGTTTTCAATGCGTTAACGGTAACAAGAATCGGACAAACGAAAAGAGCGATACCGTCATGGCATCGCTCAGCTATATTCGTGGGTTGTTCGACAACCGCTTATCTCTTAACTTCATTCTAACCTAAACAGACAGTAAACGCAAGAGAATTGTTCATGTCATTAATCTTCTAAGATATGTGCCTTTGTTTGTTCAAAAATAGTGATGATGTGTTGATCGGCGAGTTCGTAGACGATGCTTTTGCCTTGGCGTTCACTGCTGACCAAATTGAGCTGTCGCAAGGTGCGCAGTTGGTGCGAGATGGATGATTGGCTCATCGCGAGCGTCTCTGCGATATCACCAACACTCATGGCGTGGCGGTCGAGTGCGAGTAAGATTCGCATCCGGGTGCCGTCACCTAATGCCCGAAAAATGGCGACCATGTCTTCTAATTGCGGTGTGAGTTGGGTGAGATCGAGTTGTTCATTTGATTCTTGAGTCATGTTTTCCTCTTTGTGAGATAGTCGTTGCACAGCAAACTAAAGCATGTTAAATTATAGTCAACATATGAATATATGCTCATATGAACGAACGTTAAATGGAGGCGATTACTTTGGAACAAAGCATCAAACCGAAACGCCGAATGAACTTGAAATCGAGTTGGCTTGACGCCGAAATGAAGCGGCGTGCAGCTATTTTAGGCCTGGGCATGCTTCTACTTGTCCTAGGTGCCTTTGTTCAACTGGGGTCAATATCCACTATTATACTATATTTGAGTGCTTATTTATTAACGGGTTATCCTGTGATTGCTAAAGCGGTGCGCAATTTGTTCGCCGGTGACTTCTTTGATGAGAACGCCTTGATGACGGTTGCCACAATCGGGGCCATCGCACTGGGCGAATATCCAGAAGCCGTTGCGGTCATGCTCTTTTATCAAATCGGGGATATGTTTGAAGATATTGCTGTGGCGCGGTCCAAGGATTCCATCACAGCGCTATTGGCACTAAAGCCCACCACCGTAACGGTTTCAAATGGGGCGGACATCAAAACGATGGCCCCAGAACAAGTTGCAGTGGGGTCTTTGATTCTGGTGCGACCAGGTGAAAAGGTGCCGCTGGATGGCGAAATTGTCGCTGGCTCATCGGCCGTAAACATGGCGGCATTGACCGGCGAATCACTGCCTGAGTCAAAAACGGTGGGTGATGTTGTCTTGAGTGGCGGCATCAATGAACATGGGTTACTGACCATTCGCACGACCAAGCGCTATCAGGATTCAACGGTTGCCAAAATCTTGACGTTGGTGGAGACCGCGAGTGCGCAAAAGGCACCGACAGAGCGGCTAATTACGCGCTTTGCCCGGCGATATACGCCAATTGTCGTCGCGCTGGCGGGGCTTCTCGCTATCGTGCCACCGCTATTATTTGCCGGTTCATGGCAGGAATGGATTTCTCGAGCGCTGATTTTCTTAGTCATCTCGTGTCCGTGCGCACTAGTCATTTCGGTGCCACTCAGTTATTTCAGCGGTATCGGTGCGGCATCCAGACGTGGCATTTTGATCAAGGGTGGCCAGTATCTGGAAACACTCAATGCGCTAGAAGCTGTGGTGTTCGATAAAACAGGCACGCTGACGGCCGGTCAATTCGAAGTGACAGCGATTCAAACAGGCGACGGGTTTACGCGCGATCAAGTGCTCACAACAGCAGCAGCGGTTGAACAGCAATCCAGTCATCCGCTTGCGCAAGCGATTGTGCGGGCAGCTGGTGACCAGCCATTACCGACAGTCAGCACGCAATCCGAGGTGCCGGGACAGGGGATTATCGCTGAAATCAATCGGCAATCAATCGTGGTTGGTAATCGGCGCGCACTGGGAAGCATCGCGGTGCCACCTTTGCAGGAGACGACAGATACCGTCATCTATGTGGCCATTGATGGTCAATTCGCCGGTGTTGTGACACTGGCTGATCGCATCAAGCCGGATGCAAAAGCGACAATTCACTCCTTAAAACAGCACCGCATTCAATCCGTGATGCTGACGGGTGATAATCAGCACACGGCAGCATCGGTTGCGGACCAACTGGGAATCGATCGCGTGGCGGCCAATCTCTTGCCTGAAGACAAATTGGCGCACGTCAGCGAACTCGAAGAACACGCGCAACACAGTCAACGCCGCGTGGCCTTTGTTGGCGATGGAATCAATGACACGCCGGTCCTCAAGCGCGCCGACGTGGGGATTGCAATGGGTGGCCTGGGTGCGGATGCCGCGGTCGAAGCGGCTGATATTGTCATCATGCAGGACGAACCCAGTCAAGTCATCACGGCCATCCAAATCGCCAAGCAGACGCACCGGATTGTGTGGCAGAACATTATTTTTGCTTTGGGCGTTAAGGTCTTATTCTTGGCGCTCGCGGCATTGGGACTCACGACCATGTGGGTTGCGGTCTTCGCGGATGTCGGGGTGACCCTGTTGGCTGTCTTGAATGCGATTCGTGGCTTGCACCAAGTAGAACGCTAAAAAGGAAATCTGTGTCCACTCAAGCAAAGTGGGCCCAGGTTTTTTATGTTGTCAGACGCATTAATAGCAGCGACATCACACGTCAAAAAATTGATATTCGCTTTTAGGATATAACGATTGTCTTTTGAGATGGTGCGAGATATAGTTGGTGGTGATAAAGGAGGAGGATAAAATGAAGAAAAATGTTTGCATTACTGCTTGGCGTTGCGATTGTGGGTGGCTTCGCAGCGACACCGGCTGTCAAACCACAGGCCGCAAATAGCAGCTACATCAAGATTAAGGGGTCAATGGCACCCTTCAATATTGATCTCAAAGTGACGGCAACAACACCGGCAAATCAAACTGTTCAGACGTATACGGCAAAAGGACAACCATCAAAGATGTTACCAGCGAATACCCGGTGGAATGTTGTCGGTGAACAATTAGTTGGCAAAAACGACGTGCGCTATGATTTGGGTGGCGGCTATTGGGTTAAGGCCACTACGGTTTCGCCGACCACCACACCGTCATCACTGTTCACGAATTTCAAAAACAATGTCTATGTCGCTAATCCTGTGGGTTACAGTTCGATGATTTCAACTGAAATCAGTGGCTCAGCTGGTGACCGTATTTTGCCATCAAATACCCGATGGCGCTACTATCAAAAAGTCTTTCACAGCTTTAATTTTTGGTACAACCTGGGCGGTAATCAATGGGTGACCAGCATGAATAGCTTTGCTTAAGCCTTGATGAGCGGATGTTAGACAACACAAAAGACCCCCGATCGGCTTGAACCGACTCGGGGGTCTTTTTCAATCACTTCATACTGATTTGGCGCTTAGTCCATTGTGACGCCGAATTCGTCAAAGAATTCTGGCAAACTCTTCAGGGATTGGCCGTTGTAGCTTGCGAAGAAATCTTCAAGTGAATCTGGGCGAACCAATGTCTTGTTGGCATTGTAGTTGGCATTAATGCTTTCAACTAACTTGCCGTCGACAACCTTGAGTTCGAGTTCTTCAACAGGAATCCCACGCTTGTCGGTAATCTTGGCATCGATCAAGAATGGCTTGCCGGCCTTTGTCACAGCCAGTGCTTGATCGAAGGCAGCCTTCAATTCACTCGACTTAGTCACAGTGGCAGATTCAATGCCCATCGCTTTTGCAATCATGGCAAAGTCTTGATCATCGATGAAAATCCCGGAGTGTTCGTTCATCGCGATGTCATCTTGTTCGCTCTTGATGAAGTTCAAGGCTTGGTTCGATGTCACGATATTGATGATTGGCAAGTTGTACTTCTTTTCGGTTAAGAGGTCTTGCATCACCATTGAGAAGGCACCATCACCGGAGATATTGAAGACTTGACGGTCTGGGTAGCTCAACTGAGCAGCCAAGGCACCGGGAACGCCGGCACCCATGGAAGCGAAGAGGGCGGAGATGACCCACTTGTTTTGTGGTGTCAGGCGTAAGAAGCGGAAACTGTTGATGATGTTATCACCAACGTCGATGGAGAAGATAGCATCTGGATCGGCTGCTTCATTGATGGCCTTATACAGTGGTTCAAATTCAAGTGGCTCGGTCTCACGGTTCATCAACATGTTGAGGTATTCTTTCCAGTTAGCCATATCAGCAACGGCTGCCTTGAAGAATGGGGTTGGTGCAACTTCTTCGCTGCGGTCCAAAGCCTTTTCAACGAAGCTTGTGGCATCAGACCAGATACCGAAGTCCAAGTAGTGGTGACGGCCAAATTGTGCTTCGTCCGTATCGATTTGGATGAACTTGAATGGGTGTGTCCGATAGATCGCATTGGCAAATGGGAAGTCAGCCCCCACAGCAATCACTAAGTCAGAGACGGCAAAGATTTCATCCGCTGCCTTAGATGCGGCACGGTTCAAGAAGCCTAAGTTGCCTTCATATTCATCTGGCACTAAGCCCTTAGCTAACCCTGTGATTGTAATTGGAATCTGTAACTTCTTAGATAATTCAGCAATCGCCTTACCACCGTCCTTGATCCCACGACCAACGTGGAAGACAGGGCGCTTAGCTGCTTTAACCATGGCCAAGAACTTGTCGACTTCTTCATCGGTTGCTTCTGGCAATGGCCGCTTCTTGTTGTCGGTAGGTGAAACAGAAGAGTAAGGTTCATCAGGAATTTCGACATAACCGAAGTCGTTAGGAATAATCACAACGGCCACCCCGTTGTACTTGTAGGCTTCACGAATGGCCTTATCGACAATGTATGGCAAGCTTTCTGGTGTCATGACGGTCCGGTTGTAAACGGAGACGTCATCGAAGATTGGGTTTTCGTTGAATTCTTGGAAGTAGTTATAGTTCATGTTGGTACTTGGTACTTGCCCAATCAAGGCGAGTACGGGGGCGTGGTCTTCACGTGCATCGTACAACCCGGTCAAGAGGTTGGTTGCACCAGGGCCAGCAGAGCCGAATGTGACCCCGATTTTACCGGTTAATTTAGCATCCGCTGCGGCAGCCAAAGCACCGACTTGTTCATGACGAATTTGAACGTATTTGATATTATTCTTTTCGATATCAAGTGCGTTCATCGTTGAATTAAATGAACCACCTGGATAACCGAAAACATGGTCGACACCCCATGCTTCGAGTACCTTAAGCATTGCAACACTTGCTGGAACCTTTGATTGAACATCTGTCATGGTTAATAACCTCACTTCAAATTATTGAGTTTAAGTTGTCTGCGGTTAAGTTGCTAACAACTTATCTGGTATCTACAATATCACGTCGAGAAAACGATTACAACAGTTTTGGCTCGCAAATTAATTCACGATGAAGTACTATGAGTCACTTCTTCAGGTATGTCGCGATAGCACAGCAAAAAAATTAATACAATTATCGATGAGACTTGTTACAGCCCTCGTGGAAAAGCGCGATTTGTGGTAACCTGATTGCAGTCACTCATCAATAGAAGAAAGGAATGAAGCAGATGACATTTGAAGCAATTTTACCTGAATTAAAAGCCGGCAAGCGCGGCGTTCGGACCGGTTGGGAAGGCACGGAATTATTCGTTGTGCTGGTCAAAGATCAAAAGCACGAGGGCGAAATCGTTAATCCTTATTTCTTGATCAAAACAGAAGACGAAGCCTACAGCTTGTGGTCACCAACCGACTGCGATATCTTGGCTGACGACTGGCAAGTGGTTGCCTAATGCAGTTTGAGGAATTCGCGCACCAAACCGTACTCATCACAGGCGCCGCTTCAGGAATTGGGGCGGCACAGTGCCAGGCTTTCTTGGATCAAGGCGCGAGCGTGATTGCCATCGATCAACAACCGATGCCAAAGGCGCATGCCCAACTGTTGACATTTGAAGGTTCCGTGACGGATATGGCGTTCATTCAAGCTTCTGTCACAGAAGGCGTGGCTCATTTTGGAGGACTCGATATGGTGTGCAACACGGCGGGGCAACTCGATGGGTATGCCAACGCGGTCGCAACTAGTGTGACGGACTGGGAGCGCAGCCTCGATGTGAATCTGACGGGACAGTTTCGGGTGATCAAGGCCACATTGGATCACTTCTTGGCGCAACATCACGGCGTCTACGTCAACATGAGCTCCGTTGCAGGCACGGTGGCCGGTGGCGGTGGCATGGCCTATACGGCGGCTAAACACGCGGTGATTGGTATGACCAAGCAATTGGATCTGGATTACGCGAGTCAGGGCATCCGAGCGAACTGCTTGCGCCCGGTGCCATCAACACACCGATGAACGCAGCCGACTTTGAAGGTGACGGGCATATGGCGGCCTGGGTGGCCAGTGAGACACCAGCTAAGCGGTGGGCGACAGCGGCGGAAGTTGCGGATCTCACCTTGTTTATTGCCAGTCGCCATGCGGATTATATGCACGGCACGGTTTTGCCAATCGATGGCGGTTGGCTCGAAAAATAATTGACGCACCACTACGACACTTCTGATCCTTTGGTCGTAGTTATCACTAACCCACGGGGTTACAAAGGAGAAATAAGATGCAAAAATCAATGCGTGAAACACGTAGCACCACTAAGATGTTAGTTGAAATCGGTCTGATTGCGGGTATGTACACCGCGGTGACCCTCTTGTTGGCACCATTTAGCTTTGGCCCGGTCCAAATTCGGTTGTCGGAGCTATTCAATTACACGGCACTCATCAAGCGACGCTATATCTATGGCGTGACGTTAGGGGTGTTAATTGCCAACATGGCCTCACCAACTTGGTTACTCGACGTTCCCATTGGCACCATCGGCACATTTGTGTGTTTGATTGTGGCCCGCTGGCTAGCCGATAAAACCCAGAAGACCTGGCTGAAACTAACTATCTTTGGTGCTATTTTGTGGTTTCCATGTTCACCGTTGCCGGTCAGATTGCGCTTATGGGCCATGTGCCATTTTGGCCAACTTATCTGACGGTTGCCATCGGTGAGGCCATTTCAATGGCGATTGGTGGGGTGCTCATGGCAGCACTCTTGCCACGACTCACGGCATTAGCAAAGGCCAAATCATGATTATCAAGACGCAACAACTCACAGACAATCAACTGACGCAAGTGCGTGATATCTGGTTGGCGGGGAACCTGAGCGGCCATCCGTTCATCGATCCCGCGTACTGGTACGCGCAGGTGCCTGCTGTTGAAATTGCGTTTCGACAAGCGACGTTTATCTGGATCAGGCAGACGGTGAGATTCGCGGTTTTCTGGGCATGATGCAGACGCAGATTGCGGGATTATTCATCCGCACGCAAAATCAGGGCCAGGGTATCGGGACAGCGCTACTCAATCAGGCGCAACACGACAACACCACGCTAACCCTTGAAGTCTATCGCGAGAATACGCGCGCTGCGAAACTCTACCAGCATCTCGGTTTTGTCATCACGCGCACTATCGATGACGGCCATGCCATCGCGTACGAGATGATGTGGCAGGAAGCGTAGGTCATTCAAGACAATAAGCCCCAGCAATCATTCGACAAGTGAGTCGGTGGGTGCTGGGGCTTTTATCATTGATTTTTGAGCCCGTCGCCGCCGTAATCAAGGCAACAAAACAATAGGTATCTGTGACAATGAAAGCTTGAGGTGATAGTGATGCGACGTGACTTACTGCGGTATGGCAATACGTCTTGTTGGTAAAATCTATCTGATTCAGATACTCCTAGGAATAAACAAAAAACACAATCGACTGGGATTGCTCGATGGTGTTTTTATTGACTTTAGAGACGTGGACTTTACAAATTGGTTCGTCTTTAGAAAGAGTGAGTCATCAGCCTCTGTTGATGGACGATAGGATTTGATTCGAAAGAAGTACAAAAGTTGCTTTTAGGGCAGGCAGTTCGATATGCTTGAGTAAGATAGCGTAAGTAGTCAGATAGATAAATAGAAGGAGGAAAAGAAATGTTGCCAAATAAGGAAGATTTTAAACGTACGCTAAATGGTGTTTCAGATAAGACTTGGAAAATTCTGGGAGGAATCCTCGTATTTGGACTATTGATGCGGGTGATCAGTAGAAAGCAAGATTAAGTGAACAGTATAGGTGAAAAGGGGTTGTGACAAAACTAAGTCTTGTCACAACCCCTGTTTCAATTTCCGGACAAACTAGACTGATTGCATTCCAAAAGACTGATAATTCCGGTTAACAAAGAAGTGTGCGAACTCGCGCTTAGCAACTGAGCACCAGCATAGGTTCGTTTAATTGGCGATTTGTGCCAATAACGAACCAAGCTGGGCGTAAGTTGTTGCGAGTTCAAACACGTTAAGGAGTGATTCAAAGCCTAAGTTCGGACTTTAGCATCAATCCTTGTTAATCCTCCCACTCAAAGCGTCTTTTGTGACAGCTTCTTTTGATGCTTAGTTAAGTCACGGTTTTAAATCCTTACTCAATAAACGTTTTTTGATAAATCCAATGATGATGACGTGTGGCAAGCACCTTTAAAGAAGACCAACAACATCAATGAACATGGATTTTGAGCTCACAAATAATATGAGACCAGTTAAACTTGAAACTCTGTCTTCAGAAGATAAAAAAGTTCGGAATAATATTTTTATTAAAAGATCCCGGTGACAAACCAAGATAAGTTTGTCATCGGGATCTTTTTAAATAGTAGCGGTTAATCGTTTTTCGGTACACACGGGGAATTAACGAATATCATCCATGTTGAGTCCCAGTGCCTTAGCAACGCGTTCACCATATTCGTGATCGGCCGCATAGAATTGCCGGGTTTCAAGGATCTTATTTTCATTGCTCTTGATGCTGCCCAGATTCTTGGCAATTGTGGCAATCAGCCGATCTTGTTCTTCCGCAGACATCACGTGATAGAGCTTGCCTGCCGCAGAGAAGTTATCTGGATCGTGTGGCTTGTATGCACCGGTTTGGCCGCTGACCTCATCGGGATGAATTTGTGCCGATGGATCTTCTGTTGGGCCACCTTGGCCATTAGGCTCGTAGTTGACGCTGCCGTCTTGGCCTTGCGCCATGAAGCCATCACGCGCGTAGTTGTGCACGGGAACGACGGGTCGGTTGACAGGTAACTGTTCATAATTTGCCCCTAAGCGATAACGCTCGGCATCCTTATAGCCAAATAAGCGGCCTTGCAACAGCTTATCAGGTGAGGCTTCAATCCCGGGCACAAAGTTAGCAGGGGAGAATGCGGCTTCTTCAATATCATCAAAATAGTTGGTTGGATTCTCGTTTAACGTGAACTTGCCGACTTCGATGAGTGGGTAGTCGTGATGAGAAACCACTTTTGTGACATCAAAGATATCAGCGGGATAATCGAGACCCGCTTGATAAGGCAGAATCTGAACGTAGACCGTCCATGATGGAAATTGCCGGATTCAATGGCATCAAATAAGTCATCTTGCAGGTAGTCGGTATCTTCACTCGCCGCCTTGGCCGCAACCTCATCGGTCATGTTCTTGACACCTTGATCACTGATGAAGTGATACTTAACCCAAAAAGCTTCCCCCATCTTTATTGACCCACTTGAAGGTGTGGCTACCGTAGCCGTTCATCGTGCGATAGCTGGCGGGATTACCGCGGTCGCCCATGAGATAGGTGACCTGGTGCACGGATTCTGGTGAGTGTGCCCAAAAGTCCCACTGCATGTCTTGGCTGCGACGGTGAGTTTGTGGATCACGTTTTGTGAATGAATGAAATCTGGGAACTTGAGTGGATCGTTGACGAAAAAGACAGGTGTATTGTTGCCGACGATATCGTAATTACCTTCTTGTGTGTAGAAGCGTAGCGCATAGCCACGTACATCGCGAATTGTGTCTGGATAACCCGCTTCACCGGCCACTTGAGAGAACCGCAATAAGATTGGGGTCTCCTTGCCAACGCCATTGAAGAGATCGGCCTTGGTGTAGGCACTCATATCGTGGGTGAGGACAAACTTCCCCTTGGCACCGGCACCTTTGGCGTGGACCACACGTTCGGGAATGCGTTCACGGTTGAAATGAGCCAGTTTTTCTAACAAATCGTAATCTTGTAATAGGACGGGACCACGTTCACCAGCCGTTAAGCTGTGATTGTTGTCTGCCCATGGTTGGCCTTCATTCGTTGTGATTTTTGTCATAACAATACCCCCAAATAGATTTAAATACTGGAACATCGTCACCATACAACGGATAAATTGGTATTGCAACCGATATGCGCTAAGGGCATTTTTGCTTAAACAAATCATAATGCCTTGAATATTGATTCACAAAGATAATCACAGTAAAGAAAACGGTTTATAAATCGATGATCTTATGATATATTTAGCGATAATAAATAATTGGTATATCCGTCAAGGAGGCGGCACACGTGACAACCTATGCAGAGTTAGCGATGAAGTATCAGACGGTCCCAGCGGTGGCAACCGAAATGGTCAACCTCAATGCGATACTGAGTTTACCGAAACCCACCGAGGCGTTCATGAGTGACATTCACGGGGAGTATGATGCTTTTCAGCACGTATTGCGTAACGGTAGCGGGAATGTGAAGGCCAAAATTAGAGATTGTTTTCACGATGAGATGACGGAGCAGACGCTGCAAGAATTTGCTTTTTGGTTTACTATCCTTCAGAACGCGTTGCGGCCGTCCAACAACAGTTACAAGGCGATGCGCTGCAGCAATGGTATCTGACGACGATTCAACGCTTAGTACGTCTGCTCGCTTTTACGGCGACCAAGTACACGCGCTCCAAGGTCAGAAAAGCGATGGCACCCGAATTTGTGTATATCACAGAAGAGCTGCTCTATAACGATGCGGATACGCCTGACAAGCTGGATTATTACTGGCAGATCATCAAACGCGTGATTGCGCTCCAACAAGCAGATGGCTGGATCGAAGCGACATGTCGCACGATTCAGCGGCTCACGGTCGATCACATTCACATCGTGGGCGATATCTATGATCGCGGCCCGGCGCCTGATCAGGTGGTGGAGTCGTTGATTCGGCGCCAGACGGTCGACATTCAATGGGGGAATCACGACATCTTGTGGCTGGGTGGGGCTGCGGGTTCGGCGTTGTGTATCGCAAACCTGATTCGCATCTCGGCGCGTTACAACAACCTCGCTATCTTGGAAGACGCGTACGGCATCAACTTGCGGCATTTGGCCCTGTTTGCGGAACGCTACTATCAAGATAATCCCGCTTTTCGGCCCAACATGGATCGCAATGAGACGCAGATTTCGGTGGCCGAGCGCGACCAGATCACGAAGATTCATCAGGCCATCAGTATCATTCAATTCAAGTTGGAAGGCCCGGTAATTCAGCGCCGCCCCGAGTTTGAGATGACACATCGCTTGGTGCTCGAACACATCAGCCACGATGGCCAATCGATTCATCTCAATGGCCATGATTACCCGCTGATTAATGGCGCATTCCAGACCATTGATTTTGATCACCCCTATGCGCTATTACCGGAGGAGCAGGAGTTGGTCGATCAGCTGGTGACGGCATTCACGCACTCGGAGAAATTACGCCGCCATCTCGATTTCATCATGGCGCATGGGGCGATGTTCTTGCGGTATAACGGTAATCTGTTGCTGCATGGCTGTGTACCGGTGAAAGACGATGGGACTTTTGCGGGGCTCACCATCAATGGCAAAACCTATTCGGGCCAGGCACTCTTTGAGGTGCTGGAACGCAATTTGCGCTTGGCCTATGCTCATCCCGAAAATAAGAATGATTTGGCAACCGACTTGCTGTGGTACCTCTGGACGGGTCCTTATTCACCGCTGTTTGGTAAACACGATATGACAACGTTCGAGCGGTACTTCATCGATGATAACGCCACACATTTTGAAACCCCGAACCCTTACTACGCGATGCGGCACGACCGCGACTTCATTCAGCGCTTGCTCAAGGAATTCGGCTTGAATCCACAGACGGGTCACGTCATCAACGGCCATACACCGGTTAAAAAAGGTGATTCCCCGCTGATGGCAGCAAACCAGATGATCGTGATTGATGGTGGTTTCTCCAAACCGTATCAAAAAACGACCGGTATCGGTGGCTACACGTTGCTCGATAATTCATATGGCATGCAGTTGGTCACGCATCAGCCGTTTACCAGTAAACAGGCTGCCATCGCCAACCTAACGGATATCGTCTCGACCAAACGGGTTGTGCAACAGGAATTACATCGGCGAACGGTAGCGGAAACCGATATCGGTCAAGAAATCATTGCCCAACTCACAATGCTGGGCCAGCTCTTGTCGGACCTGCGCGGCTGATTTGGCGGATGATTACATTTCTGTTATGATTAGTATATGGAATTACTAAACTAAATGGATGAGGTGACCAATGAAATTTAACCGACCGACCAAAACGATTATGATGTTTGTTGCACTCGAAATCATTGCGATCAGTATTAATTTCTTCTTTGCACCACATGGCGTTGCGGCCGGTGGGGCCACTGGGATTGCGATTCTGATGCAAGAAGTGGCGAAGATTCCGGTGGGGCTCACCACGATGGCTGTTAATGCAGTGATGCTGGCGCTCGCTTGGTGGCTGCTGGATCGTGCCACGGCCAAGCGCATTTTACTGGGAAGCGTGACGCTGCCCATCTTACTTGCCATCACGCCACAGGCTATGATTGTCGAAGATCGACTGCTCGCGATTATTGTGGGTAGTGTGATTTTTGCCATTGGGGTTGCCATGTTGTATCGCATCGATGCCTCCAGTGGGGGAACAACCGTGCCGCCACTCATCTTCAAGAAATATTTTGGCATCAAACCGGCACTCGGATTACTGGCAATCGACTTTGTGGTGGCAACGTTCAACATTCCTGTTGCCGGCCTTGAGGCATTTATCCTCGCGCTGTTCTCGATTGTTCTGACCAGTATTGTCATGAACTACATTGAGACCGGGTTTGATCGCAAAAAGGCGGTTTACGTGATGAGTGGGGTGGCGACTGCTGACCTCAAGGCACACATTCAGGCTGACTTAGCACACGGATTAACGGTGCAACACGTCACGGGCGGTTTTTCAGAGGAAGCACGCGATATGCTGATGATTGTCGTTGAACAGAGCGACTTCAAGCGTTTGATCGATACGATTCATGAGGTGGATGCGAATGCGTTTATCCTGGCCGTCGAGGCGACTGAGGTTCACGGTGGCTATCGTATGGGCGAATAATCTCAGTGCCAACCAGCTTCGATGCCACTAAAGTGAGAGTTTGATGATTGTGATTGGTATCGCTTTACTTTTATACGCATTATGAGTTATATTCGGGGCACTGGGAGTCAGAAACGGTTGCGCGTGTGGCCGTGGTCTACGTTCGACATTTTTGTAGCCATCATTGCTAGCTGACAATCAGTAGCTGGGCGGCAGATCAGCTGTCTCAGCCAAGCTTGTGGGTTTGATGGAACAAATCGAGTGTCGTAGGAGGAATTGGAAGAATGGGCAACGAAAGTCAGTATACAGAAGCACAAACGGCTGTCTTAAAAGAATTCAAGCGCGATATCGGACATCTGAATGCATTATCGAACGCCAGTCGGCAACAGTTAATCTTAATTTTGGGCAGTGTGACTGCCGAACACGGGATTAAGGTGAATGATCTGGCTGAACGAATCGGGTTGTCACAACCAGCGACATCACATCACCTCAAGATTTTGAAGGATATCGGGATGGTTGATTCGCGGCAGGTTGGGAATATCGTCTATTACTACCTGACTTTAGATGACACGGTTGATCGCTTGGAAAAGATTCTGACGGCACTGAAGCGGCAGATGAAAGAAGAAAAAGATTAATCAGTTAACACGAAATAAGTACCAGAAGTTGTGACAAAAGGAGACTGTGCCAACCCGCAAGGGTGAGGGCACAGTCTCCTTTTTGTCTTTCACCCCCAGCAACATGTTATGCTGAAAATAGCACAGAAAACACATGATTTTCTGATTGGTCGACCTTGTGTGAAGAAAAGATGCCAAAGGTGTTAAGTTTTTGGGAAACGCTTGCATTAATTGCTTCAAGGCGTTACGCTTAACTTGTAATATTGAAGAACTTAAATATTGGGGGTAGTCTCATGGCACAACATGCTTATATGATCGGTACTGGTATTGGTAACTTGGCAGCAGGGATCTATTTGATTCGCGATGGTGGCTGGCGTGGTGAACAAATCACAATGTACGGCTTGGATACGCACGGGGCCAATGATGGTGCCCCCGTATCAGATTATGAAGATGAATACGGCAACGGCCCATTGAAAGATAGTCAAGGATACTTGGCTAAGGGCGGCCGGATGTTAAATGAAGAAACGTACGAGAACGTCTGGGACATCTTGGCTTCAGTGCCATCACTCGATAATCCAGGCCAAAGCGTCACCGATGATATTTTGAACTTTGACCACGCGCATCCAACTCACGACGTTGCGCGGTTGATCGATCGCAACGGCTTGCGTATCGGACCGGACAAAAACAACTATCGGCACATGCAGTTCAACAACAAGGATCGGGCGCTACTCACCAAGTTGATGATGACACCTGAAAAGGATGAACAGAAGTTAAACGATATCAGTATCGCTGAATGGTTCAAGAACAGTCCACATATTTTTGAAACCAACTTCTGGTGGATGTGGCAGACCACTTTCGCCTTCAAGAAGGTCAGCAGCGCTATGGAGTTGCGGCGCTACATGAACCGGATGATTTTGGAATTCAGTCGGATCAATACGCTTGAAGGGGTTACTCGGACACCTTACAACCAGTACGAAAGCATTATTTTACCAATGCGCAAGTACCTGGAAGACCGCGGCGTCGAATTCGTCAATAACCGTAAGATTACCGAATTCGTCTTTAAGGACACGCCGCTGCAAGATGACATTATTGTGACTGGATTGAAGTATCAAGATGTGACCGGCGACAAGGAGAGCGGCGAGATTGCCATCAACGAAGATGATTTTGTCTTCGATACCAATGGTGCCATCACGGATTCTGCCTCAATTGGGGACTTAAACACACCCGCTGTGGAAAACCATGAGTACGCACCAAGCGCACAGTTGTGGAAGCAAGCGGCCGATAAGTTCTACAACTTAGGTCATCCAGACAAGTTCTTTAATGACCGGTCGCAGAGTGAGTGGGCAAGCTTCACCGTGACAACAAACAATCATTATCTGCTGGATCAAATCACGCGGATTACCAATCAAGCACCCGGCAATGCGTTGAATACATGGATTGACAGTACACCAACGATGTCGATTGTTGTGCACCATCAACCACACTTCAAGGCCCAAAAGCCAAACGAAACCGTCTTCTGGGGCTACTTCTTGTACCCACGGCGCAACGGTGACTTTGTTCAAAAGCCAGTCGTTGAAATGACAGGGGCAGAGATGCTTGAAGAATTCTTGGGCCACCTGGCTCGCACCGACAAGAGCGCCGACAATATCGGTAATCACCACGATGAAATTATGGCTTCGATCGTCAATGTCATTCCTGTCTTCATGCCATACGCTTCCGCACTCTTCAATCAGCGGGCCATCGGTGACCGGCCTAAGGTAGTGCCTGATCACAGTAAGAACCTGGCCTTTGTCAGTCAGTTCGCTGAAATGCCGTTTGACATGGTCTTCACTGAACAATATTCCGTTCGCGCGGCTCAGATGGCGGTTTACACCTTCTTAGGGATTCCATTGGCGGAGATGACACCAATGCATCACTACGAAAAAGATCCTAAGGTCATGCTGCGGGCAACACGGACCATGTTCCGTTAATCAAAAGGGGGATACACACATGAAAGTATTCAAACATCTTGTTAAAGGCTTACTCATTGTCGCGATGGTTGCTTGCCCTGTGTTCTTCATCGGTAAGCGGTACTTTGACCACTTGAATGACTAATTAGCTGGCTGATAGAACGTGTTTTGACGCGGTTGTTGCAGCACGTTTAGTCGGTAGCAATCACAAAATAGAGGCTCTGACAAAATGAATTTTGTCGGAACCTCTATTTTATTTGTGTTATAACGCCACGATCTCAAAGCGCCTTTTGTCGCATCTTTGCCCTCTTGATTGCGCAATCGCGCGCCAACAGGTAAACTAGCTAAGATTATAAAAGGAGTGGCGCGTGTGGTTTTAATTCTTGATCTCTTAGTGGCCTTAACCACGATTTATTTTGTCATAAACTTGGGCCGTGATGTGTGGCAACACCGCGAAATGGCCAAAAAGAACCCGCGGATGGCCGGATATTACCGTTCACCGCGAGCTTGATTTTTTCTTATCGACACTTGGCGCCTCTGACTTTGCATTGAGTTCAGCTATCTATACCCGTTTGGGTTGGACTACCGTGCGCAAATTACCTGGAACGGTGAATGCACAGTGTATCTTGCCGCTGGCCGTGATGACGGTTGCCTATCTCAGCCGCGTGCAGGTGAGTTGGTGGCTACTGGTGATGTGTATCATCGCGCAGGTGATCGGCGCATACATCGGGCCACGACTCGTGATGCGGTTGCCAGATCGTATGATTCGCCTCAGTGTCGGCGTCGGGTTGCTGGTTTCTGCGGCCCTACTGCTGGCCAATCAACTGCACTGGGTGCAAACCACGGGTAACGCCACGTCACTGCCCGTTGGCAAGGCCATCTTGCTTGCGGCCTTACTGTTCGTTTATGGCGCGTTAAACAACATCGGCATCGGCTCATTTGCGCCAACCATGGTGACGGTCAGCTTCTTTGGTATGAGCCCACTGGTCGCATTTCCCATCATGATGGGCGCCGCCTTTTTCTCCATTGTTGTTGGCAGCACGGTCTTCATTCAAGCCGGAGCCTACAGTCGCAAAATCGTGAGTTACACCAGTATTTTTGGCATCATCGGCGTGCTAGTGGCAGTATTCATCGTGGGCCAACTCCAAATGACCGTGATCAACTGGATTATTTTGGCCATCCTGATCTACGCCGCATTCATTCTGTTGCGACCAACCGCAGATGAGATTGAGGCCTAAAGCATTATTGCTCCGGAATAAAAGTGCATGAGGCAATATTTTGGCGGCGCACTTCTGCGTCATCGAGGCGCGTTGCGGTTTCAAAGGTAGTCATGGGTGCGGTTTTGGTAAGAATGTTTCGCCGCGACTGATCTGGGCGGTGGTGAGATACTGCACCGTTGTGGCCGTGAAATTGACCACTTTGACAGTCCCTAGGGTTTCGGTGGTATACCATTGTTCACGTTGCAAATTGATTCCAACCTTTCTTGAGTTGTGAGCAGAGTTGACATTAACTAGTGCTATGATACACTGAATTCATCATTCACAGGTCAGAGAAGCTCAGTAGGATGTCATCATTGGTTCAGAAAGTTGGTGGTCGCTGCAAACCAATCCATGATGATAGCTGAATTACACCTTCACAGCGTCTGGCATCGGGTCGTGCCGTTATCCACTAGAGCGATGACAATTGTCATAATTTGGGTGGTACCACGGTAAATAATCGTCCCTAATCACATTTTTGTGGTTAGGGACTTTTTTTGTATCGCCGAACCTGTGAACAAAAAGAGGAGGAAATAAGCATGGCAGAAAATATTATCGATGAACTCGCTTGGCGTGGCGCATTGAACCAATTGACGGATGAAGACGGGTTACGTGAACTGGTCTCAGAAAAGTCCGTTGGGATCTATGTTGGGACTGATCCAACAGGGAACAGTTTGCACGTTGGGCACTTGATTCCATTCATGATGCTCAAACGATTCCAATTGATGGGCCACCATCCCGTGATTTTGATCGGTGGTGGGACCGGTTCTATCGGTGATCCATCCGGCCGTAACTCTGAACGGGTCCTGCAATCGATGGACCAAGTGCGTGCTAACCAAGCTAAGTTGACCGCACAGATGGAAAAACTGTTCGGGACAGAAAACTTCCGCATCGTGAACAACTACGACTGGTTGAGCAAGATTTCACTGCTCGACTTCCTGCGCGATTACGGGAAGCTTTTCAGTGTGAACACCATGTTGGCCAAAGACGTGGTGGCGAGCCGGCTTGAAGCGGGTATTTCTTATACTGAATTCACCTATCAAATTCTGCAAGCGGTCGATTTCTTAACCCTGTTTGAACAAGAAGATGTACAGGTACAATTGGGCGGTGCCGATCAATGGGGTAATATCACAGCCGGTATCGACTTGATTCACCGGATTAAGGGCCAAGATGCCAAAGCATTCGGGCTCACCAATCCTCTGATGTTGAAGTCAGATGGGACTAAGTTCGGTAAGTCCGCTGGTGGTGCCATCTGGTTGGACCCAGAACAGACCTCACCATACGAGTTCTATCAATTCTGGTTCAATCAAGACGACGCGGATGTTGAGAAGTTCCTGAAGTTCTTTACCTTCTTATCTAAGGAAGAAATCGACGCCTTAGTGGTTGAAACAAAGGAACATCCTGAACGTCGGGCCGCACAACGTCGCTTAGCGCAAGAAGTGACCCGCTTTGTTCACAGCCAAGAAGCTGTTGATCAGGCCGAAGCTATTTCTGCTGCGTTGTTCTCCGGTGATGTGACTGCATTGACCGCTGAAGAAATTGAACAGGGCTTCAAGCAATTCCCAAGTACGACGGCACCCGTCACACCAGAAAACATTGTGACATGGTTGGTCGACACAACGAAGATTGAATCTTCCCGGCGCCAGGCTCGTGAAGATATCCAAATGGTGCCATCACTATCAATGGGACCAAGCAAACTTCACTCGAGTTTGAAGTTGATCCGAGTGCCATGTTTGACGGCCGCTTTGTGATTGTTCGCCGTGGGAAGAAGAAGTACTTCTTAGTTCGCGTCCAGTAATCAAAAACAAGTGCGCCACCACACGGTTTGACTGTGAGCACTAACGGGCCTAACAAAGCAATCGTGGGTTTCGCGATTGTTGCTAGGTGGGTTAGGTGAAACAGGCAGTGTGGTGGTATACGTTTGGGTACCATATTCAAAAAATAGCGGCAATGTCACAATTGATGGTTGTGGCATTGTCGCTATTTTGTATCAGGCATAAGTATGCTTCTCTCATTTAATTGTCAGTTGTATGTGACCACCATTTTCACGGCGAACACGACAATCTTCAATTTGTCATGCAGCTCTTTTGAATTTGATGATATACTGAGCATAACAACCAATAATGAAGATTCTGTAAACGCTGTTTTAAGATTTGTCAAACATTGAGAAAGGGTGTGTGACCCCGTGCGATATACAGTAGTGGGTGCGTCGTATCATCAAAAATCATTGTCCGTGTTTTATGCCGGACTGGACGGCCAAGAGATTAATAGTTACGAGGCTGCGCAGGAAGAAGCGTTACGCTTGCTGGAGGCTGAACTGCAAACCAGCAGTCAACCTGAAATTCAAGCATTAGCTGAGACTGTCAGTGACTTCCAAAAGCATGAGGTGCTTGATCTCAATGACTTGGATAATAAGACCAGTGAGGCGTTATCCGTGAGCTGGTTTGATGATCATCATTTGTGATTGCCGTGATGAATGCCAAGGAGAGCTATCAACTGCATCTTGAGGTGTTGCCAACGCTAGACGCGGAAGATTAGCGTCGGGTTGGTCAAACAGATTTAAGCGATTACGTTTATCCGAGGACCGAAGCTATGACCATCCCACTGGGTTTGGCATAGCTTTTTGTTTTATGAAAAAGTATCGCAAGTCGCGCTAAGGGCAAGCTTTTGTTAAAATAGAAGAAATAATGAATGGGGGGTCAATCATGACGACCGCGCACAAATTGATTGTCATCACAGGCGCAACGGGGACTGGGAAAACCACAGTGAGTCGCTATCTGACGGAAACATATAATATTAAGCGGGTGATGACACACACCACACGCCCAATGCGTCCGGGGGAACAAAATGGGATTGATTACTACTTTGAGACACCAGCAAGCATGGCCACCAAGCATTTGATTGAACACGTGACCTATGCGGGGTACGAATACGGGAGTTCCCGTGAATCGCTACATAAAGCCTGGCAAAAAGCCCCATTTCTCAGTATTGTGCTCGATACCAAGGGCGCCATTACTTATACGCAGACCATTCCCAATGAAATCGTGGTGCTGTTCTTGACGATTGATGATCCGACTGTGCTCAAGGAACGCCTCACCAAGCGCGGCGATGATCCCGAAATGATTGCCAAACGGCTCAACAGCCCCGAGTACTCACGCGATCTCGCATTACCTGAAGAATTGAAGGACGTGGCCCATGTGATCACCAATAATCGCTGGGAAGAAGCCAAGCAGCAGATTGATCAATTCATCAAGGATCTCGCCTGGCAAAGTATCGATCAACATTAGTTGTAACAAAGCATTAAAAAATGGTTTTGGCACGCGATGCCCGTTAAATACACATCTTGAACCAATTTAGAGAATCGGTCTATGTCAAAATAGATCGATTTTCTTTATTTTCGTTAAAGTATCGTAAAGAAGCGTAAAGAATCCATGGTGCTGCTGTAACACGGGTGTAAAGTCCCTGGGCTATGATAGATCTCGTTGATGAGGAAAACCATCACAATCGAATTGATAAAGTTCAATTCCATTCTAGTTAACGGAGGATCTATTCTTGAAAAGTTTAAAGAAGCGTTTGGTGACAATTGCAGCAGCAGGTATGATTGGTTTGACCGGTATGAGCTTTGGGACTCAAAGCCAATTAGTGGCTGCCGCTAGTGCCGGTGAAGTGGTCACCATTAATTATGTTCCTAATTACGGGATTGCGGTTTGGGATTCACCACAAGCAAATCATCATGCGACAGGTAAGACCTTAAAGCACAATTCATCATGGAAAGTGGTTGCTAAGCAGGTTGTTAATGGTAAGACATGGTACAACCTGGGTGGCGCACAGTGGATCGAGGGTGCTTATACCATCGATGGTTATCCCGTCCCAAGCAACACAGTCGTGACCATTAACTACAAGCCAAATTACGGCATTGCGTCTGGAATTCACCAGAGGCAGGTCACCAAGCAACAGGTAAGACATTGAAACACAACACCACTTGGAAGGTTGTCAGCAAGCAAGTTGTCAATGGTAAGACATGGTACAACTTGGGTGGCGCACAGTGGATTGATAGCACCTATACAATTAACGGCTATCCTTCTGTTTCTCAAGCACCATCCGCACACCCTGATTACACAGGCCAGACAAATACCTATCCATGGGGCCAATGCACTTACTATGTTAAGATGGTCGCGCCTTGGGTTGGTAACTACTGGGGTAATGGGACACAATGGGGAACTTCCGCTAAGCGTGTTGGCTTCAGTGTGAATAAGACACCACAAGCTGGTTCCGTTGTTGTCTTTACCGCCGGCCAATGGGTTGGTTCATGGCAAGCCGATCGATACTACGGTCACGTGGCTTACGTGAAATCTTACAATCCAGCCAACAACAGCATCACAATCACTCAAGGTGGAATGGGCTTCAACAGCCCAACTGGTCCTAACACACAAGTGGTTCCTAATGCGACCAACTTCTCCTACATTCATCGTTAAAAGATAATCGAATGAAAAGCAAATAAGCGTATTCATGAACAAAGTTTAGCCAATAAAGATAGAGTGAGACTTAACAAGCCAGTTAGGTCTCACTCTATTTTTGAATTGTGCTTATTGTAACGATTCGTTATTGATAATCACATTAACCAAAAGCGAATTGTTTTACAAAGGAATTTCTTTTGTGGCAGCACTGTGACAGGTTTGTCGTCTTATCTTGACGATTCTGTAACATTTGTGTAACAATGGTCCGCTATGCTTATCTATGTAATCAAATGAACAATACAAAAATTCAAGTGACGTATCTCTGGAGGAGAAAACTTTGAAAAGTCTCAAAAACATTTGTTAAGCATCGCTGTTGCATCTTTGTTGGGTTAGTGGGTATCGGTATTGGTAGCCAAACGAACAATGTTGACGCTGCTAGTAAAGATAATGTGATCACAGTTAACTATGTACCAAACTATGGGATCGCAATTTGGGACTCACCAGAAGCAGGCCAACATGCCACAGGCAAGTACTTGCAACATGGGACATCTTGGAAGACCTTTGCCACACAAGTTGTTAATGGTAAGACATGGTATAACTTAGGCGGCGCACAGTGGATTGATTCAACCTATACCATTGATGGTTATGCACCAATCGCACAAGCACCTGCACATCCTGATTACACCAGCCAGATTAACACTTATCCATGGGGCCAATGCACTTACTACGTTAAGATGGTTGCACCTTGGGTCGGTAACTACTGGGGTAATGGTAACCAATGGGGCGCTTCAGCTAAGAAGGTTGGCTTCAAGGTTGATAATCAACCAGCTGCTGGTTCTGTTGTAAGTTTCGCTAGCAACCAATGGGTTGGCGGCTGGCAAGCAGATCCATACTATGGTCACGTGGCTTACGTGAAGTCATATAACCCAGCTAACAACACTATCACCATTACACAAGGTGGTATGGGCTTCCGCACACCAACTGGACCTAACACACAAGTTGTGTCTGGTGCATCAAACTTCACATATATTCACCGTTAATTCGAAATTAATCTGAGAGAGCTTGTGAAACCTTCGGGGGATGTCACAGGCTCTTATTTTTATGAATTTATTGACTAATCGTGTTCCAAAAGGTTGAGAATTCCGGTTAACAAGAAGTGTGCGAACTCGCGTTTAGCAACTGAGCACCAGCATGGGTTCGTTTTAATTGGTAGTTTCTGCCAATGACGAACCAAGCTGGGCGCAAGTTGTTACGAGTTCAAACACGTTAACGGATTGTTTCAAATCCTAAATTCGGGATTTATCACCAATCCCTGTTAATCCTCATTCTCAGACCACCTTTTATCACAACTTTTCTTTTCTTGTGCCACAATCACCAACCGGCCAAATGAAGGGCCGATCGCACCGAATGAATCGTTGTTTGTGACAGCGTGAGACAGAGAGCAAATAACCGTCTCAATCCCAATCGCATCCCGTTTGTGGCGATAAAAAAGCCCACATAAGTATTAGCGATTAGTGATATTGTCATATAAAGAATGGAAGTGTAATGTTTCCTTGTCCGATCTGTAACAGTGGTGTAATAAAGTTTCGGTAAGATGTTTCATGTACTCAAGTGAACGACAAAAATTCAAGTGACGTAACTTATGGAGGAGAACATCTTTGAAGAGTCTTAAAAAGCATTTGGCAGGTATCGCAGCAGCAGCATTCATCGGGTTAGTTGGGATTGGGTTTGGCGGTCAAGCTAATCACGTTGACGCCGCAACAGCTGGGCAAGTGATTACAATCAACTACGTGCCCAACTACGGTATCGCCGTATGGAACTCTCCAAACGCTGGCAAAGCCGCTACAGGCCAAGTCCTGAAGCATGGTACAGCTTGGAAGGTAACTGGCACAAAGACAGTTAATGGTAAAACCTGGTATAACTTGGGTGGCGCACAATGGATCGACGGTAGCTACACCGTTGATGGTTATGCACCTGTTGCCCAAGCACCATCCGCTAAGGTTCAAGCTGTTATCGCTTTAGCTAAGAAGCAAATCGGCAAGCCATATGTCTGGGGCGCTAAGGGTCCTTACAGCTTTGACTGCTCCGGTCTCATGTACTACGTCTTCGCTAATGCTGCCGGCAAGAACATCGGTGGCTGGACCGTACCTCAAGAAAGTGCTGGGACACAAGTTTCACTCAGCAACTTAAAGGCCGGCGATTTGGTCTTCTGGGGTAGCCGTGGTGCGACTTACCACGTTGGCTTATACATCGGTAATGGCCAATACTTACATGCACCAGCTCCTGGTCAAAGTGTTAAGATTCAAAGCTTATCATCATACGGCCCAAGCTTCGGTGTTCGTGTTCTGTAATCAAATCGACAATTAAAAAGGCGCTGTGCAAAACCATTTGGTTTTGCACAGCGCCTATTTTTGTTTGAACCGTGTGACTAATAATAGATGCAATTAGCCCACAAAGGCCATGAAAGCTTGCGTTGAGAGGTCGAGTTGCGCCAGTGTGGCGGGGTTTGTGATATCACCTTCAGGCGTGAATTGCTTGCCTGAGAAGCTGATCAGGACCTCGTTGCTAGGTAAGACGCGCGCGCCGATACCTGGTGAATCCAAAATCTGGCGCAGGTGCATCTGTGCGCGTACCGTGCCCATCGGACCTAATGATGCGCCAACCAACATGACGGGTTGCTGGTCGATAGGGTGGACCACACGTGAGCACCAATCGAGGGCATTCTTCAGACTGGTTGGAATACTGTGATTGTGTTCTGCTGTGGCAATGATAATGCCATCCGCTTGGGCAATCTGATCGCGAAAGGCCGTGACCACAGGTGATGGTGTTGTTTCGATATCCTGAGAAAAGAGCGGTAGATCACCCGTTTCAAGGAGTGTTAAGTCAAATTGATCCGCATAGCGGCGCTTCATGAGTTGCAGTAACTGCCGATTGCGTGATCCGGACCAATTGTTGCCGACGATACCAACGAAATGTTTCATAGATGTTCCCCCTAATTTTCCGCACAAAAAAAAGACGATCGCAAAATGATCGTCAGTTGTGCGATGATGGTAGGACGATCACCGCTTTCATTGTAGCATATTATTTGGCTTGCTTCTTAGCGGCCTTGATAATCCGTAATGCCCGAGAGCGGGTCCGGCCGTTCTTGCTCTTCATGCGACGTAATGCGCTTGCGTAATCTTGTTTTCTGCCATAATTTCGTTCTCCTTTAGATTGCTTGATTGTCGTAGCTGTGCTAGACTAAGTTCAGTTAATCGTAATCAATACGTTTTATTATACTTACTTTTCGTCAGTTGTCAACATGTGGAGGATTTCAAAATGACGAACACGGGAATTGCCATTGAAGCGTTAAAGGCAGGCGGTTTGCGGCTGACCAAACAGCGCACGGACCTGCTCGAATTTCTGAGTGATAATCAAGATGAATACATTGAAGTGACCAAAGTTGATGATCACATGCGTGGCTTATATCCTGGTCTGTCGCATGACACGATTTATCGAAACATCAAGTCATTTGAGGATCTCGGCATCATTGAAACCCATATGCAGGGTGAACAGCTCGCAGTGAAGTTTCAATGTGATTTCCAGCATCCACATCATCATCATTTCATCTGTCAACAGTGTCATCGCGTGACAGAGCTTGAGATGTGCCCGATGGATTTCTTTGAAGCCCAGTTACCTGGTGCTAAGATCACGGGCCACCGCTTTGAATTGTATGGTATATGTGCTCGCTGCCAACAGGCCAATGCCTGAGACACGCAAGTATTAACACTAAAAAAGGGACTGTGACAAGACCGGCGCGTTTGTCACAGTCCCTTTTTGATGTCATCGATAAATTCCCTAAATCTCGGGGCAAATCGTCAATTCTTCAAAATTTTGGGGTAAGATAAAACTTAATTAGAGGGGGAAGACAAGTATGGCATATCGAACGGCACCATTGTTATCACCAGCAGCGATTGTGTCGCTGATTATTTTTGTCAGTGCATATAACGTCATTAACACCATCAATCCAGTGAACCAGCCAAAATCATCAGAGGCTCAGAGTTCATTGGTTTCAAAAATTCAATCAGAGTCGCGACAAAAGGCGTCAAGTAGCGCCAGTTCCGAGAGCAGCGACTCATCGAATTCCACAAGCAGTAAGGATGATTCGTCCTCTGAACAATCAGACAGTAGCTCAGAGACGTCCAGCAGCGCGGAGACATCAAGTAGCGCGTCTTCTGCGGACAGTTCCAGTCAATCATCCACGCCTGATGAGAGCTCAAGCAGTGCCAACAGTAGTACAAGCAGCAGCCAACCACAGAGTAGCTCAAGCAGTAGTCAAAAGCCAGACGCATCCTCGAGTTCGAGTGCACCGGCAGCCAATACGAATGAAAGCAGTGTGGAATCCACCACACAAAATGATAACTAGACAAGTTTAGAGGTATCGGGGGAAAACTCATGTTAGCAGCTTTAGATATTTTGAATCGCCTGCTGGGGTACTTTAATATTCAAGATAAGCCCAAAGGCCAGGCGTTTACGATTGTCGCGTTGATTGCCAATTTCTACTTGCTGTACATTGGTATTCAGAATGTACGGTATCCGGATTTTCGTTGGCGCGGTATTTTCTTTTTAGCGGTATTCTTCGTGCTGTTATATTTCATCGTGTTGAATGTTTTTATTACTTCACCGACAAGAAGGTGCCCTTTGACATCTCGCCTAAGGTTGAAAAAGCCTTGGGCGGTAACTCGGCAGCCAAGAAGGCCGCAGAGCAGGCACTGGTTGCTAAAACACAAAACAGTCCTGCCACAGGGGTGTTTGCTGATGACAAAATTCTACCGGCCACGATTGCCAGTGATACCACCCAGCAAGCCAATATCGACGAACTGACGCGCATCTTGCTTGAGCAGGGACTCTTTGCGCTGGATTATCAGGGACTCGATGAGACGGCCATCAAGAACGTCGCTCAAAAGACCAAGCAATCCGTATACGCGATGGGTGGTCCGGTGGAGTTACCGTTTTTGATCTGCAACAACAAGAAAATAATTTGGTTGTTTTTGGCGGTCTCAATGCCCTGACTGCAAAACCGCTGGGAACGGTAACAACAGTGGGATTGACACCAGTCGACAAAGCACAGACCCAATATCAGTTTGCGGTCGCACATGCCTATCTCACGGGCGGAGAATACAAGCAACTCGGGCGCAGTGGCCTGATTACAAAGCGTGATTCCTATACATTAACGGTGCAACTGGCCTATACTGAAAAATGAGAGTTGCATGAAGGAAGTATTGCGTGTTTCTCAACAAATCTGTAAAATTATTATCTAAGGTCCAATACTGAAGGAGGGGATAAGATGTCAATGATTGAGTTTCATGACGTCGAAAAGTACTACGGCAAGTTTCATGCCCTAAAGGATATCAACCTGACAATTGATCGAGGCGAAGTGGTAACGATTATCGGACCATCTGGTTCTGGTAAGAGTACCTTACTGCGCACGATTAATGGCTTGGAACGGATTACCTCTGGTCAATTGATTGTTAATAACTTTGACTTAGCAGATAAGAAAACCAACATGAACCGGATTCGTAAGAATGTGGGGATGGTTTTCCAACACTTTAATCTCTACGCGAATAAGAACGTGTTAGACAATATTACCCTTGGACCTGAACTTGTGTTGAAGCGCAACAAAGCTGAGGTGCAAAAGGAAGCCATGGAGTTACTCGACATGGTCGGTTTAGCTGACAAGGCGGAAAGCTTCCCAAGTCAGCTCTCTGGTGGGCAAAAGCAACGTGTTGCCATTGCCCGTAGTTTGGCAATGAAGCCACGTGCCATCTTGTTTGATGAACCTACCAGTGCGCTGGATCCCGAAATGATTGGTGATGTGTTGGATGTTATGCAACAGATTGCTAAGCAGGGGATGACCATGGTCGTTGTGACCCATGAAATGGGCTTCGCACGTCGCGTTGGTGACCGGATTATTTTCATGGCGGATGGCCAGATTCTTGAAGACTCGCATGATGTGAATGAATTCTTCGATCACCCAGATGAACCACGGGCTAAGGAATTTATTAGCAAGATCATTAATCACTAGGAGGCGATCAAATGAAACGTCGACTACGATTGTTGCTCCCGATATTGTTGCTGGGGCTGACTCTGGTTTTGAGCAGCTGTGGTAAGAGTGTCGCGGAACAAGATGTGTATACCACCACCAAGGCCAATAAGACCATTATTTGGGGGGTTAAGGCCGACACGCGCTTGTTTGGATTGATGAACATCAAGGATAGTGAAATTCAAGGATTCGATATCGATATTGCTAAGGCAGTGACCAAGGCGATGTACGGTAAGGATGCGAAGGCAGAACTGGTGCAGGTTACCAGTGATACCCGGGTGCCATTACTCAAAGCCGGGAATATCGACGCCGTGATTGCCACCATGACAATCACCCCAGATCGGAAGAAAGTATTGGATTTCTCAACGCCATACTTTAATGCGGGGCAATCCCTGTTAGTGAAGTCCGGCAGTCCAATCAAGTCAGTTAAAGATCTGAAAAAGGGCACCAAGGTGATCGGGGTCCAAGGTTCTAATTCTGTGTTAAATATTAAAAAAGCGGCACCCGAAGCGACTGTGTTGCAGCTCTCTGATTACGCGCAAGCCTTTACAGCGTTGAAGTCAGGTCAAGGGGACGCACTGACAACCGATAATGGGATTTTGTATGGGATGTCCAAGCAAGATCCTAATTATGTCGTTGTCGGCGGCAGCTTCACCAAGGAACCATATGGGATTGCCGTGAACAAGGGTCAAACCAAGTTCGTGAAGGCGATTGATCAAGCGCTCATTGACATCAAGAAAGATGGCACCTACGCCAAATTGGTCAATAAGTGGTTTGGCGAAATTCCAGGCTTTAGTATCAAGGAGGTGGGGTATTAATGATTTCAATTCTAACCTCTCATTGGGGTGACTTGGTTTCTGGGTTGGGTTACACGTTAGCCGCGAGTGTGCTCGCACTGATCGGTAGTTTGATTATCGGAACCTGTTTGCCTTGATGGAAATTTCAACCACACGTTGGGTCCGCATGGTAGGTAAAACCTATGTTGAAGTGATTCGCAATATTCCATTATTGGTGATCACCATGGCTTTTACGTGATTGTGCCGACATATATTGCTAAGATTGATGGCTTCACTGCTGGGACGATTGGGTTAACCATTTATACCAGTGCCTTCATCGCTGAAACAGTGCGTGCCGGGATTGAAGCTGTCTCCACTGGTCAGATGGAAGGCGCGCGCAGTGTTGGCTTGAGCTATGGTCAAGCCATGCGCCAAATCGTTTTCCCACAGGCGATTAAGATGGTGATTCCACCACTTGGTAACCAATTCATCAACTTGGTTAAGAATTCGTCTGTGTTAGCCTTTGTGGCTGGTTTTGACTTGATGTATCAAGGCAAGATCATTGCCTCGACAACCTTTAACACCTTTGATACTTATCTGGCTGTTGGTGTCTTGTACTTAATCATCACCATGCCGATGTCGTACTACATGCGGCATCTCGAAAAGAAACTGGCGTAGGAAGGGGGGACTAGCATGCAAAACTTTATTGATGCGTATTCGTGGATCAACTTGCGTTACCTGTTAGAAGGCTTGTGGATTACCATTGAAGTCTCCGTGATTTCCATCTTCTTCAGTTTCATTATCGGGACGTTGCTGGGAATTGCACGGTACGTGAAGGTCAAATATTTCTCCGCAATTGTGGGCTTTATTATCGATTTAATTCGGAACCTGCCATTGCTGCTGATTCTGTTTTTCACTTACTTCGCACTTCCCGATATTGGGATTCGGTTGGATGTGGTCACCTCGTCTATCGTGGCGATGACCATTTTCGAATCGGCGATGTTAGCGGAAATTGTGCGTAGTGGGATCAATGCCGTTTCAATCGGCCAGATGGAGGCGTCCCGGAGTAATGGGATGTCTTACTATCAAACCATGCGCTACATCATCATGCCTCAAGCATTCAAGAAAATGATTCCACCAATCGTGAGTCAATTTATCTCGTTGGTGAAGGATACCTCACTGGCAACGATTATCCTGTTGCCTGAGTTGACCTATCACTCACAGATTATTTACGGCCAAAACATTAACTACATGATTCCAATGTTTGTGGCGTTAGCGGTGATGTACTTCATCGTCAACTTTGCCCTTTCAATGGCATCACGGATGTTAGAAAAGCGATTGGCAAGCTAATAGCAAGTGCAGTTGTGACAAAGTAAAATAAAAAAGCGTTGTGATCACCCTCAAAAGGTGGTCACAACGCTTTTTGTTTGGTTAGAAAGAGGTGGAGGAGTGTGGTTACAGCATAAACGCGTTCACAAGGCCAAGATACTCCGCCTAACAAAAACTAGCGCCAATTGCACGAATCGCAATTTGACGCTAGTCTCGTTAGTGCTCACAGCCAGACCGTGTGGCTTCGCACTCTAAACGTGCTCGCATCCCCAACAATCTCCGTTTGGCCACTTTTCACTCGTGCCATGGCTGGCACCACGTTCAAAGTCTGCTAGTACTCGATTGTTAAACGGGGATTGTCGCACTCGCTATTCCGTTACTTCATACTTTTCCAACTGGCCGGCCTGCACCGCGTTCACGATGGTGGTAATCTTCGTGCCGGTTTCGGTGTAGTCGGTTGCCTTAACCGCCGTCTTTTCATTGATGAAGCTGACGATTTGGCCATCGGTGAATGGTACCAAGTAAGTCTTTTCCTGATCTTCCGCAAAAATCAATTGCGTAATCATTTCGGTCAAAGCCTTCAGTGACTTTGGATCCTTAGCGGAGTAAACCAGTTGATGACCATTGATCTCTGGATAGGTGGTGTCTTCACGCTTATCAGCCTTGTTGTAGGCCTCAATCATTGGAATGTTTTCAATTCCGATTTCCTTCAAGGTCTTCTCGGTGATTGCCATCATCTCACGATAGTTGGGATCAGCATAGTCGACAACTTGAATCAAGAGGTCGGCATTGGCTGCTTCGGCCAAAGTGGCCTTAAAGGAATCAATCAGGTTATGGGGCAACTTGCTGACAAAACCGACCGTATCACTCAGTAAGAACTGGCGATTATCGGGCAGCGTCAGCGCACGCACACTGGTGTCCAAAGTGGCAAACAGCATGTCCTTTTCAAACACTTGCTTGTCTTCTGGCCGGTCCGCATAGAGATCGAGCAAACCGTTCATGGTTGTTGACTTACCAGCGTTGGTGTAACCCACAAGGGCCACAACGGGCAGCTGATTGGTTTGGCGCTTGGCGCGGCGAACTTCTTCCCCAACGTCGGCATCACGCAAGTCTTGACGCAAGTGAGCAATCCGCTTGGTCAAGATCCGGCGATCCATTTCGAGTTGGGTTTCACCAGCCCCACGGTTAGCGAAGCCACCACCGCCACCTTGTTGGTCCAGACGGTTGGCACTTGGATGCAAGCGTGGTAAGGCGTATTTCAATTGCGCGATTTCAACTTGGGTCTTGGCGGTCTTAGAACGCGCACGATCCGCGAAAATATCGAGAATCAGTTGGGTGCGATCGACAACGCGGCGACCGAGTTGCTTTTCAAGGTTGCGCAATTGTGAAGGGGATAGTTCGTCATTGACCAACACGGTGGTAGCCTCTAAGATGTCAGCTTCTTGGCGGATTTCGTCGACTTTCCCACTCCCAAAATAGGTTGCGGCGGTCTGACGATCCACGTTGGCGCATTTCACCGACGACGGTGTAGTTGTTTGCTTTGGCGAGTTCGCCTAATTCTGTCATGGTGTAATCAAAATCTGGTTGTTGCTTTGAAATACCGGTGATGAGACTTTTTCGTTATTTTCGGGCATAAATTGCCTCCTTATATTATCCGGTCGATACACAAATCAAGTGCGGCAGTGGCACACAAAAAGCCCACAGCAGCCATAACGGTGACCTCTGTGAGCCTTAAAAAACGGCCACGAATGATTAGCGACTAATCATATTGGTGAAAACCAGCAATGTCAGATGTGCATCGAACCTATTCAATTGACTATTGAAATTGCACATAACGTAAGCGCATTGCTGTTCACTCCCTTAATTTGATAGTGCAAGTGTATCATGTTTGTGTTAAAAAACCAAATTATTCAGCTGTTTGACCGGTCCGACCATTGTGGGTGGCGCGCATGCAGATGTACAGCAGAATGGCGTCAACCACAATGATGACAGGCACCTTAACGCCCATTGCCCAGTGACTGAACAGGTTGGTGGCCATTCCGTAACTGGAGAGGCCGAGTAAGCTGACAATCAACAGTGCAGTCATGACCAACCAACTGCCACGTGAGAAGGCACGACCGTTGTTTTGTTGCTGGCGCTTAGCCACCCACGGCAGGCTGAAACCGAGCAGCACCATGCCGATAGGGACGATGATGTTCAAGCTCAGCATCTTGGTGAATGTCGCGCTGCCCATCTCGGCGTCGGTTGGGAAGAAGCCCAGAACGGCGAATGCCAAGGTGATGACAAACATCCATGTCCCTACGATGAAGCCCAGATTGTGTGACTTGATGTACGTATAATCCGGTGTGGGATAGCGATCGCTGTGCAGCCGCACCATCATGTAGGCCCAGAATAGGAAGAGAGTCGACATCGGTGAAACAATCCCGTTCAGATTCAATAACCAGTTGAAGATATCGTTGACCTGTGGCAGTAGGGCGGCCAGGGCCATGATGACCGTACAGATAATTGTTGTCATCCAGTAACCGTTGATCGGCAGGCCATCCGAGCTCATCTTGGTCAATTGACTCGGCATGAAGCGCTTGGCCACGTCACCTAAGAAAATCCGGGTGGATGCATCCAGAATCACGGCGAGTTGCGCCAACATGTAGATGCCTTGCACGACCGCGAAGACATACATCAGCACATTGCCCATGCCGAACTGTTTCCCGATGGCTTGAAAGGCGTAGTAGGAGCCATTCATCTTCAAATCATTGGGTAGGTGATGCGCATTGAAGTACACGCCCAGACTGAATGTCCCAAACAGGGTCAGGAACATGGTCATGATGGCAATCATCTTGAGCGCCTTAGGGAAGTCCCGGCTCGGATTCTTCATGTCCTTGGTGTATGGTGCGGCCAGTTCAGATCCGTTCATCGCGAAGATAAACAGTCCAAACGTCGACAGGAAGCCCCAGTCGATTTTCTTCGGGATAAAGGCGCTGAGATCAAATGGTTGCGTCTTGATGCCGTTGCCTGTGTGAGGCCGACCACGGTCATAATCACAAACAGAATGGTCATGATAAACATGGCGCCACCACCGATTGTGGAAAGCAATTCGAGACTTCTGTTTTTGAAGAAGTGCTGTAACCAGATGAAAATAATAAAGATAGCGGCCGTCAAAATTCCAAACCAAGCGTTACCCAAGTTGTCCTGGATGTTCCCGTTGCCGTTGGTCAGCCAACCCAGTGAGATAACCACGGAGTTTGCGACATCGACCACGTAAGGCAAGCCGGTAATCCAATAGAACCACGCGGCGTAGTAACCGAATGTGTCGCCGTTGGTTTCTCGAATCCAGCTGGTGATTCCGCCACCATGTTCTGAGAAGGTCGAGCCCATGTGTGCCACAATCAGGTTGTAAGGAATCACGTACAGGAAGGTCATTAAGACCCAACTGGTCACCGCGACCAGGCCCTGATTTTGAAAGTTGTAGATGATGTCGTCAAAGCCGATAACGGTCACAAAGTCCATCAGCCCAACAATCATCCACGGAATATAGTGTGGGGTTTGTTTTTCGTTCATTATTGTCCTCCAAGTAAGTCAGCAGTATCGCGTCAACTGGTCCCGCTTGTCGGCGCTTTGTTGCAGTAACACATCGTCATCATCCTTTATTTTTACTGTTTTATGCCGTTATTCATTATACTGATTATGGAAGCTAGGTACAGCAGGTTTGGACCAATTTCTGAAAATTGACTTAACAATTTCTTTATATCCCTTACAAGGTTGTTAGGTAGACTGTTAGGCAAAGCTATTTCTTAGAAGCCGAGTTCTCGATACAATGGGGTTAACAAATTAATTCGGAGGGATTTATATATGGCAAACAAGCCTGTCGTTACCGTTGAGGCGGTCACCAAAACTTACGGGAAAGCAAATGAAAAACAATATCAAGCCTTAAAGGGTATCGATTTCACTGTTGAACAGGGAGAATTTGTCGGCATCATGGGGGCATCTGGTTCGGGTAAAACCACATTGCTCAATATCTTGAGCACATTGGATACTCCAACAACCGGTAAGGTAAGCATTAATGGTCAAGATGTCACGCAATTGAAGGGCAACAAGCTGTCTGATTTCCGCGCCCAACAAATTGGCTTCATCTTCCAAGACTTCAATCTGCTAGAGAACCTCACTGCGCGCGAAAACATTGCCCTACCAATGGCCTTGCAAGGCGTTGGCACCAAGAAGAGCGACGTCGCGGTCGACAAAATCGCCAGCACATTGGGCATTGATCACGTGTTGGATCACTATCCAACGGAATTATCCGGTGGGCAAAAACAGCGGGTCGCCGCAGCACGGGCCTTGGTTCAAGAACCAGCCATTCTGTTTGGGGATGAACCTACTGGCGCGCTGGATTCTAAGAGTGCGCGTGAACTGCTCGATACCATGCATAACTTGAATCAAGAACAGGGCGTCTCCATTCTGTTGGTCACCCATGATGCGTTCTCCGCAAGCTATGCGGAACGCATTTTGTTCATCAAGGATGGCCAGATTGGCCAAGAGCTGATTCATGGTGATAAGACGCAGGAAGAATTCTATCAAGAGATTCTCAAAACCGTCGGCACATTCCAGCAATAGGAGGACAATCATGCTAACAAAACTTGCAATGAGTGGCCTCAAGAACCGATTCCGTGATTATGCGGTCTTGTTTTCTGGTTTGGTAATTGCCAGTGCCATCTTCTACATGTTCATGGCACTTGCGACCAATCAAGACTTTGTGAAGGCCAACTCAACTGTCGCAGCAGCACCCTTTGTTTTCGGCTTTGGGGCCGTGTTATTAGCCATCATTACCTTGGTCTACATCATCTACGCCAACACGTTTCTGATGAGCATGCGGCAGCGCGATTACGCCATGTTTATCATGCTGGGGGCCAAAAGCAGTAAGATTGGCCAACTGATTTTTATTGAAACGGTGCTTGTCGGATCCCTGGCAACGGTGGTGGGAACCGTGTTCGGGGTGGGCCTCACCGCCATTACCGGGCGACTGTTGATCAATCAACTGCACGCGACCGTGAAGCACTTCTCAGCATTCTGGTTACCGGCGCTGCTCATCACCTTTATTTTCTTCATTATTTTGTTCGTGATTGCGGCGGTCATGAACCAGTCGCGCTTACTCAAAACACCGGTATTGCAACTGTTGCATGCCGACCAGACGCCTAACCGCACCCGCCAAAAGAAGCCGATGTTAATCGCCCAAATCGTTTCAGCAATTGTGTTATTGGGTATCGGCTACTGGTCAATGAAGGCCATTGTTCAGCTGCAATTGTTATCGATTCCGATTGCGTTAGTCACCATCGTTTTGGGGACTTACTTCTTATTCAACTCAGTGTTCGTCTGGTTGATCAGTTTGTTGAAGCGTAATCGCAATTTTGCCGGGAAGGGCATTCGCACCTTCACATTGGCGCAATTAAGCTTCCGAATTCGTGATTACACTAAGATTTTGTCCGTGGTCTCCATTCTCTTTGCGCTCGCGCTGGGGGCAATCACGGTCGGTATTGGCTTCCGCAACCAGATTTCACTGTTTGCGAGTTATGGCAGTCAATACGATGTGGTGCTGCATAGTCCAAGTGCTGCCACACAACAAAAGTTAAGCAACTGACGGATGTCACAAGCACCGTGACTTACCAGCAAAAGCACGACAGTAAGAACATCTATTACCTGACCAGTGAGTTCGAAGCGCACCCATTGTTAGCGAAGGCTTCAAGCAATATCGCCTCAACCAAGGTCACCAAAATCACTCCGTCTACGTACAAAGAATACAGTCCTAGTGCGTCCGCACTTCAGGAATTGGCACCATTTAAGCAGCGCGATTTGGCAGTGAAGTTTGTGTCAGCGTCAGCGTTTGCGGCTATTCCTGGTACCACGAGCACGGCCACAACGTATCGTGTGAAGAGCTTCGATGACAACTATCAGGCGATTGCGGCCTTGGTGAAGGCTGATCGCAAGGCTCAAGGCATGGGCGAACAAGCCTATGGTCTCAGTGGCAAGTTTGATTCCTATGAGGTGGCCAATGCGCTGTTCTCAGGGATGGAATTCATGGGCTTCTTCTTAGGAATTGCCTTCCTTGCCATGTTGGCCTCAACCTTGATGTTCAAGATTCTCTCTGGTGCAGCCTATGACCAAGTGCGCTACCTGATGTTACAAAAGATTGGGACGCGACCTAGTGTCTTGAAGCACTCCATTCGTCAAGAAATCGGTGCCTTGTTCCTGTTGCCAGGGATTGTCGGTGTTGTCCACGTGCTGTTTGGGTTACAGCTGTTTAAGGCATTGATGGTGAATCCATACGCCAATTTGTGGCTGCCATTTGGAATCTTCATTGTGCTTTATGGCATCTACTACTTCTTAACGGTCTGGCTCTATCAGGGCATTGTGATCGACAAGGAATTGAATTAAAAAAGCTGTGACATGAAAAAAAGGTTGCGCTCTTCCCAATGCGGAAATGGCGCAACCTTTTTGCGTTACCGATGTTTTACTCGCCCAATGGTGGCCAAGTTTTTTGGATAAAAGTAGCCAGCTCCTCCGGCGTTTCTGGCTGATCGTGGGCCAACCAGTCCACCACAACACTCACCAAACCCGAAGCTTGATAAATCATGTAGTAACGTTTTTCATTCTCGGTGAAACTTTGCAGTGGTGTTTTGGCGGATGAAAGTTCAGTCATAACCTGCATGACGGCCTGACGCAGAATGGATTCTTGGTCGGCCTGAAGTAACAGCTGCATAAAGTCGGCGTGTTCACTAAAGAAACGCATGTAGAACGTCACAGCGGCCCCGTATTCGCGGACGGGTAACGCCTTATATTTTGGCAAAGTTGCTACCAAGCGGGCCAATTCTTGTTGCAGCACATCAGCGATATTACCGTAGTGCCGGTAAAATGTCATCCGCGAAATCCCGGCAGTGCGGGTTAATTCGCTGACCGAGATGGCATCAAATGATTTCTTCTTTAATAACCGGGTCAAGGCACCTAATAAAATTCACGGGTATTTGCACTTGCTTCAACCATTGACAATTTCTCCCTTTTTGTCACATTTGCTTCCAGGCCCCTTGTTATTGATTGAAAGGGTGGTTACACTTGTCACATTGATAGTTACAAGCGTAACATTTTAAGTGGGTTAATACAAAGGAGAAAATCATGAGCAATCAAAAAGTCGTTGCAATTACAGGTGCTTCAAATGGTATGGGGAAGGCTGCGCTGGAACTATTCGCGCAACAAGGTTGGATTGTCTATGGTGGCGCGCGCCACGTTGACAATATTCCCACTGGTACCAATACACATGCGCTCTATCTCGATGTGACAGATGATCAGTCGATTGTCGCGTTTGGCCAAACCATTCTCGATGAGCAGCATCGCATCGATGTCTTGATTAACAATGCGGGCTATGGTGAAAATGGTCCCGTTGAAGACACGCCAATGACGCACATTCGCCGCCAGTTTGATACGAATTTCTTTGCGGCTGTCGCGTTGACGCAATTCTTCTTGCCCACCATGCGGGCGCAACATGCCGGTCGGGTGGTGAACATCTCGTCTGTTGGTGGTGATATCTATTCGCCACTGGGTGCCTACTACCACGCTTCCAAAGCGGCTTTACAGCAGTGGAGTGATACGCTTGACCTCGAAGTAGAACCTTTTGGCATTCGGTCAGTGGTGGTGCAACCTGGTGGGACCCAGTCATCATGGGGCAGTGTGGCGCGTGCCAATATTCAAAAGAATCTCAAACCTGACACCGCATATCAATCACTGGTCACATTTATGACTGGCGTATTGGATGACGATGCACCAGGCATGGGGGCTTCAGCGCAAGATTTGGCGCAGCTCTTCTATCGGGCAGCAACGGATGTGAAACCAAAGCGGCGCTATTTCAATAATTTCCGCGACCATCTCACTGTGATTACCGCCCGTGCATTGCCAGGCATTTTCCGCTGGTCAATCAAGAGAAGCATTGATCGTGCTAAATAAAAAGAAGAAAGCTGTGACAAAAGACGCTTTGAGCGCGAGTTCGCACACTTCTTTGTAAACAGGAATTCTCCGTCTTTTGGGAACGCGACTAGTCCAGTTTGTTCGGAAATTAAAAAGAAGCACATGTCCAAATCGGGCATGTGCTTCTTTTTTGCGAAATATATCAGTGGCTACAGTTCGAGCTGATTATAACTCAGGACGTGAATGCCGCTATCGGTGAGTTGAATCTTTGAGATGGAGCCATTCTTGGGACTCTCGGTCACCACAAAGCCGTCTTCTTTACCGAACTTATCGACAATGCTGCGAATCGTGGTCCCGTGGCTAACAAGCAAGACGTTGTCGCCGTTTTGATTCTCTTCGCGCAACTGCTTGAAGCCCTTTTGCAGGCGATTCCAGTAGGTGAGGGCATCTTCCGCTTCGTGGAACGGATCGGCTTCATGCATGAAGTTCTTCGAGGCGTCAACACCGAACTTTTCGATAATCTGACTGAAGGTCCGAGCACCATGAGGTTGGCCAACAGCGTACCAAGCTTTGGGTGAGTCTTCACCTTCGTAATAGCCGTAGAATTGTTCGCGGAAATGTGGGGTGATATTCAATTCGGTATGGGAATTGAAGTTAGCAGCCAGGATCATTTTGGCTGTGTTGGTGGCCCGAGTGGTATCACTCGCGTAAGCGTTTGTGAACGTGATGTGCTTGAGTTTTTGCCCGGCGAGTTTGGCGTCATCAATGCCTGATGGGGTCAGTGGTGAGTCTGACCAGCCTTGCATTTTGTTGTAGCGATTGAACCAAGTTTGCCCATGGCGCACCAAGTAAACAGTAATCGGTTTCATGGTTTTCCCCTCCCAATATAGTGTCTTAAGTGTATCACAAATCGAGTTTGTTTAACTTTTTTCAAATACGAACATTATTTAATTTATATTAGATATTGTTATTGTTTAAAACGCTGTATCATGGTATTCTGCATATACAAAGTTGTTACAAAACCTAAGGAGGAACAATCAATGAAGTTTGGTCGGAAGTTAGGCGTTTGGCAATGTTGGCAGCAGCAACGGTGGTACTCGTTGCCTGTGGGGGTAAGCAGGCAGGACAATCTGGTAAGTCAGACGCGAAGCATTCAGTGGCGTTGGTCACTGATGGCGGCGGGGTTGATGACAAGTCATTCAACCAGAGCGGCTGGGAAGGTTTAGAGAAGTGGGGTAAGAAGAATGGCCTGAAGAAGGGTGTGGGTGGTTACAACTACGCGCAATCCAATTCAGACGCTGACTTCACACCGAACATTAACAAGTTGATTCAAGCCAAATATGCAACTATTTTCGGGATTGGCTATAAGCTCGAAAGTGCGATCAAGAACGCAGCCAAAGCTAATCCTAAGACCCAATTCGTGATTATTGATGATGTGATCGATGCCAAGAACGTGGCGAGTGTGACGTTCAAGGATAATGAAGCGGCGTATCTCGCTGGAGTTGCCGCAGCGAAGACAACCAAGACCAACAAGGTCGGCTTCATCGGTGGCCAACACGGTGCCGTGATTGATCGTTTTGAAGCTGGTTTCCGTCAGGGTGTCGCAGCCGTGAACAAGAAAATCACGGTCGACGTGAAGTATGCGGACTCCTTCACCAAGCCTGATGTTGGGCAAGCATTAGCCAATGCGATGTTCAACAACGATGAAGATGTGATCTATCAAGCAGCAGGTGGTACCGGTGCCGGTGTCTTCTCCGCTGCGAAGAACCAAATCAAGAAGAAGAAGGTTTGGGTTATCGGGGTCGACCTCGATCAGAATAATGAAGGTAAATACGACGGCGGTAACCTGACACTGACCTCCACCTTGAAGGGTGTTGGGACTGTTGTTGAGAAGCTGGCGGATGATGCTAAGAAGGACAAGTTCCCTGCTGGTAAGACAGAAGTTTATGGTTTGAAGGAAAAGGGCGTTGACCTGACTCGCGGTAACATGAGCGATGATGCCTGGAAGGCCGTTCAAGACTACAAGCAACAGATTATCGATGGCAAGATTACGGTTTTCAACAAGCCAAGTGAATTGAAGTAAATCAAATTGAATCGCGTTAATAAGGTTGTGACATCACTCGTGATGTGCAGCCTTATTTTCTAGAAAGGATTATTTATGGCAAATACCACAGCCATTCAATTGACACAACTCACCAAGATTTTTGGCACCTTTGTTGCGAATGACCACATCGATATGACGATTCGTTACGGCGAAGTGCATGCCTTGTTGGGTGAAAATGGTGCCGGTAAACGACATTAATGAACATGTTATCCGGCATTTATCAGCCGACCAGTGGTGCCATCGAGGTGGGCGGTAAACCCGTCAAATTGAACTCCGCAAAAGATGCAACACGACTCGGCATTGGATGGTGCATCAGCACTTTATGTTGGTGCAGAATTTCACGGTGCTCGAGAACATTATTTTGGGTGACGAGCCGTTGCGGCACGGTCAACTCAATCGTAAACAGGCCCACGAACGCATCGTCGCTTTATCCGAACAATACGGCTTACAGGTCGATCCGGATGCGCGTGTCGATGAGATCTCCGTGGGAATGCAGCAGCGGGTCGAAATCCTGAAGGTGCTCTATCGGGATGCGGACATCTTGATTTTTGATGAACCCACCGCCGTGCTCACACCGCAAGAAGTCGCCGAACTGTTGGCGATTTTTCAGCGGCTGGCGGATGAAGACAAGGCCGTCATTCTGATCTCACACAAGTTACAGGAGCTCAAGGCCGTCGCGGCCGTGACCACCGTGATTCGTCGCGGGAAGGTCGTTGCGACTGTTGAGATGGCAAACACAACAACGGCAGAATTGGCGGAATTGATGGTCGGTCGGCCGATTGATCTCACGCAACACCATGAAACCATGCCAGAAGGCCCCGTGTTACTAGCGCTCGACCATGTGACGGTTTTGGATCACAACAAGCGGCCACGTGTGAATGACGTATCGCTTGAACTCCGCGGCGGTGAAATTGTCGGGCTGGCGGGAATCGATGGTAACGGTCAAAGTGAATTGGTGCGCGCAATTACGGGCCTGTCACCGGTCGCAAGTGGCCAGATTCACATCAATGGCAATGACATGACCAATGCCAGTGTGCGCCAAATCATCCACGAAGCGTCGGCCATATTCCTGAAGATCGCCAGAAGGATGGGCTTATTCTGCCGATGACATTAATCGATAACATGCACCTGCAGACGTATCATCTTGCACCATTTGCCAATCACGGCTACTTGAATCAAAAAGCGATGATTGATGATTCCGAAAAACTGGTTGAACAATTCGATATTCGTACCACGAGCGTCTGGCAACATGCGGGTGAATTATCGGGTGGGAACCAACAAAATTGATTATCGCGCGTGAACTCAGTCGCAACCCCGGTGTGTTGATTGCGGTGAATCCGACGCGTGGGCTCGATGTCGGTGCCATTGAGTTCGTGCACCGTCAAATTATGGCGGCGCGGTCGGCAGGGCATGCCGTCCTCTTGATTTCGTATGAGCTCGATGAGATTCGGCAGTTGTCCGATCGCATTGCCGTCATCCATCAGGGGCAATTGGTCGGTGGTGCTCGCGTTGACGAGGTCACGGTTCAAGAGATTGGCTTGATGATGGCGGGCGAACGCATTGCAGATAAGGAGGTCACCCATGCGAATTAAACAGATGAATTTCAATAGTATCTGGATTCCAGTGACCTCAGTGATCTTGGGGCTGCTGGTCGGTGCCATCATTATGTTGCTATCAGGGTTTGATCCTGTCAGCAATTATCTGGCGCTGATTACCGGCGCGTTGGGGAGCCCGAACGCGATTGGGGAAGTTTTGCGCAGTGCCACACCACTCATTCTGACCGGATTAGGGTTCGCGGTGGCCAACAAAGCCGGCTTCTTCAATATCGGTTTAGCGGGTCAAGCACTGGTCGGCTGGCTGGTATCCGTGACGTTCGCGTTGTGGTTTCCAAGTCTGCCGGGCTGGTTGTTACTGCCCGGGGCGATTATCGCCGGGGCGTTAGCTGGTGCACTGTGGGCCGGCATTGCCGGTTGGTTGCGCGCCATGTTTGGTACCAGTGAAGTGATTACGACCATCATGTTGAACTACATCGCGCTCTATGGCACCAATGCGATTGTCAAAGACGTGTTGGCGGTGGGCGATGGCGATTATTCCAAAACGATTCCCGTCCAAGCACGACTACGGACGCCATTTCTGGAGCAGCTCACGCAGAACTCAACGTTCCACTGGGGTATCTTGATCGCACTCGCGGCCGTGGTTGTGGTGTGGTTACTGCTCAAGCGCACGACACTGGGCTTTGAAATCCAGTCAGTGGGGATGAATCAAGATGCCGCGCGGTATGCGGGCATGTCGACGAAGCGCACAATCGTGATGGCCATGCTCATCTCAGGCGCACTGGCCGGTCTGGGTGGTGCAATGGAAGGGTTAGGTAACTTCCAGAACATCATCGTGAACACGGCCTTGCCACCAATTGGGTTTGATGGCATGTCAGTCGCGCTGTTGGCGGGTAGCTCACCGTTTGGGATTATTCTCGCAGCCTTATTGTTTGGGATTCTCAAAATCGGCGGCCTGAATATCTCAATCGCCTCCACAACGCCACCAGAAATTGTCGACATCGTGATTGCCGCGGTGATCTTCTTCGTCGGGGCCAACTACCTGATTCGGTATTTGGGTCAGACCGGTCGCGGTTGGCGAAAGAAAAAAGCGGTAAAGGAGGCGGCAAAATGAGCTTAAACACCTTATTATTGACCGTGATTTCAACCACTTTGATTTACTCGGCACCATTGATTTTTACGGCGCTTGGCGGTACTTTCTCTGAACGTGCCGGCATCGTCAACGTGGGGTTGGAAGGCATCATGGTGATGGGCGCTTTTGCGAGTGTCACCTTCAATCTATTCTTCGGCTCGTCATTGGGCAGTGCAACGCCGTGGGTGAGCTTGTTGGTCGGTGGCGGTATCGGGTTACTGTTCTCGCTGATTCACGCTGTGGCCACCATCAATTGGCGCACAGACCACATCATCAGTGGGACAGTCTTGAATCTGATGGCACCCGCATTGGCCATCTATTTGACCAAGTTGTTATTTGACGGCAAAGGCCAAACGGATATCATTCAACATCCACTGGCTACCATGTCTATTCCTGGTCTGTCCGCGATTCCGTTGATTGGCCCAATCTTCTTCACGAACACATCCGTGATTGCCTATATTGGGATTGTGATTGCGATTATCGCCTGGTGGCTGTTAAAGCAAACTCGTTTTGGCTTGCGTCTGCGCTCCGTCGGGGAACATCCTGAAGCGGCGGATTCACTGGGAATTTCGGTCTACAAGTATCGGTATTTTGGTGTGATGATCTCGGGGTTACTCGGTGGTATCGGGGGTGCGATTATGGCCCAGAGCATCACCTTGAACTTCAGCATTGGGACCATTGTGGGGCAGGGATTTATGGCCTTGGCCGCCATGATTTTTGGTAAGTGGCATCCCATCGGTGCGATGGGTGCAGCGATTTTCTTCGGCTTCGCTCAGAGTTTGGCCATTATCGGTAAGTACATTCCGGTTATCGGTGGGATTCCTAACGTGTGGTTCACGTTGGCACCTTATCTGATTACCATCATTGTGCTGGTGGCCTTCATCGGTCAATCCAAGGCACCAGCCGCGGATGGCACGACATTTGTGAAGAGCCGATAAGTGAAAAACAGGCTGTGACAAAAGACAAATTTATATTGTTTGGCAAGCAAAAAAGGAACTGCGATTATGCAGTTCCTTTTTTTGTGGATTTAGTTGGCCTTGAGTGTTGGCACATCATCGCGGTTGAGCAGATGAATGGTTTCACCGCAATCGCGCCGGCGCCGATCGATGTTGTTTTCGCCCCATTCACAGAGCTGATTCAAAATAGGCGCGAGCGTTTCGCCGAGTGGTGACAGGCTGTACTCGACTTTTGGTGGCACCTGTTCATAGATCCGCCGTGTGATGATATCGTCGTCTTCGAGTTCGCGCAGTTGTTGCGTTAACATTTTTGCGTGATTTGGGGTATGGCGCGCCGCAGTTCACCGGTGCGCATCGTTTGATGGCGTAGATGGCACAGAATGATGGGTTTCCATTTGCCGCCGATAATTTCCATCGTGTTCTCGACGCCGATGTTATAGACTTTCTCAGTCATTCAGAGTCCTCCTTGTCATGACAGGTACTTCGGGGTACCTATGTTACTTAAAAGTGCGTAATTGTGATTTCGACTCTACCCAGTATAATTACTTTTCGTAAGTAAATCAATGTGAACTACTAGGAGGACATCATGGAAGAACGGGAAACAACCTTTGCACCAACATTAACCCTGATGGCACTGGCAATTAGTGCCTTCGCAATCGGGTCAACGGAATTTATCAGTGTCGGTGTGATGCCACTCATTATCCAAACATTTGGGATCAGCTTATCAACTGCTGGCCTGACCGTATCTATCTATGCGGGTGGGATTGTGATTGGCGCGCCACTGCTGACGGCTGTAACAGGACGCATTCAACGCAAGCAACTTTTGATGCTGATTATGGGCGTGTTTATTATCGGTAACGTCCTGACTGCCGCCGCACCAACCTTTCCAATTTTGCTGGCCGGGCGGCTCGTCGCATCCTTTGCGCACGGTTTGTTCATGTCAGTTGCCACGATGATTGCGGCTAACGTTGTGACACCAGAAAAGCGCGCCTCGGCGATTGCGGCCATGTTCACGGGATTGACTGTGGCAACGGTGACTGGTGTCCCACTGGGAACATTTATTGGCCAGCACGCGAGTTGGCGCATCTCATTCCTCGTGATTGCTGCCGTTGGTTTGATTGGCGCTGTCGCTAATTTTGTCTTAGTCCCAAGTCAACTCGCAATGCCCGCACCGATTAAGCGGGGGAGTATTATGCGACTCATGAAGACGCCTGTTGTCCTGGTAGCGATGATTGCGACCGCGCTGGGATATGGGTCAAGTTTTCCGGTCTACACGTATCTGACCGCCATTTTGGGCAAGCAGGGCTTTAGCACAACCGTCATCGTCTTTATTCTGGTTGCATACGGCCTGGCTGTTGCATTGGGGAACGTGATGGGTGGTCACTTTGCTAATATCAAGCCTTTACGCGCGCTAACGGTGATGTTCACACTGAACATCGTGTTGATGCTTGCCATGTTAATTTGGATGATGAATCAAGGCATCGGGTTGATCTTGGTCGTTGTCTTGGGTGTCTTGGCTTATATCAATGTGCCAGGGCTTCAGCTCTACACCATGCAAGCGGCAGAAAAATTGGCACCTGACGATGTTCAGATGGCATCCGCACTCAACATCTCCGCGTTCAACATCGGGATCATGTTCGGTTCGACATCCGGTGGCTGGATTGTGGATAGCTTGGGCCTACAATGGACCCCAATTGCATCATTGATTATGTCAGCCTTGGCACTGATTTCAGTGCTCTGGTTGGCACGCAAGGAAAATAATTTAAAAAGCCGCGACAAACCTGATTGAGGTTTGTCGCGGCTTTTTGCGTGGGTTCGCACCCTAAACGTGTTCCCAGGCCCAACAATCTCCGCCTAACTCACTTTTCGCTCATGGCAAAACCCGCCATGCTGCTCAAAGTCCGTTAGTGCTCGATTGCTAACCGGGCCTGGTCACACTCTTTAATCGTTAAATTGGCCCTTTTCAACATCCTTGATGAAAGTCTTCAAGTGATCGAAGTAGACAGGGGCGTTATCGATCATGTGGTGGTGACCACCATCTGGCGTTGTGACCAGACGTGCATGTGGAATCACTTCGGCCATACGCTGTGCAGACTTCAATGGCATGGTTTCGTGTTCACCAAACGTTAACAGGTAGGCACGGTGATGTTGTGGATTTGATCGCGGACATCCCAGTCCTTGAGCTTACCAGTGACAACGAATTCGTTGTCGCCCTGGAAGGCATTGTAGACAGGGGTCGCCATGGTCGAAATCAGGTGACTGATTGCAGGTGGCTGTTTGCGGTCGACATAGCCTGCGTTTAAGACATCCACATACTTTTGGTATTGTGGGTCATCCCAGTTACCCTTGGCTTCTTGTTCCTTCATGTAGGCAACGGCTGAAGGTGGCAATGCTTCTTCACGCACCTGGTTGATGTGCACCATGTATTCGTCGATGTTATCAACCATGGATGAAATAATGGCACCCTTCAAGTGTTGACCGTACTTCAAGGCATAGAGCATGGTGAGTGCGCCGCCCCAGCTTTGACCGATTAAGTAGAACTTGTCGATACCCAATTTTTGCCGAACTTCTTCGACTTCATCCAGATAGTAATCATAGGTCAAATACTTCGCTGCGATTTCTGGATCGGAGTAGTCGGGTTGGTCGGAATAAAATGAGCCCAGTTGGTCGTACATGTGGACCTGAACGCCCAAATCAGCGAGTTGTTCCCCGAAGTTTTCCCAGTATTCATGATTGCCGCCAGGGCCGCCATGTAGCGCAAGCAAATGGATATCGCCTTCGCCTTGGGTATTGGTCCAGAGGTGATACCCGTTGTCCAATGTGAGAATTGTTGTCCCTTGTTTCATTTGTACACCTGATTTCTTAGAATATACTCATTTTAGCACGTTAGTTGATTTTTTCCAGTTCTTGACGCAAATCCTGAATGTCGTTCTTGTCTCCAGAGAAGATAATGTGGTCGCCCCCAGTAGATCTGGGTGTCACCGTGTGGCGCGACGAATTGCCCGTCACGATAGATCTGACTGATGGTGATATGGTCGACAAACGGCAAGTCTTTGATCTCGAGACCAGCAAAACGGCGGTTGCGCACCGTGATTTCAAAAATACCCGATTTGGTATCGGTCAGAATTTTCATGGTGGATGGCGACTCAATCAGGCTACGCAACAGGGAGATGTTGGCATCCAAGGTATTAAAAATCTCGACGCCTTCGTCTGCCAGTGTCGCAAATTGTTGGCTCTGAACATCCTTCGCTTCAAAACGGGCGATAATGCGTGGCACTTTGGCTGCCAATGCCCACTGTGCGAGCTGATAGTTCTTCTCGTGATCGAAGTATCCGAGAACAACGATATCGGCCTCATACGCACCAGCTTCATTCAGGGCGCCTTGAGAGAAACTCGGCAGTAACTTGATATTGGCCTCTGAGTTGTAGGTGCTGTAGTTACCCTGTTTATCGGTATAGAGGGAGATGTCATACAGTCCCTTGGATAACTGCTGGGCAATCGGAATGGTGATGATGTTGGCCCCGATGAAATGTACCACTGTGCGCTTGAAGTCCTGTTCTTCAGCGACGAAGAGACTGCTGAAGATAACCGGGGCAAGCAAACAAGTGATGATGGCAGCCAGGGTGAAGGCCCCTGACTGTTGGCTGGTGATGATGTGGAGGTTGCGGCCAATCGTGAGTGCGGGAATGACCAGCGTAATGGTTGTTGTAATCAGCGCCGTCCCGCTGAGCGCATTGCGTGGCTTGAAGCGCAAACGGAAGACTGGGATCAACACGATTTTGGCGATGATGAAGCCCAGTAACAGGACAGGAATCAGCAGGACACTTTGACGATCAGCGAGCAGTGCCGGCAGATTGATTTTGACTCCGGTCATGATGAAGAAGATGGGAATGAAGAAGCCGTAACCCAGAGACGTCAGCTTATCGCGCGTTTCCTCACGCGGGCGCAGCAGCTTCATGACCATGCCGGCTAAGAAGGCGCCGAGAATCGATTCGGCACCGACTTGTTCGGCGACGGTGACCAGGGTGATGATGATGAAGAACGCCAGGCGAATATCCAGTTGCGTCGTGCTCTTGTCGATTTTTGCAAAGAACTGATAAGGCCGGCGGAAGCGCAGCAACAACACAATCGCTACGACGAAAATAATCGATAGCAACCAGACGCTCTTGTCTGATGAACCAAAGATTGCCGCGTAGACGGTCAGACTGATCAGCGGAATCACTTCACCCAGTGCCGCAATCAATAGAATGGTTTGCCCGAATGGCTGACTGAGCAGTTCTTTTTCCTTGAGCGCGGCGATGACCACACCCAGTGCCACGGTCGCAAACACAATCGTGGCGAACCCGGCCGCATCAAATAGGTGCAGCCACTTCAATAAGAAACTAAAGGCCGCACTGGCCAGGAGAACAGCCGCGTAACCGATGATGGCAAGCTTCGCCGGACTAATTTTCTTGGGCCCGGATTGTTTTTGCGGCTTGAATAGGTCAAAGTCGATTTCCATCCCGGAAAGGAACAGCAACACGACCACACCCAAGCTGCTCAATTGATTCAGCGTGGCGTTAGGGCTGACCAGGTGCAACAGACTTGGGCCTAGCGCCATCCCGATAATGATTTCGGCAACTGCGGTAGGCACGCGGGTAATATGGAATCGTGCTAGGAGCAGCGGGATGACCAGTGCCGCGAGAAATACGATGAGTAATGCAATATTTGCCATAATGGCCTCCGTTTGAGTGGAATATGCTAACATGAGAGCATCTATGTATGCATTATTTATGAATGAGAATGAATGTCAAGGATATAGGAGTGGAAAAATGAATCAACGTTCGATCATTGTCGGGATTATTGTTGTGATTGGGATTCTGGTGGGGCTGTGGACGCGCCATTTTCTCGTGAGTGTTGCCGTGAGTCTGGCCATCGGTGAATTGGTAGCGTATGGCGTGAAACGCTGGCAGCAGGCCAAATGATTTTTGGCGGATTCTTAATATCTCTCACAGCCGCTTATACTCGCACTTTGATTAAAAAAGTGCTATGATATTATGACGATTTATTCATCACCACTTAATGTGAGGGAGTGATTGCGTGGCTGAAACAGACCAGCAGTTTGAACAAAAGCACCTGGATCAAATCATGGACCAACTCCATGACGCCGATAAACGCTTATCGCAAGAAATCTCAAAGGCCCGTTCGGAAGAAAAGAGTCTGAACGAGAACTTTTTTAACGATTTTTCAATCAACTTGAGCAATGATGCTGAAGCGATCGAAACCGCCGCATCAATCCAACAACAGCAACAACTGTTGGATGAGCGGTCTAATTCTTGGCAACAATCTAACCAACAATTACAAACTGTCCGTCGTTTGACAGGCAATCCATTTTTGCCCGGATTGATTTTCAAGAGGGCAATGAGAAGCCTGAAACCATCTATATCGGGTTGGGGTCGTTCACCGATCCCAAGGGCAAGTTTCTGATTTATGACTGGCGGGCACCGATTTCTTCTATTTATTATGATGGCGGTCTGGGCAATGTGGTTTATCAAACCCCAGATGGTCCACAATCCGTTGATGTCGCGCTCAAGCGGCAATTCGTGATTCGCGACGGTCAGATTCAGACCATGTTTGATACCACCGAAACCATCGGCGATCAGATGTTGCTCGAGGTCTTGGGCGAGAAGTCCGATACCCAGATGAAGAGCATCGTGACCACGATTCAACAGGAACAAAACCAAATCATCCGTGATACCAGCGCCGACCTCTTGTTTGTGCAGGGGGCCGCGGGTTCTGGTAAAACATCTGCTGTTCTGCAGCGGGTGGCTTACCTCCTGTACCGGTATCGTGGGAATCTGAACGCCAGCCAGGTCATCATGTTCTCACCTAACCAACTGTTTGCGGATTATATCTCCAACGTGTTGCCTGAATTGGGCGAACAAAACATGGTTCAGTTCACGTACTACCAGTATGTGACGCGCCGTGTTCCTGGCATTGATGTTCAGAGCCTCTTCTCACAATTTGAGACCGTGCAGACACCTGTGCAACATCAGATTGCGGTATTGAAGGGCAGTCTGGACTTCTTTGAAACGACCAAAAAGTATGCGACAAGCCTCGAAAAGAGTGGCATGCGCTTCCGCGACATCAAGTTCCAAGGCGAAGTCTTCTTCAGCCGCAAACGGATTGCGGACATCTTCTATAGCTACAATGAAAACTATCACTTGGGTAACCGGCTGACGGCGACCAAGGAACGCTTGATCAACATGTTGAATCGCCGGGTGGAATCCGAGCTCAAGGCCAAGTGGGTCTCTGAGGCGGTTGAAAACTTGGATCCTGAAGATATTCGTCAACTTCAAAACGACGGTCCACAGGAATTCAAATCAAGCGACGATGAATATCGCTTCTTTGCGCGCAAGATTGTGGTTAAGGCATTCGCGAGATTCAACACGCCATCGTGAAGAATCGCTTCTTGAACGTGCGGGGGCAATACGTCTCCTTCTTACGCGATGCGCCTAAGTTCGGCATTCTCGCCAATAGCGATGTGAGCGAAGCAGAATGGCAGGCATCCGTTGACGAGTTCGTGACCGAATTCAAGGATCGCCAATTGACGATGGCGGATGCGACACCATACTTGCACCTGTATGATCTGATGACAGGTCGACACGGTGAACGCAACATGCGCTATGTCTTCGTCGATGAAATTCAGGATTACACCCCATATCAATTGGCGTACCTGAAGGCAAGCTTCCCTAAGGCTAAGTTCACCTTACTCGGGGACTTGAACCAAGCCATTTTCACCAAGGCTGATTCACACACCTTGATGAACGACACCAGCAAGCTGTTTGATCCCGATAAGACACGGGTCGTGCAATTGACACAATCCTATCGGTCAACGGCGCAGGTCACCGACTTCACCAAGGCGATTCTGCACTCTGGGCAAAAGATCGTGGCGTTCAATCGTCAGGGACCATTGCCAAGTATCCGTGTGCGTCAAACAGAAGCCGAGTTGATGACGGCCTTGGCTGCGCAACTTGAAATCAACGATGCGGCTAAGCAAACAACGGCGGTCATCGCCAAGACCTTGGAAGACGCAGAAGCTATTTACGAGCAGATGCGCGCTCAAGGCATCGCAGCCACATTGATTCGTTCTGAGAATCAGCGGCTAGCGAGCGGTGTGCTGGTTGTGCCATCGTTCTTAGCCAAAGGGCTGGAGTTCGATGCCGTTATCGTTTGGCAAGCCAACAAGGCTAACTTCAATCGCGAAGATGAACGTGAACTGATGTATACCATCACCTCACGGGCCATGCATCGATTGACGATTCTGGCGAGTCCAGACTTGTCACCACTGCTGGCTGAGATTCCAAGCGAGTTATATACCCAAGACTAATCAGTGCGAGGAGGGAGCGACTAACATGTTAGCGAGTCAAACCAAAGCCATGGCCACCTACCGAATTTTTCCCGGTCAATTGAACGGTCACGAAACCCTGTTTGGGGGTCAAATTCTCTTGTGGCTGGATGATATCACGTCGGTATCAGCGCAACGCTTTACGCGGCGTGAGGTGGTCACAGGTTCATTTGACCAGATGCGGTTCATCGCTCCGGTTCGTGTCGGTGATGCGCTCGAAATCACGACCTATGTCAGTGGTGTCGGTCATCGCTCACTGGAAGTGTTTGCCAAATTAGTTGGTGAACACCTTGGAACGGGTGAACGTTACCTGGCTGGTACGGCATTTGCGACCTATGTGGTCATGGACAATGCCAAGTTGCCTGATTACCAAGCTGATTTTGAAGAGGCGGCGGCCGTGAACGCGGGTTACGCCAAACGACGCAGTCAGCCACAGATCAATCAAGATTTACTTTCTTTATAACGATAAGCATGATGGGCTTGTGGGTTTGTGACAAAACAAAGTTTTGTCGCAACCCTTTTCGATTTCGAACGATATAGATTAATCGCGTTCCAAAAGGCTGAGAATTCCGGTTAAATTGGATTGTTTCAAATCCTAAGTTCGGGATTTATCACCAATCCCTTTTAGTCCTCATTCTCAAAGCACCTTTTGTCACAGCTTCGGCCCTTTGCATTCAGTACTATGAGTTTTTATCCGCGCAAAGTCGCGTATACTGTTGTTTTGTGCTAAACTTGGAATCGGTTTCAATAATGATGGTGGAGAAAATATGACGATGTATTCAAAGATGAATTATTATGAATTCACTCGTGATGAGTGGCAACAGTTTCACACACATAACTTCGGTTCGGTGACGGACAGTGAGCTAGAACAATTGCGTTCCCTCAACGATAAGATCGGCTTGGATGATGTGGTGACAATCTATTCACCGCTGCGTCACCTGATTCATGTGCGCTACCGCGATTACCAAGCGGCAATGCTGAATCAGAGCGAGTTCTTGGGCATTGATCTGCATCAGCGGCCGTTTTATCATTGGCATTGCGGGTTCCGTGGCTGTCGGTAAAAGTACGACGGCGCGCCTGCTGCAATTGCTGTTGAGTCGCGCGTACCCGGATAAGAAGGTCCAACAGATTACAACCGATGGCTTCTTATATCCCAATGCGGAGCTTGAGAAGCGCGGCATCATGGACCGCAAAGGCTTTCCAGAGAGTTATGACATGAACAAACTGATTCAATTTTTGAATGCGGTCAAAGATGCCAATGGTGTGGTCAAGGCACCGCGTTACTCACACCAAGTGTATGACATTGTGCCTGATGAATATGACTTGATCGATTCACCGGACATCTTGATTGTGGAAGGCATCAATGTGTTGCAGCTACCAAGCAACCAGTTGATTTATGCGAGTGACTACTTTGACTTCTCAATCTATGTGGATGCCGATCCTGAATTGATTGAGCAATGGTATCTGGAACGCTTCGGTTTATTGCTCGATACGGCGTTCACCGATCCCACCAATATTACTATCCTTACGCGACAGGCGACCGCCGAGCAGCCTTTGAAATGGCGCGGCAGGTCTGGCGTGACGTCAATCTGAAGAACTTGAAGGAATATATTTTGCCGACACGCAATCGGGCGGATGTGATTCTGCACAAGACGCAGAATCATGAGATTGATCGCGTCTTCCTACGCAAATTCTGAAAATGCTATGAAAATCCAGCCGTGGCAATTGACCGCGGCCGAATAATTCCGTATTATGGATAATAACTTAAAAAAGGAGCGTGGCAAAACTTGGCAAACGGGCAAAATCAAGACTTTGACAAGATTATTGTGCTTGACTATGGTAGTCAGTACAATCAACTGATTACTCGACGAATTCGGGAATTTGGTATTTATTCTGAACTGAAGCCACATACCATTCAGCTGCTGAAGTCAAAGCAATTGCGCCTAAGGGGATTATTTTCTCCGGTGGCCCTAACAGTGTGTACGACGATGGTGCGTTTGGTGTGGACCCTGAGATCTTTGAACTCGGGATTCCTATCCTTGGTGTGTGTTACGGGATGCAATTGATGGCACAAGTGCTCGGTGGTGTCGTTGAACCTGCTGACAACCGTGAATATGGGAAGGCTGACATCGACGTGTACGATCGCGATGCTAAGCTGTTCAAGGATTTGCCACAAGAGCAAACCGTTTGGATGAGCCACGGTGACTTGGTACGCGAAGTGCCTGCTGGTTTCCGTGCCACAGCCACCAGCCCTAACTGCCCAATCGCAGCGATGGACGATGACGATCGCAAGTTCTACGGTGTGCAATTCCACGCTGAAGTGCAACACACCCAATACGGTCACGAAATTCTGCGTCATTTTGCATTCGATGTCTGCAATGCTGAAGCCAACTGGAGCATGGATGATTTCATCGATACCCAGATTCAAGCGATTCGTGAACAAGTCGGCGACAAGCGCGTCTTACTCGGTTTATCCGGTGGGGTCGACTCCAGTGTCGTTGGTGTCTTGTTACACAAAGCCATCGGTAACCAATTGACCAGCATCTTCGTTGATCACGGTCTGTTGCGCAAGAACGAAGCTGACCAAGTCATGGAAAGCCTCGAAGGCAAGTTCGGCTTGAACATCATCAAGGTGGATGCCCAAGATCGTTTCTTGAGCAAGCTGAAGGGTGTCACTGATCCTGAACAAAAGCGGAAGATCATCGGTAAAGAATTCATTGAAGTCTTTAACGACGAAGCTGCTAAGCTCAACGGGATTGACTTCTTAGCACAAGGGACGTTGTACACGGATGTGGTTGAAAGTGGTACTGATACCGCTCAAACCATCAAGTCTCACCACAACGTCGGCGGCTTGCCAGAAGACCTGAAGTTCCAATTGATCGAACCACTCAACAAGTTATTCAAGGATGAAGCCCGTGAATTGGGTGAAAAGTTGGGCATGCCACACGAACTCGTTTGGCGCCAACCATTCCCAGGCCCTGGTTTGGGTATCCGTGTCATTGGTGAAGTCACTGAAGATAAGCTCGAAATCGTCCGCGATTCTGACTTGATCTTGCGTGAAGAAATCGCCAAGGCTGGTCTCGATCAAGATGTTTGGCAATACTTCACCGTCTTGCCTGGCTTCAAGTCTGTTGGTGTCATGGGTGACGGTCGGACCTACGACTACACCATTGCCATTCGTGCGATTACCTCAATCGATGGGATGACCGCTGACTTTGCCCGCATCGATTGGGAAGTCTTACAAAAGATTTCCGTTCGGATTGTCAACGAAGTCGGTCACATCAACCGCGTCGTGTACGATATCACGAGCAAGCCACCTGCAACAATTGAGTGGGAATAAAAGAATAAAGAAGTTCTGATTGAGAAACATATTTCCTATTTTTTAATCAGAGGTTATGCACAAGCAAGCCCATTAAGAATTGACTTTTGAAGTCGATTTTTAATGGGTTTTTCTGAATTCACTGATTGTAGAGGTGACTCTTATAGAGCTTTCTCAAGTCATTGCTATCATGAACAAGGGGAAATGACTGCAAAAAGATTCTCTGAAAATTTAAAAATGAGAGGTGGTTTGCGATTCCCCTTTGATTTGTAAGATAGATTGTGTAATCTATGGTATTAAATATTTATAGTGATATAATAAAAAGAATCAATGGAACCCATAGATTGCTGCAGGGTTAGGAATTGGAGATTATTAGTAATCCCTTCAAGTATTGTGAGAAAAGAAGCCGGTGAGTAGATTATTCTATGAAACATATGATTATTATACAATGATAATTGTTGGGCTTATTAAAAATTCCAGACGTAAAAGCTATTTAATTGAATTAAAAGTAGATTATTTCGATGACAATACGAGTGGATTTTCACATACATACACTTTCAACAGAGTCAAAAGATGACGGCTTTGAATTTTCACTTAACTGGCTCAAAAAATATACTCAAACACTGAAGATGGATGCTATCGCGATTACTAATCACAATGCTTTTGATTTGAGACAGTTTAATCAAATCTCAGACGCTCTCGACTGCATTGTATTACCCGGGGTAGAGTTAAGCTTGGCAAATGGGCATGTAAATCTTGTGTTCGACAATACTGAGAACAACAAAAATTGTTAGAGACAGCGTGTAAATCGATAGATCTAGGCAGTTCAAATGGATTAACTGATGATGAATTCAAAAATATTTTTGAAGATCTTAAAGAAGGTCTTTTTATTTATGAATATGGTAAGAGTAATTCATTCGTACCTGATAAAGAACTTAAGGATACATATTTTGGCCGATACACATTTGTTCGAGGGGTAAACTCACAATTAAAATTTCAAAGAGCTCTTTTGCAAATACCGAGCCTTGTCCCGCCCTTTTTAGTGACGCGCATGCAACTGAGTTGGATCCAGATCCAACTAGAAATGACATTTCAAAATTAGCTCTAAAAAACACTTTTTTGAATATTGAAACATTTAGTTTTGCGCAAATTATGCTTGAGTTTAAGAATTCCAGGCATGTCACTGCTTCCGCCGATGGAGAACCTAATACTTTTCAAATTGATGTTGAGGGATGGCCAGTCACAGTTTCCACAAAGTTAAACTTGATTGTAGGTCGTCGTGGTAGTGGGAAGACTTTCTTGCTTAATCACATTAACAATCAGTATGGCAATGGAACTGATGCTGTTGCATACATCCAACAATTTAAATCTAGTGAAGCAACGGAAAGGTTCCTAGCAGATGAGAGCGCTCGGATTGCGGGTCAGGCAAGAGAACGGTGGGTAGAATCGCATAAATTAGCTTTCGATAGCATGGTTCGTTTTTACAAAGATGAAACTTCAGATAATGTAGAAACATATTTAGGCAGTCTTAAACGGTTTGCTCATGAAGTGGTGAATACTAATATCGCTAGGAAAGTTAAAATTTTTCGGAAAGTATTTATGAACTTACAGACATTAAACAAACGGGTATGTCTATTAAAAAGCTTAAAGAAGTAATTGATGATCAGTCATTATGGCATTACGCTACTTCTAGTAAAAGACTAGAATATAGAAAAAATGTTTCTGATGCATACAATAATCTGAGGGAAAACTATATTGCCCAAAAATTGAGATTACTATTAAAACAGTAGTTAATGGAGTTATGGAATCGATTAAAAATACTGTTAAAAAGAGAACAGCAATTCAGCCTGTTGATAGTATAGATTTATTTCATCAATTCGAGCGGCAAAAAGAACAGGCAAAAATTGTAGATGCTTTGCAGATTGCTCTTGATGAAGTTCTAGACGTGTCCGAAGCTGAATATTCATACACAATACATGTGTGGAAAGGACGATGGACAAGTGCTGAGCAATTTTTAAAGGCAGCGCCTCGCAAGGGGGGAAAACTAGCGGTCAAAGATGATTTAATCAAACCTTATCTAGCTAAGGAATATAAGACATTTTTGTCCAATCTTTTCTCACAAAACTATCGTACCGCGTTTACACTAGACAGTGGGCTGGATTTATCACGATACTTAGCGAACTTTGAAGTAGAACTCTTAACAGATGCTGGGATGCCAGCATCTGGGGGACAACAAATGGCCTTAGGGTTGATGATGAAATTAGATGATGCCAAGAAGGCTGACATTGTTTTAGTTGATGAACCTGAAGGATCACTAGATAATGTTTTTATAAAAAAGGAACTCATACCCAAACTTAGAGAGTTATCAGAAAGCACGCCAGTCTTTGTGATAACACATAATTCTACATTGGGGGCGTTACTAAATCCCGATCGATTGCTAATCGCAAAATTTGATTCTAATGAAAGGAGTTACCAACTGCTTTCAGGAGATTTCTTTGCAAAGAAGGTAAGAAGTCCTTCAGGACAGGAATCTCAAAGCTATGAGGCTTTTGTGGATGCCATGGAAGCCGGGATTGGTACGTATAAAGAGAAAGGAATACAATATGAAAATCTTAGAATTGAATAAAGATAAATCTTTTTTATTTTAGATGAAAATACTAAAATTCCGATTTTAGAAATTAGTCGTGATGATTTATTTAAAATAATGAATCAAGTGTATGAAGATAAAAAGTATTATGATATTGAAAATAGCTTGGCAAGTATAGATGAAATTAAAAACCCTATCGAACGAGAGGTTGCCAAGCAGCTATTGGAAAAAATGAAAGAGTTTGAGTCACAGGTAGACAGTATTAAAACACGATTAGATGCTCAATATCCTGAGGCGTGAATATCAAATATATTTCAAAAGGTGCTTTAACACACAGCACCAGTTTCCACTTTTAAATGAATATTCATCCGACCTCGACATTGTGAATTTTCCAAGAAGCTTTATGCAACTGGAGGTTTCATTTCTAACATTCTCAGTCTCATAATATTGTTGACCGTGTTTGGCTGGCGAACCAATATTTTAGTCGATTTTTTTGTTTTAGCTGATGTCATTTCGTTGGGCGGGGTCATTGTCATGATAAGATCCAATGCTTTTCAACAAGCAAAATTAAAAGCACAACGAAATGACCTTTACCCCCAAAGTTGGAACGACTTTGGGGGTATTTTTGTGACTAAAATTTTGATGGCGACAAAATCAAAGCGGTAGAGACATATTTAACAGGCGTTCAATCCAAGTTTTCAGTGGCTCGGCATTTTGGCATTTCTGAATCATTGTTCAGAATATTGGTTGCGGTCTACGAGGTTCATGGTCGAGCTGGCCTACTACAACCAGCGGAAATAACTGATCAAATGAGAGTGTCTCTTGTAAAGTGGAAACAACTTAATAAAGCATCCATCCGAGACACATGCGCACACTTTGCCGTGTTATCGGTTGAAGCAATTGTCCGTTGGGAGCGGGTATATAATGTTTCCGGTGAACAAGCTTTACTAGAGATGCGACAAGGAGTGAGGACTCATCACAAAAGAATCAGATCAGGACAAAATCAAGCGCCTAGAACAGGAGAATTTATCCTTACGGATACGCGTAGACGCCTTAAAAAATTACAAGCCTTGAGAAAGCATCCAAACGCCAGCTCGGCCAAGTCATCATCGAACTCAGGGCAAAATACCGATTAGTTGACTTGATTCGAGCATTGCCAATTTCAATGTTTGTCTTTCAGTACTGGCAGCGTAAGCTTCAAGAACCTGATGCCGATGAAGAATTAAAGCGGACTGTTAAGGATGTATTTGATGCCATAAAGGCACGTATGGTATACCTCGAGTGACCGCGACCATTCGCAAGATGTATGAGAATCAAGGCCGAGAGAAACCAAATCATAAATGGATACAACGAATCATGTACGAGATAGGTCTCAACAGTAGTGTTTATCGAAAGCGCACACGCAAATATGATTCATCCAAAGGCCCACGCGGACGAGTCGCAAAGAATCTACTAAGTCGGAGAAATATGGCCGGTAGGCCTTACCAAAAGCTAGTTACAGATGTCACTGAATTGAAGGCCACCAATGGAGATAAGGCTTATCTGGAAATAATTAAAGATCATTTGAGTAATCGAATTGTTTCTTGGGATGTTAGCCCACACCCAAATCTTGAGTTTGCGATAGAACCACTGAGTCAACTTATCAAGAACTTGCCGGAAACCGGTTATCTAGTGACATTACACAGTGATCAAGGGTGGCAGTACCAACATAGATCTTGGCGAAAATTACTGAAGAGTGGGCACATCAAGCAGAGTATGTCGCGCCGTTCTACTTGTTTGGATAATGCGGCCTGCGAGACGGTGTTTGATAAACTCAAGACGGAGATTGGACCAGCGAAAAGGTATGCCAACTATCCAGCATTAAAGACAGTTATCGAAGAATGGATTAATTATTACAATACAGAACGAATCCAAATTAAATTAGGCGGCCAATCTCCGTTCGAATTTGAACGGCGAATGACCACCTAATTAAATCAAACTATTCAATTCCAACTTTAAGGGTAAACCTCAAGTGCACACTTCTCTGTTAACCGGACTTCTCAACCTCTTTGGTACACGACTAATCAATAATGTTCGTAAAAACAGGAGCCTGTAACATACCCTCTTTGGGGTGTCACAGGCTTCTGTTTTTACGTTCCTAATTATGATCATTATGACTTATCCAATATTCGATTGGCATCCTCAATTAATGAAACAAACCGAAGAATGCTTTCAGCTCGTTCTTCGGTCAATTCACCAAACTTAAAGGATAGAGAATCGGCTATTCCGAGTAAGTAATCAGCAGATGCGTCTAATACAGAACAGATACGAGAAAACGTTTCTAGTGGTGGATAAGACAATCCCTGTTCATAATCGGAAATTATTCCTTTGTTGACGTCCAATCGTTGCGATAATTCTAATTGGGTTAAATGCTTTAATTTGCGTGCTGATTTTAATCGTACACCAAAAAAATCGAGATTCATGTGTAACACCCTCGGGTAAGAGTAACAAAATGGTTTACTGTAAATATTAGTACTAAATAATTAAAAAGTTGATACTTTTGTGTAAATGTACTACTATTATCGGTATATTATGTCACCATAATCAGCAATATTTGAGTGGGAAGGTGAGAACTGACGGAAGAATATATTAATGGATTTGGGCGAACAATTGGAAGAGAAGAATCTTGTGGACACAAGATGTAGTGAATGTGGTATTACAGAGCAACGAAATAATTTGGCATAATTAGAAATGGAGGTAGGAGATAGTGAAAAAGAGCAAGTTATTGAGTAAGGGGTTAATGATACTTGGGTTGAGCCTTGGAATGACATTGAGTATGGAAGTTGGGCATGCTGTAAAGGCGGCGAATGGTGTTGTCACCGTACATTATATTAAAGGATATGGAATTGCATTGTGGAATTCACCAAACGCTAATCATCATCCAATTGCTGGTCGAAAGTTGGCACACGGTACGGCATGGAAATTTTCTGATACAAAGAAAGTTGGATCAAAGACTTGGTATGAACTAGGCAAGAATCAATGGGCTGATGGCAGTTATCTGACTCTCAAGGGGACCTCAGGCACTGGATCAGTATCCAATGCTAAGACAACACAAATTAAATTTATTCCGGGATGGGCCGTTGGAATTTACCCAACACCTGATACACTGCCAGAACATGTTTATCATTACATCAAACCTGGAACGACTATCAAGATTTTAGAAACGGGTAAAGATAAGCTGGGTGAGGAACTATATCGCTATGGCACAAATAAGTGGGTGAAGGCTAAGTATACGGTAGCCGGTGCACCGGCTATAAAAAGACAGGAAGTTGCAAATTTTTTATAAGCCCGGTTACGGCATTGTTGTTAGAACATCACCGAATGGCCCAATTAAACAACCAATCCAATATTACAACACTTATACTGTTTTTGACTTTACTGATTCCGCCGTTATCAACGGAACACCATGGTATAAGATTGATGATAACCAATGGATTGATGGTCGGTATGTCTGGGTGACAACTGAGATTGAACAAAAGGAACTAGACATGGGTTCCCCTTCTGATCGAGATTGGGACTTCTTTGGGTGAGCTTTTAAGTGATTACCATTAGCCGCCATCAGTAAAATTTGCCTGATTGGCGGTTTTTGTTTTGTATAACTAATGCTCGCCAAATATTGATTCATTATCAGGAATCATATTCTGTAAACGAAAGGGTGTGTAAGAGTGGCGGTATATTTAGTGGGACCAGATGATACTTCATTATTTCACAAACGCACGACTTGGGATTTTGATCAGGCGCTTGAGAAGGCAGCGGATGGTGATACGATTGAAATTCAGCAGGGATTTTCACCTCAAACTGACCAGATCATTCGTCTTAAGAAAAATATCACCATCCAAGGACACGTTCAAATAAACACAGAGACGAATCATCGATTGTTTACAAATACAATTGGTGCAATTTTTGTTTCAAATCAGGCACAAGTGACGCTTAAAGATATTTGTATTCAAATAACGTCTGAAAAGTCTAATGCGATTAATGTCAAAGGAGCTTCAAATGTTATTGCTCAGCGAGTACTTGTAGAATCACTTGCGCAAGAAGGCGTTAATTATCCGGTGATTTATGCTGAAGATAACTCAAAAATAGATTTTTATGATGTTACTGCCCAGCCGAGTAAGATAGCCGATGGAAACTTTTCAGCGTTTATTCTTGATTCTACGTTGACGGTGGCGAATAGTTGGCTTGGGTGCCGAATTAGTTTGTCTCATTCAGCTGCATCTTTGAAAGAAGTAACGGTGGTTTACCATGAATCTAATGCACTTTATATGGAAAAGGAGAGTACGGCAACAGTTATTGATTCATGGTTAGATGGAGGAAAAGTAACTGAAAAAAGTAATTGGCCATGCGTGAGAGTGCTTGATTCTAAACTAACGCTTACGAATAGTAGCGTTTTACAACCAAACTTTAATGCTGCACTGAGTGGAAAAAATGCAACTTTCACGATTGATCAAGGTAATTTAGATTCCGTTGCTCTTATGTCCTCAGTTGCCCATATCAGTCAGGTTACTATTTCAGAAAGTTTGGCGATTAAAGCGCAAAGTGTGCTACAAGCCACGACGATATTCATTAAAGGTATCGCAAACGGAAATATCAACTTATTTGGGAATCAGCAATCAAAAATTCAAGCAGATCAGATTTATTTTGGAATGTTGACTGATCCCAATATTAAGATGGAACAAGATGTTGATCTCGACGTGGGTACATTCAAACAACTGGCATACAATCAAACTAATCACACATTTATCAAAAATGAAAAAAATCTATATACCATCACCGCAGATGCTGGAAAGATTGTTTTTTGGGGAGAAGCCTGCATTGGTACAACTGAATGAAATGATTGGCCTACCAGTTGTTAAAAATGAGGTTGAAGAGTTTGTTGCAATGGCTGAAATGAATAAGCGCCGCGAAGATCAAGGCTTAGCGAATACCGGGATGACGCTTCACTCACTGTTTCTTGGGAATCCTGGTACTGGGAAAACAACGGTGGCACGAATTGTCGGCAAAATCTTGTATCAGAAAGGCATTGTGGCTTCTGATAAATTTGTAGAAACCTCGAGAACAGATTTGGTGGCCGGTTATGTTGGACAAACTGCCATTAAAACGCGTGAAAAATTGGAAGAAGCACTCGGCGGAGTTCTCTTTATTGACGAGGCATACACATTAGCAAACGGTAGTGATAATGATTTTGGCTCGGAAGCGATTAATGAAATCTTGAAGTTTATGGAAGATCATCGAGACGATTTGGTGATTATCTTTGCCGGGTACACAGATAATATGACAGATTTTTGAAGATGAATGAGGGCTTGGCGAGTCGAATCCCTAATCGCTTTAATTTTGAAGATTACACATTAGATGAACTCGCTCAAATTGGATTATCAGATTTGAATAAGAACAATTATACTGTCAACGTTGATGACTACACCGATTTGATTGCGCATAACTATGGCCTGAGTAATGACCACAGTAATGGTCGTTGGATAAGAAATCTGAATGAACAATTGCTGCGGAAAGTTGCCGTGCGATTAGCTAGAACCGGCACTGAAGACCTATCAACGATTACCGCTGAAGATATTTTAGCTACTAAACTTTGAACGCTGGAGGAGTAATTATGGCAGATAGCCATCAATACGTACAGCCACCTAACAGGGGACAAAAGAACGATTTTAAGAAGATATTTACTGGATTGAAAAATGGGTACAGTTATCTACATCCAGATTATTGGAAACGAAAACTGATTCATTTATTATTTGTGCTACCTTTCGTTTATTGGATTGACAACATGATATTACTCGATATGTTTGGTAATGGAGACAATTTAAATCCCAATGCTGGTGGTATGGCCAAGTTTTTAGCCCTCATGTTTACGATTCTTACAGCGTACTTTTATCCATTCTCATTATGGTGGTACAAGCAAAGTTTTATTGGGAGATTTTTGAACAATTTGATGTTTATTGGTGGTTTGTTGGCCATCATTGGTCGCATCTTAGCAGTTATTTTGGTGGCATGTTGATTGCTGGAGTGTTGGCGCCTATCATGGGACCACTCACTTTTCATAAATGCAGAAAGAAGAATATGGTAATCGGTGACGAAAGTGACTTTGTATAAGTATTGATTATGAGAGGCGACAAGAAGCATTCATAGAATGAGAACTAAAAGTTACCGGTGATCGGGGATTTCGCACACTCCTTGCTAATTAGAATTCTTGTTTTTTGGAACATAATCCACAATCTTCGTGAAAACAAGCGGTTGTGACAACCTACTAAGTGAACCGAACCCCCCTGAGTTGGAGTAATCCGACTCAGGGGGGGTTCGGTTCAATCGCTGTCAGGATGATCTTTTGTGTCATTTGAGGTGACTCGCTAGATTTTTAATCAATACTCTTATCAATAATGGCCCGCAACACGCGTTCCCGCAGTGCCACGGCATTGACGTTGTTTTTATTTTCATAGTCGCGCGTGATGACATCACAGATGTAGAGTTGGGACACGCGCCCAGCGACCGAACCGCCGTTAAAGAATTCCTGCATCGCGGTTTGTAGCACGAGATCACCTTGCTTGCCGATGGGGGTGTTGAGGTAATTCGTGATGGCGATGATGGTGGCACCGTTGTGTTTGGCTACATTCAGGGAATCGAAAGTATCCTTGGTGCGCCCGGAGAGGGAGAAGCCGAAGACCAGATCCGATTCGGTTAAGAGCGAGGCAACCTGTGCCTGAAAATGGGCATCGGTGACGGCTGTGGCTTGCACACCAACGCGTAACAGAATGCTGGCAAAATTGGTCGCGACTTCACCGCTGCTGCCAACGCCGAATAAATAGATGTGCTTAGCCTGCTGCATCAGGGTGACGGTCTGATCGATTTTTGCTGGATTAATTAACTGTGCGGTGGCATCGAGGGCTTGTGTGATGTGACCCGCGATATCGTCGTAGTAGTCAGTGGGGCGGGCGACGCGTTCTTGGGTATAGTCTTCCTTGGCAATCGCAATTTTGAAATCGGAAAAGCCATTGAAGCCGAGTTTCTGGCAAAAGCGGATGATGGTCGCGTCGCCAACACCGGTCGCGGCCTTGATCTCGGTCATCGTGGCGTAGATAATTTTGTTTCCCTGCGGGAGCACAAAATCCGCCACCTTGCGCTCTGACTTGGTGAGGCGATCGTAGCGATCGTGAATTAAATAGTCGTCATTCATAGGCTACCTCCTTGTTGACTCTATTATAGCTGTCGGCAACTCAATTTTGGAGAATTTCTCCATTTTAATTGAGAAAAGGTTTACATTATCCGACCATCGCGATATATTGAGATTGGAGTTAAAATCCTATTTTTATAAAAACGGAGGATTTCGGATGATGAACAAACAACAATTTCTCAGCGCCATCAAAGGCGGCTTAATTGTGTCATGTCAGGCGTTACCCGGTGAACCATTGTATACGGAACAGGGCGGCATCATGCCACTGATGGCAAAGGCCGCGGCACAAGCGGGGGCTGTCGGTATTCGGGCCAATTCGGTGCGAGACATTAACGAGATTCAAGCGGCGGTCAATTTACCGATTATCGGCATTATCAAGCGCGATTATCCGCCTGAACAGCCATTCATCACGGCCACCATGCGCGAAATTGATGAATTGGTGGCTACACACTGTGCGGTGATCGCCTTTGATGCCACGCAGCGTGATCGGCACGATGGCCTGACAGTGACGCAGTTTGTGGCGGCCATCAAGGCGAAGTATCCCGATCAATTGTTGATGGCTGATATCGCGACAGTTGAAGAGGGCCAACAAGCATGGCAGGCCGGCGTGGATTTTGTGGGCACCACATTGTCAGGCTACACAGATGAGAGTCCAACGAGTCCCGATCCCGATTACGCCTTGATTCAAGCCTTGGTGGCAGCCGGTATCGATACCATCGCTGAAGGTCGTATTCACACACCGGAACAAGCCGCCAAAATCAATCAGATGGGCGTGGCTGGCATGGTGGTCGGTGGTGCCATCACGCGGCCGCTCGAAATCGCGCAACGTTTCATCGCGGCAATCGAGAACTAGCATGCCTTTCTCTCGCCTCAACTTCGGTCTATACTGATTAATGACGTATTTTTCGAAGGAGAGGCGAACTATGGAGACAAATAAAGAATTATCCAACCGAACTGTCATTCTGATGGCGATTGCTGCGGGTGTCATCGTAGCTAATCTTAACTATATTCAACCGATTGAAGGGCTGATTGCAGCGAGCTTCCACGTCACCAAGGCCGCTGTTGGCGCGGTGGCCATGCTGACACAGTTGGGGTATGCGTTTGGGCTTTTGCTCATCGTGCCGCTGGGCGATATCTTTAACCGTCACAAACTGATTCAGACGATGTTGGTCCTGTCGATTGGATCGTGTCTGATTGCATTTTTATCACCCAATATTCTTGTGCTGGGGATTGCATCGTTATTAGTCGGTATCACATCGGTCGCACCGCAGATCATTATTCCGTATGCGGCTTATCTGTCATCCGGGTTTCATCGCGGCCGTGTTTTGGGCAACGTCCTCAGTGGGTTGCTGGCCGGGATTCTCATCTCGCGCTCTGTCAGTGGCCTCATCGGTAGCGTCATGGATTGGCATTTTGTCTACTTGATTGCCGCCATTGCCTGCACAATTCTCTTCTTTGTGCTGCAGGCCTATCTGCCTCGGGATGTGCGCGGCCATCAGGATATTCGCTACAAGGACATCTTGGCCTCATTACCGCGGATTTTCCGTTCTGAAAAGTATCTCCAGGGCGCGGCAATCAATGGCTTTTGTCTCTTTGGCTTGTCCAATGTCTTGTGGTCAACATTAGCGTTTTTATCTGGCTGATCAGTATCATCTGGGGAGTGGCGTGGCCGGTCTGCTGGGACTGCTCGGTATTACCGGCGTGCTGTTTGCATCCATCATCGGTCGTATTGTGGACACCTATTCACCACGACTCACGATCGGTCTGGGTATTCTCTTTTCGGCCGTGGCCTTCGTGATTTTTGCCTTGTTGGGCCAGTTCTTTATCGCACTGATTGTCGGCATTGTGCTGCTCGATCTGGGGACCCAATTCGGGCAGGTCTCCAATCAGGCCATTGTCCAATCGATTAATCCGGCTGCCAGCAATCGCAACAACTCGATTTTTATGTTCAGCTACTTCTTGGGTGGGGCGTTTGCGACATTCATGAGTACGCTCGCCTGGACGCATTTCGGCTGGATGGGGGTTTGCAGCGTGGCGTTGTTCTTCGTCATCGTGGCAACCATCAGTCACCTGGTGCTCAAGGAACCACAGAAAATCGCACACGCGGAAGATTAATTTTAAAATCGCGCATGGTCAATCTGGCTGTGCGCGATTTTTTATGTATCAAGCGACAATATGTGTCGTTTTTTTCAGCGGTACAATAAGCGCATGAGACTGGCACGATGGAGGGAATCGAATGGCACAAGAACAGTTCGTATCACTGTTGTTCAAATTGTTCGCGGGGCAAAAGCTGAATGTGAATGAGATTGCGGATGAATATGGTGTCACGGTGCGAACCGCGCAACGCTTTTTGACCACGATTAAGAATGCAATTGAAGACAGTCATTTGGCGGACACATTTGAATTAACGCGCCACAATCGCCAATATGCATTGAAGCGCGCCAATAATCTGAGCGAGGCGCAGTTACTGGTGCTGGCCAAAATCCTATTGGCCAGTCGCTCACTCAATCGCTCAGAAATGAATCAACTCGTGCGCACCTTAATCAGTGAGTTGCCTGAAGCGTCTTCGAGTGTGTTGAGCGCGGCCATCGGGAATGAGCAGTTGAATTATCGCGAAATTGGCGAGAAACAGGATCGCCTGGCGATGATTTGGCAGCTTCAAGAGACCATTCAGGCGCATCGCAAAATTAGTTTTCTCTACATGGATAAGGAAATTAGTGAACAGAAGCCGGTGACTCGAGTGATGGGACAGCCCGTGGCGATTCGTCATTCGCAATACTATTTCTTTGTGACAGTGGCCAATGACGCGACGGGGCAGTTTGAGACGTATCGCATTGATTGGATGGATCAATTAAAGATTTTGGGAACGCGATCTGAGTTTGGCGTGTTTCGTGAGTATCAAGTTGGTGAGAAACAGATCGAACAAGCCTATGCCTATGATGGCCATGATATTCAGATTCAATTTGAATACTATGGCTTGCCCGATTATGTGCTCGATCGATTTCCCAAATCTCGCGTGATTAAGACGCTCGATAAGCCGCGCCGTTTTGATTTTCCGGTCACATTGATGGAGATTACGGTGGAGTATTCGTTGGGTATCAAAATGTGGCTGATGACTCAGAGCAATATTTTGCGCGTCTTGAAACCACAGGTGGTGGTGGATGATGTGAAGGATTGGCTGGCAGCGGCCAGCTCGTTATATGCTGACGATGAATAATTTGGCCATGACAGACTGTGCGTCAAGTGCACAGTTCTTTGTTCCTGAATGCGACAAGAATTGTCGCCGCGATTCGTTATACTGCCAATAATTTAATTATTGAGGGTAATCAATGCAAATCAAGAAAACAATCTGGCGGACGGCACTTGTTACAGTTGCGGGTCTCGCATTAGGCGCGGTGGCCAACCAGAATCAAACTATTCACGGGGCTCAAGTGAGTGTGGCTGCAGTCCCAACCGCAACAGGTCCTAGCACGATTACGATCAACTATGTTCCTGGCTATGGCATCGCAATGTGGAACACGTATCAAGCTAATCGTTACGTGGTGGGGCCCAAATTGATGCACGGGACATCGTGGCGGGTTGTAAAGACAGTCATGGTGGACGGTCAAACTTGGTACAACTTGGGTGGTAATCAGTGGATTCCCGCAACTCACACAGTTGCTGGGACCCAATTGCCATTGCCAACACCGACTAACGTGACCGGTGGAATCAAAATCAATTATGTGCCCGGATACAGTATCGCGGTTTGGAATTCGTTTGATTCGAGCCGAAAAGCGACGGGGCAACTACTCAAACACGGGACCTCATGGCAGGTCACTGCTAAGGTCAGTTATCAAGGGCAAACGTGGTATCGTGTGGGAACCAAGCAGTGGGTGCAAGGCCAATACACGACTTTTACCGATTATCAAGTGACCCGCTTATTAGGAGTGCCATTCATCGACCAATATGCCAATGGTGCGCCTTATGGTTGTGAAGGGGCGTCGGCGTTACAAGCGATGCACTACAAGGGGCGGCTTGCGGGTTGGAATCTGCAGCAGTTGTTAAATACGATGCCGATTGCCAAAGATAATAATCCTTATCACGGATTTGCGGGTTCTCCATATGGCGAGACACCGGGTGTTCATCAAACGATTTTTCCGCAAGCTTTTGATCCTTGGATCGCCAAATTCAATCCGGTTAAGGATATCAGTGGCACGAATCTGCAAGGCATCATCAACCAAGTCAAAGCAGGCAATCCGGTTGTGGCTTGGGTGACGATTCGCTTTGGTGCGCCACAATATCAGAAGTTTTTCTGGGGCACGGGTGTTTCGAATCTGCATGTGATGACAGTTGACGGCTACAATACTAAAACGGGTCAGGTCCACGTCTCCGATCCTGTCTTGGGCCGCTACTGGGTAACCAATGCACAGTTCAATCGCGCGTATGCACCGCATCAATTCGCTGTCGCAATCCTGTAAACAAAGTAATGGTTCAATGATTTTTTATTGAAAGTTTTGTCAGTAAAATTGTTTAGGGGTATACTTTTAGAGTGATATTGATGATATTAGGAGGCGTCATGATGGGTAAGAAAAGTTATGGCAATGGGTTAAGGCTGGCGTAATGGCTGGCACGATTTTGATGGGGTTCGCAGTCGCACAGAAGGCACAAGCTGTTGATGCCGCAACCAACGTCGGCACGGTCAACTATGTGCAAGGGCAAGGTGTCTCTGTCTATGATAATCTGTCCGGTAAGAAGACGGGCAAGTATCTGAAGACTGGTTCTAAATGGACCGTGCAGTACACTGGATTGGGTAATTACGGTAAGGTGTTTGCCTGGGGGTTCAATCTTGGGGGCAATCAATGGGTCCTCAATCGATACTTAGATCTTCGGTATGAGAATTCAACACAAACTGTTAATTCAGTGGTTAAAATCCACTATGTGCCTGGTTATGGCATCGCTGTGTGGAATTCACCAAAATCAGGCCATCATGTGATTAAACATGCCTTGCTGAAGCATGGAACGTCTTGGAAAGCTGTGAGTCGGGCCGTTGTGAATGGACATGTTTGGTACAACTTAGGTCGCAACCAGTGGTTAGACGGTAGCTATGCCAATATCACTCGCGAAACCAGTCGTAGCGATAAGAGTTACGATGGTAGAATTCCAGCAAACATTGCCAGCCTAACGGGCGGTTACGACAACGTCTGGACACCTGGTAAAAAGTAATCAACCTAAAACCTCATGCACCGCGCGATGAGTAGGATGCATGGGGTTCTTTGTCAGCTGTTATAAGGGTAGTCCTTCTTCAATCTCAACCTGCGCTCCAGCAGCTTGTTGATGGGCCACGTGTTTTTCACCCCAGGCACACAACTCAAGCAGGATGTGCTTGAGACTCTCCCCATAAGGCGTGAAGGCATACTCAACATGTAATGGTTTGGTTTCGTAGACGGTGCGAGTCAAAATATCATCTGCCACCAGTTGTTTTAATTGTTCGGTCAGCACTTTTTGAGAGATTTCTGGAATGTGCCGCATCAAGTCGCCATTGCGATTGACACCAACACCGATATAACAAAGAATAAGTGGTTTCCATTTGCCTGCAATAGTATCAAATGAGGCTTCAATGCCAATATGATATTTTTTCATGATTGCTCCTTAGGTACTTACTTGAAAGTGCGTACTGTTTCCTTTTAGTAAGTGATTATATACTAGCTAATATCATATGAAAAGGGGCATGAAAATGACACAAGAACACACTTATCCACGAAGCTTTTCTCACATTGGCCTATCTGTACCAGACATCCACGCAGCCGTAAAATTCTACACTGAGGTAATGGGGTGGTACGTCATCATGGATGCTTCAGAAGTCACGGAAGATGACAGTGCCATCGGTGTGATGTCCAGTGCCGTGTTTGGCACAGGTTGGGGCAGTTACAAGATTGCGCATCTGGCAACCGGTGATGGTATTGGCATCGAGATGTTTGAATTCGCTAAAAATACGCGGCCAGACGATAACTTCAAATATTGGGAGACGGGGATTTTCCACTATGGCGTGCAAGATCCTGATATTGAGGGCTTGGTCGAAAAGATTAAGGCGCATGGTGGCAAGCAACGGATGCCGATTAAGGAATACTATCCGGGGGAGAAGCCATACAAGATGGTGTACATGGAAGATCCTTTCGGCAATCTGGTTGAAATCTATACGCATTCCTATGAGCTGACCTATTCGCAGGGTGGCTATTAACCGCATTATATTAATTGTTAAAACATCGCTGTCGGTATGAAATGATGCTGACAGCGATGTTTTGTTTTTTTGTCATTCTCTTTATTTATGTAAAGTAATATTGATTAAAATATAGTATAATTAAGTTATTATAGTGAAATAAAAATGTTGGAGGAGTTATGATGGGTAAATTACAACAATGGGTTAAAGCGGGATTAGTTACATCTGCCTTGTTGGGCGGCGCCATGTTCGCGCAACAAACACAGTCGGTTTCGGCGTCATCAAGTGTCGGGATGGTGAATTATGTTAAGGGGTACGGGATTGCGATATATCAACAACCTTTGTCATGGTTAACGGGCAAATATCTGGCAACAAACTCAAATTGGAAGGTCTATGAAGCACGCAAGTCTGATCAATGGAATTTCAATCTCGGTGGCAAGCAATGGATCTCTGGCAAATATTTTTGATCTCAGAGGAGAAACCTCGATGCAAACACTGAATGGCGTGGTGAGAATTCAACCTGGCACACATTATGGGTTCACTGTTTGGGATAACCCTAGCGCCAGTCGAAAGGCAACTTCACATGCGCCTTTGAAGGCTGGTTCAAGCTGGCGGGTAGTCAAACGGGCGGTTGTTCAAGGGGCTGTTTGGTACAACCTTGGCGGCAATCAATGGATCTACGGCGACCAAGTCAACCTAATCAGTGAGCAATATCGAGGGATGAAGACCTATACATCCTCAATTCCAGAGGACTTGATCAAATTAGATGATGTGCAGATGGCGGCGAAGGTAAATACCCGCTTAGTCGAAATTATCAATCAATATAGGCAACAGCATGGCGCCGTGGCATTACGCGACAATGATACATTGATGGCAGCCGCAAAGGTTCGGTCCCAACAGGAAGCGGATGCCGCTAATGCGAAAGATGTCTACGCAGCTGACCATAATCTACCGGATGGACAACCGTTCTATAAGGAAGCGCACTACGCTGAATATTATTCACATGTATCCTTCGGTGGCGAGAATCTGCTGATTACGAATGGCAGTGAGATTGAAGAAATTGCACAAAATGCCTTTAATCAATGGAAGAATAGCCCGGGCCACAATGCCAATATGCTGAATCCTAAATTTGTGGATCAAGGGATGGGGGTCATTTGCTTACACAATGGGCAATGGCTTGCTCTCCAGGATTTCGGTGGTTAGTCAATAATTAAAAAAAACTGTAGCCGTCTTAACTGGCTACAGTTTTTTTGTTCCTAGTTCACAGTCGGTGTTTTAACAGGCGACTGATTCCACTTAGAGAAGGTGGCGGTATCGGTGACTGAAGCGAATTTTTTGCCTTCCGCAAATTCATATTTCGCTGTGCATTGAGTGACTAGCTTTGTTTGTCGATCTAAAGTTAGTAAATAACTCACTTTACTCGTTTGGAAATCGTTAAATAACTTGAGTGGTTGATTTGAAATTTTGGCAAAAAGACGTTTTGCCGGTTGACCGGTCATATTCATGCGAATCGTATATTGATCTTGTGATGATGTTGTCTCAGCTTTGTCAGTTAGATCCGTGTTTTTGGCAAGTGTATTCAGATTGGTGATACTTTCAACAACCATGAAGTGATGGGCGACAAATGCTTTGCCTCGAGCATTTTCTTCCCAGCGACCATCATTTTTTGAAGTAGTTCATCTGATGACAGAAAAATAGGTGTCGTGTGACTTTCGATGACGTCCGTTCCATGGCTATTGAGACTGCCTATCAACCGCCGTTGATGCAGGTCGGTTGATACATCTGTATTCATACCAAAATCAGATGAATCTTGACTCATATTGAATTTGTTGACCATATGTACATTGCTCATCCGCTTTTGTGCGGCCGCTGAATCGGTCAATAATTGCTCGGCACTGGGGGTTTTACCCAAGATCCCACAGCCCGACAGTAATAAGGTGAATGCGACAATCCCCATTGTTGCTAGTTTTTCATAACTTCCTCCTAATTTCAGTATTCAAGATACAGAAAATTAAGATTGAAGTCAAACACACTTTGACAGAATTGTTAGACTAGCCTAAAAATATCGTTGCTTATGACGTTAATTCAAGTTATACTTGCTTGTGGATAGTTATAACGACCTAAAACATGTGCTGATGACAGCACGAAATGGAGGGCACTACATGTTAACTGTAGAGAAGCTCACCGTTGCTTACGATGACACACCAGTCTTTGCTGATGTTGCCGTTAATTTTAACGCAAGCAAAATCACTGGCATCATTGGACCAAACGGTGCGGGTAAATCTACCCTAATTAAGGCGATTCTAGGCTTGATTAAACCTAAGACAGGGACGGTCTTGTATCAGGACCAACCGATAAAGGCGGTTCAAAAACAAATCGCCTATGTCGAACAGCGCAAAGACCTGGATCTGACATTTCCCATCGATGTATTTGATCTGGTCGTGACGGGGACTTATGGCAAACTCGGTTTGTTTAAGAGCCCAGGTAAGAAGGAAAAAGCGGCCGCGAAAGCCGCATTATCACAGGTGAGTTTGAGTGAGTTCGCCCATCGGCAAATCAGTCAGCTCTCTGGCGGCCAACTGCAGCGGGTGTTTGTCGCTCGCGCAATCGTTCAGGAAGCGGATGTGATTATCCTGGATGAACCATTTGTCGGTATCGACTTACAGAGCGAAACAGCGATTATGGCCATCCTCAAGGCGTGGCGTGATGCGGGTAAAACCATCATTGTCATTCACCATGACTTGAACAAGGTGACCAGTTACTTTGATGATCTGGTGATTTTGAATCACGGCATTATCGATTACGGACCAACTGCCGACGTGTATAACGCCACGAACATCGAGCGTGCGTTTAGTGCAGACCTATCTTCAGTATTATTTGAGAAGGGGGGCGTGCAGTGATGGCATCTCTGAGCGAATTTATTGGCGCATTGGGTCGCTACGACTTCCTGCAAAGCGCCTTGATTACGGCGATTATGGTGGGTGTAATGTCCGGTATTATTGGCAGCTTCATCATTTTGCGCGGCATGTCACTGATGGGGGACGCGATTTCTCATGCGGTGCTACCCGGTGTGGCGGTCGCCTACATGTTTGGTTTCAACCTGCTGATTGGCGCATCCGTCTTCGGTATTTTGGCGGCACTGTTGATTGGTTTTGTCGCGAGCCACAGCAAAATCAAGACGGATACCTCGATTGGGGTCGTCTTCAGTGCCTTTTATGCGCTGGGTTTCATCTTGATCTCGATGGTGGAGAGTTCCACGAATCTGCACCATATTTTATTCGGGAATATTCTGGCGGTCAGCGATAACGACATCATGACAACGGCGGTGGTATTGGGCATCGTCATCATGTTTGTAGTCACCTTCTATAAGGAATTACTGGTCATCTCATTTGATGAGACGTTCGGCCGCACGTATGGGTTGCCTGTGCAGGTGTTCCACTACGCCTTGATGCTGGTGCTGACCTTGGTCACGGTGTCGGCCCTGCAAACAGTCGGCATTATCCTGGTGGTGGCCATGCTGATCACGCCGGCTGCCACTGCATTCCTGTGGACGAACAATTTGAAAGTCATGTTGGTATTGGCTTCCATTCTGGGTGCTATTTCGGCGAGTGTCGGGCTGTACTTGAGTTACACGCTCAATTGGGCATCGGGCCCTGCAATCGTGCTCGTCGCGGCCACGATGTTCTTAATCTCATTCATCGTGTCACCCAAGCAAGCCTTTCTCAAATGGCCTAGCAAAAAGGCGGTGAAGTAGATGAAACGGATTTTTTTCACTTTTATTGGTGTGGTCGCGATGATCAGTGGCCTATGGGTTTATCTCGACCAACGTGACAACAATGCGCAAGCGCGACAGGAGAGTCAAAAACTGCGTGTGGTCACGACGAACTCAATTCTTGAAGATATGGTGCGCAATGTCGGTGGCGATCGTATTGCGTTATACAGTATCGTCAAACGCGGCACCGATCCGCACGAGTATGAACCGAAACCAACCGACATCACGGCAACTAGTGAAGCGGATGTGATTTTTCACAACGGTTTGAATCTGGAAACGGGTGGCAGCGGCTGGTTTAAGAAACTTGTTGAAACGTCCCACAAACAGTTTGGTAAGCAGGTGTTTGCGGCGAGCGCAGGAGTGACCCCGCAGCATTTGACCACTAACACCAAAGAAGTCGACCCGCACGCGTGGTTGGATTTGGCTAATGGTGTGCAATATGTCAAAACCATCACCAAACAGTTGCAGCAAAAAGATCCTGACAATGCGGCGTACTATCAAAAGAATGCGGATCGCTACATTGCAAAACTTGAGCAGCTGCATCGCACGGCACAGACCAAGTTTGTTGCCATTCCAGAGTCACAGCGCTTGTTAGTCACATCGGAAGGCGCCTTTAAGTATTTCTCAAAGGCCTATCACGTGACATCGGCTTACATTTGGGAAATCAATACGGAATCGCAGGGAACGCCTGAACAGATGAAGGCCGTGTTGGCCCAAATCCGCCAGTCCGAGGTGAAGCACGTGTTCGTTGAGACTTCAGTTTCACCAAAGTCGATGGAAAAAGTGGCTAAGGAAACGGGCCTCAGCATCTACAGCAAAATTTTCACGGACTCGCTGGCGGCTGAGGGCAAACAGGGTGACACCTATTACGACATGATGAAATGGAACTTGGACAAGATATATGCCGGATTGACAACCGATCAATCCTAGCAATAGATGAGAGTGAAGCTGTGACGACCCACAAGAGGTTTGTCACGACCTCACTCTTTTTCTTTCCTCCGTTGATGGTAAGCGGTATCATAAAGCTGACGATGAAAAGAAGGTGACGGCATGACGACAGTTTATATCTATCCCAAAATGTTAAGCGGTAAGCAGGCGAAAAGCAGTACCGGTCCCGATTGGCTGGGCTTTGGTCATAAGAATCTGAGCACGCAACTGGCGGACAAGCTGCGCCAGTACGTTGCGGCGAACAGTCACCACGCGATTAATGTTGCGGTTGCGGATGGGTCGGAGTCGCCAGAAGCACTATTACGGGCTGATGCTGGTCTGGTTTTAATCTCGCCTTACTTGAGAGGGCAGTTTGCCATTACGTCGCTTAACATCATTTACCTCAGTGAGGCTGAATATCTCTTGCGTCAATTGCCGCGCATTTATCGTCGAATTGATCAACTCGATCAAAGCTTGGGCGGGTAATCTGAGTTTTAGGTGGCTTTAAAGAGACCACTAGAAGTGCAATGCGATACACGGAGATGTGATACGCTAGACGAAAGACATTTAGAGGAGGAGATTGTATGCCCCAAGATGATTTGCATTTAGACCAAAAGAAATTTGCTGAGCTGGTCGTGGGTTCACATCAAGTCAGCGATGAGTTAGACCCAGAGGCAATTGTGAAGCGAAAATTGACATTGTATCTGACCGCGTATTATATGGCGGAGCGCTTCAATGGTTTGCAAGACGAAACATTTACTGATGGCACCGAACCAACGAGTGCCAGCTATCGGGCATTGTTAAAGCAACTTCAGGATGAAAAGTTTGGTGATTGGTAACATGGATATCATTGACGCGGCCACAATCCAGCCGCAATTGACTCAACCACTTGAGCTTCAGGTTTTTCCAGAGCTGACATCAACCAATCAGGTAGCTAAGCAATGGTTGATGCAAGGTCAGAAGACACCAGATGTCTTGATTGCTGATCATCAAACAGCAGGGTATGGCCGTCTTGACCGACAATTCTATTCGCCAGCGGGCACGGGCATCTATATGACCTTTATTTGGCCAGAAATGGTGATTGATGAATCGATTGGCTTGTTAACGCCGATGATGGCCGTTGCCGTTCGCGAGGCGATTGTTGCGGTGTGTCAGGTGAATCCGACAATCAAGTGGGTCAATGATCTCTACCTTAATCACAACAAAGTGGTTGGCATCTTGGCTGAAAGTATTCCGGGTCACGGTGTTGTCATGGGTGTCGGGATTGATTTCAAATCGGATGCGACCCGGCAACAATTTGCAGCGCAATCAGGGAGCTTACTACCGGCGAATACGAGTGTAACCCGGGTGCAATTGATTGCTGCTATCATCAATCGAGTGACACAGATGTTGCCGACATATCGTACAGGAGATTATTTATCCGCGTATCGCGCACATTCAATGCTGATTGGTCAGACAGTCACGCTCAAGGTCGGCGCAGATGAACAAATAGTTAAGGTTATTGGGATTGGGCAGGCCGCTGAATTGGTTGTTCAACAAGCGGATGGCCAACAAGAGTTATACATCTGCCGAGGTGACCCGGGTACTTAACTGGACAGAATAATACAGTTTCGCACACTGTTATAAAGTGAGCAATCGTTAGCGAATTTAGATAATTGAATATAAATTAACACAGCCTAATCCGCTATATATAGCGGATTAGGCTTGTTTTTAATATTGTTTTTTAAGTGTTCTTATGAGCGTAACCGATTCCATTTTAGCGTAATCCCCGTTATGCTATTGCTATTCCAAGAATTTATTTTGTGAGGAGGAAGGGTTATGTTACTGACAGTTCTAGCGTACGCCATGATTATCATCTTCATGTACATCATCATGAAGAAAAAGATGTCCCCGTTCACCGCGCTGGTGATGGTACCCCTCGTATTTGCCATAATTGCAATGATTGCAGGTGTTGCTAAGAAAGGCACCATCGGCGATTTTGTCCTCAAGGGGATTGCAACCACCGCGAATACCGGTATTATGCTCTTATTTGCTATTCTGTACTTCTCAATCATGCTGGATGCCGGGTTATTTGATCCGATCACGAAGCGAATGATTATCTTTGCCAAAGGGGATCCGATGAAGGTCCTAATCGCAACGGCTGTCGTTGCGGCCGCAGTTTCTCTGAATGGTGATGGGACCACAACTACGTTAATTTGTTGTTCAGCGTTCATCCCAATCTACAAGAAGTTGAACATGAAGCTGATGAACTTAGGTGTTTTGATTATCTTACAAAATACGATCATGAACTTGCTGCCATGGGGTGGTCCCACCGCACGGGCAATGGCCGTCTTCAAAGTTGATGCCAGCATCTTAGCTTATCTGGCACCAGGAATGATTTTGGCATTAGCTTATGTGACTCTTTATGTAGCGCCTCACATGGGACGATTAGAACGCAAACGGCTCGGCGTTCAAGATTTAACTGCCGATGAAATTGAAGCCTTAACGATTGTGGATGATCCAGAATTACAGGCCATTCGTCGTCCAAAGAATTTCGCCTTCAACGGTATTATGACGATTGTCTTAATCGCCTGGTTAGTTGCTGGTTCATTCATCAAAGTGCTCGAAATGCCACCATTGCTGTTGTTCTTAGTCGGCACATGTATCGCGTTGATGGTTAACTACCCTGTTTTGAAGGACCAATCCAGTCGTATCGGTGCTAACGGTGGCGACGCGGTCCAAGTTGTTATCTTAGTTTTTGCTGCTGGGGTCTTCATGGGTCTGTTCCAAGGAACAGGAATGGCCGAAGCACTGGCAAGAAGTTTGACAACAATTATTCCTCATCAACTCGCCGGCTTCTGGGGCCTTGTGATTGCACTGATCTCAGCGCCTGGGACATTCTTCTTATCCAATGATGGTTTCTACTTTGGTGTCATGCCAGTATTGATGCAGGCTGGTCACGCTTATGGTTTCTCGGATATGTCGATGGCGCTCGCGTCATTGATGGGCCAAGCCTTCCATTTACTCAGCCCGTTAGTTGCCTTTATCTACTTACTGCTTCGTCTCACCGATTTGGATATGGGTGCTTGGCAGAAAGAAACTGCTAAGTACGCGTTAGGTGTCTTCGTAATCTTCGTCGTGACGATTATGCTCGGTGGTCACGTGCCATTCTACCTCCCACAATAGGTCGGTTTTAATGCACTGGCTAACAAGGATGCATGTCATACCAGGAGGATGGACAAATGAGATTATTCCACTGGCGAAAGCGCCAAGAAGAAAAGACGGAAGTGCCGCAGACAGTGATTCCTGAGTCCATGCCAGAATGGCAAGAGCTTGATTGCTATGTCGAAGTGGATCCGCATATGATACCTGTACAGGTTGCTATTATCACTGCCGCTTTGAGTGGGCAAACGACAGCAACGCTCAGAATTAAACATATCTACGAACAGAGTGAAGAAGCCAAGTTAGTGGCAATTGCGGTGGCCAGCACAGTTGCGCAAGAGACCACAAATCAAATCATTATTCGGCGGATTCAACGAAAGGTTGGGACAGAACATGCTTAGAAAATTTAAAATTACTATCGATGGTAAAGAGTATTTGGTCGAAACTGAAGAAATCGATGCAGCAGGTCAATCGATTACCACAGCGCCAGTAGCAGCGGCGGTACCACCAGTGACAACAGAAGCTGCAAGTGCGGCAGCATCTGTAGAAACGCCTACAACACCAGCTCCGGCACCTGCAGCAACTGGTGATACAACAAATGCGCTACTGGCACCGATGCCTGGTACTGTGATCAAGTTACTGGTTAAGCCTGGTGACACAGTGACGGAAAATCAGCCGCTATTAGTTCTTGAAGCAATGAAAATGGAAAACGAAGTGGTGGCTGCTCACGCAGGCACTGTCGGCCAATTTTGTTGATCGTAACCAAACCGTGAATGCAGGCGATCCATTGATCCGGATTGATTGAGGAGGCTGACAATGGCAAGTTTACTGAACGGGATTACAACCATCACGGGCGGCCAAATTGTGATGATGTTGATTGGCTGTCTGCTGATTTACTTAGGCATTAAGAAAGAATATGAACCAACACTATTAATTCCCATGGGTCTGGGTACAATTCTAGTGAATTTTCCGGGTACAGGGGTGTTGACGCAAGTCGTGGGTGGCGTTAAGACAGAAGGCGTTTTGGACATTTTGTTCAAAGCCGGGATCAACACTGAGCTATTCCCTTTATTGATCTTCATTGGTATCGGCGCCATGATCGATTTTGGCCCGTTACTACAGAACCCATTTATGTTGCTGTTTGGGGCAGCCGCACAATTCGGGATTTTCTTCACCGTTATCGTGGCTGTGCTCTTTGGGTTTGATATCAAAGAAGCGGCTTCAATTGGGATTATCGGTGCTGCTGATGGGCCAACCTCGATCTTCGTCTCAAATCAATTGGCGCCAAAACTATTGGGTGCAATCACAGTGGCCGCGTACTCGTATATGGCATTGGTACCGATTATTCAACCAATGGCGATCAAAGCGGTGACTACCAAGAAGGAACGTCAAATTCGGATGACCTATAAGGCTGAGGCTGTTTCAAAGACGACCAAAATTTTATTTCCAATTATTATTACCGTTTTAGCAGGTTTCATCGCGCCTATCTCTTTACCACTGGTCGGTTTCTTGATGTTTGGTAATCTACTGCGAGAATGTGGGGTGTTGGACCGTCTTTCCCAAACGGCGCAAAATGAATTAGTCAATATCATCAGTATCCTGCTGGGGTTAACAATTGCCGTGAAAATGCAAGCGTCTCTGTTCTTGAACATTCAAACTTTGATGATCATTGCTTTTGGATTAGTTGCCTTCATCATGGATTCTGTTGGGGGCGTCTTGTTTGCCAAGTTGCTGAATCTATTCCGCAAGGAAAAATCAATCCAATGATCGGAGCTGCGGGTATTTCCGCGTTCCCAATGTCTAGTCGGGTGATTCAGAAGATGGCTTCTGAAGAAGATCCTCAGAACTTTGTTTTGATGTATGCAGTCGGCGCCAATGTGTCGGGGCAAATTGCTTCAGTCATTGCCGGTGGTCTCTTGCTCTCATTCTTTAGTTAGGAAGGTAACTGCCAATGTTAAACGATTTAGAAATAGCCTTTGAACTAATGGGCTTTGGGATGGGTGGCGTCTTCTTAGTTCTCTTCATTATCTATGTTGTCGCCAAATTACTCTTGAAATTTTTACCAGCAAAGTAGGTGATTACGATGGCAGTTGAACGCCTGTGGCTGTCGATAAATCCGACGGTGAGACAACAACGGGCTGAATTGCTTGAGCGCGTTGGCTTAGTGGATGATACACAAGTGGATTATGCAGTGGGTATTTTTGAAGACGGCAAACTAATTGCGACTGCTGCCGTCTTTCAGAATATCATCAAGACGGTAGCGGTGAATCCTGACTATCGCAGCCAGGATTATTTGGGCCAAATGATGACAAATCTCTTGAGTTATCTCGATGATCAAAATGAAGCACACAGTTTTGTTTACACCAAACCGAGTCAGATGCAATATTTTCAAGCGTTTGGGTTTCAAATTGTGAGTCACACGGACAGTGTTAGCTTGATGGAACGCGGATTACCTAATTTGGCCCAGTATCAACAGCAACTGCGCCGTGAGCGGATTGATGCCACACCGGCCAGTGCCATCGTCATGAACGCTAACCCATTTACACTTGGCCATCAGTACTTGGTGGAACAAACGGCTACGAAGAGCGGTGCGGTTTATGTATTTGTGGTCACGGAAGACCGTTCCTTCTTTAACACTGAAGAACGAATCGCGATGGTGCAAGCGGGTGTGGCACATTTACACAATGTTGTTGTGATTCCTACTGAACAGTACATGGTCTCTTCAGCGACATTCCCGAGTTATTTTTGAAGGATCAAGCAGACTTAGCCATTGCTAGTGTTCAGGCGCAGCTAGATGCAACGCTATTCAAAACAGCTATTGCACCCCAACTGAATATCAAGCAGAGATTTGTGGGAGATGAACCATTATCTCCTGTCACTGCAATCTATAATCAAGCATTAGTTGCGACGCTTGCGCCAGATGTGAATGTCACAATTGTACCGAGAAAAGCAATTAATGCTGTACCGATTAGTGCGACGGCCGTGCGTGCCGCCTATCAGGCCGAAGATTGGCAACTACTCCAGCAACTGGTGCCAACAACGACTCTGGATTATTTGAAAGGAAGGTAACTCATGGAACTCAAAACAGCAGCAACAGCGGGGACGATGGAATCAAGTGACATTATGATTACATTGACACCCAGTGACAGTGCAACGACGATTTCACTCGATAGTAGTGTGGAAAAGCAATTCGGGGATCAAATTCGAGCGATGATTCAACAAACGTTGGACGCTCTAGCAATCAAACAAGTGCAAGTAACAGCTGTCGATAAAGGCGCACTCGACTGTACAATCAAGGCTCGGACAGTCGTTGCGGCTTATCGTGCAAGTGGCAAAACAGATTACAACTGGGAGGATATCAACGCATGGATAAATTAAGAAGAACAATGATGTTTGTTCCCGGGGCTAATCCAGCCATGTTACGCGATGCGGTTCTGTATGGTGCAGATGCCATCATGTTTGATCTGGAAGATGCGGTTTCGTTGAAAGAAAAAGACGCTGCCCGCTTCTTGGTGTATTCAGCGCTTAAGACGTTTGATTATAGCGGCATCGAAACGGTTGTCCGGATTAACGCGTTGGATGCTGGTGGGGATCAGGATGTCGAGGCTATGGTGTTAGGTGGCATCAATGTTGTCCGCTTACCCAAGACAGAAACTGCCCAAGATATCGTTGATGTCGACAAAGTGATCACTGCAGTTGAGGCCAAATACAATATTCCCGCGGAACCACACATATGATGGCTGCAATTGAATCAGCTGAAGGCGTGTTGAATGCGCGCGAAATTGCTAAAGCGTCACCACGGATGATCGGAATCGCATTGGGCGCAGAAGATTATGTCACAAGTCAAAAGACGCGGCGTTATCCGGATGGTCAGGAATTGATGTTTGCCCGTAATTTCATTTTGCATGCTGCTCGAGCAGCCGGGATTGCTGCAATTGACACAGTGTATTCTGATGTGGCGAATGAAGAAGGCTTGCGCCGGGAAACGGAACTCATCAAGCAATTGGGATTCGATGGAAAGTCAGTGATTAATCCACGTCAAATTCCAGTCATCAATTCAATCTATGCACCGACCCAGGCCGAGGTTCAAAACGCCAAGGAAGTTGTGGCGGCCATTGAGGAAGCTGAAGCTAAGGGATCGGGTGTTATTGCCATTAACGGTAAGATGGTCGACAAACCAATCGTTGAACGGGCATATCGTGTACTCGCTTTAGCGAAAGCATCAAATATGGAGGTAGAAGCATGAAAAATCTGATTGAACGCGATATTCCAGATGAATTTGCGGCCGAATACGGTGTCTACAATGGTGAGTTTGCCAATATTAACGACTATGCTCTCGCACCAAAAAGATTCATCCTGTCAAACCAGGTGATTCCAAACTGCTCGATTCCATTCACGATGCAATCGTCAGGACGGGATTGAAAGATGGCATGACGATTTCTTTCCATCATCATTTCCGCGAAGGCGACTATGTCATGAATATGGTTTTGGACGAAATTGCCAAAATGGGGATCAAGAATATCTCAATCGCACCGAGTTCAATTGCAAATGTTCACGAACCGCTAATTGACCATATCAAGAATGGTGTTGTCACCGATATTACTTCAAGTGGATTGCGTGATAAGGTCGGCGCGGCCATCTCATCAGGTATTATGAAGAATCCCGTTGTGATTCGTTCGCATGGCGGCCGGGCGCGCGCTATTGTTCGTGGTGACATCCACATCGATGTGGCCTTCTTGGGCGCGCCTAGTTCCGATGAATACGGCAATATCAATGGCACTAAAGGTAAAGCAACGTGTGGTTCATTAGGTTATGCCATGATCGATGCCAAATATGCTGATCAAGTGGTTGCCATTACAGACAGTCTGATGCCATATCCCAATACACCAATCAGCATTCCACAAACCGATGTAGACTATGTGGTGGTTGTAGATGCGATTGGGGATCCTGAAGGTATCGCTAAGGGAGCCACCCGATTTACTAAGAATCCTAAGGAATTATTGATTGCGGAGTATGCAGCTAAAGTGATTACGCACTCCAGTTACTTCAAAAATGGATTTTCTTTCCAGACTGGGACCGGTGGTGCATCACTTGCGGTGAGTCGATTCTTGCGCCAAGCAATGATTGATCAGGATATCAAAGCCAGTTTTGCTCTGGGCGGTATTACCAATGCGATGGTGGAATTGATGCAAGAAGGTTTGGTCGATAAATTAATTGATGTCCAGGATTTTGATCATCCATCCGCAGTATCACTGGGCGAGAATGCGGACCATTATGAGATTGATGCGAATATGTATGCGTCACCACTGAGCAAGGGTGCGATGATCAACCAACTGGACATTGCGATTCTGTCTGCACTTGAAGTAGACACTGACTTTAATGTTAACGTCATGACAGGGTCTGACGGGGTATTGCGCGGTGCTTCTGGCGGTCACTCTGATACCAGTGCAGCTTGCAAAATGAGTATGGTGATTGCGCCTTTGATTCGCGGTCGCATTCCAACAATTGTGGATCAAGTGAATACAGTGGTGACCCCGGGAGCCAGTGTTGATGTTGTTGTGACTGAGTTGGGTGTTGCAATTAATCCAGCCCGGCAAGATTTGATCGATATGTTTGCCAAACTCGATGTGCCACAATTTACGATTGAAGAATTAAAGCAAAAAGCTTATGCCGTCACCGGTACGCCAAAGCCAATTGAATATGGTGATCGCGTGGTCGCACTGATTGAATATCGGGATGGCACGCTAATCGATGTGGTTCGCAATGTCTGAATTGACAGGACAAGCAATCGCACTACCGCAGATGCTGATGGCCAAAGAGCAACGTCGCCAGCGACAAATAGCTTGGTTGGCGGATGCGCCTGGTGCCACATTGGTGTGGCTCACGTTACGTATCCCTGGACCTATCAAAACGAATGCGCGGATTGAAGCTTTATTTCAGCAGGTTATACAACAGTTGCAGCAACAATGGGACTCAAAGCTGATTCATCAAGAAATGTGGCGCTTATCTACGGGGCCGGAAGCAGCATTTCTTGTGACGGTGGAAGCAAAGCAACTCAAGCAAGAGATGATGCTTTTAGAACAAAAATCTGGTTTTTATCAGCTATTGGATCTCGATGTCATTGTGCCTGCAGCTGATGGTGTCCAGTCAATCAGTCGGACGACATTTGAGTTACCACCCCGGCCATGCTTGGTCTGTGGTGGCGATGCCAAGAGCTGCAGCCGTTCTCGACGGCACGGATTGGCGACCGTTCAAGACGTGGTTGCTTCAATTATAGAAAAGGGTGAATTGTCATGAGTCAAACTGTCAAAGTGATGGAAACTGTTTTGCGAGATGGTCAGCAGAGTCTGATTGCAACCCGAATGCCAATCGCAGACATGTTGCCAATTCTGCCAAAGATGGATCAAGCAGGGTATCATGCGCTTGAAGTTTGGGGCGGCGCTACATTTGATGCCTGCATTCGATATCTGAATGAAGATCCCTGGGAACGATTGCGTCAGATTCGTGCCCTCACCCCCAATACCAAGTTACAGATGCTATTGCGGGGCCAAAACATTCTTGGCTATAAGAATTATGCCGATGATGTTGTTGAGACGTTTGTGCAACGTTCAATTGAGAACGGTATCGATATCATCCGTATTTTTGATGCATTGAATGATGTGCGTAACCTGGAAACGGCCGTTAAAGCGACAAAGAAATACGGTGGGCATGCACAGATGGCCATTGCGTACACGATCAGTGATTTCCACACCGTGGACTATTATGTCGATTTAGCTAAAGAAATGGCCGCGATGGGTGCGGATTCCTTGTGTATCAAAGATATGGCGGGCATTTTGACACCCAACCGTGCATATGAATTGGTGAGTCGTATTAAGGCCGAGACAACAATTCCCCTTGAAGTGCATACCCATGCCACTGCGGGGATGGCCGAAATGACGTACCTCAAGGCGGTCGAAGCGGGCGCTGACATTATTGATACCGCGATTTCTCCTTTTGCAGGTGGTACCAGTCAGCCTGCGACCGAATCCATGTTGGTTGCGTTGGATGATTTGGGGTACACCACCACAGTCGATCAAAACGTTGCTAGTGAGTTAGCTGATTATTTCAGCCCAATTCGTGATCGATTCCGTGATACCGGTGGCTTGAACCCTAAGGTGAAAGACGTTCAACCAAAGTCGCTCTTGTATCAAGTGCCTGGTGGGATGCTGTCTAACTTATTAGCTCAGCTCAAGGATCAAGGGCTTGAGTCACGCTATCAAGAAGTGCTTGAAGAGGTGCCACGTGTGCGGGCTGACCTAGGATTCCCACCACTCGTAACGCCATTGTCACAGATGGTCGGTACGCAAGCGTTGATGAATGTCATCAGTGGTGAACGCTATCAATTGGTTCCTAATGAAATTAAGGATTATGCCCGTGGCTTGTATGGCCGGCCGCCTGTGGCAATCAAACCGGATATTCTGCATCAGTTAATTGGCGATGAAATACCGATTACTGTGCGCCCAGCTGATTTATTGGCACCGCAATTACCAGAATTTGAACGCAACAGTGCCCCATATGCACATAATATTGATGATGTGCTTATCTATGGGCTCTTTCCAGAACCAGGCCGTGACTTCTTGGGCCGACGTGATGATCGTTTCTATGATGTGCCAATGCAAACAATTAGCGTTAGTTTCTAGTTGCAACTCAGATACAACAAAATCAGCGCTCTGCTATTTGGCAGAACGCTGGTTTTCGTGGCACAGTCAACTGAGAAGAGACATAGCGGCTGTTATGCTAAAATTAGTTATAGAATTGTCTAGCGTCGGTTAAGACATAGGCGAACGGAAACGGGGATGACATTGTGGATGCAATCAGTGCTGCTGTAGCTAGAAACCTTGATTTGACGCAAAATCAGCCACTAAAAGATTTGGTTTATGCGGCTTTTCGCAAGACGATTATCTTGGGGGAAATTCCATCTGGGGAGCGGATCAACGAAAAATTATTTGCAGATACAATGAACATTAGTCGGACACCGGTTCGCTATGCACTTGAGCGGCTCATCGAGGAGGATTTGGTCGCACGCAAACCCGGTATTGGCGTTGTGGTCAAAGGGATTCGGATTCAGGATGCTTATGAAATCTTTGCGATACGGCGAGAACTTGATGCCTTGGCCACTCGTCAGGCAATGAAAATCATGACTGTAGAACAGTTCGACGACCTTAAAGCACTGCTGGAACAAACGGATCAATTGAATCAACAGAACCGTATTGATGAGGTCTTGGCTAATTTTACGCGCTTCAATGACATGATCTATGATGATAGCCAAATGTTCCGCTTGAAGAGCATCGTCAAAAAATTGCGGGAATATCTTTTATTTTCGTGATATCAGTGTGCATGCAAAGGAACGACGCGACAAGGCGTTAGCGGAACACTGGCAGATTTTCGTGCCATGCAACAGCAAGATGTTGATCAAATCAATACATTGACCCGCGAGCATCTGGATCGCTCACTCAATTTTATTATTCAAGAAATGAGGAAACATGACATCAATTAACGCACACAAACTTGCAAAACTTGCCACGACAGCTCTGACGACGGAGGTGACCCTCGCGCCCAAACCGGGCTTAGTGGATCCCGTTTCTAATGGCGCTCATCGTGATATGGACTATGCGTTGTTCATCAAGAGCATTGAAGCACTGGCACCTTATTTTGATGATTACGTCACGCTAGGAGCTACCAGTGTGACCTTGCCAGTGTTGTTTGATGCACTACGCAAGCGCGGTGTTGTGGCGGAGCAGGCCATGCTGACGGCGACAAACCAAATTAATACGCACAAGGGAGCCAATTTTTCGTTTGCCTTTATTTTGGGTGCTATCGGCTGGTGCCAAAAGCATGATGGGTTGGGACTCAATTATCACCGCGTTTTTGAAACGGTGAGCACCATGACGGCAGGCATGGTCGCACGTGATTTTAAACATCTAGAGCAGAAATCAGTATTGAGTTATGGCGAGAAATTGTATCTTGAGCATGGACTGACCGGGATTCGAGGAGAAGCAGAGGAAGGATATCCGATTTTACAAAAAGAGGCGCTACCGTTTCTTGCCAGGTGGCAAGCGGTAACGCCTGAGGAACGTTATTTGCGTTTGATGGTGCATCTCATGGCAACCGTGTCTGATATGAATCTGATTCATCGTGGTGGATTAGAAGCGTGGCAACGAGTACAAGCTGAGGCGCAAAAGCTTGAGGATGAACAGTTATCACTTGAATCATTGAAGCGGCGTTTAGCGGATTGGGATGATGCCTTTATCCAAGCTCACCTCAGTCCGGGCGGAACAGCTGATATCTTAGCGCTCGCTATTTTCTTTGATCAGCTTAGCGCAATTGACGATTGAAGAAATTCAATGTTGGTACCAGGGCATAGTCCGTGTAATCACGGGCGTGACCGGTCCCTGGCACAATTTGTAAAGCGACTTCGCGATTGAGCGTGGCCGCTTTTTTGATGAAGGCGAGCGCGCCACTCAATGGTGTCAGTTCATCCGCTGAATTAAACAGCAATGTTGGTCCGATTTTTGAACTTAACAGGTCGACCGGATTGATCGCAGCGAGGTTTTCTGGGGTTGGGCGTTTCACGTAATTTGTGATGAAATACTTGTAGAAGCTCTCGTGGATGGCGTGTGGATCGGTCAATCCCAGCTCTGTTTGGCATCGAGTGCGGCGACAGTCTTGGTGTGCTGTGCAAACCACAATTCAAAATCCAGGATACCGGACCAAGAAACAGTGGGGTAGCCGGTTTTTAAACTGGTTGTGAGTGTCATGGTGCCACCAACACTCGCGCCGAGCAAGCCAATGCGGTTGCGATCGAATTCAAAATCCGACGCCTTGAACCAATCAATGAAGGCATCAAAATCGACTTGTGCGGCTGGCGCAATCGATGCCGGTGCCAGGCGGTAGTTTGGAATCGCCACAAGATAACCCGCTGCGGCGAAGTAATCACCGATATCGTGTTCATTGGCCTTGTCACCGCGCAACCAGCCACCACCGTGCGCAAAAACAATCGCAGCGCCGTTTGGGGTATCGGGTTGATAGATATCGGCAGTGAGTTGATGCTTCTGGTCAAAAATAATATCTGGGGTCATCATAATCATCCTTTCGTGATGCAGTCTATACGTTCACTCTAGCGACTTCACGCGGTCGTTGCAACCTTTCAGTATTGTAAGTGTGCTTAAGAAAAGAGTAAGAGGGGTTTTCTTTTGGCCCAATCCCATCAATAATAACAAGCATACAGTAGACAGAGATGGAGGCGTTGAATGATGAAACGAATTATCGGTGTGATTGTACTGATTCTGGTGGCCGTTGGTGGCTATTTTGGTTACCGATATTGGGCGGATACTTACCAATCGACCAAGGCCTATGCGGTTGTGCAACAACAGGTGCCTGAAAAGACAAAGGCCAAAGATGATGACGGCAAACTGGCGACTGACGGGCACGACAGGCAGTTGTATCAATACGAATATCATTTTGATTGGGTGACCACGAGTGGCAAAACAATCAGCAATACGTTCTACTTGCTTGGCGTTAACCCAACGCCGCTTAAACCAGGCAGTTACGTGACTGGCGAGGTTTCTAACAAGCGAGTCAATCAAGGACCAAATGCGGTGAGTGAAAGTGATGTGCCAAAGGATGTTCTCGCAAAACTGAACTGACATTTTACGTGAAAAGAAGACGACAATGACACCCCAATATGGGCGATGTCATCGTCGTCTTTTTTGCTTAGTGTCTATTTAGTTTGTGGGAACCAAATTGGCCTCCCACAACAGTGTGGCTTGATACGTACCGGCATTGACCTTCTTGAGTTGTGGGATGTTCAGACTGGCGTGATAGAGCTGACCAGTCGTTTGAGAGAGTCCCTGACCCTGTGGAATGTCAGCGATGCGGGTTGATTGATTGTTAGCAGGCAGGGTAACCACACGATTGGCGACTGTGAAAATCATCGTCGGGCGATTGGACCAGTGGCGATTGGTCTGATTGATGAAAGGTGACAGTCGCGCCGTCAGCACCACCTGATTGTTGCCGGTCGTGGTATCCTGTAAGATAATAGGTTGCGCATTGATTGGGATGACCTGATCGCCACGAAAGAAATCCGCCACGCGCAAGTCCTGGGCTGGGACAAAATCGGGCACCTGACTCAACTTGAACGTCGCTTCTTCTTCTGCCTGAAGCGTCAACGTGGCCGGATTGCTATAGATCACATCACTTTGGCCATTGTAGGTTGTGGTGAGGCCGACTTGGAACCGGCGCAGGTGATCGGGATTGCTTGCAAGCGCGGGATTACTACTGGTGGTAAACGTGTAAGTCGATTGCGTTGCCCCACGAATCAGCTGACGACCACCACTGTCGTTGAGTCGATACCATTGATACGTTAGCTTGGTATTGGGAATCGGGCGAATCCCTTCAGCGCTGAAGGTGACCGGCTGCCCCGCTTGAACCGCTTGGTCGCGCACACCGCCCACAATAAGCGTGGTGGAGGCCTTGTGCTGGCCACTGGTGGCCGTGATCGTCACTTTCCCGTAGCGGTTGGCGGTACTGCTGATATTGCCGGTATCGGGATCGATAGTCACAACGTCTGCTGGTGATACCTGCCAGGTAATGCGATCAGTGGCATCTTCAGGTGTGAGGGTTGCGTGCGCCGTGGTTGAGAATCCTGGAAACAAAATGGGATGATCGACATCAACACTGAGTCCTGTCGTGGCGACAGATTCCGGTAAGACATCGATGGTAATCAAGCGGGTTTGATAGCGCACATCTGCAAACAACGTGCGGGACCATTTGACCTGGACTTGCAGGTAATAAGTACCCACAACGGTCGGATGAAAGATGAAATCATCGGTTTCCGGTGCAGTACCCACGGGTGATTGATAAACATTATTGCTCACCTTGAGCCACGGTACCTTATTGAGTGATTGGCGCCATTCAAAAGTGGCGGTTTTACCGATAATGGCTGCCGCAAAGGTGATATCGGGAGCCGCCACGACTCTGAGTGGCAGGTCCTGATTGATGACAGCATTGTAGTGTGCTCGCGGCTGACTTTTGAACCCACCATTGATCCAGTTATAACTTGGCGAAGGGGAGCCAAAGGGCGGTGTGGGTGGCGCCGCATTAACAGTTTGCTTGGGCGACAGTGCAAAATAAAACTGATGAGAAACACAATTGAGATTAATCGCCGCATTGATTTCAAAGTCCTTTCATTGTGATACCATCAGTATGTGGGAATACCAATTTATTCGCAATGTTTAAAATGATTATATTTATAAAAATAATAGTGAGGAAACCACGTTAATGGACACTTTTGAGTATCAAATCGATGAAAAAACAACTGTTAAAAAGTTTTTATCCTATCATGGGGTTAGCCATCGCTTATTGAAGAAGATGTTTGACCAAAACAAAAATTAGGGTGAACCAGCGTGTGAGTCAAAATCAAAACGCTGAAACCGGGGGATCAACTCGTGATGACGCTGCCGGAACAGGGTGGCATCACACCGAATCAGGGTGAGCTGAAGGTTGTTTACGAGGACAAGAATTGGCTGGTCATTGATAAACCGGCTGGCCTCACCAGTGTGCCTGGCCCGAGTCGTCCCGATGATAGTGTGCTCAATCGCGTGGCGGGTTATCTGATCACTCAAGGCAAAATCGCACCGCAACCAGCAATCATGACGCGATTAGATCGCGATACTACAGGACTGGTGTTGGTCGCTAAGCACGTGCTGGCACAGGGGTGGCTGGATCAACTGGGCGTCAACAAGCAGGTGACGAAACGTTACCTCGCCCTTGCTGTGGGGCACTTGCCACAACAGAGCGGGACGTTTGATCAGCCGCTGGGTATGGCCGAAGATGGGATTCATCGCATGGTGCGCGCGGATGGGCAACAGGCATTGACTCAGTACCGCGTGTTGCAGGAATCTGCCCACTACAGTTTGGTCGAACTGAATTTGGTCACCGGGCGGACACATCAGATTCGGGTGCATATGGCGCATGCGGGACATCCACTCGTCGGTGATCCGCTATATGGCGAAACCATCCCCGCCTTGCAACATCAGGCACTCCTTGCCTATCAGCTCACGTTTTTGATCCATTCACACAAGCGACCCACCAAGTTGAATTACCCATGCCGGCTATTTTTGAGACGTTATTGGCCGCCGATTAAGATGATGGCGCACAAAAAAGAGGTTGTCGCAAAACTATGTTTTGCAACAACCTCTTTTGCTTTACTGAAGCCGAGAATTACTTAACTTCTGTGAAGACCACACGCTTACGCAACTTTGGAGAATACTTCTTCAAAGAAAGACGATCTGGTGTGTTCCGCTTGTTCTTAGAAGTCAGGTAGATCCGTTCACCGGTTTCAGCGTTTGCGAGAATAATATGATCACGCATACGACTTCACCTCACTTTAAAATTGATAACTCACTAATCATACTGGAATTACGGTAAAAGTCAAGGTCTAGCGGGTGAAATTGACCAGCTCAGGGACCTTGTGTTGTGCCGCAATCTCCGCGACGCCTGCAGGATCGTTCTGCGCCATCCCGGCCAAATCAATGGTGTCCGCTTCACCCGTTTCAGCTTGTACCATCCGGAACAAGGCGGCAGCAGGGAAGGCCAAGATGTTGGTATCGGTCACGACGAACTGACTCTCCGTGGTCAAAAAGTCGACATCGGATAAAATACTGAGTTGTGCCTGGTTCGCTTCGATGAAAGTGTTCAGTTCGCTCCATTGATCTTGAATGCCGACAGCGGGACGATCTGGATTGAGCGCAGTGTTGAATTCACGCAGATTTTTTCCCATTGGCGCACTTCTGATTCGGCAAAAGTGGTTTGATCGAGTTGTTGCACGAGTAAAGTATTGACGCTTTCGGCCTTAACTTTATCAGGCATCGCACTCATTCGGGTCACTAAGTCATTGAGACATTGGTAAGCTTTCTTGCTGGCCAGCAGGAAGGCTTGAATGTCTTGACCGCCATTATATTCATAGTTTTCTTTAAATTGATCTGTTAATTGCATACTGAATGAACCCCTTTCATGACGTACCTTAACTATATGCTATTTTGAGGGAATCGTCAGTAGTTTAGTCTCAATCTGTCGGCAAAAATTGCTAAGCTCCAGGTCAATGTGGCCTGATATGCGCCAGCCTGAACATGGGCATATCGCGGCAGCAGTAATTGTGCTTCCTGAAAAATAAGCTGATTCTTGCCTTTACCGGGACTAGCGGTTGTCGCCCGCCAAATGATTTGGGATTGTTCAGTGGCAAGTGTGGTCGCAACAAAATCGGGTGTGGAGTCGATTCGCTGATCTAAAGGCGTATGTCCAATAGGTTGCGCGAGTCTGGTCGCGACCAGATGCAATCGAGTGCCAGGTAATGGTCGCTGAGTTTCAACCTGGCGGGGCGTGCCCATGGTGACGGCGAGCTGCCAATGCGTTGTGAGTGTGGAGAAATCGTCGACCTCAAGTTGCGTGGGTGTCGCCTGGGTGAGGGTTGTGCGTGTATTGATAATGGCTTTGACTGATTGATTCGGAAACGTCAATTGCGGTACGGCACTGAGTGTTGGTGGGGTACTCGTAATCACGGCGGTAATCGGCAGTGTATCGGCGGCGACGGGTGTCGGCAAAAAGAGACTGCCCAAGATTATCAAAATCAAGTATACTTTCATTATGCATTTCTCCATGATTGAAAAGAGGCAAGATTAATGAAGGTGACACGACGACGATTTGAATTGACGGATGCAGACGCTTATTGGGCGCTCATTCAAGATCCCGAGGTGGCGGGTCCGGCGGGGCTCAGTCATTCACGACAGGAAGATCCCAAGCAGCTGATGTATCGCCTGTATCAAGACCCGCAGGAATTTGCGCTTGTGCGAGATGATCAGGTCATTGGGCAGCTGGGCATCTATCAACGTGAGGTGGATCCCACCGCGACGTCCCGTGAAGTTGGGTTTTACTGGCCCGGCCATACTGGGGCCAAGGCATCATGACCGCACAGCTCGAGCAGGTTTTGATGAGCTCAAAGCCAGTGGCATCACTAGTGTGTGGGCCGGAGTATTCTTGGACAACACGCGTTCCATTCACTTACTTGAGCGTTTGGGTTTTCACTATCAGACCACAGTGAGCTTGCCAGCCGGATTGCAAGCGGGTCAACCCCAAGCATTGGGCTATTACCAAAAGGATTTACGAAATGAAAATTAATTGGTTACAGCGCTTCCAAATAAAAGCGGAGAGGTTTCATTTCACGAAATAGCGTAAAAATGATGATTCCCGTCCTAATAATGGTATAATGAAACTACAATAATGTTGGAGGGTTTCAAAATGACTTCAGAGACAGAATATAAAGAAATTTATGCACGGCGTTTGGCGGCAATTGAAAAGGATTCGGCATATACGATTCTTTCCAGCATGAACCAGCCGATGGCGGATGATGCGACAAAGCAACCCAATATATCGTCTACACGGATTTTAAGTTCGATCAACAACAACAGAAAACCAATTCGATTTTGTCTACACGCCATTCGCTAATGTCGATAAGTACGGTCATTCTAAGGCAGACTATCAATCACAACTGCTCTTTGAAACCAACAAATGGACCAATGAGATTCACATCACGGTGTTAGAAACACTGGGGTCAGAGAGTCGCTTAGCGTTTTATGACTTCCAGAATCTTGGTCTGGCACAATTAGCACTCAAGTCATTTATGAATCTGGCTAACAAGATTGAAATCCATGTCGTCAAGGGTAACCTGAGTTCGTTTGATAAGGATAACTTTGCAAAACTGACGCATATCTTCAGTAAGTTCGATTTCGACGTGACAATTACCGATGAAACACATGGAACCGGTCGTATCCGGCGTGTGATGGATTAGTCACACAAGTATCAACAGATTACGCAACCCAACACGTTTGCGTGATTAAACGTAACAAAAAATAGGATGGCCAACTTGTATGGGTTGGCCATCCTATTTTTTGTTGCTTATTCTGCTGTCGCGTCCGGCTTCTTTTTGCGGAAGGCGGTAATCAGGACAGGAATCAATGAGATGGCAATGATGCCCAAGACCACAACGGAGAAGTGACTTTTGACGAAAGGCTGGTTACCGAAGAAGAAACCAGCCACACAGCACATCGTTACCCAGAGAAATCCGCCCAAGAAGTTGTAATGGATAAACTTCTTGTAATCCATGTTGCTCCCACCGGAAACAAAGGGGGCAAAGGTCCGAATCAGCGGCATGAAGCGCGCGATGGCAATTGTCTTACCACCGTGTTTGTTGAAGAACGCTTCCGCTTGAGCGAGTTTATCGCGATTAATCAAGCGCCCGAAGCGACTGCTGTTACTTGCTGCAAGGCCTAGATGCTTCCCGATTTCGTAGTTGACCGTATCACCGAGCACGGCGGCCACAAGGAAGATAGCGAATAACACCCAGATGTTGAGGTTGTAGACGGTATTCGCAGCTAAGGCACTGGCGGCGAATAATAGTGAGTCACCTGGTAAGAAGGGGAAGATGACAACCCCGGTTTCAATAAACACCATTAAGAAGAGGATCAGGTAGGTCCATCCGCCAAAATTATTGACGATCGTGACCAGGTGCTGGTCGATATGCAGGATAAAGTTAATCAGTTCAGTCATGAAAGGACTCCTTAGTGATTGTAATAAGTCGATTATACGGGGCAATATCACCAAAAGCAGGCTTATTACCAAAATTAACTATTTTTCAGTAGATGTCATCTTCCAGTTCTGGGTGTGAGTGTGCCAACCGGCTAGCAGCCGCCGCAGCGATGGCACCCACCAGATCATCTAAGAAGGTGTGAATGTGGCCGGGTTCATGGGCGTTCAACTTGGCTAAAATCCCAGGCTTGACCCGGTCAATGTAACCATAGTTGGTGAAGCCGATTGAACCGTAGACGTTCACAATCGCAAAAGCCAGAATTTCATCGACGCCGTAGAGGCCTTCATCTTCTTCAATGATGGCTTGCAACGGATCATCGAGCGCCTTTTTCTCAGCAGCCTTGTCCAGTGCGATGCCAGTCATTACGGCATTTTGAACTTCGCGTTTTCTGAGCACGATTTCGACGTTGTGGGTTGCTTCCTCCAGATTCAGTGTTGGGATGAATTTGCCCTGTAAGAAGATCACCAGTTCACCGATATCGGGTAGGGTGACACCGCGTTCGGTGAGTAAGTCGATGGTGTGTTCGTATAATTTTGCTTCATTAGACATGATAAAATCCTCCTTTAACGTGTCGGTATTGGCACGCGATTAATGATACAACTGAGAACTGTGCAGTGCCTGGCGCATGTCGGGGTGAATTAAGCCCAGTGCCTGACTCACAGCAATAGGAGCTTCACCGAACCCGCTGGCAATTAACGCCAGCTTGCCGGGATAGGCCGCGGCATCCCCAATGGCGAAGATACCGGGACGATTGGTCATCATCTGTGAGTTAACGGCAATGGCGGTGCGATCCAAGGTGAGGTCCCAGTTACGCAACTGTTTGTTGTCGCTCATGAACCCATAGTTGACGAGCAGATGATCAACGGTCAGTGTTTCGATGTTGTCACCACGAACCTCTTTGAGCTCTAAGGTGAGCGGGTCGGTATCGCGCAAGTCACTGATGAGATAGGGCGTGTGCAGAATGACGCGACTATTTTTCAAAGCATCAACGCTGGATTCTAAACCGCGGAATTCATTGCGGCGGTGAATCAAGTGAACCTCACTGGCGATGGGCGCCAGTGCTAATGCCCAGTCGATTGCGGAGTCACCACCACCAGCGATGGCCACTCGTGTATCGCGGAACTGTTCGAGGTCGCGCACAAAATAGTGAATGTGGGTTTCTTCTAATGAAGGTGGATAGTCGATGGCAAGTTTGCGTGGATTAAAGGCGCCACCACCAGTCGCGATAATGACTGTCTTTGTTAAGATGGTGCCGGTCGTGGTTTCAAGTTCATAACTACCATCATCGAGTTGATTGATCGCAGTGACCATGGTGGCTAGTCGAATTTCAGGATTGAAGTGTTCGAGCTGTTGTTGCAGTTGTTCAGTAAGCGCCTGGCCGTTTGACTCCACGAAACCAGCGATGTCATAAAGCTTTTTAGCGGGATAGAGATTGTAAGGTTGGCCGCCCAAGTTAGCTAAGCTTTCTACTAATAGCACATCTGCACTGCGCAGACCGGCATAGAAAGTTGCAAACATGCCAACGGGGCCGCCGCCGATCACGGTAATTTCATATTGATGCGTTGTCATTATAGAGCCTCATTTCTTCAAAGTAACAGCATAACTCTACCATAGAGTTCAAAAAACAACCACGATGACTAGAAATTTGTGGTGGGATTGCGTATGATGATGAAAAACAAAGGAGCATTCAACCATGACATTACCTCAATTAGATCTCGAACATTTTAACGGCCCAGTCGCTAAGATGACAACCAGCTTAGGCACAATTAAGATTGCCTTGTTCCCAGAACAGGCACCTAAGACAGTCGAAAACTTCATTGGTTTGGCAGACCAAGGTTACTACAACGGCCAAATCTTCCACCGGGTCATCAATGACTTCATGATTCAAGGCGGCGATCCAACTGGGACCGGTGCTGGTGGTGAAAGTATCTGGGGGGAACCATTTGCGGATGAATTCAGCCCAGAAGTGTTCAATATTCGCGGTGCCTTATCAATGGCTAACGCTGGTCCTAACACCAACGGCAGTCAATTCTTCATCGTGACGAATGAACACATTCGCCAGGACATGTTAGCGCAGATGCCAGATGCCGGTTATCCAGAAGCAATCATTGAAGCTTACAAGAACGGTGGCACGCCTTGGCTTGATATGCGCCACACCGTTTTTGGTCAAGTGATGTCCGGCATGGATGTTGTCGACAAGATTGGTCACGTCAAGACGGCCGGCGCAGATCGTCCCGTTGAAGATGTTGTGTTAGAAGAAGTGACCATCGAAAAGTAATTGTGAATGGTCGCCACTTTGCGTGTGTCATGAATTACGGTATACTAGTTCCGTAGTCTAATGAAATGAAGTGGCGGCATGAATTATCGAATCGGTGATATCGTTACCGGCAAGGTGACGGGAATTCAAGCTTACGGTGTTTTCGTGATGCTCGACGAGAAGACACAGGGCTTAATTCATATTTCAGAATGCCAACACGGTTTTGTTAAGGATCTCAGTGACCTGTTTCAGATCGATCAGGTATTGGAAGTCATCATTTTAGATATTGATGAATATACACAAAATAGTTTGTTCGTTGCGTGCGTTGCAGACGGATATCGAGCTGTCCGAACAACCACGACGCAAACATTATTGGACCAATCGTAAGGTGCACACGGGCTTTTCACCCATTGCGGTCTCATTACCTGATCACGTTGCTGAGCAATTACATGACCTCGAGGCAAAAAGGGAGTACAACAATGACGTTGTGCTCCTTTTTTCTTGGTTGGGATCGGCGTGCGACGAACAATATCTCGTAACACGTTTATTGTGTTCGGTATTGGTGATGTATAAACATGCTTTTCCATCAAAAGGCTTCGAAGCATCGGAAAACAAAATTTGCGAGCCAAGATGCAAATTTTGTGTTGACGATAAGTGCCATAGCTGATAAGATAAGTCCTGTTGTTAA
>NZ_BBBX01000005.1 GCF_001311785.1 Lacticaseibacillus saniviri JCM 17471 = DSM 24301 | reverse complement strand
ATCTTAATCGATAGCGATCCGCGACCAGAGCGGCTAATCTGGTAACCAGTCAGTCGGGTCAAACTGCTGGCTGGCATTGCCAGCAATGGCACATCATTTATTTTCCACCCACACACCTCATTTTAGATCTAAGGTTAGTCGCTGTGGCGGAATAGGTAGACGCTAGGACACGTAGATGATTGGGTTCAACCGTGTTAGAGAGACCAGCGTGCACATCATGTCAGGTGCAAATCCTGACCGGCGACATAAGTGGAGACATCAGAAATGGTGTCAGCTTGTGGCAATTGCAGATCAATTGCTATGAGAAAGCCCTCGTTGGAAGGGTAACGGGACTAATGCCAACTCGCCCGTTTATACGACCACGTAAAATCCCATGGTTAAGCATGTCGGTTCGAATCCGGCCGTGGTCATTCCGGCGTTAGCATAGTGGCAGCGCAGGGTGATCCCGGGATAACAACATGACACCCAGGCGCCGGTTCGATTCCGGCACGCCGTCCTTGTGGTATATCCACACCATTGATACCAATCCAGAGATAGGCGCTTAGGCGTCTATTTTTGTGCATAAAATAAGGAGGTGACCTGAGTGGTTACCAAGAAACTAACGGTTAAACAGCAAAAATTCGCAGACGCGTTTATTGAGAGTGGAAATGCTACTCAGGCCGCTATCAGCGCAGGCTACAGTAAAAAACAGCTCCAACTATTGGTTCAGAGAACCTAATAAAACCTAATGTTAAAAGCTACATCGACGAACGCATGAAGGCTATCTCGGATAGCAAGATACTCAGCCAGCAGGAAACGCTTGAGCTAATTAGCAAGTTTGCCAATGGTGAAATGCTCGAAGAGGTGGTTGCCAATAATGGCAAGATTGTTGAAGTGCCAGTGAGTGGTCAACAGCGGCTCAAAGCACTAGAGATGATGGCACGGCGCTGGGGGACTTTCACTGATAAGGTGGACGCTAACGTTAAGGTTGACCCGGTTGTGATTGTCGATAACGTGCCAAAGGGTGATGGCAATGCCAGAGCTGATTAATCTGATCGCGCCAAGTTTTTATGGCTTGCACCATGATATTGTTGATGGCAAGCATGCCAACTACTGGCTCAAAAGGCGGTCGTGGATCAACCAAATCTAGCTTTATCTCAATTGAGATTGTGTTAGGCACTATGCGTGACCCGCAAGCCAATGCAGTGGTTCTGCGGAAAGTTGCCAACACACTGCGTGACTCGGTGTTTGACCAGTACCTGTGGGCTATCGATGCGCTAGACGTGTCTCATCTGTGGCGCGACTCTGTGAGCCCTATGTCACTCACTTACCTGCCAACGGGCCAGCAGATTAGATTCAAGGGTGCTGATAAGCCAAACAAGATTAAGTCCCAAAAGTTCCGAGTTGGATTCACGAAGTATAAGCACTATGAAGAAGCCGATGACTTTAACGGCATGAAAGAGATTCGGTCAATCAACCAGTCGCTTAATCGTGGCGGCAGCGGCATTATCACCTTTTATAGCTACAACCCGCCGGAGAGTCAGAACAACTGGGTAAACCAAGCGGTGGTAGCAGCAGACACACGAGATGACACGCTGGTACACTCATCAGACTATCTGAGTGTCAATCCTGCCTGGCTGGGTAAAGAGTTTATCGCTGATGCGGAGCAACTCAAGATAGATAACCCAAAAGCCTATGAGCACGAATATATGGGTGAAGTAACCGGCACAGGCGCTGAGGTATTCACAAACCTCAATCTACGTGAAATCAGCGATGAGGAAATTGCAACATTCGACAACATTAAACACGGGCTGGACTTTGGGTTCGCGCATGATCCGTTGGCTTATGAGGACATCTATTATGATGTGGCTCGCCAGCGGATTTTTATATTCAATGAGATTTATCAGGTTGGCCTATCCAACCGAGAGGCAGTTGAGCAAATCATGGCTCTCAATAAACGTAATGAGCCAATAACTGCCGATTCAGCAGACCCACGAACAATCGCGGAATTCCGAGACTGGGGTGCCAATGTGTTTGGCGCACGCAAGGGGCCGGGTAGTCGTGACCACGGATTCAAGTGGTTGCAAGACCTGCGACAAATCATCATTGACCCAGTGCGAGCACCTAACACAGCTCGTGAGTTTAGTGGCTATGAGTTAGCACGAGACCAAAATGGCAACTTTAAATCTGGCTATCCTGATGGTGATGACCACTCGATTGATGCCACACGCTATGCCATGGAAGACAGCATGAATAAGGGGGGATATGTACCTTGGACTTAAAAGCGATGAAACAGCTACTCAAAAACACCGATGCACGGCGGGCAAGAGTAACTGCCAAGTATTCAAAATCAAAGAGCTATTACTTTAACGAGAATGACATCACTGCTCGCAACGCCGGTGAATCAAAGACCAACGAAGAAGGCAAGGATGACCCACTGCGCAGCGCAGACAACCGGGTGTCAAACAACTTCCACCAAATCTTGATTGACCAGAAGGCAGATTATGTAGCGTCGTCAGCGCCCATCATTGACGTTGAGGATGACAAGCTTAACGACAAGATTGCTGATAAGCTGGGAGACCGTTTAGGCTCAACGCTTAATCAGTTAGTCGTTGACGCCTCACTTGCTGGCGTAGCGTGGCTGCATGTTTGGCACGACGCTGATAATGAACTCAAGTACGCTGTCATTCCGCCAGACCAGGTCACACCAATCTATTCAGATGACGCTGACCCCGTTCTGTTGGCCGTACGGCGCACCTATAATCAGCTTGACCCAGACACTGGCAAGCAGTATTCGGTGCATGAATATTGGACTGACAAGGATGTGACTGCCTTTAAGTCAGAGCGCAACACCTACTCAGACCTGCAAGCAATTGATAATCGCTTTACGATTTATGATGCATCAAGCGGCGATGATATCGGGACCAGCTCAGTGTACCAACACAACATGGGCGTGGTGCCATTCATCCCATTCAAGAACAACAAGTTTGAGACACCTGATCTAGACAAGTACAAAGGTCTCATTGATGTTTATGACAAGGTATATAACGGCTTTGTCAATGACGTGGATGATGTTCAGCAGGTTATCCTGGTCCTAACCAACTATGGTGGGGCAAACTTGGACCAGTTTAAACATGACCTCAAGAACGCCAAAGCAATTAAGCTCAACAGTATTGGCCCTGGTGATAAGTCCGGTGTTGATAAGCTGACCATTGATATACCTGTAGAAGCCCGCAACTCACTGCTTGAGCAAACGTTTGAGAAGATATTTGTGTTTGGACAAGGCGTTAATCCTACCAAGCTCGAAGCCGGCAACAACACTGGGGTTGCAATTAAGATGATGTACTCCAACCTAGAGCTCAAGGTATCAACAGTGCAGACCTGGTTTGAGAACGGACTAGCTGAGCTGGTGAGGATTATCATGCGTGACCTAAAAGTCACTGATGCAGACAAGCGCTCAATCAATCAGACGTGGACACGTGCTTCAATCAGAAATGATGTTGAACAGGCCGATATCGTGTCTAAGCTATCAGACGTCACTAGCCGTGAGAACACCGCCAAGGGCAATCCACTGGTCAACAACTGGCAGGAAGAGCTTGAGTTGCAGGACGATGACGCCGAAGAGAAAGCTCAACAGCCAGACCCCTTCGCTAATCCCAATCCGCTGCAAGAAGACGATGACGATGACAAGAAAAAAGACGACGTAACCGGTGATGACGATGAATAATCGCAATTACTGGAAGCGCCGTTTTTGCAGCTCAAAGTCGATTCGATTCGCCGGTCAGCAAGTTACGAGCATGACTTAACTCAGCGACTTATCGAAGCCCGTGGTCAGCTTGACATCGACCTGGACGGCTGGTATCAGCGCTATGCTGACACTAAAGGCGACATCGATAAGGCGACTGCTCAAAAGCTATTGAAGGGCGCTCGCAAAAGCAACTGGCAGATGGGCCTCGATGAGTTCAAAGCCAAGGCAAAGCAAGGCGGCTATGAAGATGAGCTTGACCTTGAGTACATCACGAGCCGCGTCAGTCGACTGCAAGAATTACAGTTTCAGATGCAGCAGACCATGACCGGCATGGCGCTCAGCGAGCAGAAGCGCTTTGCTCAAGCACTAGGTGATGACTATGAGCAGACTTACATGCGAAACCTTTACACACTGAATCAAGCGGGTGTGGACATAGCTAGCGAGTTTGCTCACTTCAATCAAGGCGAGGTCGACATGATTGTCAGTCAGCCTTGGATGGGGAAAAACTTTAGTAGTCGGCTTTGGGGCAACCTGGTCAATGATTTACCAGACCTGCTGACCACCGGGATTAGCAAAGCCGTTCTTCTTGGCTATAGCTATGAGCGTGTTGAGCGTGAGATGCACAAGACACTCAAGGACTTCACAAGCAGTCAGATTCACCGGCTAGTCATCACCGAGATGGCTCATGTGTCTGAGACCGCCACGGCCGCTTCTTACGAGGCTGGTGGGATTGAGCGCTATGAGTACCTGGCCACGCTCGAAAGCCACACCTGCGAGATTTGTGCCAAGTTAGATGGAAAGAAATTCAAGGTGAGTGAACGCGTTGCCGGTGCTAACTATCCTCCGATTCACGCTCACTGCCGATGCACCACAGTGCCCACGATTGAAGGACTTGAAGATCTGCCTTCTCGCCGGTGGCAACGTGATCCGGTTAATGGTAAAGGCTTCATTGGTGACAGCATGACTTTTTGACCAGTGGCTGCACAAAGATGACCCAAAGTCAGAAAAGCCTGTGGTCCCTAAAAAGCCGATTAAAAGACGCTATAAGCCAGTCACACAAAAACACTGAAAGAACACGCAAAATATATTAAAGGCCTGCCGGTGGAGCAACAAGATGCCATTATCAACTATACTGGCAGTGATTACAGCAAAATCAATAGAGCCTTGCGTAACGGGCGTAGCATGGGTAAAAAACTGCTGAGACTGAGGAACGTTTGGCAAAAGCGGTTGACCGAGAATTGGGACAGGACATGAATGTGTTTCGAGGACTTGAAAAATTACCGTCCGATATTTTTGATGGACTGAGTGATAATCAAGCAAAGGCACTCAAAAGGGCCGTTAAAGTTGCAAATACGCCTATCCCGGATAATATACTTGAAAAAATTAATACAGAACTCGCGTCAATTGATACCGCCAAAATAACTGATGAGGGCTATATGTCTACGACACGTCAGACAGCTGTGACTAAACGTTCTCCAGCAAGGTGTTTCTTGACTTGTCTGTTGATAAGGAAGTTCACGGCTTGTCAGTTGAATATATCTCGAAATATAAAAAAGAATCTGAGATTTTGTTGAACAAAGGGGCTATAATAAAAGTACAGGGAATTCAACTCGATCCCAATCACGGGCTCGTCATCAAAGGAGTGATTTCGAATGACTGACAAAAGAGACAATAAATCTAAAGAAATCCGCGGCGACTATCTTGTTGGTAAGGGCGACGACATGAAGGTTATCCAACCGATATCATTCGTGAGTCAAGAAGCGTCTGATTCTTTTGCAGATAATTTAAATGCGGCTCTTGACGAATTGGAGGAATATCAATCAAATTTGGATAAGAGATATTAGCACCCACAAATTACGTGAGTGCTATTTTTGTATCAAAAACCAGGAGGGTGAGATGTGGATAAGAAAAGGAACACCGGAGGAATGGGATTCTTGAGTACTCTGACAATCGTGTTTATCGTGCTCAAGCTGTGCAGTGTCATAAATTGGCCGTGGCTATGGGTGTTGGCTCCGATGTGGATTTCTATTGCCTTGATGTTCGTAATTGCACTGGTTGCTGCTATAGCCACCGTCTTAAAGTAAACAACTCGCCCTGGGTAAGGCGTTAAAAGGCCTATTTTTTACACTCTCACGGGGTCGCGCCCCGACAACAAACGTAGGAGGAAGCAATAATATGAATCGAGAACTATTAGAATCATTGGGATTAGACAAGGAAGCCATCGACAAGGTTATGGCAGCTCACGGCAAGGCGGTGACAGAGCTCAAGTCAAAGGCTGATAAGGCGGATGAATTAGCCGCAGCAAACGAGACTTTAACCACTCAACTGTCCGACCGTGACAAGGACCTCAAGTCGCTCAAGAAGGGCGCCGGGGACAACGAAGAGCTCAACAAGCAGTTAAGTGAATTGCAAAGCAAGTACACAACTGAGACTCAGGCTTTGCAAGACCAGATTGCAAGTACAAAGCTCAACGGCGCTCTCTCAACAGCTTTGGTCGAAGCCAAGGTACGTAACCCCAAAGCAGTCAAGGGGCTGTTAGATATGGATAAAATAAAGCTGGACGACAAGGACCAATTAAGTGGGCTTGAAGACCAGTTACAAGCAATCCATGAATCCGACAGCTACCTGTTTGATGAAGGCACCAAGCAAGACTACAACCCTGCTGGTGGCAATCCGTCTGACCAAGACCCAACACAAACGCTAGTAGATGCGTTTAAAAATTAGGAGGAACAAACATGGCAACAATCAACTACGCGGAAGCCTATCAAGCGGCTATCCAACAAGCTTTTTATGATGGTCATCTGTTTTCACAAGACCTGTGGAACTCACCATCAAATAGCATCATCAACTTTGACGGTGCCAAACACATCAAGGTGCCACGCTTAACTATTGATGAAGGTCGTCGTGATCGCGCTCGTCGTACTATCACCCAACCTGCAGCTAACTACTCAAACGACTGGGATTCATATGAACTCACCAACGAGCGCTACTGGTCCACATTGGTTGACCCCTCAGACGTTGATGAATCAAACATGGTTATCAGCATCGCTAACATTACCAAGCAATTTAACTTGGATGAAAAGATGCCTGAAATGGACCGCCAGATGTTTAGCTCACTTTATAGTGAAAAGCAAAAGGCTGCTGACGGTGGCATCTACACCGAAACGGTGGACGAAAAGAACATTCTTGAATTGTTTGACCAAATCATGGTCGAATTCGACGAAGCGCGCATTCCGCTTTCCGGCCGAATCTTGTACACAACACCTAAGATTAACGCCATCTTGAAGCGTGCTGACGCGCTCAATCGTCAATTAGTATTGACCGACCCTAACAATATTCAACGCAGCGTTTATAGCTTGGATGACGTCACAATCAAGGTTGTGCCATCTGATTTAATGCAGACTGCATTTAACTTTGAAGTCGGGTCAAAGCAAGTCGATGATGCCAAGCAAATCGAAATGTTCCTGATTTACAACGGTGTCCAAATTGCACCACAAAGTATAGCTTTGTCGGTTTTGACGCACCATCAGCTCAGAACAGCGGCAACTACTTGTACTATGAACAATCTTATGATGATGTCCTGCTCTTAAAGACAAAGACCAAGGGTATCTCATTTGTTGTGTCAGACAAGACACCGGTCACTGACCCAAAAGCGTAGTGCCCGACAGTCAAGCGGGCATTAAGCCTACTGGCAATAACACAGTGGCTGAAATCAAGGCTTATCTTGACGACAAGGGAATCACTTATCCAGCAGGTGCGACTAAGGCTGACTTATTAGCATTGGTGGTGTAAACCATGGAAGACTTATTCCCGCGCTATGCCAAGATTAAGGACCGTGTGTTGAAACTCAATCCTTTGCCTGACGGCCAAGAGCAAGTTGATTATGATCTCATCATTGACTATGCCATCGAGAAAGTGTTGTGGGACGTGTCTAACTACACCAATGTTGAGGTCGCCGAATTGCCGGTGGCTTTGGACATGGTCATTATCAGCTTGGTCAATAACGTTCTGATGGAGCGGGCATTTCTCAAGCCTGCCGATGGCGATGGTCAGGCAATCACGAGTATCAGCGAAGGTGACACATCAGTTAGCTACCGTGACCCCGTGAGCGTCTATAAGACGTTATCTGGCATCGACACAGTGACAAGTGACTATCGCTCACAGCTCAACAATTTCGGGTGGTGGTTTGGTGACGCTAGCTAAAGAGCTTAGAAATGTGACCAAGGCGCTGCATCTGCTCTATCATGACAAAGCCACTATCATCGGCCAAGTGCCAGTGAAAGACGGGGTGTTTGACGACTTAGAGCCAGCGGTGATTGCCGAAAACATCCCAGCTAAGGTCACCTTAGGTGGCCTCAAGCCCGGTGAGCAGTCTGAGTTTTTGACTGATAGCTATGACGCCAAACTTTTGATTGATGTGGGGATTGATGTACCGGCTGGTGCTGAAATTACTGTGACTGATATCAATGGCAAGGTGACACACTACAAGCGCGCTAGCCGCGGTTATAGCGGCTATGGCAGTCATCAAGAAGTAGCTATGGTGCTTGACCAGAAAGCGTAGGTGATTACATGGCTGGATGGGGACACATCGAGGACGCTGAATTTCAAGCCTTTGCTAAGCGAGTTCACGGCACAGTCGATAGTGGCGAAGTCAAGCGCGGCATTGAGTCTGCGTTGCAAAAGGCTGCTGAATATATCCTACGTGAAGTCAAGCAACGCACACCTGTTGACACTGGGGGATTGCGAAGAGCGTGGTCAATTGAAGGCTCACACTACTCAAGTGGTGCATTCTCGGTTGTGGTTATCAACCCGAAAGAGTATGCCTCCTTTGTGGAAGAAGGCCATCGACAGACACCTGGTCTCTATGTACCAGCAATTGGCAAGCGTCTAAAAGCAAGCTGGGTTGAAGGTAAGCACATGCTAAAGTCCACAGAAGCCGATCTGCAGTCGAACCTCGACAAGATTATCAGCCCAGAAATAGACAAAGTGCTGCAAAAAGCATTCGGGTGATTGCATGGAAGATATTACGAACTTAATAGCACGAACCATCAAAGACCGTTGGCCTGACCTCAAGCTTTATCGAGAGAATCAGGCGAGCGGTTTTAGTTTGCCCTCATTTTATCTGCACCGGATTCGCGTTACTGACAATGGCCAGTTTATGGACTATCGACAGCGGGTTATAGCTATCAGCTGGTTTACTTCCCGCCCGATAGCAAGCCACACGCTGCGTTAGATCAGATGGCCGAAGAGTTGATGGCTTATCTCATTGAGGTACCAAATTACGCAAAGCTAATGAACAGGCAGCTTGAAGTCCAGAATGACGCGCTCAGCTTTACGTTCGACCTCAACGTTCGGGTGGTAATAGTGAATCACGAACCGGTGCAAAACGAGATGGAATTTAAAGGAGGAATAAAGCATGGCAGAAACAACTAAGGCCGCTACACCAAAGTCAGCGACCTACACCAAAGAAGATCTGCTTAACAGCCCAAGCTTGGCTGGTTATCAGCGTGACATCTTAAATGCTGCGCTCGAAGACGGCCAGGACTACACGGCTAAGCAAGTCGAAGACACGATCAAAAAGTTTAAAGGAGGCCTGTTGTAATGGCTGGAGGCACATTTACTAAGTTAAACAAGCGCCGCCCTGGTGCTTACATCAACGTCAAGGCGCCAACTCGTAAGCAAGCGACAACGCGTGCTAGTCGGGGATTAATGCTCTACCTCGCTAAGAGTGCTGCTGAATGGGGAAAGGACGGCGTGATTAGTCTCACCGCAGACAGTGACTTGAAAAAAGTGCTGGGCACCGATATTTACACGCTCACAGATTTTACCGGCGCTAATCTGACGTTCTTGGGACTGCGTGAAGCGTTCCGAGTAACGGATGCTGTTCTGTATTACAACGTCAACAAGGGCGCTAAGGCAGCCTATGAAGACCCATCATTGCCATGGACATTTCAGGCGAAGTATGGCGGTCTCAAGGGTAACGAAATCAAGATCACTGTGATTAAGGACCCAACTACACCTCAAGTGACAGTCGTGACCTATTTCGGCACCGAACAAGTCAATCGCCAAGTGGTCGCCACTGCTAGTCAACTGGTCTCAAATGACTACGTGGATGTGACGGTGACTGATGCAGCTAAGGCAGACGACGGCAAGGACTTGTTAGACAAGCTCGTTGCTACCACAACAGCCACATTGACCGGCGGAACCACTGCTAAGGGCTCTGGGTCTGACGACACCACAATCGCCGACGTTATCGACACTATCGAAACCACAGCCTTTGATGTGCTGGCTATCACACCTGACGCCAATATCACATTGCACAAGCTGATGGTATCCGCAGTTACTCGTTTGCGTGAAGAAGTCGGTAAGAAGGTGACACTGGTTATCCCTGATAACGTTGCACTGTCAGTTGACTATGAAGGCATCACATTAGTTGCCAATGGCGTCATTTTAAGTGACGGCACCGAGTTATCACCTGCTGTTGCTGCCGTTTATGTGGCTGCTGCATCTGCCGCCGTGGCACTTAATCAAAGCCTCACCTATGCCGTTTATCAAAACGCCGCAAGTGTCGCTGGCAAGCTCAACGATGACAACACCATTGCAGCGCTGAACGCCGGCAAGTTGGTATTTACGCAACGCAACGATGGGGTTGTTGTGATTGAGCAAGATATCAACTCACTCCACACATTCACGGATGACAAGCGGTCCGACTTGCAAAAGAACCGTATCATTCGGGCTTTAGATACTATCGCCGAAGATACCAAGGAAACATTTGAATCGAGCTTTATCGGGAAAATCACCAACAACGCAGCTGGCCGAGACTTGTTTAAGTCTAATCGGGTCAGCTTTTTAATTGGTCTCCAAGACCAAGGCGTTATCGCTGATTTCGTGGCTGATGACATCGATGTTCGAGCAGGCGAAGAACCAGATCAAGTCATTGTCGACTTGGCATTCACACCAACGGACGCGATGGAAAAGCTTTACATGACCATGACGGTTTAAAGGAGGTAAAACATGGCTGAATTACAAACGATCTCTGATGTGTTGTCCGCTCGTGACACAATCAATTCAAAAGAAGGTACCGTTTCGCCACAATCAATGACCAAAACATCCCATTGATTGAACTCAAGGAACTCTCTGCCAAGCTTGAAAAGAACAAGGAAGAAGTCCAGGTTATCGGCTCACGGATTACCAAGAACAAGACTACATCGATGAAGGGCACTGGCACGTTGTCAGGCTACTTAATCAACTCAAACTGGGTCAAGTATGGCCTCGACTTTGCACACGGGAAATCCGATCTGTATTTTGATATCACGTCAACAATCGAAGACACAACTAGTCGCACAGGTAAACAGACAATCCTGCTCAAGGACGTCAACTTGGATGAAATCCCAGTGTTAAATCTGAACTCTGATGACGGTGTTCTCGACTGGGAAACTGACTTTACGTTTGACGACACGCAGCTTGTCAATGCATTCGCAGGCGTCAACAGCGCCGAATAATAGGAGGATTTAATCAATGGCACAACAATCAATTGAAAACTTTTTAGCTCAAAATGTGGAACCGGTTGAGACCAATAAAGAGGTCCACTTCAAGCGTTTTTAAAGACCCATTTATCATTCGGGCACTGACTTCAAAAGAGATGGACAATGTGCGCAAGGCCGCCACTCGCAAAGTGCGTAACCGGGCCGGCGTCATGACCGCTGAAACTGATCAGGACAAGTTTTCTGATGGGTTGATTGTCGCAGCCTTGGTTAGTCCAGACCCTAACAATGCTCAGCTCCAAGAATCTTGGGACACCGTAGCCGACCCAGCAGGCACCATCAAAAACATGCTGTTGGCCGGTGAATATGTCGAATTAGGCCAACAAGTTCAACGTTGAGCGGCTTTGATGCTGACGAGTTTGATAACGTTCGTGACGAAGTAAAAAACTAATTAAGTCCGGTGACGGTGCCGAGTTTGAGTATTACTTTTACGCAATGAATGAGTATCATTGGCTGCCAAGCCAGTGGCTAGCACTCAGTGTGAAAGAGAAAGCAATGGTCGTTGCCGGGATTGATATTCGTCAAGAACAAGAGAAAAAGGAACAGAAGAAAGCAGAAGCCAAGGCGCGCTCACACAGGCGTTGACCTTGGCTTTTTTATTTTTGAGAAAGGAGGTAACCTATGGCAACAATTCGCTCGGCTATTGTGCTTGAGGATCGTTTTAGTAGCGTACTCAATAAACTGGATAGCGGGCTTGGCGGTTCAGCCAGTAAGATGTCCGGCTTTAGCAAGACAATGGCCAATATGAGCAATCCATTTAAATCAATGCTTGGTGCCCAAGTGATTGGTAATGGTATCACCGCCGGCATTAGCGCTGCTAAGGGAGCTATCACCGGTCTTGTTGGTGACCTGGACTCTGCTAGCAAGACGTGGCAAACATTTGAAGGCAATATGTCAAACCTTGGCAAGGGCCCTAAAGAAATAGCTTCGGTGAAGGGCCAGTTACAAGATTTCGCTCAAGCGACCATCTACTCGGCGTCTGATATGGCTTCGACTTATAGCCAGTTAGCGGCTGTTGGTACTAAAAACACCACACAGTTAGTTAAAGGGTTCGGTGGTTTGGCCGCTGCATCAGAAGACCCAGCACAGGCCATGAAGACCTTATCCACGCAAGCTACTCAAATGGCTGCTTTGCCGATGGTCCAATGGGCTGACTTTAAACTCATGCTGCAACAATCACCAGCTGGTATGGCTGCGGTTGCTAAAGCGATGGGTAAGTCTACGAGCCAATTAGTTAGTGATATTCAAGGCGGCACTGTTAAGACGCAAGACTTCTTTAACGCTGTCACTAAGGCTGGTACGTCGCCTGCGTTTGCTCAGATGGCAACCAAGTTTAAGACGGTCGGTCAAGCGGTCGATGGGCTCAAAGAAACAGTCACCAACAAGCTGCAAGGGTCGTTCGATAGGATGAGCCAGGTCGGCATCAAGGCGGTATCTGGCCTGACGGATGTTATCGGCAAGATTAATTTCGACGCCATGGTGGATAAGGCTTTCGCCGCTTTTGACAAGATGCAAAATGCCGTCAAAGACTTTAAAGCCGACTTGGCCAAGACCGGGGCTACCAAAGAATTAAGCAATGCATTTAAGGAACTACAGAATGGGTTTGGCTCGGTTAAAAATGCAATGAGCATCAGCGGCAAGCCGTTAGATCCAATCGCAGCCGCAGCCAAAGCAATAGGCTCAATTATGAGCGCAGTGGCAACAGCAATGAACGAGTTCTCTGGTTATTTAAGGTCACTCAGCCCAAAGCAAATCGAAGCCATCAAGAATGCAATTAGCCAAATCGGTGGCAAGGCATTGACTGGTGTCGTTGACGCCTTTGCATCACTTATTAAAGTGGTGGCAAAACTTGACCCAAGTACGATTTCGCTGATTGGTGGTGCATTCGCCATTCTCAAGACCAACACTAAAGGACTAGTAGTTGCCGGTGTTATTGCGCTGTTTAACGCATTAGGCCGTCTCGACCCTGGGACACTTAACGTGCTGGCCAAAGCATTAGTTGGTGTAGCCGTGGCGTTTGTCGCGTTTAAGGCCGTCAGCAAGGTAGCCGGCGTGTTTGATTCGGTCGGCGGCGCTATCGGCAAGTTTGGCAAAACTGCTGGCAAGTTAGGTGGTGCTTCAAAGCAAATCGGTGAAGCGGGCGGCCAGATGCAGTCGTTTAAGCAGATGATTGGCAAGGGCGTTAATTTCACGATCAAGATGGCTGGTGTGGCTCTGGTTATTGCCAGTCTCGCTTTGCTGGCGAAATCGATGGAAGGCATCGCTAATGCCGGTCCAAACGCAGTTGCCAACATGGCCACATTTGGTGCGGTTGTCGGTGGCCTTGGCCTCGTGTTAGGGCTCATGGCCTCTAAGCTGAGTGCTGGCGCTGCTGGTATTCTCATCTTTGGTGTGGCTGTGTCAATCATGGCCTTAGCTATGGCACCACTTGCTGCAACAGGAACACAGGGTGCGATTGCAATGGCAGCATTTGGGTTGGTCATCGCTGGCCTTGTCGTCGTCTTCGCTGTATTTGGCAGTGCGCTAACGGCTGCGATTCCAGCAATGTTGGCATTTGGCGCGACCATCTTAATGATCGGGGCAGGTGTCCTGCTGTTAGGTGTCGGTGTGATGTTAGCCGGTGTTGGCTTCCTGCTGTTGGGCGTTGCCTTACAGTTGGCTGCTACTTATGGCTTACAAGCCTCCATTAACCTGATGATGTTGTCATTGTCACTTGTGCTTTTAGGCCCTGCGGCTCTAATAGCTGGCATGGGTCTGATGTTATTAGGCGCTATGTCACTGGTCGCTATGGTTGGCCTGATGATGGTCATGGCTGGAGGGCTTATGGCTATGGTCGGATTAATGATGGTGATGGTCGGTGGCATGATGGCTATGGTCGGACTGCTGCTTGTATTTACGATGTCAATCATGGCGTTTACCGGATTGATGATGGTCATGATGGGCGGAATGATGGCGATGATGGGTCTCATGATGGTGATGATGGGTGCCATGATGGCGATGATGGGACTTGTCCTTGTGTTTGCCATGGCAGTTATGGCCTTTGCCGGTCTCATGATGATTATGGTCGGTGGTATGATGGCCATGATGGGATTGATGATGGTCATGATGGGCGCAATGATGGCTATGGCCGGATTGATGCTCGTCGGGACTATGGCGTTACTTGCCAGTGCAGGTTTGACCGTTCTCGGTGGTGCTGCTCTGGTTGCTAGTGCCGGCATGCTGGCGTTGGCTGGTGCTACTAAGTTAGTTGCCAGCGCCGTTTCAAGCATTGCATCTAATGCTGCATCTGCCGCAAGCTCATTAGCGGCTATGGTTAGCGCCGTCAGCGTGGTCAAAGAAGGTTTGAGTGCTATTGGCGACCTTGCTCGCAATGCTGTTCAAGGATTGATTAATGCCTTCCGTGGTGGCACTGGATCTGCTGGTGCTGCCGGGACCGCTTTAGCCCAGGCTGTTATCAATGGTGTTCGTGCCGGTTCTGCTGGCGCAGCAGGTGCTGGCTTGGCCCTCGGCATGATGGCTGCTAATGGTGCTCATGGCGCTGTTGGTGCTGCGATGAGCGCTGGCGCCATGATTGGTGCTGGTCTTGCTGCTGGGATGCGGTCTCAAGTCGGTGCTGTTGCTGCTGCCGCTAATGCTTTAGTAGCTCAGGCTGATAAGGCTGCTCGTGCTGCTGCTAAGATTCACTCACCATCTCGATTATTCGCAGAAATCGGGGGCTTTATGACTCTCGGTGCTGCCAAGGGGATGACTGATGAGCTTGGTGCAGTTGCTGCAGCTGGGACGCAATTATCAAACGCGGCATTTAGCGCAGCCAACCAGATGAGCGCTCTTAACTCGCCTGGATTTGGCAACGGCTCAATTGGGGTTACTGGCCCGTCCACAACGCCGCAGTATGCGACTGGCGGACTTTTAGGTGGTGCTGGCACAACAACCAACACAACTAGCCAAAACAGTTCAAGCACAGTCAACGTCCAACCTGGTGCCATTGTGGTTAATGGTGCAACGGCAGAAGACGCTGAATCTATTGTGCAAAAATTGAAGATTATCTTGTGGCCCGCGCTAATGCAGGTCTCAGTTAGGAGGATTGATGCCTATGGCCCATATGGGGCTTTATATCACCGATAGCACCAACTTTACAATGGAGCTACCCGTTAATCCAAAGGAGCTCATGATCAAGACCGAAATTGATGGTGAGTCGGTGACGGTTATCGGATTGGGCGAGATTAAACGGTTATCCGACCGCAAGCTCAAGACGTTATCAATCACATCTACAATCCCAATTGTCATGTCAGACGCCTACTGGACGACGGGTGATAACCTGTTTGATGACGGGCAAGAATATATCAATTGGTTAGATCGTATGGCCAACGCCAAGAAGCCGGTTCGGGTAGTGTTATCAGACTCAAAGATTAATCTGCTGGCAACTGTCGATTCGTTCGATTCTGGTTTTAAAGATGGCAATTCCATTGAGTTTGCATTTACGCTTGAATTAACGGAGTACCGAGACTATCGGGCTAAGCGTATCAAGGTGACACCCGCCAAGACGACACCCAAAAAGGACAATCACGGCCTCAGCCAAACAACAAGATTGGTCGTGGTTCGACTGTCGTTGTCAACGGGCAGCTCTATCGTGATAGTGCTGGGCATGGCCCTGGTCTGACTGAACACAATGCCACACGAAAAATCAGTATCGTGGCCACAGGTGCCAAGATGCCTTATCACATCACAACGACAAGTGGTGCTGCTCGTGGCTGGGTATCAGCAAGCTCTGTGAAAGCGAAGTGATCACATGGCAGAATTAACAACCCTATCAGTTAATAGTCGCGGCTCTAGTCAGCAATGGGATATCAAGTCCTTGGCTACTAACATGAGTTACGTTAAAGACAGCAATTTCGCGGCCGGCGAGCTCACATTTGATGTTCTTGAAGTCAATGAGGGCTGGACACCACAAAACGGTGATGAGGTCCACATGAGCTGGGACGGTGTCAAAGTGTTCTTTGGCTATATTTTTAAAATTGGCTATTCTGGCGACGAAAAGTTTTCAATCACTGCCTATGACAAACTACGTTATCTAAAAACCAAGACTCGATTGTCTGGCCTGCCGGTACCGTCTCACAACGATTTAGCACCGTTTGCAACCTAGCTGGTATCACTAGCCGGGTGGTCAGCTCATCTAGTCATAAGTTATCAGCCAAGGTGGCGGATGGTGTGAGCTATTTCGATATGATGCAAGATGATATCAAAGAGACCAAGTCAGCTACCGGGCAGCAGTTTTTATCCGTGATAACTATGGTGTGGTTGAGCTTGCTAAGATGCCAGTCAAAAAGACTGACCTGTTGATTGGCGATGGCTCACTGCTCACCGATTGGTCCTATGATCGCTCAATTGACGACGCAGCCAACGTGGTTAAGGTCGTCAAAAATTCGAAGAAGGACCAAGGCAAATCGACTAGCACCGCTACTGACAGCGCCAGCGAAGCCAAGAACACGGTGCTAACAAGTCAATCGTCTGTTGGTGGGACCACTGCTAGATGGGGTCGATTACAGGTTGTCGAGAAGGTATCGGATGACAAGATGAACGCGGCGGCCATGAAGGCCAAGGCTAATCAGATTTTGGCTGAAAAGAACAAAGAGACACGCTCACTCAAAATCACAGCGCTTGGCACGCTTGAGATTGATGTTGGTGATAGTTTTTGGCTATCGGTCAACAGTCTAGCAGATATCGGCGTTGGTAAGCGGCAGGTCACCGTCACTAAGGTCACACATAAGTTTGACCCTAAGAACTGGACAATGGATTTGGAGGTGCAGGTCTAATGGCAGGTGAACAGCTTTTAGGCATGATTGGCAGCCGTGGCGGTAAAGCCAACGAATATGCCGATTTGGTTTATGGCAAGGTCATCAGCACTGCGCCGCTATCCGTCCAACTAGACAACAAATGGTGTTGCCAGAGGCCATGTTGACGCTTGGCCTACACGTCCAATCACATAAGGTCAAGATGACCTATCGAGACCGGACTCGTGAGAGCGACGGTGAGCGCACCGAGATTGTCACCATTGATGAGTCACTCAAGCCGGGAGACGGTGTGGTGATGATCCGCGGCGACGGCGGACAGTCGTTTTACATTTTAGAAAAGACGGAAGGTGAGACCTAATGGATGACTATGTTTTGACGGACACAAGCCCTGAGACAGCGAGGTCACCGAAGTCACAATGCCATCGCTAACTTACCAAGTGATAGATGGTCACGTCCGACACGTTGGCACGTTGGATGGGCAAGACGCGATGCGACAGGCAGTGGAAAAGATATTGCGCACAGAGCGTTTTGTCTGGCCGATTTACAGTGACCAATATGGCAATGACCTGATGGAACTTGTCGGTAAGGAAATGCCTTACGCTCGGGCTGAGGTCGGCCGAATGTTGTCGGAAGCACTGCTGGCTGATGACCGAGTCGACCAAGTGATTGTCAATGATATCACGGCTGTTGAAAGCAGCGTCATGGCAGTCAAAGCCACTGTCTACACACAGTTTGGCAAATTGAACATAGAAAGCGAGGTGACTACATGACACCAATTGAATATGCTGCGACGCTGGATCAATATGATTTTGAGTATTTTAAGAGCCAAGCACTGGACCACGTACCAGATGGCGTTGATAAGCGAGAAGGCTCAATCATCTACGACGCATTGGCGCCGAGTGCTTACGCATTTGCTGAAATGGTTATTGCATTGCAGCGCAACATCTTGGATAGCTACACACAAACAGCCACTGGCGAGTATCTAGATTACCGCGGTGAAGAGCGAGGACTAACACGTTATCAAGCCACTAAAGCGGTTGTGACAGCTAAATTTTTAGATAGTCAGGGTGCTAATACACCTGTTGAGATTGGGGATCGGTTTGCCAGCATTGGTGCCAGTCCCTATTTTTATGCCGTCTCTAAACTCATGGATGATGGCACAGCTCAGCTAACCGCAGAAGTAGCGGGTGACGGACCTAATCATTATCTGGGCCAAATCCTACCTATCTCGCCAAATGACCAGGTTGCTTATGCCGAGATTATTGAGATGACCATTCCAGCACGTAATACTGAAACTGATGATGACTATCGTCAACGTATTCTCAATGACTACAAGACTGGCGCTTACGGCGGGAACATTGCCGATTATCAGGACATGATTGCGTCTCTTGGGACAGTTGGCGCAGTGCAGGTCTATCCAACCTGGGAAGGCGGCGGCACCGTTAAGCTCGTGATTTTGGACAATGATGAGATGCCAGCGAGTCAACAATTGCAGACAGATGTTAAGTTAGCGATTGACCCGGCTGATGATCCAGGCCAAGGCATCGGGATGGCACCTATCGGTCATGAGGTGACTGTGGTAGCCCCGACAGCACGGACTATCCCAATCACAATGACAGTCCAAACCGAGACAGGGTCGCGCACCCAAGAGCTCGTTGACGCTGTGACCAAGGTGCTGTCTGACTACTTTGAATCAGTCCGGCATAACTGGGCAAAGTTATTGCCACGCACTCGCACTTATAGCTTGATGATGTATCGGGCTCAAATGATTGTGGCAGTGTTAGCGGTGCCTGGCGTGGTCAACGTCACAGACTTGTTGATTGATGGACAGCCCAGTGACCTCAAACTGACAGAGACAGCTGAGTTATCTGAGCTGCCTGTCTTGGGAGAGGTGACAATCAATGGCTGAGACTCCTAATCTCGACGAGTTACTACCTGACTACTACGACGGTGTCGTTGATATACACGAGCTTGTCATGGCCGAGCAAGGACAGGTCACTAAGTTGTTTGATGAGACTATCCGAGAGATAGCTAACCAGTATGTTATGACCGCTGATTCCACGGGTATCTCGGTATTCGAGAACATGTTAGGTATTGCCACTGATCTGTCTATCGACCTTGAGACACGGCGAATTAACGTCCTGGCAAGCATGATGAACCACCCACCTTACACGTTCAAGTTTCTCAAGTTTCTGCTGGAGAAGTTTGCTGGCCGCGTTGAGCTGGCTCAGTATCCAAACGACTTTAAGCTGGTCGTCAGGACGTGGCTTGAGAAGCTTGGGCAAGTTGACCAACTGGACTATCTGCTCAACACGATTGTCCCGGCCAATCTGATTATCGACTCAACTAACGAGATCACCGCTAATGGCACTGGTCATCTCTATGTTGGTGGTGTTGTGACAGCCGTTGAAAGCTACATCCTCTCAAACGATATCAGTGGCACCTATGAGATTAACAACACTGAGACGCTTGCTAGCGGAGTCCACACGTTTGAAACAATTGAAATTAACATGAAGGGGGCCTGAAAGTGGCTGAATTTAAACCATCTGTCATCACAAAAAAGGCCAGGCACTAATGGCTAAGCTGCTCAATAACGTGGGAACTGCGCGTTTTAGTCGAGTAGCCACCACGGCCACGGCCTATGATGATGACACTATCGAGGGACTGACTGACGTTGACGTTAAGCAGTCCTTTTTAGTATCGCGTAGCGCAATTAGTAATGATTCTGCTATCGTCATTGAGGCGGTTATTACGAACAAGGAACCAGACAAGGAACTTAAAGAAGGATATGACCTGCAAGGGGTAGCGTTATATGCCGAAGACCCAGAAGTCGGTGAGATTCTATACTCAGTGACACCGACGTCACACTCGGCCTATATCCCGCCATTTAATGGTAGTACCAGCACAGAGATCCTAATCAAGGTATTTACCATTGTCGGGAACTCGGCTCAAATCGATTTAACTATCGACCCGTCGGCAGCGTTGACACAGGCTGACTATGAACGGTTTGCAAAATACACCGATGACAAATTCGATAAAGTCGGTGGCATGATTGCTGATGCAATTGGAGAGATTCGTTTTCCCGAAGGGCATGACTATGCACCTGATATTGAAGCAGCTCTTAAACAAGCTAACGCATACACGGATAAACAAACCAAATCCAAACTAGATCAAGATCAAGTGGATGCTAGAATTGACACTGCGCTAACTGAATATAGTAAGAGCTGGTACGGTACGTTGTCTGAGTATCAAGCACTCGGCCAATATGAAAACGACAGAGATTACTATATTGTCGCTAATTTTGAGGTGGTGATTTAATGAGCAGTATTGTAGGACTCTATCACGCAAACGCCCAGTATTGGAAATTAGAAAAGGAAGTCTACCACTTTGGAAATCTACTGGATGGACTACACCGAATACTAATATTGGTTTAGCATATTCTGTCAAGGTTAATACCTATTACAGAGGGATGGCTTTACCAGACGGTCGTATGGTATACGGTTTTTGGCGAATCCCGCCAATGTTATTGAATCTGATTTAAGCATTTCAACCCTCAAACTACCAGAACCAATGTATTCTGGCGCCATTGATCCACAACAGAGATTGGCGGTTATTCGGAATGATTTAGCTTCAAGCTATTTCGCAAATCCTAGTGATATCACACAAAGATTGGAGGGTCTGATGTGCCTTACAATGCTTTGGCTGTATCGGAAACGGGTGAATTTATGGCATTTAGCACTTACTATCGACGTGTGGATTACTTTAAAGCAGCAACTAGTTCTCAAAGAAATATTATTTTTGGCTCTAATGCATTTGGAATCAGTTACTATCACAATTTTTTCTATGTGCTCTATTCTCAAGGAGTAAATGGAATTAAGTTGAACAAATATGATATTGATGGAAATCTTGTTGCTACCAAAGATGATTCTCAGACAATTATCACTGTTGGAGACCATGGAAATGTCTCTAACTCAACGCAAATGACTTACGACGCGGCGGGCAATATTTGTGGTTATCACGTATGCCACAGATACACCTCGCCTTTACAAGATCACGACAGACCTCCAAGTGTTCCAATATAAGTTGCCAAATATCAGTTCAGTTGTTGATGCGGACATTTTAATGGATAATTTAGGCAACTTATTTTTGATTAGATACTCAGGTTCACTTAATTCAAATGGCCTAAATAATCTGGAAATATCAAAGTTTAAAAATGATTTGACTTTGGAGTGGTCAACCCTGGTTAAAGGCGCGGCGGTAACTAATGTCAGCATGGATTTGCGTGGCAATATTTATGTTAAGAATGGGTCGATGGTTGATGTCTATCAGCAAATTCAACAACTTTAGGAGGATAAATAATGACAGAACAAACAAACTTAATCACGGTTTACCGATCTCGTCCTTACCCGGGCGAGTTTTTAGTGTCGCATATTTACAAGAGGGCACACCAGTTGCCTATCCCTTTACCACGACACCTGTCCCAGACGAGCTGCAAGACAAGCTTGTCCGGTTTGACTGGTCCACGAAGCAGTGGATTGATACTAGCGATGAAGCTTACTTGGCACAGTTGAACGCTTTGCAATCACAGAATACGGCCTTGACCAAGCAACTTGCAGCGGCACAATCTGCTGGCCTCAAGAACCAAGAAACAATCAAGGCACAGCAACAGCAGTTGATTGCTCTTACCAAGCAATTAGCGGCCTTGCATGTGACACCTGAACAACCGGCAGAAGACAATAAGGAGGAAGCATAATGGATTGGGTATTAGACTTTTACAACAAGGGCTTTAGCAAGACTGACTTACAACTTTACGTGCAAATCGGCTGGATCACCGCTGAACAATATGAGTCCACAGTGGGCGAGCCCTATAAGGCATAGGAGGTGCCAGCTATGACCGAAGAACGGTTTTTAGCCAATATAGACAAAAATAGAACATGGTTCTGGTCAGCCGTTGAGCTGCTAGGCTTGTCCTTTTATTTTGTCTGGGCTAACCAGTATTTTGAGTACCCACCACCAAAGCGAGACATCTTGTTGATGTTGGATAACTCAGAGAGCCTAATCATTGTTGCCGGCATTGCAGTGGCTGTGATTGTTTGGTCAATCTGGAATTTTGACAATCTTCACGCAAATCAGATTATGCCAGGTCTGCTGGTGAGCGCTCTGCTGGTGTACACGACGGCGTTTATCCTGCGAGATATCGACCTTGGCAATATCAGTTTGGCAACGATCTATTCAACAGGGCTAGTTTTGCGGGCCACGCATGAAGCACTTCGGGTTCCAGAGCTGAGGATGGTAAAGAAACGGATTAAGGCAATTGACGACAAAGGTAGGGGGGCGGTGTCATTGTGTCAGACACAGTTTTAGTGACACTCATTTCCACGGCCGGCGGTATCCTTTTAGCGCTGGCTAAGGGTTTTAACGACCGCCGCTTGCTTAAACTCAAGAAGGAATTACATGATAAGGAGATAGATGAAGATGACGATGACAGCAAAACAGAATGAAGGTATGCCATCAACGCAGGTTATGCTGCGCGTGGCCGATATCTTGAATGAACGAGGCACTATCGATGATGTGGAACCCGCACTGCGGGGTGCCGTGGCACAGGAGCTGGGGTTTTACCTCAACCAGCGAAAAAATAGCCTTGAGGTTGTCAGCGAAGGAACGGCGGATGCTGATGAAACAGATCAAGCGGGAGGTGAAATGAATGGACCAATCAACGGTTAATACAATCACACAGGTTGTCATCATGATTATCGGTGGCGTCTTATCCTATTTAACACGCAATAAGGTGAAGATTGACGCACAAGTTAAAGACAACGATGCGGCCAAAGCTGCGCTAGATGTGGTTAATCGCACATCCCAGTTATTGTCCATCAGCTTGAGACTGGAGACTTGGACAACAAACAAAAGCAGGCAAACGCGGTCAACACAATCAAGACCACATTGACGATGCTGGGGCTGCCAACGGTTCCAGAGAATGTGATTGCTGGAGCTGTGGAATCCGCTGTGAGTGCGATGCACTTGGCTTATGAGACGGCCAACACACCAGTTGCCATCAATTCTTCCATTACAGGCGCCGCAGATTTAGATGGCGCTTCCGTTGCGAGCCAGATTATTGATAATATCAAAGCACGAACGGAACAGGGAGGAGGTCCTATGAATGGCTAGTCCATCAACTTTTTTCGCAGCTATCAAGAATGGTGCACAACAGGCTTGGAGCCGGGGTGTCCTGCCATCAGTGACAGCGGCACAGGCTGCCATTGAATCGGCTTGGGGCACATCACAGCTGGCGCTACCACCTAACAACAACTTGTTTGGTATCAAGGGTGCTTACAACGGTCAATCAGTTTGGTTTCCAACACAAGAGTGGTCTGCGGCAGCTGGCTACTATACGATTAATGACGCGTTTCGGAAGTACCCCGACTGGGGCACTAGCGTGTATGATCATTCCAGTTTCTTCATCGATAACTCACGGTACCACAATCTTTTAGGCGTTAAGGATTACCTGACGTTTGCCCGTTTGGTGCAGCAGGACGGCTACGCCACAGCACCTAATTATGCCGATACTATCATTGCGACCATCGAAGCGAACGGCTTGGCAGCGTGGGATCAAGAAGCATTTAACGGTGTCACTGGTGTGGTTGAGTCATGGCCACACAAGGCGATTGACGAGTCAGTCGCTCAGGTTGTCTATCAACCAGGCTATGGCGTCAACACCTATTATGACAATGGTCAGTGGACTGGACGCCGTCTCGCACACGGCACACGTTGGATCGTAAAGGGTCGCCGAGTGATTAAGGGCCAGACAATGTTGTTGGTTGGCAAAATAAATGGTGGCAACGAGTATCTACCTATCAAATACACCAACATTAATGACGCTGTGCTCACCGTTAATTACACCGAGGGTTGGGGTGTCAATGTTTATGATGGCAACGGCAAGTACTGGGGTCGGCGCCTGAAAACAGGGACACAATGGCGTAACAACGGTACCAAGACTATCAATGGCAAGGTAATGTATCTGGTCGGCAACAACACATATCTGCCCAAGCAGTACACACAATTTGGCGCTGGAAAGCCATAGTCAAATGATTTACAATAAACACGTTGGTATTGTTTGAGGAGAGAACAACAATTGAAGCCCTCTGGCCTGCTCTTAATTGAGCGGTCGGAGGGCTTTTTCTATGCGAAAAACAGAATGGCTTATCTACTTGCCCAAAATTTGCCCAAAACATTTTTAAAACTATCCATATTTGGGAGAAAACAAAAAGCAGAAATGCTGTTATATCAACATTTCTACCGCTTATACATAGCTATCAAAAATTAAAAAAAGGAGCGTGAGGGATTCGAACCCTCGAATGGCTCATCACCATTGCTGGTTTTCAAGACCAGTGCATTCGACCGCTCTGCCAACGCTCCGTTTCTTTCTATCTATAGTATACTGTTGTCGACCCAATAAGCCAACCCATTTGTGCCAAAGTCTAGTTTTTACGGTGCTAGCAGGATTAAATCACCAGGGAGCGATTCAATGGACACACAGCGACCTGATATTCTACGATAGGTAAGTGGTTGACGCAAACTGATGAATGATCCGGCCCGATTTTTCTGTAAAGATGAGATGGGCTTGTGAATTTTTGGCTGGTTTCGACCGATAATGAGTAATTAATGAGGACTCAAGCGAACCGAATGCTGAAGACAATCGATAACGCTCCCTAAAATGCGAACAAAAGATAGCGATAACACAGGGATAATTCCACTCCGCTAAGCAATTTGCTCGACTTGGGTTTGAAAGCAGGCAAAAGGGTTGCATGAGATATGGGTGGCTGATATAATAACATTGTTGATAAGGAAAGACAGGTTTGATACTTGGTTCCTTAATTTTTTCAACAACATGGGTCGCAAAAAGGCACTGTTGGTCGAAAGACGTCCCACTGAAGAAGGAAATGGCTTATGCATTCTGAATTTGCCTGGATAGAGGCGATTGCTCCGGACATGTTAGGCGTGATCACCAAACGTTATCAGATTCTTCAGTTCATCAACTGGTTAGCGCCAGTTGGTCGGCGAACGCTTGCGGATCAAATGAAGATCTCGGAGCGTGTGCTACGTACGGAAACCGATTTTTGCGACAACAAGGCTTAGTTGAAAGTTCCAAGTCAGGTATGATTCTGACAGGTAAGGGACTGGATGCCTTCCATGGTCTGGAACAACTCATGAATCAGTTATTGGGTGTGAAGGACGATGAGAAGCGTCTCGCTAAGATCTTAGGTATCGACCATTGCTTAATTGTTCCTGGCGATGCGGATCAGAGTTCGCGCGTCTTAGACGAGTTAGGCAAGACCTTGAATCAAACTATGCAGGTGTTATTACCTGCAGGCAACCTCACTGTCGCCGTTATGGGTGGCACAACGATGGCTCGCATCGCGCAACAGATGACATTTAAGTTATCGAGCGGCCGTGAGCTCACATTCGTTCCCGCTCGCGGGGGCGTCGGGGAAGCGTGGACATTCAGGCCAATTCGGTTGCTGCCGCCATGGCAAGTGCCACAGGGAGCAAGTTCCGCGTGTTGTACATTCCTGAGAATGTTAGCACAGAGACTTACCAGCCACTACTTAAAGAACCGGCAGTAAAAGAAGTGCTGGCCCTTATTGACAACGCACAAGTTGTGATTCATAGTGTAGGTGACGCATTGGTTATGGCGCACCGCCGCCAAATGTCAGCGCAAACCATAAAAATGTTCACGGAACACCACGCCGTTGCTGAAACATTCGGTACTTTCTACGATGAACTAGGCAACGTCATTTACAAGATTCCGCGAATCGGATTACAGATTCCGGATCTGAACCGTATGCCATACGTCTTCGCGGTTGCAGGGGGCAGAAGCAAAGCCCGCGCAATTCGAGCGTATATGCATAACGCACCAAAACATTCGTGGTTAATCACGGATAGCGGTGCTGCAAATATGATTTTAACAGGGGAAACCCGTTAGAATAAAACTCTTATTTCCTAAAGGAGGAAATTTTAGCATGACTGTTAAGATTGGTATTAATGGTTTTGGCCGTATCGGTCGTTTAGCTTTCCGTCGTATCTTTGAATTGGGTGCACAATCCAATGATATCGAAGTTGTCGCAATCAACGATTTGACTAGCCCAACCATGTTAGCTCACCTGTTGAAGTACGACTCAACTCATGGTGTATTCCCTGGTGAAGTTAGCGCAACCGATAACGGTATCGTTGTTAACGGTAAAGAATACCGTGTTTACGCAGAACCTCAAGCACAAATATTCCTTGGGTTAAGAACGACGGCGTTCAATATGTTCTTGAATGTACTGGTTTCTACACTTCAGAAGAAAAAGCTAAGGCTCACTTAGAAGCTGGCGCAGAACGTGTATTGATCTCTGCTCCTGCTGGTGCAATGAAGACCATCGTTTACAATGTTAACGATGATACTTTGACAAAGGACGATGTAATCGTTTCTGCTGGTTCTTGCACAACTAACTGCTTGGCACCAATGGCTTACTTCTTAAACCAAGAATTTGGTATCGAAGTAGGTACAATGACCACAGTTCATGCTTACACATCAACACAAATGTTGCTTGATGGCCCTGTTCGTGGTGGTAACTTACGTGCCGCTCGTTCAGCTGCTGCTAACACAATTCCTCACACAACTGGTGCTGCTAAGGCTATCGGTTTGGTTATCCCAGAATTGCAAGGCAAGTTACAAGGTCACGCACAACGTGTTGCTGTTGTTGACGGTTCATTAACAGAATTAGTTTCCATCTTGAAGACTAAGAATGTTACTGCTGACCAAGTTAACGAAGCAATCAAGAAGCACACTGTTGATAACGAAAGCTTCGGCTGGAACGAAGACGAAATCGTATCTTCCGATATTATCGGTTCAACATACGGTTCTATCTACGACCCAACCCAAACAGAAGTTACATCTGCTGGTGACTACCAATTAGTTAAGACTGTTGCTTGGTACGATAACGAATATGGCTTTACTTGCCAAATGGTTCGTACATTATTGAAGTTCGCTACTCTGTAATCTACTGAGCAACCAACTTTTATAAGTGCAACAAACAAGGAGCGGAGGGAGGTTAACTCCCTTCGCTTTTTTCTTGAAGCATGTGATTCATTTCCTTAAGGAGGGTTTTATTCAATGGCAAAATTAATCGTTTCTGACTTAGATGTTAAGGATAAGAAAGTTTTAATCCGCGTTGACTTCAATGTGCCTATTAAAGACGGCGTTATCGGTAATGACAACCGGATCGTGGCTGCATTGCCAACAATCCAATATGTTATCGATCACGGTGGTAAGGCAATCTTGCTTTCTCACTTAGGCCGGATCAAGACTAAGGAAGACGAAGAAAAGTTATCCTTACGTCCTGTTGCAGAACGTTTATCCGAATTACTCAAGAAGCCTGTTACTTTTGTACCAGAAACTCGCGGGACAGAACTCGAAACAGCTATCAATAACATGAACGACGGCGACGTCTTAGTTATGGAAAACACTCGTTTCGAAGATCTTGACGGTAAGAAGGAATCCGGTAACGATCCTGAACCTGGCAAGTACTGGGCAAGCTTAGGCGATTTATTCGTCAACGATGCTTTCGGTACAGCTCACCGTGCCCACGCTTCTAACGTTGGGATTGCTTCCAACATGCCACAAACAGCTGCTGGTTTCTTAATGGAAAAGGAAATCAAGTTCTTAGGTGATGCTGTTGACGATCCTAAGCACCCATTCGTTGCTATCTTAGGTGGCGCGAAGGTTTCTGATAAGATTGGTGTTATCTCCAACTTAGTACCAAAGGCTGATCACATCTTAATCGGTGGTGGGATGACTTATACATTCTACGCTGCTAAGGGTATGAGCATTGGTAACTCACTTGTTGAAACAGACAAGATTGATCTTGCTAAGCAAATCATGGAAGAAGCTGGCGACAAGTTAGTATTGCCTGTTGACTCTGTTGTTGCAACAGAATTCAACAACGATGCACCTCACAAGGTTGTTGACGGTGATATTCCTGATGGCTACATGGCACTTGATATCGGCCCTAAGTCTATCGCTGAATTCAAGGACATCTTAAAGGATGCCAAGACTGTTGTTTGGAACGGCCCAATGGGTGTGTTCGAAATGTCTAACTACGCTGAAGGGACACTTGAAGTTGGTAAGGCCCTCGGTGAATTGAAGGACGCAACAACAATCATCGGTGGTGGTGACTCTACTGCCGCTGCTGTTCAATTAGGTATTGCTGACGAAATCACTCACATCTCTACTGGTGGTGGTGCAAGTCTCGAATATCTTGAAGGTAAGACTTTACCTGGTATCGCTGCTATCTCTGACAAGTAAGCATTTCTTACGCGTTAGTGGCACGAATATCAATCAGAGCAGGCGTTGGTCTGCTCTACATATGAAAGGAAGCTAATTATGCGGACACCAATTATTGCTGGGAACTGGAAAATGAACAAGAACCCACAACAAACCCAAGAATTCTTAGATGCAATCAAGGGCAAGTTGCCAGAAACAAGCAAAGTTGAATCAGTCATTGCTGCACCTGCAGTTGACTTGAACGCTTTGACATGGTTCTCAAAGGACGAACCTTTGAAGACTGCTGCTCAAAACAGCTACTGGGAAGACGAAGGGGCCTTCACTGGTGAAACCAGTCCTAAGGTTCTTTCCGAAATGGGTATCGACTACGTTGTGATCGGTCACTCCGAACGTCGTCAATACTTCCACGAAACAGACGAAGACATCAACAAGAAAGCACATGCGATCTTTAAGAATCGCATGACCCCAATCATTTGCTGTGGGGAAACACTTGAACAACGCGAAGCCGGCGATACAAACAGCTGGGTTGCAGGTCAAGTTGAGGCTGCCTTGAAGGGCTTAACTGCTGAACAAGTCGCACAAACTGTTATTGCTTACGAACCAATCTGGGCAATCGGTACAGGTAAGACTGCTTCTGCTGATCAAGCACAAGAAGTTTGCGGCCATATTCGCGAAACAGTTAAGAAGTTGTATAATGAAGGTACCGCAGAAGCCGTTCGGATCCAATACGGTGGCTCTGTTAAGCCTGGTAACGTCAAGGAATTAATGGCTAAAAAGGATATCGACGGTGGCTTAGTCGGTGGCGCTTCCTTAAGTGCTGATGATTTCTTAGCTTTGGTTAACTACCAAGACTAATTTCGGGTTCAACTTTTAAAAACTGCCATTCGGCAAAATAGAGAAGGAGATCAATCAATGTCTATTATTACAGATGTTTTAGCACGCGAAGTTTTAGATTCCCGGGGCAACCCAACTGTTGAAGTTGAAGTTTACACAGAAGATGGCGGTTTTGGCCGCGCACTTGTTCCATCAGGTGCTTCTACTGGTGAACACGAAGCTGTTGAATTACGTGACGGCGACAAGTCCCGTTTCCAAGGCAAGGGTGTTTTAAAGGCCGTTGCTAACGTTAACGACGCAATTGCTAAGGCAGTTATTGGCTTAGACGTGACTGAACAACGCTTAATCGACCAAACAATGATCGATCTTGACGGCACCCCTAACAAGGGCAAGTTAGGCGCTAACGCAATCTTAGGTGTTTCATTGGGTGCAGCCCGTGCTGCTGCTGATGAAATTGGTTTGCCATTGTACGAATACCTTGGCGGTCCTAACAGCTACGTATTGCCAACACCTATGATGAACGTTATCAATGGTGGTGCGCACTCAACTAACACCATCGACTTCCAAGAGTTCATGATTATGCCTGTTGGGGCAAAGTCTGTTCGCGAAGCAATCCGGATGGGTTCAGAAACTTTCCACACACTCCAATCCTTATTGAAGGAAAAGGGTGACATCACTGCTGTCGGTGATGAAGGTGGTTTCGCACCTAACCTTGAAAACAACGAAGAAGCCTTCGAATTCTTAGTTGAAGCAATCACACGTGCCGGCTACAAGCCAGGTACTGATATTGCTATCGCCTTTGACGTGGCATCTTCAGAATTCTATGATCCAGAAACAAAGCGTTACACCTTGAAGTGGTCTGATCCAGATACTTCATACTCAACATCCGAATTCATCGACTTGATCGCTGGCTTCGTTGCTAAGTACCCAATCGTTTCTATCGAAGATCCTATCGATGAAAACGACTGGGAAGGCTGGCAAGAAATCACTGCTAAGTTGGGCGACAAAGTTCAACTCGTCGGTGATGACTTGTTCGTAACCAACACAGAATACCTCCAAAAGGGTATCGACATGCATGTTGCTAACTCCATCTTGATCAAGTTGAACCAAATCGGTACATTAACCGAAACATTCGACGCTATCGAAATGGCTAAGGAAGCTGGCTACTCTGCTGTTGTTTCACACCGTTCCGGTGAAACAGAAGACACAACCATCGCTGACCTTGTTGTGGCAACAAACGCTGGCCAAATCAAGACTGGTTCTATGAGCCGGACAGACCGTATTGCTAAGTACAACCAATTAATGCGGATCGAAGACCAATTAGAATCAACTTCTCAATACAAGGGCTTGAAGTCTTTCTACAACGTTAAGACCCCATTGAGCGAATACAACAAGTAATCAGTTTCGGCTGACTGCGAAGAAGTCACTGACAGAACGTTTTGTTTTGTCGGTGGCTTCTTTTTTGCTCAAAATCACGTGAGACACGACTATAATAGAAGTGAGATGAATTTTGGAGGGATGGCATTGAAACAGCCACGGTTACGTTTTGCAGTCAAGGGGCTCACGGTCGGTATCGTTGTCGGGATTGTGGTCAGTAGTTTTCGCTGGCTGATTGAGCATGGCTTGGACTGGGCGCTGCATTGGTACCAGCATTTCACGTGGCCAACTGCACTGGGGCTTCTGGGCCTGAACCTGTTGATCGGGATCCTGATTGCGCAATTACTCAAGCAGGAACCAGACATTGCGGGTTCTGGGATTCCGCAGGTGGAAGGACAGTTACAGGGTGAACTGGACTTGTCCTGGTGGTCGATTCTCTGGCGCAAGTTTGTCGGTGGTATTTTGGCACTCTCCGCGGGCCTATTCTTGGGGCGTGAAGGCCCATCGATTCAGCTGGGGGCCGCTGTGGGGCAGGGGTTATCCGAGTGGCAACACGACCGCGGGAGTGATCGGCGAATCATGATTGCCTCAGGTGCCGCGGCCGGGTTGGCTGCCGCCTTTAATGCGCCCATTGCCGGCAGTCTCTTCGTGCTAGAAGAAATCTATCACAATTTCTCGCCACTGGTTTGGCTCTCAAGTCTCGCCAGTGCGATTGGCGCTAATTTTATTTCGTTATACATATTCGGTGAACGACCTGTTTTGCATCTGGTGTACCCCAAAGCACTGCCTATCGATGCGTATTGGCACTTGCTACTGCTCGGTGTTGCCTTGGGGCTGTTGGGAAAGGTCTATCAATGGGTGTTATTGCGTCTGCCTGATTGGTACGCGCTGACACATATTCCGCGTCGTTATCAAGGATTAATACCACTTGTTGCGGTGATTCCCATCGGTTTTTGACCCCGCAACTGCTGGGTGGGGGGAATCAGTTGATCATTCAATTGGGGCAACAAATGCCCTCAGTGCTGACCTTACTGGGCATCTTTGCCATTCGTTTTGTGTTCTCGATGGTGTCTTACGGATCAGGTTTGCCTGGTGGGATTTTTCTGCCGATTCTGTCACTGGGTGCCATTATCGGCGCAATTATGCGCAATCCATGGTCGGCCTGCATTTGTTACCAGCGATGTATGCGGTTAACTTTGTGATTTTGCGATGGCGGGATACTTCGCTGCAATCGGGAAGGCACCGTTCACGGCGATTCTTCTGGTGACCGAAATGGTTGGGAACCTCAAGTTATTGATGCCACTCGCTGTGGTGGCCTTAATCGCTTATCTGGTGCTCGATGGTCTTCATGGTGATCCAATTTATGAAGCCTTACTCGCAAAACTCGTGCACCAACCGGCACGTGGAGAGATGGGGCAGATGGCCCGCATTGAAGTGCCTATCTTTGCCGGCAGTGCGCTAGAGGAACAACAGGTGCGCGATATCGCATGGCCAAAATCGGCGCTTTTGATTGGCATCATCCAGGGCGAGAAAGAAGTTTTGCCACACGGCGATAGTGTTTTACAGGCGGGACAGACCTTAGTTGTCTTGACCGCACCACTGGATCGGCAGCGTGTGCGTCGCCAAATTCGTCAGCTGGCGACAGTGACAAAAACACCGGGGATCAGTCGGAATCACTAGCCATTATCCAGCGTTTGTGATAGTCTACTACTAGTGAGATTTTTTAGGGAGGGAATAACTTGCAGAGTTTATTCACTACTTTACTGATTATCGATTCAGTTTTGATCGTAATCGCAACACTAATGCAACCAAGTAAACAACAAGATGCACTGAGCGCATTGTCCGGGGGCGCTACTGATTTGTTCGGTAAGCAAAAATCCCGTGGTTTCGAAGCTTTCATGGAAAAGGTCACCGTTGTTTTAGGTGTTTTATTCTTTGGATTTGCTTTGGTACTCGCGTATCTTTCATCGCATTAGTCAGAGGTCTCCTGTGCAACACAGGAGACCTTTTTTGAAGGAAGGCAGAAGTTTTGGCAGTCAGATTCCGACAACCACAACCTATTCATTATTCGGGGACCAAAGCGGGCGTTGTGCTTTTGCACGCGTACACCGGTAGTCCAAACGATATGAACAAAATCGCGCATCGATTGCAAGAGGCGGGTTATGCGGTTTCTGCGCCATTATTTGCCGGTCATGGCACGGATAACCCGTTGGACATTTTACAACAGGGCAATCCGGAACTTTGGTGGCAGCAAACGCAAGTCGCCATTGCCGATATGAAGCAAACGTACAAACAGGTTTTTGTGTTTGGTCTGTCATTGGGCGGTATCTTTGCGATGCGCGCGCTGACAGAAGATCATACACTCGCTGGTGGCGGTGTTTTCTCTTCACCGATTTTTTCGGGGAAGGATAACCTGCTCTCAGGATTTTGCGATATGCCGCATATCTTGATCGCCTCGCTGGTCGAGATAATCAGAGCGATCGCATCAAAGCCTTATTACCAGCACAATTAGATGCGATTAAGCAGGTAGCCACACTTGTCGCTCAACAACTGCCCGCTATCACGCAGCCTGTTTTATTGCACAGGCGGGAGCGGATGAATTGATCGATGCGAATCAAGCGTACACACTAAAGGCGGCACTGCCGCAAGTACCCGTTGATTTTCATTGGTATGCGAATGCGCGACATGTGATTACTGTCAATGCTGCGCATCATGAACTCACTAAAGATGTCTTGAATTATTTGAAACAGGAAGAGGTGCCAGTATGACCACAGTCGGCCATTTGCGCAATGAATTATTACCAACATTTAAAAAGAATACCCGGATTAGCTTTTCAACAGAGGCGCTGAGTCGTGCACTGAAGTTAACAGATGCTGCCGATACAGAACTCTTGACGCAAGCAATCGCAGGGCTTGAAAAAGATAACTTGATCCACAAGACCAAGGAAGATCGCTACCAATGGGGGGCAGCACCCGCTCGTTTGGTCGGTGTCTTCCACGGTAACGAAAAGGGCTTTGGGTTTGTCGCGATTGAAGATCAAGACAATGACGCCTTCATCGCCCCACCAAACACCAACTGCGCGTTAGACGGCGATACCGTTGAAATCAGCATCATTCGTCCCGCTCGCCCTGGCGACAGCCGCGGCCCAGAAGGCAAGGTTCTGGCCGTTACCGAACGCAAAACCACATCCCTGGTCGGTGAATTCCGGCCATTATCCGATGCGGACGCAGCGAAAACCGGGTTTATCGGTACCGTTACCAGCCACGAAAAGAAAATGAAGAAGTATCCGGTCTTCGTGAAGGACACCGGGATGCTGCCTGAAATTGGCGACATGCTGCTCGTTCAAATCACTGACTATCCAGATAGCGAACATCCAGAACAGATGCGCGGGATTATCTCCGAAAGCTTGGGGGAACAAGAACGCACCTGGGGTTGACGTCTTATCATTGGTTTACCAAAACAAGATCAAGATGGACTTCCCAGAAGAAGTCATGGAACAAGCCAATATGATTCCTGACCATGTGACACCAGAAGACCGCATCGGGCGCCGTGACATCACGGACCAACCCGTTGTGACCATTGACGGGGATGACAGTAAGGACTTTGATGATGCGGTTGCTTATGGAAATTACCTAATGGCAACTTCCACTTAGGGGTGCATATTGCGGATGTTTCCTATTATGTCACCGAAGATTCACCATTAGATGCCGAAACATTTGAACGCGGGACCAGTACCTACTTGACTGATCGTGTGATTCCAATGTTGCCATTCCGTCTGTCTAACGGGATCTGTTCACTGAACCCTGATGTCGATCGGTTGGCGATGTCTTGTGATATGGAAATCGATACAAAGGGTAACGTGGTTAACCACGAAATCTACCAAAGTGTCATCCGTTCACACGGCCGTTTGACCTATAACAACGTGAATAAGATTTTAGACGGTGACGAAGCTCTGCGCGAACAATACGCGGACTTAGTGCCAATGCTTGAAGACATGGGCGAATTGCACAAGATTATGTACAAGATGCGTCACGAGCGCGGTGCGATTGATTTTGAAGAAAATGAAGCACAAATCATTGTCGATGACCTCGGTTTCCCAATCGATATTGTGATTCGGGAACGCGGGACATCTGAACGCATGATCGAATCCTTCATGTTGGCTGCGAACGAAACCGTCGCTGAACACTACAACCGTCAACACTTGCCATATATCTATCGTGTCCATGAAACACCCGATGAAGACCGGATTAAGGACTTCATGGAATTCATCGCCAACTTTGGGATTACTGTTCCAATGCCTAAGGGTGGCCACATCACACCGAAGATGTTACAACAAGTGGTGACCGATGTTGAAGGTAAGCCTGAAGAAGCAATGGTCAACATCAAGTTGTTGCGGAGCTTGAAGCAGGCACGCTATTCAGAAGATCCACTGGGTCACTTTGGGTTGGCTGCGAAGTATTATACCCACTTCACATCCCCAATCCGACGTTACCCTGATCTGATTGCGCACCGTTTGATTCGCAGCTATGCGACAGATGGACATGGCGATGCGGTCAAAGAAAAGTGGTCCGAGAAGCTGCCAGGTATTGCGGTTCAAGCCTCAACGCAAGAACGTCGCAGTATCGACGCCGAACGTGCTGTCGATGACCTGAAGAAGGCCCAATTCATGTTGGACAAGGTCGGCGAAGAATTCGACGCCGTTGTCAGTGGTGTGACCAGCTTTGGGATGTTCGTTGCCCTGCCTAACACCGTTGAAGGCTTAGTCCACATTTCACGGATGAAGGACGACTACTACAGTTTTGTCGAGAATCAAATGGCATTAGTTGGTGATCGCACGAAGAAGACTTATCGCATTGGTCAAACATTGCGGGTCAAGTTGGATAATGTCGATGTCGATCAACGTCAAATCGATTTCTCTTTGATTCCTAGTGATGACACACCAACCAGTGACTTAGGCCAATATGTGCACGCCCAACGCGGGAGAAAGCACCTAGCCAAGTCGCCGGCCACGAAAGTAATACAATAACCAGGTATAATGGGGTGAGTTAATGGCCAAGAAGCAAAAGCCAAAACCAGCTAACCTGCTGGCACAAAACAAAAAGGCGAGCCATGACTTTAATATTCTTGAAACCTACGAAGCAGGCATTGTCCTCACGGGTCCCGAAATCAAATCGGTTCGGGCCGGTAAAGTGAACTTAAAGGACGGGTTTGCACGGATTCGTCAAGGCGAAGCATGGCTCGAGAATGTGCACATCAGTCCTTATACAGAGGGCAATCAGTTCAACGGCGATCCCTTGCGTAACCGCAAGCTCCTGTTGCACAAAAAGAAATCAGTAAACTCACCGGCGTTGTTCAGGAAAAGGGGACAACTTTGGTTCCTTTGCGGATGTACCTGAAGCACGGCTATGCGAAGGTCTTGATCGGTGTCGGTCAGGGGAAGAAGCTGTACGATAAGCGGGAAACCTTGAAGCGCAAAGAACAAGATCGTGAAATGGCGCGTGCCATGAAGGTGAGATAACAATCACAAAAAAGCTTGTGACAACCCAAAGTGGGTCGTGTCACAAGCTTTTTTATTGCGATGAATTGCTGCGCTTGACCCATTCAATCATGGGGTTAATCTGGGTCGTCATCGTGCAGTTTGAGTAAATGAGGTTTACCATAGTAGTAGCCTTGGCGCAAATCGATTTTCATTTGGTTGGCCCAGAAATCATCGTCATCGTCTTCGACCCCTTCCAGGATGAAACGTTGACTGTGCTTTGCGGCGATATCTTGCCAGAACTTGACGTGTTCTTCGGCGCTTTCGCTGGTCAAATGCTCATGGCGATTTTGAAGGGCATACTTGAGTTCACTGGCAAAGGGAATCAGGGGCTCGATGTTAGGCCACGTGTTTTCGCCGGTGCCGACATCATCGAGACTGAATTCAATCCCAAGGTCGGTCAATTGCGTGGCCACTTCGACCAATTGCGCCATCGACACCGGTTTGTCAACGGGCTCTTCAATCAGTTCCACGACCAGGCGCACGGGCCGCAGAATGCCTTGTGCAATGATGAGTGAGGCCATCAGTTTCGCGTCCAGAATCTGTTCACGGTTGACGTTCACTGACACCGAACCAATTTTGAGTGACAGTTTTTGCCGTTTCGACCAGGGTATCCGCAATGACGCTAGCGGGCAAATCATTGAACGAAGCGGGCACGCGCCAGAACTCGCCATTGTATTGTTTCAACAGCAGTTCGTAACCAATGAGGCCATTATTATACGTATTGAGTTGTGGTTGAATAAAGTAGCGATACATTGACAAAATAATTACACCATCTCACTAAAAATTTCATAGGCTAGAAAATGACCTAGACCTGATAACCTAAGTGTACCTGTAACCTATTGAGCAAGCAAATTATAGGTAACTTTTTCTGAAAAAGTTGAAAGATATCTATATTCATGTAATATTATAGGGGTGATAAATGTTTTCCAACATTTAATTACGAGCAATTAAAAAATTATTAAACATAAAAATGAATTTAGTAGAGTGAGTGAAGTTAATGTTAAATGAAATTGGTGTTGTGCCAATCATATCGGGGATATTTATCGAGCTAGGCATTATTTTGGTTTTTCAATTGAGTGTCCAGCTGCTGGTTAAGCACCCGACATCACGCCCATTTGCGCTGCGAATGGACATCTTAAGCGTCGGTTATTTCACTTTGATCGGCTTATATCTTGAATTGATGGGGAAACAATCTCAAGATATGTTAACATTGTTTAATTACAAAATTGTTTTTGTTGCCTATGTGGCCTTGTTTTTGAGTCTAAATAGCGCCATGATTATTATGATTTTCACGCTCGCGATTCACTGGGCAGTCTTTGGCATCACGCCGCTCACGATAGCGGGGCCGGTGAGTTTATTTATTTTGCTTGCCGTTATTTTAATCGGACGCTACTTTTTTAAGCACCGCGAGGGCCTGATGTTCACGATTACGGCCGTGACCGTGCTAGCGGGTTGGCTGTTGTGTTATGCCTTATTACCGATGATGCACATTGACTTCACTGGTCGGCAGTTGCGTTTTGAAATCGTGAGTTTTTGGTCATGTCAGGTGCGATTTATTATGCCCTGACAGTGTTAACCGCAAGCACTTATTCGATTCAGCACATTATCTATCAGGCACGGCATGATGATTTGACGACTTTGAATAACTATAACGAGTTCACGACGACCTATCCCAAACTGGTGGCACGCGCACAACGCCAGGAACGGCCGCTGGCGCTGATTGCACTGGATGTCGATCACTTTAAGGCGGTCAACGATCAGTACGGACATTCAGCCGGCAATGCCGTTTTGAAGCATGTTGGAATCGAGTTAACCAAGTTATGTGCGCAGGCAGATATGCATGCGTTTCGGATCGGCGGTGAGGAGTTTGATATTGTCGTACAAGATCAAACGCCAGATACCGTTAAGATGTTAGCGATGACCATTCACCAGGCATTGAAAGTGACACCAGTGGTTTTCGACGATGTGACCTTGCCAATCACGGTATCGACCGGCGTTGCTTGGCTTGAACCGAATGATGATGAACAGACGCTCTTTGATCGAGCCGATAATCTCTTGTATCAGGCCAAAACGAGTGGTCGCGATCGCGTGATTTTTGATCAAAGATTTGAATCACACACGTAATGGACACGCGTCTGTTGCGTGACTATTGGAGGTATTACAGATGAAGGTTGTTATTGTAGGGTGTACACACGCGGGAACCGCAGCCGTTGAACAGATATTAGCGCACCATCCCGACGCTGAGGTGACGGTGTATGAGCGTGACAACAATATCTCATTCTTATCATGTGGGATTGCGTTATATCTGGATCAACGCGTCAAGCGGTTGGAAGATATGTTCTACGCCACGGCGGATGACTTGCGCAAGTTGGGGGCAACGGTCAAGCTGCGCCATGACGCTTAAAAATTGACGCGGATAAGAAGACAATCGTGGCCCAAGATATGGAAAGTTACGCGATTGTCCACGATACCTACGATAAATTAATCATCACAACTGGTTCCGCCGTTGTGGTGCCACCTCTGCAGGGCATCGATCACCAACACGTGCTGTTATGCAAGGATTATCATCAGGCGCAAGAAATTTATGAAGCGGCTAAGGAATATAAAAACATTGCCCTTATCGGGGGCGGTTATGTCAATGTGGAATTGGCTGAAAGTTTCCGTCGGACCGGCCATGATGTGACAATCTATCATCGCCACGGCCAGGTCTTGAATAACTATATCGATGACGTGATTGCTGACAAAATCACGGATCAATTGACTGATCATGGGGTTCACTTCCAACTGAATCATTACGTCAAAGGCTTTATCGACGACGGAGATGGCTTAACGATTCAAACCGATCACGGTGATTATCAAGCCGACATTGCGATTGTATCAACCGGTTTTGTCGCACAGACGGACTTATTACGCGGGCAGGTTGAATTGAGTCGCGCCGGTGCGATTATCACGAATGAATACGGCCAAACCAGCGACCCTGATATCTATGCGGCAGGGGACGTGCGGGTCGTCCGGTTCAATCCCACGGATAAAGATGTCTACATCCCATTAGCCAGCAATGCGGTTCGCCAAGGAATGACGGTCGGCATGAACATCTTTGGCAACACCTATCCCGAAATGGGCACACAGGGTACCAGTGGCCTGCCACTGTTCGACCACACGTTAGCCACAACCGGGTTGACCCTCACGCGGGCACTGGATGCTGACATCGATGCGGCCTCGATTACTTTTGAAGATAATTACCGTCCAGAATTCATGCCAACTACCACCAAGATTACGGTGACACTGGTTTATGAAAAAGAGACCTTGCGGATTCTCGGCGGTCAATTCTACAGCAAGTATGATGTGGCACAATCCGCCAACTTGCTCTCATTGGCGATTCAAAACCGCAATACGCTGGACCAATTAGCCTTTGTCGATATGTTGTTCCAACCCACATTTGATCGACCTTTCAATTATTTGAATTTGGCCGCTCAAGCTGGGTTGCGCCAGGAAGGACGCTTATAAATTTCTGTCCGTCTTTTGGAATTTTTGACTATCATTTAAATGAATAAAGGGCTACGCTAAAACCATTTGGTCTTAGCATAGCCCTTTTTAGTGATGCATATTTGAAAATATGATTGTGGTATACGTTTTTTGAATGTTTAATACGTAATTAGCTGTAACGAATTGTGCTTCTTTTTTGCGTATCCATTAAGAAAAATTCACTCGTCGATGTCGGTCTCATCCATGGTGTAGTAGAGATCTTTTTCTGGCAGGAGCACTTCAGCACGGGTCTGTTCGTCGAGTGCTTCAGCTTCACGTTCTGGATGGAAGCTGTGCCATGGCACCACAATGCGTGGATTGACCATTTTGACCAGTGTAATCAGGTCTTCACGGCTGGCGTGGCCCGATGCAGAGAGGAATTGAAGCGGAATCTGGTGGTCGGCCAACCACGTTTTGAGTTGCTCAAAGCGTGGATCGTAGTCGCCCAGTGGCTCACCATTGCTGTGTAAATAGACGCTGACAGGTAGATCGGCTAACCAATCGAGATGCGCAAAGCTATTTTGTAAGACGTATTGCTCTGGGTGTTCCCGGATCGTATCGAGATCGATGGTTTCCCCGATGACCAGATCGGGGCGGACCTGCGTTAAGGCCTCCATAATCGTCGCTTCAGCGGGTTCAACGACTAATTGGCGACCGTGTGCGGCGGTGGTGTTAAAGAAGGCTGAGAGTCGCGCATAATTGCGCTGATAAGGATTAATCACCACAAGCTTATCAGCATGATCCAGAATGTCACCGAATTGGGTTTGTAATGCCATTTCTGATAATGGCGTGCTTGGATTGGCCTGATCTTCAACGGGCGCTTCGGTATCAAAGGAGAAGGTGGTCCCTTCGACCAAGAAAAGTGCTAAGTGTTGATCATGAAATTGCTTGGCCCAGGCGTCAACGCGTTCACGCTTGGGGCCATTGAGCCGGACATCTGCCGAATAACCATAGTTGTGGCGACCGTCATTGACCAAGAAGGCGACAACGCCCGGTTCGTCGTGATCACTTGGCATACCGGTAACACTGAAATCACCAACTTTTACGGGCATATCAAACGAAATGGCATGCAGGTTATCGACGGGTTCTTCGATACCCAGATTGATTAAGGTTTGATAGAGCTGATAAGTCGGAATGGACATGTAGATGGGAATGCTTTTTTCAGGTACTTGAGTGCCCCCATGTGATCGATGTGTAAGTGGGAGATAAAAATAGCTTCATGCTCATATTTATCGGGTTGATCAAAGAATAATTCGGGGAGGGCGGGCAATTTGCCATGAGCAATGGCAGTCTCGACGGTTTCATCCGTCAGATCTGCCGCCACGCCAAAATCCATGATGACTCGGCTGGTGTCTGTCGCAAATTCGACGATATTACCGCCGATGGTATCTAATCCGTTTAAGAAACGTACTGTTGTCAAAATATTCACCTCATAATTATTGTACAAGAAAACAGACCAAACCGCGAATGACTGACTGGTATAAAAACATTATCTTAACAAAAGCACTGCCTTAAAGTGATGAAAAGATGTGAATTGGCATTTCTGTGTAACCAATCGCGTTATGATTCGTTATAAGAGTGGGAAGGGGGTAACGATGAATCTGCAAGATTACGAGGCGTTGATTCGGAGGATTACGCGAGAGGTTTTCTTCTACTTGCAGAAGTTGGGTGCTTCTGCCGCCGATGCACAAGATATTGTCCAGGATGCCTTTGTCAAACTCATTGAGACGGAACAGATTATTCCGGAGCCAAAGATTCGGGCCTGGATGTATCGAAGCAGCATTCGCCTCTGGATTGATCGGACCCGCCGCCATCAACGCTATCGGGTGGTATTGAGCGATTATCAGGCGCTAATGACACAGTGGCAATGGCCAGCAACGGGAGATTTGAATGAAGCGTTACAGCGATTGGATGATTCAGAAATGTTGCTATTCACGTTACGGTACATTCAGGGCTTCTCGGTGAAGCAAATTGCGCAAATGATGGCGTTCAGTGAGAGTAAGACCAAAGTGACGTTGTTTCGGATCAGACAAAAATTAAAGCAATGGCTTGAGGAGGACACAAATGAATGATTTTGATGCAGATTTAAAACGATTAGCACGCAAAAGCAAAGTGAAACGCTGGCTGTATACCGTCTTAATCTCGCTAGTGACGGGCTTATTGTTGTTAGTTATCAGTTATGCAGGGGTGCAATTATTGGCGCGAAGAAATTATCAGCGATTAGATGCTAACTTTGTCACACAGGAACTCATTCAGTCGCCCAATATTCTCACGTCGTCGCGGGTACTGGCAAATAATGGGGTATTCGGGGCTGAGCTTGTCAGTGATTGCTATAAAAATATTGATGGCTACCAGGTGGCTTGGGCGCAAAAACGAGGCACATTCGATTGGCTACACCTCAATGTCGAGACGAGTAGTGATGGCGTTGACCAGAACAATGGGACGTTACGCAATCGGGTTAATCGCGAAAAGATACCCACATTTACCAATCCTCGGGCCAAAGACTATCGCACAAAGCGAGAAGTCGGCACGTTGAAGCAGGCAAAAAATATGGTTGCGGAAGTGGCAGTCACGTTTGATCGGCCATATACCTATCGCGAGATTCAGACCATGGTGCCAGCCAATCTGTTAATCAATTGGTACTGGAGTGGGACATCCAGTCGGGCAAACGTCGATCGGCTAGGCACCTACATTGGCGTGAATGCGGATGAAACGTCGGGTAGGCTCACTGCGGCGGCTTACCGCGAGTTTGTCAATCAAGTGCATCGATTTGGCCAAGATAAGCAGGTATCTTGGACGCTTGACGACGGCGTCACCTACAAGCTATATCAAGACGCGGTCAAACAGACCCCAACGACTGAGCTCAACCAAGCACAATTTGGTGGCCTGATTGTGAGTGGTCGCACTGAGAATCTCCTGCAATTGCAAAAATCTTGCTTGGGCGAAAAGTACGGTCATTGGCACAATGGTTCCTGTGCGCGGCGATATTAAGCCACTGAAATAGACAAAAAGTAGCGACTGAACAGCCCGAGAAGGTTGCGCCAATCGCTACTTTTTGTGTTTGAAAACAATCCGCGTTAATCCCGATGTGGCCGCGGCAGGATACCAATGCCCGTGAGTAAGAGGCCCATTGTTGTCGGCCCGACAAAAGTGAATCCACGCTTTTTCATGTCTTTTGCCACCGTCGTGCCTAGAGCGGTACGGTCGATGGCTTCGGAATCAGCTGGTTTAAATGACCAGAAATAATCCGCTAAGTCTTTGAACTCGGGTTCCAAATTCACTGCGGCTTTCGCATTTTGAAAAACGGCTTGAATCTTGCGATCATTTTGAATCATCTCGGCATCACTTTCGATGCTTTCGATTTCAGGTTCATCAAAAGTTGCGATCTTGTGATAATCAAAATTGGCAAATAACCGCTTGAAGACGGGCAGCTTTGAAGCCGCGACTTTCCAGCTCATTCCAGGTTGAAAGACAGCCACCATCAAGAATTCAAAAGCGGTATTGGCGTCGTGAACCTGCGTGCCGAATAATTTGCTATAGTCTTGCACACCATTTTGTTCCATACGAATGTCCTCCTTATGCGTAAATCATAGCACTTTTTGCCTCATTGACAGTTAATCACGCTTTGTTAGCCACGTGCATACAAAAAAGCCATGACATCGAATATGATGGCATGGCTTTTGCCTACAGTTCACAACGGAAGTAGGCGGTTTATATGCGTGAATCTTTTACCAATTAGTTGTTTTCTTTGATAATCTTTTCTGTTTGGTCTTGTAAGCTCCCCATGGCCTTGGCAGGTGCTTCATGCTTGGTCAGCATGGCGTCAACGGTTTCCAGGAGGTCGTTACGGTATTCAGAGTAACCAACAAAGGCAGTGGATTGGAACCCAAAGTCTAATGAGTCAACTGAAGCCTTAGCAGTAGGATCCTTCTTCAAGTAATCTTGGAAGGATTGGTCTTCAAGCGCGGACTTACGTAATGGTAAGTAGCCGGTCTTTTCAGCCCACTTAGCTGTCACAGGCTTGCTCATCAAGTACTTCATGAATGCCCATGCGGCCTTCTTTTGGTCAGCAGTTGCAGACTTGAACATTACGATATCGTTACCAGCAATTTCGGTTGCTTTCTTACCCTTGTAAGTAGGTAATGGTGCGGTACCCCAGTTTAAGTCCTTAGGTGCACCTTGCTTCATGTGTGACACACCAGCAGAGGAACCGACGTAGAAGAGGGTCTTGCCAGAAGTGAAGTTCTTATCACCATAGATATCTTCACCAGCGGTCTTTGCGGTACCCTTGTTAATCATATCCATGAGGAAGGTTGTTGCTTCAAGTGTCTTCTTGGAGTCGAGGTTGGCCTTTAATGTCTTTGGTGCGACCAAAGAATTACCCGCTTGGCGAGCTAAGCCTTCGAGCTCCATGTCGATACTCTTATCAAAGCCGATAGCAGCAACGCCCTTGCTCTTCAATTTTTCGCCATCTTTTTGGATATCTTCCCAGCTGTTGGCATCTTGATGTTGTACTTCTTCATCAAGTCAGAGTTGTAGTAGAGAATCCGCGTTGATTTTGAGAATGGCACACTGTAGTACTGGCCATCGTACTTAGAACTGGTTAAGAATGTTGGATAAATATCCTTCAAATCAGCATCGGTCAACTTGTCGCTACCCTTTAAAGCGTAGTTATCAAGTGATTCGATGAAGCCTTGCTTACTGTAATCAGGAACGGTGGTGTAGGTCGTTTGTGCGATCACAGGTAAGCTCTTTGACTTAGCAGCCGCCATGATCTTTTGTTGCAACGCGGTGTAATTACCTTGCGCTGTACCCACAACTTTGTACTTACTTTGAGACTTGTTGAAGTCGGAAATGATTTCGTTGATTGCTGTTTGGTAGGGACCATTCATCCCATGCCAGAAAGTGATCGTTGTCGTCTTACCAGACTTTGATGCGCCATCATTGCCGCTAGAAGCGTTGTTTGAACCACAAGCAGCGAGCAATGTAACTAACATCACGGTGAACAAACCAAGTAAAGCTTTTACCCAAGTATTCTTTTTCATTTGTCTATCCTTTCAATCCTGCCTTTGAAATACCAGCTATAATATATTTCTGTAAAAAGATGTACAAAATAACCATCGGAATGATAACAAACGTTGACGCGGCCATCAGCAATTGATATGCCGTCCCCGCATCTGTGGTGAAGGCCTGTAACCCAACAGGCAGTGTCCGCATATTTTCAGTGTTGGTCACAATCAATGGCCACATGAATGAGTTCCAACTCCCGATGACTTCTAACACAGTCACTGCGGTAATCGTGGACTTACTCATGGGCACTAACACGGTCCACAGGTATCGCCAATCGGAAGCACCGTCGATTTTAGCGGCGTAATAAATCTGATCGGGCGTCGACTGGAAGGTCTGACGCAACGTGAAGACGGTGAAGAAGCTCGCTAACCAAGGAATGATTAAGGCCCCATATTGATTGATCTGACCCAAGTGCGATAGGGTGACGAAGTTAGGAATAATCAACATTTCCCCTGGAATCATCATGGTTCCTAAGAAGATGACGAAGAGAATATTCTTACCCCAAAACTTGAGTCGCGCAAACGCAAATGCGGCCAAGATACTGGTAAACAGTTGACCGGCCGTCGTGATGGTGGTCACGATCACACTGTTGAGAAAATAACGGGCGAATGGTGCCTGGTTCCAGGCGGTGATGTAATTGCCCCACTGGAGTTTTTTGGAATCCAGATGGGGGGAACTTTGATCGTTTCAGGTGCGGTTTTGAGTGATGTTGAAATCATCCAAAGAAATGGAATCAACATGGTGATCGCGCCCAACGTTACAATTAGATACAACAGTGCTTTGCTTATTTTTTGCCATGACTGCCTCCCTAATAGTGAACGTGTTTGCGGGAATACCACAATTGAACGATAGTGACCAGTAAGATTAAGAAGAACAATACAACCCCGCTAGCCGCTGCAATGGGATACTTATACTCCGTATAGAACTTCTGGTAGAGGTAATAGACGATTGTGAGACCGGCTTTACCAGGACCAGGGGTGCCCTGAAACAGTGCAAAGATTTGATCGAAAACCTTGAAGTTACCGATAATCCCATTGATGGTAACGAGAAACGTAATTGGTGACAGTAAGGGGATTGTGATATTCCAGAAGCGTTGAAAAGCATTGGCACCATCAATTTCTGCGGCCTTGTAGTAGCCTTTGTCGATATTGTTGATTCCGACAAGAAATAAGATGATGTTGAAGCCTAAGCTCTTCCAAATACTCATAATGATCAGCGCGAGCAGGGCATAACGTGAATCGGTCAACCAGTGAATCGGTTGAATCCCAAACCAACCTAAGAAATAGTTCATCAAGCCATAATCAGAGTGATAGATCCAGTTCCAGACCATCGCAATCGCAACGGTACTGGTGACAAACGGCAGGAAGTACACCGTCCGAAAGAATCCGGACAACACCTTGATTTGATTGAGTAACAGGGCGATGAGCAACGACAAGATCACAGTGACGGGCACAACCCCGACCACAAAAATCAATGTGTTCTTCACCGCTAAGTGGAAATCGGGATCGTTCCACAGGTAGATAAAGTTATCAAACCCTATGCCGCCAACCTTATCCGTGTAGAAGTCATACTTGGTGTACAGACTCATCATGAACGAGTTGATGATGGGGTAGATATTGAACGTGATCGTAATCACGAGCATGGGGAGCAGATAGAGCAGTGCTTTAGCGGATGATTTTAGTGTCGGCTTTTCATTGAGCATGGGACTCACCGCCGTAAATCAAGACGCCAGCGTCATCAAATAGGAAGAAGCCCGGCTTGGTGAGGTAGAATTCAGTTTCAGCCTCACTGGTTGGACTACCGGCCATTTCGGTGCTCAAAAGCACTTGGTCGTGGTAGGTGATTTCAGCGGTTGCTTCACGGCCGTATTTCTTACTCTGCGTGATGGTGCCGCTGAGCTTAGCTAGAACAGCATCGCCAGCATCATAAGGAATCAAGGCTTCAGAGCGAATACCCGCTGTTTCGGCGCGTTCCAGAATCTCGTCAGGCACAATACCTTTGAGATCATCCACCAAGGTATCGGCGGGGACCGCGTTGATGACAGGTTCACCGATGAACTTGGCAACAAACAGGTTGTTTGGCCGTTCATAGAGTGCGGTCGGTGAACTGAATTGCTGAATGGAACCAAAACTGAGAACCATGATGTTGTCAGAGATATGTAACGCCTCGTCTTGATCATGGGTAACAAAAATCGTGGTGACACCAGTTTCGCGTTGAATCCGGCGAATTTCCTCACGCATCTCAATCCGCAAGCGCGCATCGAGGTTAGAGAGGGGTTCGTCCAGAAGCAACAGACTTGGTGACTTAGCAAGCGCACGCGCAATGGCGACACGCTGTTGTTGCCCACCAGATAATTCACCTGGCTTTTGTCGAGTTGGTCCTCAACGTGAACCAAGGCAGCTAATTCGCGAGCGCGCTTGTGCCGCTCGGCTTTGGCAACCTTAGCCATCTTCAGTGGAAATGCAATATTATCCAACACCGTTAAATGTGGATAAAGGGCATAGTTTTGGAAAACCATCCCGACCTTTCGGCCCAGCGCATCTTTTTGGTCACATCTTCGTCGCCAAAAAAGATTTGTCCGGACGTTGGGGTCAGGAGCCCTGAAATCAGATTCAGGGTCGTGGTTTTACCGCCACCACTTGGTCCTAATAACGAAACAAGCGTGCCATCAGGAATCGTAAAGTTCAGATTCTTGAGGGTATCTTTCTTGCCATCATAGGACATCGTGACGTTTTTGAAAGTAACTTTCAACCCAGTCCGCTCCTTCAAAATGAAATTTGTGGTGTTCACACAATCCCCATGTAACACCAAAGTTATGTTAGCAAAAATAACAGGTGAAACAAGGCCGACACTTGGCGTAAAATCAGTGTTTTTAGGCATTCGATTTTCGAAAAAGTAAGGTTAACCGCGCAATTTGTTCGCTGTAAGCGGGACCGAATATTAAAATAAAGCAAATTGTATCAATTGTGTAAATAATTAATTTTAGCCACAACATAGTGTGTCTGGGGTTCTTTTTTTGAGATCAACAAAACGCAAATTGTTTAGTGCTCATTTGTGGAAACCGCTTGATTGCCGAACAATCAACGTTTTGATAAGGAGCGCTTGGCGGGAAGATCGTTATGGGTAAACTAAAGACGTTGACCGATAAATTGTCAGCAGGATAATTGACACGTCGATTGCACACAGCGGCCAGTCAGCCGATGCGTGCAATCGACTTTTTGTGTGCCCCTGAGATATCTGGTAGACTGGCTTTGAGGTGATTATAATGATACGTCCAAGTAAGCCTGAAGATGCAAAGGCTGTTGTGCATTAATTGATATTGTGTTTGAAGAAATGGAAATTCCTGAACTGATGCCACTGCCAAAGGATGTCCTCTATCCGGTTTTGAAGAGGCATTCTTGTTGCCAGGGTACCGGTATAGTTACGAGCGGACATTCGTCGCAACCGTGGAAGATGAAGTGAAGGGAATTCTTGTGGGTTATCCGCATGTGGATGAAGCCAATATTGATCTGCCCTTCGAACCCTTATTGAAGAAACTCGGGGTCGATAACAAAAAGCAATTATTCACTGATCAAGAGAGTTATCCGGGTGAGTGGTACCTGGATACTCTGGCTGTTGCGGAAAATGCGCAGGGGCATGGCCTGGGTGGCCAGTTGATCGACACGGTGGCTGAAATCATCAAACAGCGCGGGGAGACCACAATGAGTCTCAATGTCGATCAGACCAATCCGCGGGCCCAAGCGCTGTATGAACGCCATGGTTTCACCAAGAATGGGGAACTGATGATTGGTAGCCATCGTTACAATCACATGGTCAAGGCGCTTTAATGCCAATCACGATTCGACCGGTTGACTGCATCACCGATCAACATTGGCAACTTCTATTGGCAGCCGATCCGTCCCAAGCGATGATTTTGCGTTATCTAGACCAAGCCCATGTTTTTGAAGCTTATCGCGAAGCGCATCTGTGCGGCTTGATTGCTCTCGTTGAACAAAACGACAAATCGCATTGAAATTATGAATCTTGCGGTGACACCGGCTGATCAAGGCCAAGGAATCGGGACCCGATTATTGACGTTTGCACTGAATTGGGCGGAGCAGTGTGGGGCGATCCGAGTCGAAATCGGCACCGGTAGCACCAGTTTTGAACAACTGTATCTTTATCAAAAAATGGGCTTTCGCGTTGTGGCCGTTGTGCCCAATTTCTTTCTCGATCACTATGACGAACCTATCGTTGAGAATAAATTGGTGTTGAAGGACATGATTCGACTCGCGCTTGAATTGAAGCCATAAACAAAACAGCCTGAGACACATCCAAACGGATGTGTCTCAGGCTGTTTTTGCGATATTCAAGAAAATCATTGGCCAGAGGTGACTCTGGTGGCCACACCAGGTGTGGTGAGCCGATGCGACTGAAGTGATCCAACAGAATTGCGAGTAAAATTGCACTGGTGCAATCATCGGGCGCGTTGACCGTGAGATGAATCCCATCGGGCATCCAGGTCTGACTGTCCGCCTGCATGATGAGGCGAATGCCGTGGTAGGTGCGGTATTGATTCGTGAGCAGGTTTCCCATCACGATCCAGTTGAGATCAGAAACATAAATGAATTCATGCCAAACCCCAAACATCTGCTTGATGGTGCCAACAGATGTGTCGTCGACGATTAATTCAAACCGTGGAAACACCCCGATAGAGCGCTGTCGTACCCGACCGAGCTCGTGGTTGAGCAGGTCAGTGAGCACAAAGCCCTCGTTCAAAATACCCAGTCGACCGTTCAACATGAGCATTGGATGCCGACGACGATTGCGCACGGGGGTGGCACCGGTTTGTCTGAGTTCCATGGTATCGATAAAGAATTCCATTGCTATGACCTATTCGGCTTGGTTGAGTTCGATGGCACGCTTAATCGCAAGGCCGACCCCATCTTCAATATTTGTTTTAGTCTCTTCCCAGGCCAATGCCTTGATCTGAGGCACGGCATTCGCCATGGCAACGCCGTATTTGGCGTCACGAATCATTGATTCATCGTTGAGGTTGTCACCGATTGCCATCACTTCATTCATGCTGACGTGACGCTGTTGTGCAAAGGCTTCGAGTGCCTGGCCCTTTTGCGCATTGATGTGATTAACCTCGATATTGTTGGCAGAACTGCTGGTCACTATCAAATTAGCTTGTTGGTTGAACAAAGTTTTGGGTTCAACTAATGCGGCGTGGTCGCTTGAAAAGGCGATAATCTTGAGCACCTCAAGCCCTGGCGTCTGCAGCAGTTCGGCGTAATTATCGACATAGTTAATATTCATCAGTTCCAACCGGGCAGCCGCTAAGGCCACCGCGATTTTGTATGTGGTATCGGGATTCAGATTGACCAGCAGATCGGCCACGTTTTGAATCCGCTTGACCTTGCTGTCGGAATAGATGCCTTGATTTGTCACGAGTTCAAAATAGATGCCCCGTTCATTGAGTGTTTTGATGACAAAGTCGCGGGAATCGATAGTGAGGGGAATGTCGACAACCAACTGGTCATCTTCATCATACACTTGCGCGCCATTCAGTGTGATAAAGGCGGGTTCGAGTTGTTGCGCTTGCAGCAGTGGCTTTGCTTCCGTGAGCCCGCGGCCGGTTGCCACCACGAATTCAATTCCTGCCGCTTGTGCCTCGCGGATAGCGTGAGCGTTGAAGTCTGACACCTGCATTTTGTCGTTTAACAGGGTGCCGTCCATATCAGATGCGATGATTTTGATCATAATCCATTCCTCCCATTCAAAATCGAGTTTATCATGTTTCGCCAGTTCATGGTAGCGTTATCGTGAAAAGTCCCACGAACCAGAATGAGCGCATCTCAACAAAACAGCCAGCTTTTTTGGCACAGCCGACAATTTTGGGTACACTGAATGCAGGAGGTTTAGCGATGAAGACTTTGATTCATAATGACTGGCAGCAGGTGCTTGAGCCTGTATTTGAGAGCCCAGCATATGCGCAATTGCATGAATTCCTGAAGCAGGAGTATACGACCCAAACCATCTATCCTGAGATGCATCACATCTTTCAGGCTTTTGAGTGGACCCCGTTTGACCAGGTCAAGGTTGTCATTCTGGGACAGGACCCGTATCACGAACCCAATCAGGCCGTGGGGGCAAGTTTTGCGGTGATGCCGGATGCACCTTTGCCGCCATCACTCAAAAACATCTATCAAGAACTGCAATCTGACTTGGGCTACACGCCTGTGCACCATGGTTACCTCAAGTCTTGGGCCGATCAGGGTGTTTTGCTGCTCAATGCCGTCTTGACGGTGCGTCGAGGCCAGGCCAACTCCCATCAAAATAAAGGGTGGGAGCAGTTGAGTGACGCGGCCATCAGCGCCTTGTCAAAACGCGGTGGCGTGGTCTTTATTCTGTGGGGCAATTCGGCCAAGCAGAAGCAGACACTGATCGACACAAAGAAGAATCGGATTTTGACATCCGTTCATCCGAGCCCATTATCGGCATATCGCGGTTTCTTTGGTAGTCGGCCGTTTTCAAAGACCAATCAACTTCTTGAAGAAATGGGCGAAACGCCAATAAATTGGCAATTGCCAGAAGAGGGCTAGTAAGTCACTACAAAATCAGCTATGATAGGCAAGTAAACCGTTACAATGGAGGCTAAAAAGACATGGATTTATTCGATAGTTTGAAAGCAAAGATTTCTGGTAAGCAAATCAAGATTGTTTTCCCCGAAGGGACAGAACCTCGTATTCTGGGTGCCGCTGTACGCTTGGCGACAGACAGCCTGGTACAACCCATCGTGTTGGGCAATCCAGATACGATTGAACAAGTTGCGCAAGAAAACAACTGGCAGACCAAGCAATTGGTGATTCGTGATCCTGAAACCGATGCGATTTTTGAAGAGATGGTCACCGCTTTTGTCGAACGCCGCAAGGGTAAGGCAACAGAAGAGCAAGCACGTACCATCCTCAAAGATGTGAACTACTTTGGGACGATGCTCGTGTACATGGATCAAGCGGATGGCATGGTCAGCGGCGCGGTTCATTCAACCGGTGATACGGTGCGGCCTGCACTCCAAATCATCAAGACTCGGCCCGGTGTGGCCCGCACGAGTGGTGCCTACATCATGCAACGCGGTCGTGACGAGCGTTACTTGTTCGCAGATAACGCCATCAACATTGACCCTAACGCCCAAGAATTAGCTGAAATTGCGGTTGAATCTGCAAAGACAGCCCAACTCTTTGACATCGATCCTAAGGTGGCACTGTTGTCCTTCTCAACCAAGGGCTCAGCTAAGGCACCACAAGTTGATAAGGTGGTTGAAGCCACCCAAATCGCCCACGAATTGGCACCTGATTTGGCCTTAGATGGCGAATTACAATTCGATGCTGCGTTTGTGCCATCCGTTGCCAAGCAAAAGGCGCCTGGTTCAGACGTTGCCGGTGAAGCTAATGTCTTTATTTTCCCTGAATTACAATCTGGGAATATTGGCTACAAGATTGCCCAACGCTTTGGTGGTTTTGAAGCGATCGGACCTATCCTGCAAGGCTTAAACAAGCCGGTCTCTGACTTGTCACGTGGCGCCAATGAAGAAGATGTCTACAAGTTAGCCATCATCACGGCTGCCCAAACCCAAATGTAATCATGCGGATTCAAAATGAAGCGGCTCTGCAGCAGTTTGGCAAACGCCTTGCTGACCTGTTGCAACCCGGCGATGTGTTGTTGCTAGATGGTGATTTGGGTGCGGGGAAGACGAGTCTGACCAAAGGTATCGCGGAAGGTCTCGGCATCGATGCGCCTATCAAGAGCCCAACATTCACCATTATTCGTGAGTATCAACAGGGGCGGTTGCCACTGTATCACATGGATATCTACCGGCTTGAAAATGGCGGGGCGGATGACTTGGGCCTTGAAGAATATTTCGAGGGCGATGGTGTGAGCGTGGTGGAATGGCCTGAATTTCTGGGCCAAAGCCTGCCTGAAGCCTATCTGATGTTGCATCTGGTTAAGGATGAGAACGACGATGACGCGCGGCATTTGAGCTTTGATGCTGTTGGTGAGCGCGCGCAGGCCTTGCTCAAACAGCTCGATATTACTGAAGAATAATCTCTTAATAGAAGGCAAAAAAGAGTCTGTGACAACCCGAAGTGGGCTTGTCGCAGACTCTTTTTGATGCGCAGCGTTAACTTACTTTTGCAGTTTGACGAAGGGCTGCAGTGCCGGTTGGCCAAACATCGTGGCTTCTTGTAACAGAATCCGGGCACAGGCAAATGCATCCGCGAGTGCATTGTGATGATTATCCAACCGAATGTCTAAGAAGTCACTCATGGTGTTCAACTTGTGATTGGGTAATGCCGGAAAGAGCTCACGACTCGTTTTGACCGTGTCAATCAGTTGATAACTCACCGGATCGAGTTGATAGCGCTCCAGGCTTTTACGCACAACAGACGCATCAAAACTGGCATTGTGAGCCGTGACCAGTTGGCTGCGGGTGAAAAAGTTTTGCACGTGGGGCCACATTTGCGGCCAGGTAGGGGCATCCGCCACCATCGCGGCGGAAATCCCGTGAATCCGTGTGTTTTGGGATTCAAATCGGACCTGTGGATTAATCAGACTATAGAAACTATCCACCACGCGATTATCACGCACGACAACCAACGCAATCGAGCAGGCAGAGGCACGCGTGCGATTGGCTGTTTCGTAATCCATCGCGATGAAATCCATTAGTTCGCCTCCAAAAGGTCGGTGGTCGTGAGTTCAACGGGACAATGATCGCTCCCCATAATTTCGTTATGAATCTTGGCATCCACCAACTGCGGATTCATCGCATCACTGGTGACAAAATAGTCAATGCGCCAACCGGCATTGTTCTTGCGAGCGGAGAAGCGATAACTCCACCATGAGTAAATACCGGCCTGATCAGGGTAGAAGTGACGGAAGGTATCGACAAAGCCGGCGTTCAATTGCTTGGTGAAGTCTTGCCGTTCTTCGTCCGTAAAGCCAGCGTTGTGATGGTTTGTTTTGAAATTCTTGAGATCGATTTCTTCGTGCGCGACGTTCAAATCACCACAATAGATCAAAGGCTTTTTGGCAGCTAATTGCTTGGTGTAGTCAAGAAAAGCGGCATCCCAGGATTGGCGATAGTCGAGTCGCTTGAGCTCACTGCCGGAATTGGGGGTGTAGACCGTCATCATGTAAAAGTTGGGATATTCTAGCGTGATGACACGGCCTTCTTTGTCGTGCTCTTCTTGACCGATACCGTAAGTGACCGCCATGGGTTCATGCTTGGTGAAAATGGCAGTACCTGAATAACCCTTGCGTTCGGCGTAATTAAAATATTGATAGTAGCCGGGTAGGTCGAGTTCGACCTGACCCGCTTGCATCTTGGTTTCTTGCAGGCAGAACCAGTCTGCATCCAGTGTGTTAAACGTATCGAGAAAGTCTTTTTTGAGAACGGCTCGCAGGCCATTAACATTCCACGAAATAAATTTCATTATGCATTCACGCTCCTCGTTATCTATTTTACCTAAAGCCGGTGACTTGAACAAACTTGGTCGGAATTGGCTTCAAACCACTTCCTGCAGTGTACCATGAATTGATTTATGCTAAACTTGTAAGAGATTATGCAATTGAGAGAGGACTTGAAAACGTGGCTGCTGTCGTGCCTGAATTAAAAGATATTGTTCTAAAGAAGGATGAACCACTCAGTTATTATACCTTTACCAAAACCGGTGGCCCAGCAGATTTATTGGCTTTTCCAGAAACCCTAGCGCAGGTAACCCAATTACTACAATACGCGAAAACAAACCAATTGCCTGTGACCATTATCGGCAATGCCAGCAACCTGATTGTGAAGGATGGTGGCATCCGCGGGTTAACCATTATTTTAACAGCCATGAAAACCATCACGACTGATGGTGAGCGAGTCACAGCACAAGCAGGGGCGCGCTTGATTGACACGACCGAAGTGGCTTATCAGGCAGGATTGACCGGCCTCGAATTTGCGGCTGGTATTCCCGGCAGCATTGGTGGGGCCGTCTTCATGAATGCGGGCGCTTACGGTGGCGAAGTCGCACCCGTGATCGAGCGTGTCGATGTCATCACACCTGATGGCACGCTGAAGACTTATCAACAAGCAGAGATGCAATTCAGTTATCGCCACAGCCTGGTGCAAGATACCGGCGATGTTGTGGTCGCGGCCACCTTTAAGCTCAAGCCGGGCGACAAACCTGAGATTCGGAGTGAGATGGACGAACTCAATGCTTTGCGCGCGGCCAAGCAACCACTGGAATATCCATCCTGTGGGTCTGTCTTTAAGCGTCCCGTTGGCCATTTTGTTGGGCCATTGATTCAAAAAGCCGGCTTACAAGGCCACATTATCGGTGGTGCTCAGATTTCTGAGAAACACGCGGGCTTTATCGTGAATATCAATCACGCCACGGCGACCGATTATATGGATATGATTCATTTGGTCCAAAAGACAGTTTTAGAAAAATTTGATGTGCAACTCGAACCCGAAGTGCGCATCATTGGTGAAGAACCTAAGTAGGGAGGGATAGGATGCATTTAGTTGAAGCGATTCTGTTTTTAGTGAGTCTGGTAATCGTCTCCAACGTTTTGAGCCACTACATTGTTTCCATCCCAGTATCGCTGATTCAGACCGCTTTAGGGGTCGGGGTGGCTTTGATTTTCCACCTCCAAATCAATTTAGCAACAGATTGGTTTATGTTGCTGTTCATCGCGCCATTGCTGTTCAATGACGGCCGCCACTTTCCAAAGCGAGAGTTGTGGAAACTGCGCGGGCCGATCATCGGGAATGCGATTTTCTTAGTGTTTGCGACAATTCTCATCGGTGGGTTATTCATGCATTGGCTTGTCCCAGCAATGCCACTGTCCGCGGGTTTTGCGCTGGCGGCGATTATCGCGCCCACTGATCCCATCGCGGTGCAGTCACTGGCCAAGCGTGTGCACTTGCCAGATGAAGTCCTTCATCTGGTCAGTGGCGAAAGCCTGATTAATGATGCCAGTGGTCTGATTGGGTTTAAATACGGGATTGCGGCCACAGTGACCGGTGCGTTTGCACTGGGCGATGCGATCGGTGATTTCTTTTATATTGCGATTGTCGGGGCCATAGCAGGGGCTGTGTTGATGATTGCCATCAACTTTGCCCGTCAATGGCTGCTGCAGCAAGGGATTAACGATGTTATTCTGCACACAATTTTGCAGATTATGACGCCGTTTCTGATTTATTTGCTTGTCGATGAAGCTTGAACGCATCTGGCGTTATCGCCGTTGTTGTCGCTGGGTTGCTGAACAATTCACAGCGCAATCGCTACATTGCGGCGCTGCCCGAATTGCGGATTGTGACCGAGCGGACGTGGGATATCGTGGTCTATGTGCTGAACGGGATTATCTTCCTGATTCTTGGAATCGAGCTACCACTGGCGACGGGGGCCATTATTCGCACCCAGGCCGTCAATACTTGGCAGGCCTTTGGGTACGCCTTGGCGGTCTATATCGTCGTGCTGACATTACGCGTGGCATGGGGATATGCTTACATGTGGTGGCAGTGGATGCGCAAGAATACGCAGAAGCGACCGGCAATCCGAACGGCGCTGTTAACCGGTATTTCCGGTGTTCGTGGGGCCATCACTTTGGTCGGGGTACTCGCGGTCCCAGCGTTACTGGATAGCGGTGACGCGTTTCCTGAACGTGATTTGATGCTATTTATCGCGGCGATTGTGGTGGTATTGAGTCTGGTGGTTGCGGTAGTGTCATTACCACTCATCACTAAGATTTGGTCACCACTGCAGTTACGGGGTTCAGCCATCGAACAGTCCGCATTGAATGATGAGGACACGGACGATGACCAAGCCGATGTGCGCTTATTGACGGAAGATCAAGCCAAAATTTTGTCTATCAAACGGCGGTGAGACGGCTAGAATCTGAGCGCCGCGAGACGAATCAAAAACCCGTCCTCGATTTGATGGGAGAATATCAGGCGTTGATTCGCCGTATTGAACTGGATCGGGATACCTCCGATACGATTCCCCCATTGATTCAAGATGAACTGGTGCTGCGGCGTGTCGGGATTCGGGGTGAGTTGATTGCATTGGACGGTTTAAAGAAGGACGGCCAAATCGATGCGGTCCGTTACAAGAACGTTGCGAGCGCTCGAACGCCGACTCAAGGAACTCAATATCTTGGAGGATCATTACGGTCAGCCAACACTACACTTGATGGCCAATCGCTTGCAGCTGCAGACGCGGCATTTAGCGACTGAGCTGTTCAAGGGCCGCACCCAATCGCGCTACCAAGATCGCTTGTTTGTCGAGAAAGAATTGGCAAAAAGTGGGCTGAAGGCGATTTCCGCCTTCTTGAAGAAACCGGAAAACCGGGCGCATCAATACAATCGCCAGGTGATTTACTCACTGATTGTGCAGTATCGCAATCGTATTGCCAGCGTGAAGGATCTCAGCCAGCACAAGTCACAGCAGTACGAACGTGAGGTGCAACGCCTTCGTGCCATCGCGTTTGCGGCTGAACGAACCGCGATTCATGATCTCGCCGAACAGGGTTATCTGACGCCACGGATGGCGCAGAAGTTGAATCAGGGCGTCAATTTTACAGAAAACGCGGCTGAGTTAACGGAAGGCTAATGATGGTTCGGATCACGCGACCATTACCAGCTATATATCGAGTTAAGAGAATAGAGATGGCGCCAGGCCCCGCGGGGTTTGACGCCATCTCTATTTTTGTTTCAGATGCTTGAAAAATACGTCATACCCGTTATAATTGAGTTCGTGCTTTAAACTTTTTGTTTAGTTTAACGAAACTTTTGGAGGTGGCGAATGGACATTGGGCAAAAAGATCCGCAATCTGCGGATCCAAAAGAATTTGACACAAGAAGAGCTGGGGGAGCGCACCGATCTGAGTAAGGGCTATATCTCCCAGCTCGAGCACAACCAGAGCTCGCCATCGATGGAAACGTTCTTTGATATCTTGGCGGTTCTCGGCCAAACACCGAGTGACTTCTTCCAAGAAGAAAAACCGATTCAGCTGGTCTATCCTGTCGATGAACAGACCGAGTATCACGACGAAACAAAGGGCTACACGATTCGCTGGTTGGTGCCAGAGAGTAATGAGAATGAGATGGAGCCAGTGGCCATCAGCCTGGATCCACACGGTACCTTCAAGACGTTTGAGCCATCACCGGCCGAGACCTTTATCTACGTCACAGCCGGAATCATCGGCTTGACGCTGGGTGAAAAGGTGTATCGGGCCAAGGCTGGCGAAACCATTTATTTTCATGCCAGCGAGAACCATCAAATTCAAAATCTAGCAAAAGGTGTGAGTCGCTGTATTCTAGTGGCGACCGCATCGTATCTATAACGGGGGAGAGTGATACTGTGAGTGAAGTGATTGTAGACCTGCAGCACGTCAGCAAAGCCTATGGTTCAACGACGGTACTAAAAGACATCAATATTGAAATCGAGCAGGGCAAGTTTTATACCTTATTGGGCCCTTCAGGGAGCGGTAAGACCACCATTTGCGGGCTATTGCGGGCTTTCTCGATGTCACTGAAGGCGATATTTTGTTCCAGGGCAAGCGGATTAATGATGTGCCTGCCAATCAACGCAACGTGAACACCGTGTTCCAAGACTATGCCTTGTTCCCACACATGAATGTGTTTGACAACGTGGCTTACGGCTTACGGATTCGCAAAACCGATAAGTCACAGATTACCGATCGTGTGGATGCCGCCCTAAAAATGGTGCGGTTGTCCGGCTACGGTGATCGTGAAATCTCTGAGTTATCAGGGGGCCAACAGCAACGTGTCGCCATCGCGCGGGCGATTGTGTTAGAACCACAAGTGCTCTTATTGGATGAACCGTTATCAGCGCTCGATGCCAAATTGCGGCGTGATATGCAATACGAATTGCGCGAATTGCAACAACGGTTAGGCATCACCTTCTTATTTGTGACCCATGACCAGGAAGAAGCCTTAGCGCTCTCCGATGAAATCTTTGTCATGAATGATGGTGAGGTGCAGCAATCCGGCACACCTGTGGATATCTACGATGAACCGATTAATCACTTTGTCGCGGATTTCATCGGTGAAAGCAATATCGTGTCCGGCCACATGGTCGCCGATTATCTGGTGGAATTCAACGGCAAGGAGTTCGAGAGTGTCGATGCAGGGATGAAACCCAATGAACCCGTTGAAGTGGTTTTGCGGCCGGAAGACTTGGATATCACCACTGTGGATGCCGGTAAGGTGGAAGTTGAGGTCGACACCCAGTTGTTCCGTGGGGACTACTACGAAATCGTGGCTTATGATCGCTTGGGTAATGAATGGCTGATTCATGCGACTAATCCTGCTAAGGAAGGCGAAACCGTGGGCCTAACCTTCGATGCGGAAGATATTCACGTCATGCGTCTGAACGAATCCGAAGAGGACTTTGATGCTCGGCTTGAAAGCTATGAAGGCGAATAGGGGGTGCAGAAGTGAAGAAAACCAGTAATATCTTCTACTACATTCCCTATGGCCTGTGGTTAGCACTCTTCGTGATTGCACCAGTGATTTTGATCGTGTATCAATCCTTCTTTGATATCAATGGGAACTTCACACTGAGTAACTACCAAACTTACTTCCAGTCGGGAACATACATACTGATGACAGTGAATTCAGTGTGGTACGCGTTTTGATCACATTAGTCACGCTCTTAATCGCGTATCCCACCGCTTATCTGTTGCATTACACCAAACATAAGCAATTGTGGTTGCTCCTCATTATCTTGCCCACGTGGATTAACTTGTTGTTAAAGGCTTATGCGTTCATCGGAATCTTCAGCCGTGACGGGGGTGTCAACAGCTTCTTAGGCATGTTCGGCATCGCGCCACAACAGATTCTGTTTACAGACTTTAGCTTCATCTTTGTGGCGGCATATATCGAAATTCCGTTCATGATTCTGCCTATTTTTAACGGTATCGAAGAGTTGAACGAAGGCTTGGTCAATGCCAGTCGTGATTTGGGTGCTAAGAGTTGGCAGACCTTCACCAAAATCATCTGGCCGCTCACGCTGAGTGGGGTGAAATCCGGTGTTCAGGCCGTCTTCATTCCATCACTCAGTCTGTTCATGTTGACCCGCCTGATTGGTGGGAATCGTGTGATTACACTGGGGACCGCGATTGAGGAACATTTCTTAACCACGATGAACTGGGGCATGGGTTCCACTATCGGCGTGGTCTTGATTGTGGCGATGTTCATCATCATGTTCATTACCGGCGAACGCCAACAGCAACAACGGAGGAAACGCCATGAAAACTAAGTTTAAGTGGAGCAATCTCTACCTGATTTTGTCTTTATTTTGCTCTATGTTCCGATTCTGTATCTCATTGTCTATTCCTTCTCAACGGGAGACCGGATGAGTAATTACTCAGGGTTCACCTGGAAGCACTATGCGGCGCTCTTCTCGGACGCACGGATGATTCAAATCGTGCTGGATACCTTGTTGCTGGCATTACTGTCCTCGCTGATTGCGACGATTGTAGGGACACTCGGTGCACTGGCTATCAATACCACGTCCCGGTCTGTCGTGCGCAACACGGTCCTGTCCTTGAACAATATCTTGATGGTAAGTCCCGATGTCATTATCGGGGCCAGTTTCCTGATTTTTTACACCGCACTCAAAATTCCGCTGGGATTTGGGTCTGTCTTGATGAGTCACGTGGCGTTCTCAATTCCAATTGTCGTCTTGATGGTCTTGCCAAAACTCAAGGAAATGGGGCAATCAATGTTGGATGCGGCGCGGGATCTGGGATCAACGAATGCTCAGATTATCAGTCGCATCATTATGCCATTCATCACGCCAGGCATCTTGGCCGGATTCTTCATGGCCTTCACATATTCACTGGATGATTTTGCGGTGACCTTCTTTGTGACCGGGAATGGGTTTCAGACGTTGGCCGTTGAAATTTACGCCCGCGCGCGGCAGGGGATTGATCTTGAAATCAACGCCTTGTCCGGTGTGATGTTCATCTTCGCGCTGTTACTCGTGGTCGGTTACTATTTCATTCAGACCAATTCACAGACGAGAAAGCAAAAGCATAAGGCTGCAAAGGAGGCACAGATCAATGAAACGACTGATTAGTTTAACTGTTGGTATCTTGGTTGTTGTCTTGGGTCTTGCCATTTGGAGCCAGCAATTGCAGCAGTCACAGGGCGCAACCGGTGATAAGGTGCTGAATCTCGCCAACTGGGGGGACTATATCGATCCTTCCTTGGTGAAAAAATTTGAAAAGCAGAGTGGGTATCACGTCAATTTGGAGACGTTTGATTCCAATGAAGCCATGTTTACCAAGATTCAACAGGGTGGCACCAGTTATGATTTGACCGTGCCATCTGAATACATGATTGAAAAGATGCGCAAAGCAAACTTGCTGGTGCCGCTCGATCACAGTAAGCTGACCGGTTTGAACAATTATGGTGCGCGGTACATGAACCAACCTTTCGATCCTGGTAATAAGTACAGTATTCCTTATTTCTGGGGCACGCTCGGGATTGTGTACAACGACAAGTTCATCAAGCCGGGTGAAGTCAAACACTGGGATGACCTGTGGCACACCAAGTATCGCGATCAAATCATGTTGATTGATTCCGCCCGCGATATCTTAGGATTCTCACTGGTTTCACTGGGTAAGTCGATGAATACAACGGATGCGCCCACGCTTCAGGCGGCCAAGGGTAAGCTGGATCAATTGGCACCCAATGTCAAAGCGATTGTCGCGGATGAAATCAAGATGTATATGATTGAAAATGAGGCACCGCTGGCCGTCGATTGGTCGGGGGAAGCGTCTGAAATGTTGGCTGGCAACTCGCATCTGCACTATGTGGTGCCGAGTGAAGGCAGTAATCTGTGGTTTGATAGCCTGGTGATTCCAAAGACAGCCAAGCATTACAAGGCGATTTACGCGTTCTTGAACTTCATGAGTCAGCCAAAGAATGCGGCCCAAACGCGGAGTATGTCGGCTATGCGACACCGAATAACAAGGCCAAGGCATTGTTGCCAAAGGCGGTGCGCAATGATCGGCAATTCTATCCCGATGCCCAAACCATGTCTCATCTGCAGACCTATGAAGATTTGAGTCCCAAAACAGTGGGGCTGTACAATGATTTATTCTTGGAATTCAAGATGTATCGCAAATGATTAATTAGCGTTGCGGCAAAATCAACAGATGATGTCGCAACGCTTTTTGTGTTTGAGCGATTTTGTGGTGCGACTCAGTATTTGGCTGTACACTACAGGCAAAACTATTGGGAGATGAGTCGCATGCAACCGAAGACCTGGTACTGGTTATTGGTGTTTTTTTCCCAGCATTTTGATCCTCATGATGGTCGGTAGCGCCGTGAATATGGTGTGGCGATCATTGATCATTATCGCCCTTTCTGCTGGTATACTGTACACCGATGCCATTTCAGTTGAACATGATTTCAATGCCTACACGCGCGTACTTTTTGCGGTCTTTGTGTTGGCAATGCTCGCTTGGCACAATGAGCTTGGCGTTTGGCTTGTGATCGTGATTAGTTTGATCGGACTCGGTGTTGTGGCGTGGCTTTACTGGTATAAGCAGCAAAAACACAACTAAAAGAGAGACTAAGCAACATCAGTTGATGTCTGCTCAGTCTCTTTTTAGTTTGATGCGTGATTGAATTTTTCGAGGCGATAGAGCCGTTCCTCATCCGGTGTCTCAATGCCATCCTTAAAGGTGTAGCCCATTTTCTGATAGAAGGGCAGCGCCGTGATGGAGGCGGGGATTTCGATGCGGTGTGCCCGCGTGAAATAGTCGTCCTGTTCCAACACACTGATGAGCTGGCGGCCGATGCCTTGGCCCTGATAGCTCGGATGGACAAAGATGTTGAACAGACTGCTCTCATCCGTTTTGCCCCAGTAAGGCCCAATCGCACCGACCGCGATAATGTGGTTGGTCACTGAATCCAGAAAGACGTAGCAGTGAAACTGTAGCGCGCGCTGAATAAAGTCGTTTGCTGTGAGCGTTTTGAGGTCGTTTTCCAGGTAAGCTCGACTGTAATCGTGCCGATTGGTCGTGAGCATGGTCGTCCTGACCAGTGCGGCCACTTCTGGTGCATCCGTGTTTTTGAAGCGACGGTGAGTGATCATGACAGGCCTCCTTTAGGCATCGAGTGAGCGCGGCCGTTGCATCAACACCATCAACCCGTAAGCGGCCATCTGAACCAAGAAGAGAAGCCCGGTGAAGAATAACATCCGCGATGACCACATTGTCAGAATGCGTGGCACAATCCAGTTGGGCATCAAGAGATACACGGTGTGGATACGCAGGAAACGGCCGATATAGATGCCGACCGCACTGAGCAGTGATACACCGGGCACCAACCAGTAGCGCAGCCAATCGCGATGCCAGCGTTGTGACAGACTTTTGACGACGGCTTGAATGCTGAGCAAGCCGCCGACTGTGCCTAAGCCAACGGTGATAATTAGTTCCGTGAACTTGTACCAGACCTTGGGCGAATTGATCAGCAGATTGGTGACCGGTGAATAAGCATCGAGTAAGGTGAGGTGAACCAGATCCGTCAGCAGGTAAGGCGCATTGGGTAGGAATAACAACCACACGACTAGCAGGGGATAAAATAAAAGCGCGTGCCGCTTAGGTGTCAGCCAGAAGCCTATTTCGACGGGAATATAGGCGAGTAGTAGGTTCAGGCTGAGAAAGTCATAATAACCGTGTTCGAAGAGTGTTAAATAGATGAGTGCAACCCAAAAAGCGATGCGCAACCACCATTTGTTGAAAGAAACATGTGTTAACCTCACAATCATTTGATTGAACCACCGAACGCAACGGTGATTCGTGGTATACTAATTTAGAAATTATAAAGGGAGGGCGATACATGAACACCTTTTTGACGAATTATTTACATGGTCAACGGTGATCAATGCCATCGATATTTTGCTCGTTTGGTACGTGGTTTACCGCCTGATCATGCTGGTTCGCGGTACTAAGGCCGTTCAATTACTGAAGGGTGTCTTCGTCATTGCTGCCATCAAGATTGTGGCTTGGTACATGCAACTGCGCACTGTGTCCTATCTTGTCGATCAAGTCATTACTTGGATCGTACCAGTGATGGTGATTATTTTCCAGCCAGAAATCAGACGCGGACTCGAACATATCGGTCGTGGCTCGCTGTTTGCACGATCGAAAAATAATGCTCACGAGATCGAATCCAAGATGGTCAACGAACTCGATAAGGCCATTCAATACATGAGTAAGCGGCGGATTGGGGCGTTGATTACCATTCAACGCAACACCGGCCTTGAAGATTATATTGAAACCGGGATTGATTTGGATGCCGATATTACCGGCGAATTGCTGATTAATATTTTTATTCCAAACACCCCGCTGCACGATGGCGCGGTTATTTTGCGCGACAATCGAATTGCGGTGGCCGCAGCTTATTTGCCTCTGTCTGAGAGCAATCGCATTCCCAAGGAACTGGGAACCAGACACCGGGCTGCCGTTGGGATCAGTGAAGTCACTGATGCATTGACGATTGTTGTTTCAGAAGAAACCGGTGGTGTGACCATCACCAGCAATAACAATCTGATGCGTGATTTGACCCGCGATGACTACTTGAAATTCTTGACGGCGCAATTAGTGCCTGCTGAAGAAGAGTCAACCAATGTCTTTCGTGAATTCATTACCGGCTTTGGGAAGAAGGGGGCGAAGAAATGAACCGCTTTTGGAATAGCCCGTGGATGTATCGGCTGTTGGCCCTGCTTCTAACGATTGCTTTATTTGCCTATGTTAATGTGCAAAACATCAACAATACGCGGCCATCTGGCACGCAGGACACCACGATTCTGGCAACGAAAAACAGACGGTGAGTGTGCCCCTACAAATCAATGCTAACACGGATAAGTATTTTATTACCGGTTATCCGCAAAAAGTTAAGGTGACTTTAGAAGGGAACGCCTCTTTGGTTACTGTTTCTGCTAATACGCAGTCATTTCGGATTATCGCTGACCTGACAAAGCTCGGCATCGGGCGCCACACAGTTCAGTTGCGCGAAGAGGGCTTGAACAAGGAGCTCACTTACACGATTGATCCGCGCACCATTGATGTTGAGATTCAAACGCGCGATAATAAAAATGCCGATTCAGGTCGATTTCAACAAGGATAGCTTAGCGCCAGGGTATACAACCGAAGCGCCAAAGCTGAGTACCAGTACCGTTGATGTGACCGGGGCCCGCAGCGAGATCGAACGGATTTCGCAAGTGGTCGCCAAGGTTGCATTGAATCGCAATACCAAGACGGATGTCGATCAAGAGGTCTTATTACAAGCCCTTGATAGCGATGGCAACACGGTCAATGCGGTGATTTCACCACAAACCGTCCACGTTACCTTGCCTGTTGTCTTGCCAAGTAAGAAGGTTGACCTCGAACTTGAGCAAAAGGGCAGTGGCGTTTCCGGTCACCGCTATAGTTTGAGCAGTGAGACCAAACGCATCACCGTCTATGGGTCAAACGCTGAGCTTGCAAAAATTAAAAAGGTCACCCTCCCTGTCGATGTGACAGGTGTGTCCGCTACCGTAACAAAAATATCGATGTGCCAGCCCCAAGTGGCCTGGTGGGTGTCGATCCTAAGACGGTCGCGGTCAAAATTGATGTGACGGGCACGACAAATGCCACACCATCGTCAACGGATGGCGCGGCACACTCGAGTGACAATTCAAGTAGCAGTTCGAGCGCTAATTCATCTTCGAGTTCTAGTGAATCGGCAAGTTCAGATAATGAATCGAGCAGTAGTTCAAGCAGTAACTAAAATTCAGTGAATAAGAAATGAGGAAAACACAATGACAAAGTATTTTGGTACAGATGGTGTCCGAGGGATTGCCAATAAAGAATTGAGTCCAGAGCTCGCTTTTCGCTTAGGTCGTGCTGGTGGTTACGTGTTAACCCAACACGCTAAGAATGCCGATCGACGGCCACTAGTTCTCGTTGCGCGTGATACTCGGAAATCTGGCGAAATGCTTGCAAATGCCTTGATCTCAGGACTCTTGTCCGTTGGGATCGAAGTGTTGTCGCTTGGCGTGATTACGACACCTGCCGTAGCTTTTTGATTAAGGTTCAAGAAGCGGATGCCGGGATTCAAATTTCAGCTTCCCACAATCCAGCAGAGGACAATGGGATCAAATTCTTTGGCCCAGATGGTTACAAGTTATCCGATGAAACTGAAGACGAAATCGAACGTTATCTGGATGCGCCAGTCGATGAATTACCACGGCCTGCTGCTGAAGGTATCGGGACGGTTTCAGTTTATCCAGAAGGGGCATTGAAGTATACCCAATTCTTGGAACAGACTTTATCCGATGACTTAGCTGGAATTCACGTGGCTTTAGATGGCGCTAACGGTGCCACAAGTGGCTTAGTGAGTCGTCTGTTCGCTGATCTTGAAACAGATTTCGATACCATGGCGACAAGTCCCGATGGCATTAACATCAACCGCGGCGTTGGTTCGACACATCCTGAAGCCTTGGCTAAGTTTGTTGTGGAAAAGGGTGCCCAAGCTGGTCTCGCCTTTGATGGTGATGGCGACCGTTGTATCGCTGTTGATGAGAACGGCGAAATTGTCGATGGCGACAAGATTATGTTCATCCTCGGTAACTACATGAAGAGTCAGGGTTCACTCAAGCAAGATACTGTTGTGACAACAGTGATGAGTAACATCGGCCTGTATAAGGCCTTGGAAGCAAATGGCATGAAGTCTGTTCAGACTGCTGTTGGTGACCGTCACGTCGTTGAAGAAATGCGTGAACACGGTTATAACATCGGTGGTGAACAGTCCGGTCACGTGGTTCTGTTTGATTATCACAATACCGGGGACGGCTTGTTAACTGGGATTCAATTATTGAACGTGATGAAGAAGACCGGTTTGCCATTGTCCGAATTGGCAGCGCCAGTCAAGACCTATCCGCAAAAGTTGGTTAACGTCAAGGTTGCCGATAAGGATCACTGGCAAGATTATCCTGCTATTCAGGCTGCTATTGATACCGTTGAAAAAGAAATGAATGGCGATGGTCGCGTCTTGGTTCGCCCTAGTGGGACCGAAGCACTTTTGCGGGTCATGGCAGAAGCCAAGACCGAAGAACTCGTGAATCAGTATGTTGACCAAATTGTCGAAGTTGTTGAAGCTGAAATGGGTCAAAAATAAGCTGATGACAGATTATTAGCCATCAAAAAGCGTTACCTCAAAACCGCATGGTTCTGAGGTAACGCTTTTATTTTTGCTAAAAAATCATGGAATTGTCTATACCAGTTTCGTAAAAAGGCATATACCAATAAAATAAAATGTTGACAAAAGCGTTTATGTGTAATAAATTAGTCCTTGTTTCCAGTAGTACCAATATCAAATTTAAAACAGACCGGTTTGAACCGGGGAAGAGGATGTTAACTATGTGTGGAATTGTTGGTGTCATCGGTAAAAAGAATGCAACACAAGTTTTATTGCAAGGTTTAGAGAAATTGGAATACCGCGGTTATGATTCAGCGGGTATTTATGTCAACGATCAACAAGGTCATGATTATCTGGTTAAGCGCGTCGGCCGGATCAAGAATCTCGAAAACGCCGTTACAGATGATGTTGTTGGTAGCATGGGGATTGGCCACACCCGTTGGGCCACGAACGGCATGCCAAGTGAAGCCAACTCTCACCCACATTTGTCAAATGACGAACGCTTCTACTTGGTTCACAATGGTGTCATCACCAATGCTAATGCCTTGCGTGATCAATATCTCCAAGGCATCGAGTTGGCAAGTGAAACCGATACCGAAATCGTGGTTCAGTTAGTTGCCTTGTTTGCCCGCGAAGGGTTGGATGCCAAAGCTGCTTTTGCCAAGACACTCAAGATGCTCGATGGCTCTTATGCGTTCTCATTGGTTGATCGCTTAACACCTGACACCTTGTATGTGGCTAAGAACAAGAGTCCATTGTTAATCGGTAAGGGTGACGGCTTCAACGCTGTTGCGTCCGATGCGATGGCATTGATCAGCGAAACCGATCAATTCGTTGCCTTGCAAGATGAAGAATTGGTTATCCTGACCAAAGACAACATTGCTATTGAGACATTGGCTGGCGAACCTGTTAGTCGTGATGCCTTCACCGTCAAATTGGACGATGGCGAAATCTCTAAGGGCACGTATCCATTCTTCATGTTGAAGGAAATCGATGAACAACCAATCGTGATGCACCGTTTGGTTGATGCCTACACCGATGACGAAGGTCAGGTCAGCATTGATTCTGATCTGTTAGCTGCCATGAAGCGTGCAGATCGCCTCTACATCGTCGCAGCTGGCACAAGTTACCATGCCGGGTTAGTTGGTCAAGCACTCTTTGAAAAGCTGGCTAAGGTCCCAGCAGAGGCTTATCTGGCTTCTGAATTCGGCTACCACCAACCATTGTTATCAGAACGCCCATTCTTTATCTTCCTGACCCAAAGTGGTGAAACAGCAGATATTCGCCAGGTGTTGGTTAAGATCAAGGCACAAGGCTTCCCATCATTAACAGTGACGAACGTCGCAGTTCAACCCTTGCGCGTGAAGCAGATTATCAATTGTTGCTGCACGCAGGCCCTGAAATTGCCGTTGCTTCCACCAAGGCTTATACCGCACAGATCGCGGCTGAAGCCTTATTGGCCAAGGCATTAGGCGAAGTAAAGGCAATTCCTGAAGCCGCTCAATTCGATGTTGTGCATCAATTAGGCTTAGCTTCAACGGCGCAACAAGCATTGATCGAACAAAAGGATCTCATTCATCAATGGGCAACTGATCTGTTTGCCACAACGCGCAACGCCTTCTACATCGGCCGTGGTACGGATTACTATGTCAGCTTGGAAGCATCACTGAAGTTAAAGGAAATCTCCTACGTTCAGGCAGAAGGTTTCGCCGCTGGTGAGCTGAAGCACGGAACCATCGCCTTGATCGAAAAGGATACCCCATTAGTGGCCTTTATCTCTGATCCCGAAACCGCAGCGCACACACGTAGTAATGCGGATGAAATTGCGGCTCGCGGTGCGAAGGTATTACGGATTGTGACGCAAGCCCAGGCTCAAGATGAAGATCAAATCGTCATTCCTGACATCGATCCACTGTTGGCGCCACTCTTATCCATCATTCCAGCACAATTGTTGGCTTACTACACCAGCTTTGATCGCGGTTATGATGTTGACCGGCCACGTAACTTGGCAAAGTCCGTGACGGTTGAATAGAAAAGAATCACACAAATAGGAGTTTATGACATGACCCGCTTGGGCTGTCATAAGCTCCTATTTTGATGTGGCTCAGATATAAGCCTCACTCAAAGTTAAGAATTGCTTGGCGTCTTCGGCGGCCAAATCGATTCCTTGTTGCCAGAAATCAGGTTTGCTGAGGTTTGCAACGAGATGCTTTTGGACCAGGTCTTCCGCAGACATGTTCGCTGTATCGGTCAACAGCGCGATGTACTGATCTTCAAAGTTAGCTTGGGTTTGCGCCTTCGCGTAAATGCCACTTGAGAGCAGGTAGCCGAACGTGTAGGGGAAGTTGTAGAATGGCACATCGTCAATAAAGAAGTGCAGCTTGTCCGCCCAAAACATCGGATCAAAAGTGCTCAAGCTGCCGGCATACGCGGTTTCTTGCGCCTGGGTCATTAACTGTTTCAACTGATCGACCGTCTGTGGTCCCTTCTGGCGAGCATCGTAGAAGGAACGTTCAAAGAGGTAGCGGGCGTGGATGTTGAGCAGCATTGCCATGGGATTACTCATTTTTGCATCTAACAGATTGAGCTTTTCTTCAGGCGTTTTGGCCGCCTTGACGGTCGCATCCGCCACAATCAGTTCGGCGAAGGTTGACGCTGTTTCGGCTACGTTCATGGCATAATCGCGACGGAAACTTGGCAAGTCATTCAGGAGTGACGAGTGGAAGGCATGGCCGAGTTCATGGGCCAAGGTGGAGACGCCGGAAGCGGAGCCGTCAAAGGTCATGAAGATACGGGCTTCTTTGATATCAGGCACGCTGGTCATATAGCCGCCTGGACGCTTGCCTGGGCGGTCTTCCGCTTCAATCCAACCGTTATCAAAGGCGTGTTGCGCAAAATCAGCCATCTTAGGCGAGAAGCGCCGGAAGTTACTGATGATGAATTCCGCCGCTTGGTCGAAGGTGTAGGTGGTGGGAGTGAAATCGCCAACGACAACGGGCGCCCATTGATCGTGCCAGGCCATTTCCGTTTTGCCCTGCAGGCGCGCCTTTTGGGCCATGTAGGTGGTGAAAGGCTTCTTGTTGGCGCTGACGCTGGCCCACATGGCATCCAGGGTTTCGCGGTGCATGCGGTTGAGCCTGAGTGGCACGGCGAGATAATTATCCTCATGGTGCGCTTGATAATCGGTGAGGCGGAAGCCCGCAAGATGATTCAAGGTATCCGCGAAGTTAGCGGCATGATTGGACCATGTCTGTTCCCACTGATTGAAGACAATTTCCCGATTCTTAGGATCGAGGTCGGATTCAAATCGGTTCTGCGCTTGCCCAGCTGACAAGGTGAGAGATTGGCCGTCGTTCAGTGTCACTGGGAACTTCAAATCCGCGCTCAGTGTGGTGTAGTGTTGGCTCCAGCCATTGAAACCATCAATGGCGAGCCGGTTGATGAGGTCTTCAGTCGCATCGTCGAGCAGTCGCTTGCCTTGTTCGCGTAATTCCTGTAGGTTAAAAGCAATGACGGGAAAGGCTTGTTGCAGCTGCTTGAAGTCACTATCTGTGGCAGCAACGAGCTTCTTTTGCAGTTGGTTGGTGCCGCTTTGAAATTGTGTTGCCAGATTTTGAGCTTGGCTCAAGACAGGTCCGGCTTCCTGATTCTTGGATTCGGCCGATGAAATCATTTCGGCAAAAGTCATGATTGTACTGATACCATTTTGAATATTCTCGTATTGATCGAGCAGTGCGTTGAAGTTGGAAACGCCGGTGCGTCGGCGGCCAATTGCCACGCGTTGACGGCAGCGTTAAAGGTTGGAATGGCGCTGGTGATTTCGGCAAGCCGCTGATGAATCGCGGTACCCGTAATCCCATCTTTGAAGATGCGATCGGTGTTCCAGTTAATTGGATAAGACATGCAAACACTCCTTTTTGGCTAATGATGGTATCAGTATAACAGAACAATGAGAAAAGTAGGTGATAATTATGAAAATAAACAAATGGTTAGTGGGTACCATTGCGGTCTTACTTATTTTATTCATCAGCTCATCGATGACGTATCATCAGCAGACCAGCGTGCCATTCTTGGAACGCATGCTGGCCAACAAGCCGCTGAATCATCAGCTTCTAGGGGTGCATTTCAAGTATGCGGGCGAAGTTGTCAGTATCGATGCCTTGGGATACTTCAAATTCGTCGAGTTCTTTATTCGCAAGGCCGCACACTTCATCAGTTACTTTGCTATCGGCGTGACAGCGATGATTGGCCTGGCCAAATATACGCCCAATCGTTGGGTGCGATTAGTGCAAGTGCCGCTCAGTGTCGCTGGTGTGGCGGCGTTAGATGAATTCCACCAGATGTTGACCGGGGACCGCACACCACTGTTCCAAGATGTCATGTTGGATACGATTGCGGGCACGATCGGAGTGCTCATCGTCTTCCTCGTGATGGCGCGTCACCGCAAAAGTGTGTCTCGAGGATGAGAGCGCATTAAAGAAGGCGACTGGCGCACGCCTTTAGCGAAATATGCGTTGTCTCAACAGCGCATTTTTGGTATACTATCAACGTTTATGAAGTTTTTATATTAAGAAAAGAGGGTTTAACATGTCAGGACATTCCAAGTGGCATAACATTCAGGGGCGTAAGAACGCTCAGGATGCTAAGCGCGGAAAGATTTTCCAGAAGTTATCACGTGAGCTATTCATGGCTGCGAAACAGGGTGGTCCTGACCCAAGCGGTAACCCAGCATTGCGGTTAGTAATGGATAAAGCACGCGCAGCTAACATGCCTAAAGATAACATCAAACGGGCATTGGATAAGGCTGAGAGCGGCGATGCCGCAAATTACGATGAAGTAACTTACGAAGGCTATGGCCCAGGTGGTGTTGCTGTCTTAGTTCACGCTCTGACAGATAACAGAAACCGGACCAGTTCCTCCGTTCGTGTCGCAATCACTCGTCACGGCGGTACCATGGCCGGTGCCGGTGCGGTTGCTTACATGTTTGATCGTCGCGGGTATTTTGTGATTGATCGTGAGGGTCTGGACGTTGATGAAGATCAAATGCTTGAGGCAGCACTTGAAGCCGGCGCAGAAGATCTTCAAACCAGCGATGAGGCATTCGAAATTTATACCGATCCAAAAGATTTTGCTGCTGTACGTGATGCACTCGAAGCAGCTGGCTTTAAGTTTGCAACATCTGAATTAACGATGGTGCCACAAAACTTAGTACCAGTTCCTGAAGATAAGGTTGAAACTTTCCAAAACATGATCGATGCTTTGGAAGATGACGACGACGTGCAAGATGTTTACACAGCTGCAGACTGGCCAGACGACTAGTCTGTCTCGAAAAAACGCGCTCACATTTGTGGGCGCGTTTTTTGTTGCTTTGCGAATTCTATTGAGTAAGGGGGGATGGGAATGGATGAAATCGATGCAATGTTACAGTTGGCACGGGATCAACATGTCAGTGATATTTATCTCTTACCCAAAGCAGAACAACTCGAAATTCAGTTTCGCTACCCAGACCAGGTCAAGCGACACTTGGTACTGCCGCTTGAGGTTGGTCAGCGATGGATCAATTACCTCAAGTATCGCGCCGGCATGAATGTCGCTGAACATCGCCGGGTGCAATTGGGTGCTTATTTTGATTCGGTATCGGCCGTCTTCATGCGCCTGAGCAGTGTCGCGGATTATCAGCAACACGAATCGCTGGTGATTCGGCTGATTAATGGTATTCCGCAACCTAATCAGGAAACGCGAGTGGCGCTGACCCAGGTGACACAGATATTAGAACAGCGCGGACTGCTGACAATCAGTGGACCGACGGGCTCGGGTAAAACCACTTTTTGTATCAGTTGGCCCAACAATTACAGCAATCACGGATGGTGATGACGATTGAAGACCCTGTCGAAATTGCGGAGTCGCGGTTCTTACAGCTGCAGGTGAATCCAGAAGCCCAGATGACTTATGCCGCGTTATTGAAGGCGGCACTTCGCCATCGCCCCGATGTGGTTGTGATCGGTGAAATTCGAGACCGTGAAACCGCGCAGATGGCTTGTGAGGCTGCCATCAGTGGCCACATCGTGTTAGCTACAGTGCATGCGCGAAGTGTGCAAGATGTGCCGATGCGACTCATTAGTCTGGGCGTCGACGCCGATTTGGTTCATGCGGCGCTAATCGCGACGGTCGCCATTGAACTGAAATACGAACCTGAGATTACGCCGCAGATCACAATTCTTCAATTTTAGAGGATAAGGCGATGACGAAATTAAGTTTAAAGCAGCAGGCACTGGCCTGTGAATTGCTAGCGATGTTACTCGAATCTGGCTTCACGCTGGATGCAGCACTGACGCAACTCCAAGTCCACCTTCCTCAGCAACAAGCAAGGTGGCAGATGATGAAGCAGCAATTGGCTCAAGGTGCGGATGTGGCCCAAGCGTTTGCTGTGGCAGAATTTGCCCCATTAGTGTTGAGCCAGCTTCAATTGGCGCTGATTCACGGGCAATTGCATTACAGCCTTCAAACCATCGCAACCTACCTCACACAACAAGTCGCTAGCCGGCAAAAATGATGCAGCTGCTGATCTATCCCGCTATTTTGCTGGGGTTACTCACGGTGATTCAAATCGGGGTCATCGGCGTGGTGAAGCCACTGCTGACGGGCCAAGCCTTTAGCTTCAATGTGATGTTGCCGGTAAGCCTCGTTGTGGTGATTGGCCTGATAGGGTTCCTGGTTCGGCATTACAGACAACATCGCCTGGCTTGGCAGGGTGGGCTACTCAAGTGGCCGATTGTTGGGCCACTGCTTCGATATTACTATCATTATCAGTTCGCACTGGGGGCTTACGCGTTCAGTTTGGCGGGGCAAGATCTTGCGCGTTACTGCCAGGCCCTAGGTCAATTGCGACAAAACATGTTGGCCAAAGTTGGGCAAACAGTGAGTCAGCGGCTAGCAAGTGGTGCCTCTTTGGTGCAAGCATTGGATCAGCCACTCATACCCGCTGATGTCGGATTACTGATTCAGTTGGGCCAACCGCCTGCACAGTTTCAACTGGCCTTGGCGATATTGAGTCAGCGCTTGTTCAAACAACTGACGCAGTATCTGGAACGCTTGATTGCCTTGGTGCAGCCGTTATTGTTTCTGGTGATTGGTGTGCAAATTATTTTGGTTTATTGGCAGGTCCTACAACCGGTGTATCAACTCATGGAGGAGATCGCATGAAACGACGAGCAGGATTTACCTTGATTGAGGTGCTGGCGGCGCTTGGAATCATTATTGTCCTGACATTAACCTTAGTCATCACTATCAATAGTCAACTTCAAAAGGCGAAGCAGCGAAATGTTGAGGCGACCGTCCAAACGGTGAATACCCAAATCGAGGTGGAATATAATCGCCCCGATATGAGTGCCAATGACTTCAATAGTCAGGCGAGTTTGGTCAGTGGGCGAGTGATTACGGCAGAACAGCTCAAAGTGATGACGGATGGCAAGGTGCGCTTTGTGGGTGGGCAACCGCCACATTTTGAGGTGACGCGCTGATGCGACACCGTGCCTTTACACTCGTTGAGGTCTTGGCTGCGCTGAGCATTATGATTGTCACGGGTCTGCTTGGTGGCTACAGCTATGGGCGACTCACCACGCACTTGAGTGAGCAACAATTTTTGCGTCAATTTCAGCTCACGTGGCGGCAGTTTAATTTGCGCCCTGAACCGGCCCGTGTGCGCATTAATGACCGCACCGTTTCGTTTGAGTCACCCATCGGGCAGGTCAAACGCAAACTAACCTTGCCGGCGCATTTTGAACCGGTTACGAGCACGATTCGTGTCAATAAGACAACCGGTTTGTTTGCGGAACCAACAACGATTCAGTTGGTGCGACGGGATCACAGTCGGTTGATTGTAACCTTTCAAATGGGGTGGGGAGAATTAAACATCTACGAATAAGCGCAATGGTATTAGTGGAGCAATTAGCGAGTCTACTGTTGACCCTGATGATGGTGACGTGGGTTGTTTCGATGGGACACTATTATCAGCAACATGTCGTGTTGGCACAGCACCGGGTTCTCGCTGCCCAGGCACTTTTGGTGGCGATGCGGCAGTCCCAAACCCATCGCGAGCAGATGACGGTGATGCTTGCCAATCAGCGCTTTGAGGTGCATCTAGGGGCTAAGTTGGAGGTGCAGCATCAGCATGAACACTATATTTTTGAACCAAAAACGGGCCGCTTTCACCTTAATTGAGGTCATTGTGAGCCTGGGGATCTGGTTGGCTGTGCTTGTGTTGTGGCCGCCGTTGTTGCGCCAAGTGCAGGCACGGTTCCCCGATCAGGCAATTTTGGCTTATCTCACCGCCGATCGCCGCTTGAATCAATTGGCGAACACGGCCACACTCACAAGAAATGAGCAGCAGTTGCAGGTAAAACAGGCCAAAGAAACATATTTGGTCGCCACTTATGTGAAGACGGGTAACCACCCGATGATTCGCGTCACCACGCCAAAAGGAGGCCATCTACCGCTGCTCAATGATGTGACAAGTTTCACATTAATAGCAACGCAAGGGGCCAATCAGCAGCGCTATCAACTCGTCATGACCAATCAGCAACACTTTGATGGTGTCGTCATAGGTGCTCGCGATGGGCACTAAATTATTGGCAAGCCTTGTGATGTTGGTTTTGGTCATCACGTTAACCGTGACGCTCATTCAAATGTGGGCCGAAGTCAGTGCACAGTACGCTGACCATCAGGTGTTGATTGAACGTGATTTGGTGCACGTGTACGAGTCATGGAAAACGAATACAAAAGATTGATTTGGTGCGAAAGTAACCGCTTGAATAACAACAGTTTTCTGAGTAGAATGATTACTGTAGTGAAATTATTCAGGAGGCGATAAATTGGCGAACGAGCACCTAGAAAACTTGTACAAGGTCTTGGAAGATACCACCACTTTGTTGAGTCGCAATCTCAATACCACCTATTTAGATGCGTTGATTGAAACCAGTGAGAACCTCCTTGCGCACCAAGTGATACATGAGGACGGTCTGCCCGATCAAGCAACCACGGATAAGCTCACTGAGCTGTATGCGCGGGTGAAGCCGGAACAACTGACCCCAGAAATCATTCGGCAAGCATTGCAGTTAACCTTAATTAAGGTGATTCAACACGATCAAATTGAACCCAATAAACAGATGACCCCGGACAGTATGGCAAGCCTTGCCAGCTATATGGTGACCGTTTTTTATCCTAAGTTGCCCAATCCATTCAAGGTTGGGGACCTAGCAGTCGGCACGGGGAATCTGCTGTACGCTGTCATGAACCAATTGCATCAGGCCAGTGAGATTGATGTGCAAGGCTTTGGTGTCGATAATGACGAGCAACTGCTCGCATTAGCAGGCGTCAGCGGTCAGTGGCAGCAACAGACCATTGATCTGTTTCATCAGGATGCCTTGGATCAACTGGTCGTTAAGGACCTAGATTTAGTGGTATCCGATTTGCCGGTTGGTTATTATCCACTCGATGATCGCGCCAAGAACTTTGCGACGGCGGCCAGAAGCGGTCACTCCTATGCCCATCATCTCTTGATTGAGCAGAGCATGAAAACTTTGAAACCCGGTGGCTTGGGGCTCTTCTTTGTCCCAAGTGAAGTCTTCCAAAGCGATGAAGCGAAGGGATTAACGGATTGGTTAACCAAGACGGTTTATTTCCAAGGATTATTGACGTTACCAGAATCATTTTTGCCACGAAGGCGGCTCAGAAGTCACTGTTGGTCTTACAACAACCCGGTGAAACAGCGCAACAGGCGGGCAAAGTCCTGCTCGGTGCCTTTCCTGAAGTCAGCGATCGAGACGCGTTCGGCCAATTCCTGACTGATGTGAATCAGTGGGCGGAACAGAATATCAAAAATAAATGTGAAGGTTGATGAGTTGTATGTCAAAAATTTTAGCAATTAACGCTGGTAGTTCAACACTGAAGTGGAAGTTGTTCCAAATGCCTGAAGAAACGGTCATCGCTGAAGGGCTGGTTGATCGCTTGGGCTTGTCTGATTCTGTCTTCACGGTCAAGTATGGGGATGGCAAGAAAGAATCCACCACAGGCGACATCGCAACCGCTGATATTGCGGTCGATATGTTATTGAAGAAGTTATTGGAATTAGACATTATCAAGGATTACAACGAAATTCAGGGTGTCGGACATCGGATCGTCGCTGGTGGCGAAATCTTCAGTGATTCCGTCCTGATTGACGCGGCCAAATTGCGTCAAATCGATCACTTAGCTGAATATGCACCACTGCATAATCCAGCTGAAGCGGATGGCATCCGGGCATTCTCTAAGTTGTTGCCTGGCGTTCCTGAAGTCGGTGTTTTCGATACCGCCTTTCATGCCACAATGCCACCAGTGAACTACCTGTATTCCATCAAGCGTGAATATTACGATAAGTATGGCGCACGTAAGTATGGGGCACACGGGACGAGCAATCGCTATGTCTCAAATCGTGCCGCTGAAATGCTTGGCAAAGACTTAAAAGACCTCAAGATGGTGACTATGCACTTAGGTAGTGGTGTTTCAGTGACGGCGATTAAGGATGGCAAGTCCTTTGATACTTCCATGGGCTTCACACCTCTGGCCGGCGTGACGATGAGTACTCGGAGTGGGGATATCGATGCCTCATTAGTTTCTTTCTTGATGCAAAAGTTAAATATCACCAATCCAGATGACATGATCAAAATTTTGAATAGTGAGTCTGGGTTATTGGGAATCTCCGAACTGTCACCAGATATGCGTGACTTGGAACAATCCCGTGAGACACGACCACAATCACAGTTGGCAATTGATATCTTTGTTAACCGCATCGTGAAATATGTAGCAGGTTATATCGCCGAAATGGGTGGTATCGATGTGCTGGTCTTCACTGCTGGGATGGGTGAAGGCGACAAGTTGATGCGTAAGCGAATTATTGATGGCTTGAGTGTCTTTGGCGCAAAGATTGATGACCAACGCAATGACGTGATGGCACAAGAACGTGTTATTTCAAGTGATGATTCTAAGGTGGATGTCTTATTAGTCCCAACCAATGAAGAATTGATGATTGCGCGTGATGTTGTGCGCTTGAGTAAGTAGGAGGACGATTATGCGAACCCAAACGGTTGTGATCGATGCCGACAAAGCGACGCGTCTAGATGTTTTCTTGCAAGAAGCGTCTCCTGAGATGGCAGATCAAACCCCACGGCCCATGGTTTTGGTGTTTCCCCGGTGGTGGCTATGATTTCACCAGTGATCGCGAAGCGGAACCGATTGCCATGCAGTTTTTAGCACAGGGTTATGATGCGGCCGTTTTGCGTTACTCAGTGGGTGCGTATAAGGATTTCGATGCCGCCTTTGCCGATGGTCAGTTTGCCATCCAGACCATTGTGAATCATGCGGTGACTTGGCAGATTGATGTCAGTCGGATTGCCTTCATTGGCTTTTCTGCTGGCGGTCATTTGGCTGCATCGCTCACGTTACTCGGGGACTTCAAACCGGCTGCACTACTCTTGGGCTATCCCGTTATCTTGCAGTCGTTTGGCGCGTTCATGAACATTGAGGCGCCTGACCTGTTGGCAGCCGTCAAACCCGACTTGCCACCGACATTTATCTTTGGCACCTATAGTGATGATCTGGTGCCGGTCGAAAATAGTTTGCTGTTTGCAAAGGCCTTAGAACAGGCTGAGGTACCGTTTGAATTGCATCTGTTTCAAAGTGGTCGTCACGGCTTGGCATTAGGGACGGCACAAACTGCTAACCAGCAACCCAGTTTTGTCGAACCCGCTTTTGCCAAGTGGCTCGATTTGGCCACGGCTTGGCTTCGGCAGCGCTTTGCACCAGCAAAACCTGCCGACAAGCCACAGTTAACGGTGCGCGAGGTGATGCAGGATCCCGAATTGCGGGCACAAATTCTTGCAGCCGCACCGCAACTCAAGGATGAGCATGCCTATAAGATTGTGCGCAACATGAGCATTGAAGAGGTTCTCCGGCGTGCTCCGGTATTGGCCGAAGATGCTCGCGTCCAAGAATTACTTGCACGATTGGGGATGACACAATGACTGCGTTGAGTTGGTTGTTAGTGGCCATTTTTGTGGCAATGGTCTTAGCTGTGGTGTGGATGACCATGCAGATTCAGTTACGCGCGCAGGCAAGGTGGGGGTGGCGCTGGTTCTATCTCATCTTGGCTTTGCTCAGCGTGGGCCTAGCTTATCCACTGCGGCATGAGTTATCGGGCCTGATCAACGGATTGTTCATTACAGGCATGTTATTGATTGTGGCGTTTTGGCCGCATGGCCTGTCAAAGCGCGCCGTCATTACGCAACTGAGCAAAATTCGGGTCTATGCCGCTTTGTCGAAGGTCATGCTTGTCACATTGCCTTCAGGACGCACACAGCTGGATGGTTTTGTGGGCGCCATTCGGGTCGCACGGATGTCATTTAAGGAATCACCAGCCACGATTCAGCAGTTCCTCAAAGAAGTGGCGCCAAAACTAGCCGTTGAACAACAAAAGTAAAAATAAAGCGTGTTAAAAAGACTCAAGATAGAATTTTTCATTCTGCCTTGAGTCTTTTTCATGCCCAGAAACAGGTGGTACGCTTCCTCTTTTTATTGAAAATGTGTATACTTTTCATAATGTCTGGAGGAATTATCATGGAAGAAAAGCAAGACCAGCCTGAATTGGCTCGGAATCTCAAAAGTCGGCATGTGCAGCTAATCGCCATCGGAGGCACAATTGGTACAGGACTATTCTTAGGTGCTGGTCAATCGATTCATTTGGCAGGGCCATCGATTATTTTGGCCTATCTGTTAACGGGTGGCATCTGTTTCCTGTTGATGCGGGCACTGGGTGAATTACTGATGTCTGACGTCAATCAGCACACGTTTATCGATTTTATCAAGAAATATCTCGGCGCTAACGCGGCCTTTGTGACTGGGTGGACTTACTGGATGTGTTGGATTGCCGTCGCCATGGCGGAAGTGACCGCCATCGGGTTATACATCAAATTCTGGTTGCCGGGTGTGCCGCAATGGATTCCAGGCCTGGTCGCATTAGCCATTTTGCTGCTCATGAATCTCATCAGTGTGGGTCTGTTTGGTGAAACCGAGTTCTGGTTTGCACTGATCAAAATCGTAGCCATTGTTGGCCTGATTGTGCTGGGAATTGTGCTGATTGTGATGCGCTACAAGACACCGGAAGGCACGGCTTCGATTGGGAATCTCTTCAATTATGGTGGCTTCTTCCCTAAGGGGGCTAAGGGCTTCTTCCTATCGCTTCAAATGGTGGTCTTTAGTTTTGTCGGCATCGAAATGGTCGGACTCACCGCCAGTGAAACGAAGGATCCACTGAAGGTGATTCCAGAAGCAATCAACGAAATTCCAATGCGGATTATTATTTTCTATGTGGGCGCGCTAGCCGTGATCATGTGTGTGTATCCGTGGTCTTCTGTCAGCACGAGCAGCAGTCCATTCGTGCAGGTGTTCAAAACGTTGGTATTGCGGCCGCGGCCGATATCATCAACTTCGTGGTTCTCACAGCGGCAGCATCCGCTTGTAATTCCGCCATCTTCAGTACGGGCCGGTTATTGTTCTCCTTGGCACTTGAGAGCGACAATCAACAATTGACGAAACTCTCTAAGCTGTCTAAGCGGCAGGTACCTGCACGAGCCATCATTGCTTCGACAGCAACGATTGCGGTGGCTGTCTTACTGAATCTGTTTCTGCCGGGTGCCGTGTTTGCCTTGGTTTCAAGTGTGGCCACCATCAGCTTTTATTTGTCTGGGTGATGATGATTTTGGCTCATCTGAAGTACAAGCGGCTCAATCCGGATGCGCACTTGTTCAAGATGCCACTGTTCCCGTGGACTGACTATCTTGTGCTCGCGTTCTTAGCCCTGACGGTAGTTGTGATGTTCTTTAGCGCTTCGACCTTAATCGCGTTGATTTTTGCCGTGATTTGGGTGATCGGCATTTATGGGTTACGCCGCGTGCAGCAAGGGCTCAAGCAGCGTCAATCTTGACACAGCGGGAGTTAACTGGTATCATAATGGTTGCATTTATATCGGGGGATGTAATGGTCTCGACATTGATTGTTGCCCATGTGTTGCACTCCGGAGGTCTCGGCTCCGTCATCAACGGACAGTTCATTAACTGCAAACAATGAAAATTCTTACGCTTTAGCTGCCTAAAAAGTAGTTTAGCGTGATCCGCTTGTCTTCGCTCAAGGGACAAATACGGGTCTCAAATGAATTGAGCTACGACTAATCGCGCCATCTGAACGGTTAGGAAGAGATTAACAGATTAGCACTTAGGGGTTAGCCTCGCTTGCTGGCGCGCCCTCTGTGCGAAATTTAAAAGAGCGAGCTATGAGTGTAGAGCCATATGACGCGAGGTTGATGGACAGGGGTTCGATTCCCCTCATCTCCATTTAGTCATTTGGATCATCTCGGATAGATGCGAGAAACGTTGATAATTCAACGTTTCTTTGTGTTAAAATGGGGCATAAGTTAATGTGCGCACAGCGGGCCACGACCAAAAGTGTTAAACTTAAAACGAAATTTCACACTTTATTCGATAAGTTGTGGATAATTAAGAGTGAATATAAAGCCGAAACGGGGACTTATCATGAAAATTCTGATGATTGAAGATAACCAAAGTGTTGCAGAAATGATGGGCATGTTTTTCCAAAAAGAATCCTGGGATGTCGTCAATGCTTACGACGGTGAAGAAGGGTTAAATGCGTTTAAGGCTGATCCAGATGGATTTGACATCATCACATTAGATCTCAATTTACCGACCATGGATGGGATGCAAGTTGCCAAAGAAATTCGGGCTATCAGTGAAACAGTACCACTGATTATGTTGACAGCACGGGACAGCGAAAGCGATCAAGTACTCGGCTTGGAACTAGGTGCGGATGATTATGTCACCAAGCCATTTTCACCGATGACGCTAGTTGCTCGGATCAAAGCGTTGCATCGTCGCGCTGAGGTCACTGAAACAGTACCAGCTGGTGCAGTGCCTGAAACAACGACCGAAGACGATGACTTCGATGTTGTGACCCCACACTTTCAACTGAGCTCCAAAACGCGTGAGGCCATTTTGGCGGGTAAGCCAATCGAAGGTCTCACACCAAAGGAATTCGACTTGTTGCGTACACTCGCAAAGAGTCCCAAACAGGTCTTCTCACGGGAACAACTGTTGCAACTGGTCTGGGACTACGAATATTACGGTGATGAACGCACAGTCGATGCGCACATCAAGAAGTTACGGCAAAAGATCGAAAAAGTCGGCCCCCAAGTCATTCAAACGGTATGGGGCGTGGGCTATAAGTTCGATGACAGTGAGTTAGACGGATGAAGCTTCTCTACCAGCAAATGCTGGCGTTCTTAGGCGTTATCATGGTCACGCTCTCCGTGGTCAGTATTCTTTTATTCAATCTACGACCAACACCGTTTGGGAGAACAGTTTTGACCAACTCGAACAGTACACCTCTGTCTTGAAGGATCGTTCTTTTACCAAGGTCAATGCGACGACCTACATGATTAACACGCAATTTTTGAATGACGCGGAAGAGATTCTCGATCAGCAACATGTGCATTTCATTATTTACAATGCCGATAACCAGGCGATGTATCCTAATGAGCGCTCACGAGCCTCTCGGCCAATTGATGCCAGTGATTGGGCTGAACTCAAAAAGGGAAATGCGGTCTCGATTCGGGAATTGGCGCGCAACCCCGCTGATGGTAGTCAGCAGAGCATGACCATTTACTACAAGCCGGTTTTTCTGAGTGGTAAGTTGTTGTTTGTTGTCGGCGCTTTTGCCCCTGTGGAACAGATTCAAACCTCGATCGGTAAGACAGAGCGCAACATTCTGATCGCCTTCATTCTTTCAATGCTGGCTGCGGTCTTTATCAGTTATTTCGTGGCTCGCTTCCAGGTCAGTCGCATCAACAAACTGCGCCGGGCCACACACCAAGTGGCGACAGGTGATTATGAAGTGCAACTCAAGCTGGATGGCAAAGCCGATGATGAAATTTCGGGTTTGGCCACAGATTTCCAGAACATGGTGGATTCGCTCAAGGCCAGTGAGATTGAAATCAAGCGGCAAGAAGATCGTCGGCGCCAGTTTATGGCGGACGCGGCGCATGAGATGCGCACACCGCTCACAACGATCAATGGCCTGCTCGAAGGTCTCGCCTATGATGCGATTCCAGAAGAGAGTAAGGCCAAAAGTATCGAGCTGATGCGCAACGAAACCAATCGTTTGATTCGGTTGGTCAACGAAAACTTGGATTACGAAAAAATCCGGACGAATCAGATTATGTTGAGCAAAGTGACCTTCAATGCCAGAGAAGATATCGATAATATCGTCTCTCAATTGACGCAAAAGGCCACGGATGCCAATGATCACCTGGTGATTGAGGCAGCAGACAAGGTGAAAGTCTTTGCTGATCACGATCGGTTTGTGCAGGTCATGTTTAACATCGTTCAAAACGCGATTCAGTTTACCCAAGATGGGATGATCACCATCACGGCAAAAATGGCTATCACCAGACCGAATTTGCGGTCAGCGATACCGGGATCGGAATGACCCCCGATCAAGTGAAGAACATTTGGGAACGATACTATAAGGCTGATCCATCTCGGAAGAACACCAAGTATGGTGAATCCGGTTTGGGCTTGGCCATTGTGCATCAACTGGTGATGCTTCATGGCGGTGACATTCAGGTCACGTCAAAAGCGGGTGAGGGGACAACATTTACCTTCAGTTTCCCCGATGAAGAAACAGCACCAAAAACAGTCGAATTGGCTCAGAGTTAACATAAATAGCGGTAGCGACACCTGATAAGATGGGTCGCTACCGCTATTTTTATGCGCATCTGTGTTTTGGTTTAATAACCGAACTGTACGTCGGTGATGATTTGACGAGCGGGGACGCCATGTTGTTTCAGGAATTGTTTGTTGGCCTTGACGATTTTTGACGAGCCCGAGAGGTAATAGTACGCGGAATCACCAAGCTCCTTGATCGTCGCCAGCATTTGTGTCTGGGCATCTTTGCCCGATTCGACGGGCAAGTACTCGAAGCGCGCATTTTTGGGCTACCCCTTCAAAGTCGGATTGAAAGAGATGAAAGCCATGCGCTGATTGAATCAATTTGATAGGGCGGGTTTGATCCGCAGTGAGATCCAATGCCATCGCGCGAAAAGGGGTGACGCCGACACCACTGGCAATCATGACAACTGGGGCTGAGTCATTCTTGACGCCAAATGAACCGATGGGGCCACGAAGATTGACACGATCCCCTTTGTGCAAGTGAGTCAGGACAGCCTTATATGCACTCGCTGTTTTCCCGGTTCTTGTGCCGATGGTAATGGCATGTTCGTCAGGTACGCCCGCAATCGAGAAGAAGCGGAAGCCGCTACCTGTATTTTTGATGGGGTAAGGTGAAGAGGCCGGCAGTACCTGGTTTCCAGTCGAAATGCCGATCAGTGGCATAGTTTAATTTGATGATATAGTAGTCTGCTGCAGGATTTTGAATGTCGGCGACCGTCAGTGGTGTGGCCTTAAAAATTGTATTTAGTGTATTTGCCATGATAATTCCTCCTCAACTATGAATCGAGTTCACTTGCGATGCAGTCTGTGCTAAAGTAGTTCGCTAGCGAACTACTAACATAGTATACGTCCAAGACCAGAAATGAGCAACTAAAGGGTATCAAATAATTCCTGAAGTAAGCTATAATTGGCTGATGGCAGATGAGATGAAGGGGTGAATCGCGAGATGGCCAAAGAAACCATTGCCGAAATGCTTAAGGCAATCAGTGTGATGTACGACAAACAGTTTACCAAGTTGGTTCTCGATAGCGCTGTGTTACCCAACATCACGAGTACCCAAATGTCGATACTGCAGTACATGGCACAGCATGAACAAGACATCATCAATCAGCGCGATCTGCAAGAGGCGTTTAATCTCAGTAAATCGACCGTGAGTGGTATCGTTCAACGACTGCAACAGCACGGTTTCATCGACGTGATTCCCATGCCAAACGATAAGCGCTATAAACAACTCGTTTTTAATCAACAGTTTCGGCGGGAAATGCAACAGCACGAAGCGGATTTTGATGAACAACTCGACGTGATGGCCAAGCGATTAGTGGCAGGTATGAGCGCGGATGAAGTCGCAACTTACCAGCATTTGCTCAATGTGAGTTTGCACAATCTCACAGATAACGATGGCTGAGTGTCGGTACACAAACAGAAATTAAGGGGCATCATGGCAATGGACAAATATTATATTGTAGACCGCAGTATTTTACCGGATGTGGTGGAAAAGGTGATTGAAGCCAGAACGTTGCTAGAAAATGGCAAGGTCAAACAGGTCAGTGAGGCCGTCAAACAAGTGGGTATCAGTCGTGGCACCTATTATAAGTATAAAGATGTGGTGTTTCGACCTGAGACGCATCTCCCGAGCCGTAAGGCGGTGTTGACGTTAATGTTGCATCATGATCGGGGTATTTTGTCTGAGGTCCTGGCAGTCCTGTCTGCGGCCAATGCGAGCGTGCTAACCATCAATCAAAACATTCCCATTCATGACTGGGCCAGCGTCGTGATTTCGGTGGAAATTAGCGAACTCAATGTCAGCTTGGATGACGTCATCGCCCAGCTGCGCGAGTCGCGTGGCGTGAGCGATGTGCGCCTGTTAGCTGTGGAATAAAACAAAAGGTGCTTTGAGAATAAGGGTTAACCGGAATTCTCAACCTTTTGTCACACGATTAGTCAAGCAGTCAAAAAGAGCCTGTGACACAATCCTTCGGGATGTCACAGGCTCTCCTTTTTGTCAGTGATTACAATGTTGGTGCTGTCATCATACCAGTTTGGGATTGGCTTCGACAAGGCTCTTGTCTGTTGTTAAGATAATCAGACTCGATTCGATGGCAGCCAGTGGTTGTACCACGGTGGTCAAGAAGTCGCGAGCCTCATCCGTACTGAGGTTATCTAAGCCATCTGCCATGAACATGAAGCGCTTGTTAGCGAGGACACTGCGGAAGAATTGGATATCCAACTGCTGCCGGATAGAGAGGTCAGTCGCTGGGTTTTCGAGGAACAGTTTATCCGTGCGAATGAATTCAGGCAAGATGTCAAAAGGCACTTTGTGTTGATTGACCATCAGATTACTGCGAACGGTCAGATAGGGAATAATCGCTGTGTCGGTCTGTGAGATCAAACCGATATCCTTCATAATCCCCGCATCTACAAATTGTTTCACGTAGCGCTGAAAGACGTTGTTTGTCTGTTCATGGTCACGCATGTAGACGTAATAGATCCCCGGTGCCGTAAAGACGGTTGCGAGTGATTCTTGAATGGTTTTTTGGAGCGACGTTTGAAAAATAGCATGTTATTCCCCCTGGCTGTCTGCGAGATGATGAGTGGTGAAGTGTTGAATCAAACCGATTGTTGAGATATTAGTGAGTAAGTTGATGGCAAGTCCGATGCAATAGGTCCAGATAAACCCTGTTGGGGATTTGATCAGTGGAATGGATTTGTCAGGATATAAGAACGCGGATGGGGTGAAGCCGGTCAACTGATTGCTGAAGAGCTGTTTGAAGATATCCGCGTATTGGGTGGTGATTTGGTTATCGTTGAGCTGCTGCGTGATCTGTTGGGTGTAAACACCTTGCCACCAAACAACAAGGTGTTTAGAGAACAGAAGGACCACCAAACTCAGTAAGAAAAAGGTGATAGTAAAGGTGACGCTGGCTTCAAACATGTACTGCGCCGTGATGTCTGCTTGCGACTTTCCGAGCAACAGGTACGATGCGGTCTCTTTGAAGCGGCGATAGGTCATCACCCAAGCTGAAATGAGTGACAAGAGGCTGTATATGGCAATGGTTAGCCATAATCCAACCTGGGTTTGATGAATGACACTTTGATGGGCATTATTGATGGCTTGAATAAGTTGATCGGCCTGACTCAGGCTATCCGCACTGAATTGATGTAGGCGACCATTGAATTGTGAAATTGCGGCGGCATCGATGTTCTGAATGGTGAGGAAGAACAGACTGACGCCGATAAAAACCGCGGAGAGCAATGCCACGATGATATGATATTTACGATGGTAACCAAGGCCTAAAAATATCCGCTCGATGAACCGCATTGTCTTTTCACCTCGTTTTAAACTATTACTAGTATAGAAATAAGATTTGAATAAAATATGAACATTCGGGGTGACATTAAGGATTTTCGAAGAAATATTTGTTTTTAAAGCCAAAAAAGGTCGTGAACACCCGTTTAGTAGGTGTTTACGACCTTTTTAATAGTTAAGGCTGTTCTTGCTGTGCACTCGTGGTGCTCGTACTGCTGGATGAGGAATCGGAACTGTCTTCCAGTGCCTTGAGAATTTTGGTTGGATATGTGGTCAGAGGGGACGCATTTTCCGCAATCTCTGGTGCATCCGTTTTGAACAATGAGACGGTGCTCTTGTCATTATTGCGACTAAAGAGGGAAGTTGACTTTGGTCCCAGTTGTTTCTCAATTGTCAGCACACTGGTTAAACTGCGCATATAATCAACGGCTTTGGGGTTGATCGGTTTGAAGTTAGGTGGTGTATAGAACCGTAATAGATTCTTATTGGCCACGTTGTCGGACAAGTCCAATTTCTCATCGACCTTGGCCTGATCAGCATCGAGCGTTTTTTTTGAGTTGCGCCGTTGGCTGAATCAGCTCGCCTGTCTGGTTGGCATAGACCTTGCTACCAATGACTGTGTACTGTGGTGTGATGAAGTTGTGGTTACGAAAGGCCACGACTTGACTGTGTTGCTTGGACAACAGATCAGTTCCGAACTGAACATAATCTTGACTGTTGATGCCGAGCAGATGCAACAGTGTCGGTAAGACATCGATTTCGCCACCGTACTGGGATTGAATCCCACCCTTGAGGCCTTCGCCATAAAACATCAGTGGGACGCGTTGTAGTGCTGTGTTATCAAAACTGGTCCATTGCGCGGGATCCTTGTTCAGTAGGGGTGCGAGTGCTTGGTTGCGGTCGTTACTGATACCGTAATGATCCCCGTACAGCATGACCAGCGTGTTCTTAGAAAGACCTGATGACTTCAGGTAATCGAAGAACTCTTTAATCGCCTGGTCGAGATAATGAGCGGTTTGGAAGTAACCGTTGACCGTATCATCGCTGGTTCCCGCGTTTGGGAAGTTGGTGTCCGTGTCCGTGATGAAGAATGGAAAATGATTGGTCGTCGTGATGATTTTGGTGTAGAAGGGTTGCTGCATGTGTTCGAGGTACTTGATGCTTTCCCCAAACAGCAATTTATCCTTGATTCCATACTCGGTGGTGGCGTTGCTTCGTGATCATAGAAGTTGCCATCAAAGAAGTACTGGTAGCCTAGGCCCTTGTAAACATTGTTACGATTCCAGAAGCCACCGGAGCCGCCATGGAAGACCGCACTCGAGTAGCCCTGTATTTGGTTCAAAATCGCTGGTGCCCCCTGGAAGGTATTATCGGTTCCCAGTGACGAGAAAAGCGACCCTGTTGGCAGTCCGAATGTGCTGGTTTCCAACATATTTTCGGCATCAGATGTTTTACCCAAACCGACCTGATTGAAGAAATTGCTGAAACTGATGGTCGATTTGTTGTGGTAGAGTGAGTTCAAAAATGGCGTCACTTCTTGACCATCGACTTTCATGCCGATTAAGAATTGCTGGAAGCTTTCTAGGTGAATCACAATCACATTTTTGCCCTTGGCTTGACCAAAGTAGGCCGGATTAGGCGCGGCATAGTGACTCTTGGTGTATTGCAAGACAGTGTCCATATCGGCGCTGTCCGCTTGTGCCCGTACCTGATTGGTCTGCGCCGTCTTAACACCGTCATAGACCGTAAAAGGCGCGAGTCCCAGATATTTGACGATATAATTACGATCAAATGTCCGTGTCAGTAACTGTGGGCGATTGAGCTCACTGATTGCCATGTTGATGCTGAATAGCGCCAGTGCCGCAATGGTGACCGCTTGAGGGAAATGATAGGCGGGCGGACGAGAATCAAATGTCAGCCCGAAATGCGGCCACCGCAATGATTGCTGATTGAGATAGCGGATGATGTTCACAATCCCGAATCCGAGATAGCCTAACCCGACAACCAGAAAATCGAGTACATAGATGATATCGCGAATCCGTACCATGTTGAGTGAGCTAGCCCCTAAGCCTTGGGCGACTTTTGAGACCCCGAGCATGGTGTTCACCGTCATGAAATCACTGAATTCACGATAGTAGAGGACGTTTGCAATGAGTAAAATCGTCGAAATGATATAAATAAGGGCAGCGGTTATGTAGGCGCGTTTTGGATGCCGAATGTAGAGGCTGAGTGAGAGCAACAAAAGGCTGATTCCGATTGGATTACAGATCAGAATGATTTGTTGCAAAATACCGGTCGCTCCTAATGAAAAGTCGACATAGTAAGCAAAGAGGGTTTTGGCCCACAATAGGCTGAGTAAGATTAAGACAAAGCCAAAGCGTGTGGTCAAAAGCCGGTTGGTAAGCGCACGCAAAGTGTCGCCTCCTTTCCTTGTATCTTTGTTATTGTACTCGTAAGCTGTCCAATCGGGCAACTTTTCAAAGGGTAAGAATTTTCAAAGGAAACCCAAAATCGGGGTGACCGAAAGAAAATTTGCTACAATAGGAACATCGGAGGCAAGCAAATGATATTTTTAGGTCCGCTGTACCAGTGGGTTGTCGCACATTTTTCAGAACGCATCAATCACTTCCCACTGATTCGACTCGTGATGTATTCATTGGATAAAACCATTCTATATTTACTGTTGTTTTTGGGTATTCGGCTAGTCTATAACGCCTTAACACAAAAAACGCGGTGGCAACAAGAAGTGAAGGTCGCAATTTTTTCGGGTTATATCATCTTGCTACTCGCGCTGACTGTCTTTCGGCATGCCTATTATCCTTGGCAGCTTCATTTTTACTTTGATCGACCGCTATCTGCCATCAATACGCAGCCGTTCATCGAAACAATCAAGCTATCGGCTGGGCGGAGCCAATTCGATTTCTGGTATCAATCGTTAGGCAACATCGGTTGGTTTGTGCCGTTTGGCTTTGGCTTACCGTGGATCAGTCAACACCGGCGATCTGGGCTTGCCGTGGTGTTCTGGGGGATCGTCTTGTCACTTGGCATTGAGACCATGCAGTTCCTGTTAATCAGCGGGATTGCGGATATCGATGACGTCATCTTCAACACACTGGGAGCCTTGGTGGGGTGGTTGCTGTATCGCGTGACCCATTTAATCGTTAAAAAATAGCGCCTGTGAGCAGACAAGATCTGCCTCACAAGCGCTATTTATGTGATTGATTTAAATTTTAAGTTTTTGGTCGTAACGTCGATGTTGTCGAGACCACCATACCAGCTGTACCAAGGCTTTGCATACCGGTTCAAAATGGCATTGAGTTCTTCAACGTTTTTGCTTACCCACAGTGTCCAGCCATTCGATGAGGGCTTCTCGGCCACCTTGCGCGTAAACTTCAACACCGTTCAACCAGGTGGCACGGCCGCCGAGAATCCCGTTGTATTGATTGCCAGACTTACCAGCAAAAATCAATTCATCACGGAAGGTTTCAGCGGGCACACCAGCTGAGAGATAGATGAATGGGCGATCGATTTCAGAATTCATGCCATCAAAAATCTTGGCAACTTCATCTTGAGAATAGGCAGGATCAACACCGTCTTTAGCGTAACCTTCGACAAAGTCCCAGTTGACGGGGATTTCTGCCTTAATCACATCGATGTTGTACTTGGCCTTAGAGAATTCCTTCATCCCGTTTAAGACGAGTTCAGGCTTTGCAATCGCGTATTCGCGACTCTTTTGATCTGGGATAGCATCGGTATAACTGACTAATTCAACAAATAATGGGAGATCCGCTGCGAGTGCTTCGTAACCCAACCGTTCAACAAAGGCGTGCTTGACGTCATTGATTTCTGGCTTGTCATCAGGGTTGTAATAGATCAGCACCTTGGCAGCGTCGGCGCCCTTGTCCACTAAGCGTTGCATACTTTCGTTAGGCAGCAATTCAGGGAAGCGACCTTCTTCATCAGCGTCATAGCCGGTCTTTTCATAGGAAAGAATCAAGCCAGCGCTTTTATCCATCGACTTCATGCCTTTGAATCCGAGTTCTTCATCGATCAACAGACCAGATGCGTACTTGGTGAGCTCTTGTGCGACTAATTCCTTGAATTCATAGACCATGTCGAGACTATAGGTCTTGCCTGCTTTTTCTGCGGCAGCGCGCATAATCCGTTTCATTGAACCGCGTTGGTCAATAGCGAGGGCTGCGATAATACCGTTATCATTAGAGAGCTTTTGAAGCCGGTCGAACTTACCACGAGACATTTGCTTTTTTGTCATAAAGGATCCCTCCAGATCATTTGATACCCGCATTGTACAAGATGGTTGCGACCAATGCAACTTTGGTCAATCGGCATTTGACCAAGAGAAAATAATCGGCCACGCAATCGATTTCAACGCAATGAGACGGGCATATAAATGGACAAGAATGTTATTTTAGTTCTCATTATTTACTCATAAAATAGCCCACAATGTTCTAAAATGAGAATATTCTAAGTGGTCTAGACTAATTGAAAATTTTTGAAAACTTGTCAGAAAGGGAACCGGTTTCCTGGATGCGTTTTCATTATGACAATACCGCTAAATAGGGCTTGCGTTGAAAACGAAATCACGATAGACTTGTTTTCTGTATTAATTACATCTGCAATTTAAATCAATCTTATAGAGAAAGAGGAACATCATGGGGATTATTTTAGCACTGATTCCAGCCTTGGCTTGGGGATCAATTGGTTTAGTGAGTGGTAAGTTAGGCGGTAATGCTTATCAACAGACATTAGGGATGACATTCGGCGCCTGGTCTTCGGTATCGGGACATGGTTAGTTGCGCAACCTGTTATGGATACCAAGGTTTGGTTACTCGGTATTTTGTCCGGCCTGTTCTGGAGCTTAGGCCAGAGCCAACAGTTCCAAGCGATGAAATACATGGGTGTTTCCATGACTGTTCCTATGTCAACGGGGATGCAGTTAGTTGCGAACACCTTAGCGGGCGCGCTGTTATTCTCAGAATGGAAAACAGGGAGCACGGTTGGCTTAGGTTTACTAGCATTGTTCTTCTTGATTCTTGGTTCCACTTTGACTTCTCGCAAGGAAAAGTCCGATCAAGTGAGTGGCGAGAATTCTGTTGGTAAGGGGATTCGAACCTTACTGATCTCAACAGCTGGTTATGCCGGCTACACGATTGTCTTTAAGGCGGGGAACTTGGATGCCTTAGCAACCGTTCTGCACAAAGTATTGGGATGGTTATCGGGGCCAGCCTGTTCTCTATCGGTAAGAATGCGTTAAGCAAGGAAACCGTGAAGAATACCTTGACTGGTTTGCTGTGGGGCACAGGGAATGTGTTCATGTTGTTAGCCACTAGTTCAGTTGGTTTGGCCATTGCCTTTTCCATGTCCCAAATGGGGATTGTCATCTCCACATTCGGTTCCATTTTCTTATTGGGCGAAAAGAAGACCAAGAAAGAAATGCGCTATGTCACCTGGGGGAGTATCTTTGTTATCTTAGGTGGGATTGTGCTCGGGATTATGAAATAATTGTTCCTCAAATCAGCAGGTCGGGCGTGGCGCAATGCACGCTTCTCGACCTGCTTTTTCTTTGCTTAAAATTGAGCTAACTCTATAAGAAAGACTTGCTTTTTGCAGGATAGCGCTTAAAGTGAAAATTGATTTGAAAACTAGGAGGAACGCAAAACATGGCTCATATTAAATTTGATTCATCAAAGCTTGGCCAATTCGTTCATGACAACGAATTAGGTCAAATGCAAGCGCTCGTAACTGCTGCTGACCAAGAATTACGTAATGGTACAGGCGCAGGGAGTGACTTCCGCGGGTTCTTAGACTTACCCGTTAATTATGACAAGGACGAATTCGCTCGCATCAAGGAAGCTGCAAAGCAAATCCAAAGCGATTCCGAAGTCTTTGTTGCAATTGGGATTGGTGGTTCATACTTAGGTGCCCGGATGGCAATCGACTTTTTGTCACACACCTTCCGTAACGCAGATCCTAATTTGAAGCTGCCTGAAGTTTACTTTGCAGGGAACTCCATCTCCAGTTCTTATTTATCAGACTTACTTGAAATCATCGGCGATCGCGACTTCTCCATCAACGTGATTTCTAAGTCTGGGACAACAACAGAACCTTCTATCGCATTCCGGATTTTGAAGGCGAAGTTAATCGAAAAATATGGTAAAGACGAAGCTAAGAAGCGTATCTACGCAACAACTGATCGCGCTAAGGGTGCTTTGAAGACCGAAGCCGATGCAGAAGGCTATGCAGAATTTGTTGTGCCTGATGACTTGGGTGGCCGTTACTCCGTGATGTCTGCTGTTGGTTTGTTACCAATTGCTGTTGCCGGTGGTAACATCGACGACATGATGAAGGGCCTGGGCGACGCTGCTAAGGAATACAGCAGTGATGACCTGTCTAAGAACGAAGCTTATCAATATGCTGCTTACCGGAACATCCTTTACCGGAAGGGCTACACGACTGAATTGCTTGAAAACTACGAACCAACTTTGCAATACCTTGGCGAATGGTGGAAGCAACTCATGGGTGAATCTGAAGGTAAGGACCAAAAGGGTATCTACCCATCAAGTGCTAACTTCAGTACTGACTTACACAGTTTAGGTCAATACATCCAAGAAGGTTTGCGTAACTTAATGGAAACTGTTGTCTGGGTTGAAAATCCTACTCACGACTTGAAGATTCCTGCTGAAGAAGGCAACTTGGATGGCTTAGGCTACCTTGAAGGCCGTTCTATGGCTGAAGTTAACCGCAAGGCCTACGAAGGTGTTGTGCTCGCACATACCGACGGCGGTGTTCCTGTGATGACTGTTTCGATTCCTCAACAAGACGCTTACACATTAGGCTACATGATCTACTTCTTTGAAGCAGCTGTTGCCATCTCTGGTTACTTGAACGGGATTAACCCATTTGACCAACCAGGTGTTGAAGCCTACAAGAAGAACATGTTCGCACTTCTTGGCCGCCCTGGCTATGAAGAAATGACTAAGGAATTAAACGCACGCTTGTAATATCAAGGCTTTGAGCGTTTCTTAGGTTAAATAAGAAAAGACCTCTCATCTGATATATAAACTCCCGTGAATGACTTATGAATGACTAGACATTCATTGGAGCTTAAAATAATCAGGTTTGAGGTCTTTTTTTAATGCTCATTATTTAAGTAGCGTTCAAACTTTTGGTGGTTCGAGCTTTTCTTGGTCGGTGATATTTCCGCATAGATTTCGGTGGTGGCGACATTTTTGTGTCCTAGATCGTCTTTGATGTCATCAAGGCTCAATCCTGATTCACGCATCAGCACTGCATGAGTGTGCCTTAAATCGTGAATTCTGATATGAGGGAGCCCGGATCGTTTCACAATACGGACGAACGCCGAAGAAGCGCCACGAGCTTTCACGGGCTGTCCTCGCTTTGCCTCGCTTGTAGTATAGACAAAGACCATACCATCATTATTTTGTGTGGATGTGAGTAACACTGTCACATCATTCTCGCTGAATTCAATCTGGTAAAGTTGCTTGAGTAAGGTGGATACACGAGCTGTCATGATAACTTCGCGAATTGATGAAGGGGTCTTAGGACGATCCACTAGTACTTTGTCCACGTTTTCGCCTTTTTCGGCGCGATAGATGCGTGTTTTGTTAATACTGATGGTATTGGACTCGAAGCTAATATCTGACCACTGCAAGGCCATAACTTCGCCAATTCGGAGTCCTTCATCGATCATGATCAAAAAGAAGGGGAGCCACATAGGCTCACGCTCCTTTTGGGCGGTTGCAATGAAGGTATCAATTTGGTCCTTATTCCAGAAATGTAGCTTCTTCTGATCGTTATACTTCGATGATTGGTTGAATTCGACGCCAGTTGTTGGATTTCGCTCAATGTAACCAATAGCGATTGCTTTTTCATCGCATTGCTCACGGTCCCGTTGATGAGCTTTACTGTATTTATAGATAACCCTTGATCAAGTAGGCTATCAATAAAATCTTGATGCTCACGCAGCGTATATTTCGACAAGATGAATTCGCCAATTTGAGGAATAATATACTTTTTGAGATTGTAGCGATAGATGATCATTGTGCCTTCCTTGACGTTCTTCTTGTACTTGGTGATCCAATCGTTTAAGTACTGTGCTATTTTAATTTGTCGGCCAACTACAGAGGCAGTACCGCGGATAACCTCGCTTTCAAGGATAATGGCTTCTTTCCTAGCTTCTTCTTCGCTATTGAATCCGCGGCGCATGATGATGTTCTTTTTCCCGGTCTTAGGATTCTTTCCAGCGAAAACTTGGAAATACCATTTTTCAATTCCAGATTTTAACTTATATTTTTTGATTGAGGCCATGATTATTCCTCTTTCTGAATTTTAAATAGCTGAAATGCAAACATATGTTCTTTTTATGTGTGAAATAAAAGCCCCAAAGTAGGGGCTTTGTGTATTAATTATTTGACAGTACCGTAAGAGGCATCAACCCATTGATTTTGATTACCTAACGGTAGAAAGTTTTTCCGTTTAATTGTTTTCTTGGCTAGAATCTTCCAGCTGCTGTTTGTTTTTAAGAAACGACCAGTTGACTTTCCGTCTTTATCCCAAAGAACAGTGGACCAAGTAGGATGTTTTGGTACTTTGACAGTGAACACGCCACTCATTGGGGTTTCCTTTGCTGTGTTGCTGGGTTGAGCGGGTTGGTTTGTGCCGGCAATTAAGACATCGCGAGCACTAATCCATTGACTACCGCCCAAGTCGTAAGCCATGTCAGTAGTACCTGTGCGCTGAACACCATAAACATGCCATGAGGTTCCTTTGTTCAACTTACGATTGAGAGACTTGGTTAAGTATTTATCGCTGAACAGACTAGCTGTTTCACTTGCCACAGTTGCAACACCGTCAAAATCGTCATACCCAATATTAACAACCGTAAATGTCACAGGTGATTCATCTTTAAATACATAATCATAAGGATACTTACCATTGGGTTGTTGACTAGCTGCAACAGCAATAGTGTTATTTGGCATTTGAAGATATCCGCTCTGTGCAGTATTAATGCTTTCATTAATTGGAATTTGAAGATTTTGGGTGCCAAGAACCTTGCCATTAAGATTTTTGTAAGTAATAGGGACTGTCAGAAGTTTCACAAGAGCAACTTTGAAAGGACCTTCAGTTGTAATTCCTGTGAAGAATCCACGCGGTAAGTTTGCGGGTTGTGATAGATCGTGTTGAGCAGTGCGACTAGCAAAAGTATAGCCCTCTGGTGGAGTTAGATTAGAGATGATATTTGTCTCAAACTCAGTGGCATTAACTGGTTTGACTTCTTTGCCTGTGACATCTTTCTTAATTTCATTACCCTGAGTATCTACATAAATGAACTGAGCATTCAGTTTCTTTCCGAAGACAAATTTTAGTACTTGTCCGCTTTGAACCTTTTTGTATGTCTGATTAGCTGAAACAACAGGGCCATAAGTACCTGGCTTAATCGATCCGGTATAGATATCTCCCCAAATGGATAAGCGTCAACGTTACTGCCCTGCTTAACCTGATGTTGTTGTGAGGAAAGAATGTTACCTTTTGTATCTATATTCGTAATGGTGACGGTAACCATGGTTGCTTCTGAAGTACTTGTATCGGCTAGGACAGTTGTTGCGTTTGTAACCATAGGTGCTGATACCGCTAATAATGCAGCACTAACAAGAATCCCACTAGTCAACTTTTTCATATAAAATATCCTCCAAAATATGATATAATTTTTTTGTACTTATCTATGATCCCTTAGCCGGCCCAACGGTTAGGGGATTTTTACTTTTGAAACGTTATTTTTTTAAAATGAAGTTATATAGACTCTATTGTATCAGGGGTTGCTTTGAATAATTTGATGCAAGATGATGAAATAAAAGCCCCGGGAGGGAGCAACGCCCTCAACGTGGCTTGCACACGTTCGCCGCTGGAGAGGGATAGGACTTATTTGCTTTCTACTTTATTTTTATTTTCTTTTTTGTTAGCAACTACGTGCCAAATCAAGAAACCAAATCCTGCGATTAGCCCAAGGAATGACCAAATGATTAAGTCAGAGAAGATGCCGGCGTTGCAAAGCCTAAAAGCGCAGCAATTGCTAGCATAATCGCGCATGCGATGTCCCCACCGAGTTTTTCCTGTTTACGAGTTGAAATATAAACAATGCCAGACACCAAAAACATGATCGAAAGCAAAACGCCTGCGGTACCACCGACCTGGCCATTTTCACTAAGGCTATTACCCAAGCCAACGATGCTTGACTGGAAAAAATGAAAACCGATAAAACAATCATAAGAATACCGACAACTAACTTTGTAACTTTCACTTTACATACCTCCAAAGTATGATATTATTTTTTGATATAATTTTCACCCGCCCTCAACCTGCCCAAAGGTTAGGGGCTTTTTATTTGATCAAGTCGAAATACTCATGCATCCAGCCAGGAAGTCCATACTCACTAAGAACTGCACCGTAGTTCATCGGTGAAATTTCTTGATTCCCAAAAAGAAGTTCGAACATAAAGCAATTTGCCTCATACTCAACGCTGCCAACCGAAGGACGCAACCCCATCCGGTTAAAAAAGTTGGTATCAAATCTGCTATGCATTTTACAGTGGCCGAGTTCATGCCCACAGATGCTCAAATTAGTTAGCTCATCGTTTTTAAGATTCAACACTATTGTTGGTATGCGATACGAATGCATACTGTACCCCAAAATATCAGTACCTAATTCTTGGAAATCAATATAAATGCCTGATTGCTTAGCAATATCAAACGGATCTCTCGAGTTGAATTGCCGAATCAGGTGGTCAGCGGATGCTATTGCATCGTGAGCTTTAGTCATAAGCAATGCCTCCAGATTATTGTTCACTACCTCGATATTTCTTTGGTGTGAATTTCTTTTTGCTAGTTCTTTTGAAAGAGCAATAGTCTGTCTCATAGAGGCTTTAAGCAGCTCACGATCTTGATCGCTAAGTTTTGCACCATTTTGAAAATAGTTGATGCCACCGTTTTCTGACACGCCGTTTAGCATATTCTCAAGCTCGGTGTCGATGTCTTGTTGATCTTTATCAGTTAACGAATAATAGTGAGGTTTATCCGCATTGCCCATTAAGTAATCAGTAGAAACATCAAAGAGGTTAGCCAAAAACTTAATTGATTTCATCGGTGGTTCGCGAGTTCCTCGCTCCCAAGCCCCGATTGTTTTATCAGACACGCCGAGTTTTTCGCCAAGCGTCTCTTGCGTATATCCATACTTAGTTCGAAGCTCTTTAAGTCGTATGCCGAACATAATGTAACCTCCTTGAAGTAAATACTACAAAAAGTAGCAGCTGAAATAAATACACAAAATGTAGCTTTTTGTTTACAACTACATTTAGTAGTGTTATGCTGTTTATATAGCAAAGCTACAAAACGTAGCTGTAAATAGAGGTGATTTGATGAATAATTTACGGAAGTTGCGTGAGTCAAAAGGAATTAAAACGCAAAAACAGTTGGCGGGAATACTTGGTGTATCGCACCAAAGTGTCCAAAAATGGGAGTCTGGGGAACGAACACCGCGACCTGCAATGATGCAAAAAATTCAGGATCTATTCGGCGTTCCAAAAGAAGAGATTTTTTTACAGCATTCAGCTACGTTATGTAGCTTAAAAGAACGGAGGTGATAGCCATGACACGAAAGCAAGTTTTCCAAAAACACGATGCTTTGAATAAAAGACGACAGTTTATCACTGAAGAGTTGGGTGAGGCCAAACTCAAAGAAGTGATAACTGCCGTAGGCAAGCTAATTGACGAGCAACAAATATTACCAGCACAACTGATTGATGTTATTCAATATCGTCAATCGCTAGATGTACTTCCTGATCTGTAACTGATAGAACAAACGCTGATTCATCACGTTCAATGTTGTATTTTCTAAAATGATGATTGATATCAGCCACTGAGAGAATCGCGCCGTATAAGTTTTCAATCATATCGTCAGCCATTCGTGATTGACAAAAAGGACATTCGATGTGCTGAGGTTTACGAGTTGCTGAGATTGGAAAATCATTACCACAAGAAACACAGTGAAGTTTCGCAATTGTTACCATAGACATTTTATCACCTCCTTTCATGGTAAACGTCATGAAAGAAGGCTACTTCTCCACCTCGTTGTCACCAATCAGGATCCGTCTCACACGTTCCTTTTCTTCATCAGTAAGCGCGTTTCCAAGTTCTTCCCACTTGTCGCGTTGCTTAGCAGCGCTCGTGCCGTTTGGCCGTTCGTTGTATGGGGGGGAAGTCCAGAAGCTCTGTGAGGGATATATTGAAGCCTTCAGCGATGGCGTATAGCGTATCAAGTTTTGGCACTGCGTTTGGTCGATTAAACAATCCGCTCAGTGTCGATTGAGTAAGACCGGATAGGGTTGCCAGTCTGTTAACAGTCATATTTTTTTTCTTCTAGTAGGTCATTAATTTTGCTGATTATTAGTTCATGATGATTCATTGTGAGAACACCTCTTTAACGCAATTGAGTTATCTTGAATTTAATTTTACCAACATTTACCCAAACGTGTTAACTTTAAACAGTTGACAATTGAACGCTAAAAAGTTAAAATATAACCATGATAAGTTGAGGGGGTGATATAGATGACATTTGCTGAACGATTTCTTCAGTTGAGAAAGTCGTCAGGAATGACGCAGGCTCAATTAGCAGATAAGAGCGGCGTGCCACAGACAACAATTTCTGGCATTGAAAACGATGGAAAAATTCCGGGTTATATGAACGCTTGGAAGTTAGCAAACGCATTAGGCATTGATATGAATGAATTTTTACCTAGGGAGGTGAAGAACTAATGGATATGCCAACAACAGTTGAGGAACTTGAACAATTTATTGATGCACGAATTGAGAATCATAAGGCTGAACGTAGCACGCCGGCCGTTCGTGGCTTTAAGCGGGAACTTGAACAATGGCTGAGTCAGCTACCAAGCAGTGACCGCAACGCAAACCGTTCAGCGGTGTATGCCGTAATCAAGACTCAGATAGGGCTTAAGAGTATACAGTCATTGAAAGACGAACAAACACCAGAAGCTCGTGAGCTTTTTGAACAGTACAAGCAATTGTTTCATTGATATTCAATTTTCAAAGAACGGAAGTGAGAGAAATGGACGATTTTGCAGACGCGATTTTGACAGTGCATGAAGCTAATCGGAAACAACAGATGTGGGAGTACTTCTTCACACGCTTTAAGGAGGTGGATGCATCTGGCCGCCACAGCATGCGATTGGCCGGAGACTTCCGAACCTTTCCGAGCCTGGTGACACAGATCGAGCGGTTGGGATTCAGGGTCACTTATGAAACCGGGTTTACTTGTTTTAACTGGCAAGGAGTTTTCTGACTTGCTTCAATAATAGCTTGTCACCGACTGGAAAAGTTGAGTGAGATTAACAGATTTTAGAGGATGTGATGATTTTGAAGATGACACTAGGGCCAATGTTGGAAGCGGTACTGCTAAAAGTAGGGATGCCGCAGAAGGCACTAGCTGCAGAAACGAGATTGAGTAAATCAACCATTAATAATTATGTTCACGGAACTAGCGTTAAGCCGAATGAGGCTGTTGATATTGCTAGATCGCTCGAAGACAGTCAGTTCTCAATGGAATTGGGCAACATGATGCTTGGCTTGATTAAGGCGTTTGACGGCGGTGCATTCTATCATGATGTGCGCGGCATACATGCCTTTGATCAGCTAGAAGAAGCAGAGGAGAAGCGAGTATATGAGGCTGGTCAAATAGAGCTGATTATGAACACACCTCATCCAACACAAGAACAGAGAGCCCAGCTCAAACGCTATCTGCTCGAAAAACTAGATAGCACAGTGATGGATGTCACTTTGTTAGCAGCGGGAGCCGAGCAGTTTGGCCTTACTATCATGGATTTATTTGAAGAGCGAATGGGTGAATATGAGCAAAAATGTTATATGAGAAAGGAGCAATCATGATGAGCGACTTAAGAGTATTGACAACTATCAAGCAGCCACGAATAAAACGAGTAAAACAACAAACCGCGTTGGTTCAAGAAATCAGCTTGACTTCGCTGTCACAAATTTGGGATGTCCCAATTTCCACCCTATCACGATGGACAAAGTTGAAATCAGATCCATTACCAAGCAAGAAAGTGGTTGGCAAGCGGCTCATAGAAGTTGAGAAGGCCGTTAAGTGGCGGAAGCGGCGCGAGCAGAATGGGAAGTGAAATAGTTATGAACGCATTGGTGATTTTAGGCCTCACATGGGGCATCGTCGTTGGTTTGTGGTGGTTATCGAGCCAACCAGTCACTTTGGTAGACCGATTCATGGCAAAGAACCAGCGTATATCAAAGTTCTTCGAATGGGAGGAGTAGCATGGATAACTTACGAATTGATAGTAAAGCAGTTCTGATGGAGAAACGCGATGAGGCCATCGAGCACTTAATGGATGACCCATCGAGTGAGAGCTGGACTTGGATTTTACAGCTATCACAACGAAAAATTGCTGAATTAAACGCAAAAAAGCCCATGTGGGTGCAACCACACGGGCAAGATGGAATAGATAATAAATCAAGTTATGGCTCAATTCTAGCACATCAGGAGGCGAAATAATATGGCGAATCAAGTATCGCTTGTTGATAACTTTGAGGTTAATTTTGAGCCGTCAACCATCACTATTGATAATTACGACAGGCTTAAGCAGGCTGTGACCCAACAAGCTGAGAAGTTCAAAGGTTTAATTGTGACCGAAGATACACTTCAATCGGCAAAGTCAGCACGGGCTGAACTTAACAGGTTTAACAAAGCGATTGACGACCGGCGGAAAGAAATTAAGCGTGAGTATAATCAGCCCCTAAAAGATTTTGAAAAAGATGTCAAAACGTTGACGGACCTTGTGAGTGTCTCAATCGATCCAATTGACGCTGGGATTAAGGACTTAGAGCAACGTCAGCAAGCTGAGCGCGAAAAGGCTGTGCTTGCCGAAATTGCCGAAATTGCTGAAAACCGTGGAATTGACCCAGCGCTAATTGAGATGAAGTCAAGCTGGCTCACGAAATCAATCAGTGGCATTCAACGAACTCGAGAAATCGGGGATGCTGCAGATTACATTGTCAAAGAGCAAGATCGTGTTGCCAATGAGAAGGAAGCTGTTAAAGCCTATGCAGAAGCAAATGGGATTGAAGCGGCTGGATGGGTTGATCAGATTGACCAAGGAGCCAGTTTCGTAGAGCTGCGCATTAAGATTGACGATGCTTTGATGGCTCGCAAGCGGGCCGAAGAAAAAGCGCGGAAACAAAAAGAAGCCGAAGATGCCATTGCTAAGATGTATCAAGAGAAATTTGGCAACTCGGTTGTTGATACTAACACAGGTGAAATTTTACAAACGGAGCAGCAAACGCTGACACCGGCAGATGATGAGCCAATGGTAACTAGGGCCATGAAAGTCACAACCACTAAACTAAAATGTGGGCGTTAGCGGAATTCATGAAAGCCAACGAAATCGTATTTGAAAGCATTCAACTGAATGAGGAGGGCTAAACATGCAAATTCAGATGGCAGAACGTACAAAAATTAAGGTACCCATTCTTTTGATGGGAGCTAGCGGGTCCGGAAAAACGTTAAGCTCACTGCTAATCGCAAAAGGGATTGTCGAATCAATGTTCCCTGATATGAATGAAACAGAACAGTGGGCAAAAATCGGCATGATCGAAACTGAACATCAGCGATCGAGTCTATATGTTAACACTCAACATGACGATACAACCATACAACCGTTTATGCAGATTGAAGTAATACCACCATTTACGGCCGATCGCTATCTTGAGGCGTTTAACGCTTTGAAGCAGGCTGGCGCTGAAGTGATCATCATTGATTCACTTAGCAGCGTATGGAGCGGTGATGGCGGCATATTAGATCAAGTTAATAAGCTTGGTGGTCAGATTGGTGATTGGAAAAAAGTTGGCCCCGAGCAACAAAAGGTATTGAATTTATTAACTGACATGCATGTTCACGTCATTGCAACGGTTCGTAGTAAGCAAGGTGTCGAGGTCACCCGCAACGATACAGGCAAGGTACAAGTTGAAAAAGTTGGTTTAAAGCCTGATCAGAAGGATGGTTTGGAATATGAATTTGCCATCACCTTTCAGCTTTACCAAAACCACTTGGCACAAGCAATGAAGGATAATTCTTCGATATTCGATACACAACAGATTCTGGGACGTCATGTTGGCCATCAGATTTACGACTGGGCAGAAGAAGGCGTTGACTTGGTTGCACAAGCCAATGAACGTAAGAAGAAAGCAATTGAAGCTATTAATCATTTGATTGGCGGGAACGCAACGTTAGAAGCCATGTTAAAGCAGTTTGGAACACAACTTAATAATTCAAATATTGAGACTTGGAATTTAGCGCAACTAACAGCCGCATACAAACAATTAGCGGCTAGTCAAAAACAAAATGAAAAGGCAGGTAATTAAAATGAGTTTCTCATATGATGAAAACAACGTTGGTATTAAGCCCTTAGAGGCTGGAGAATATGAAGTCTATCCAAGTGCATGGGCACGAGAACAATCGAAAACATCCAGCAATGACATGATTCAAATGAACTACATTGTACGTGATGATGTTGAACAGCCTGGTCAAGGTAACGAAATCCGTTTTGATAATTTTGTTTTAACGAATAGCTCAGCATGGCGCCGGAATTCACTTATTAAGGCAACGAATGCTTACCCAAACGGATTTGACTTTGGAACACCGGAAAATTGGGCTGAAGAAATGCTCGGTAAGCCAGTTAAGGTAACAGTTGAAATGGAGACTTACAACGGTAAATCAAATGCCAAAATTAAACGATTTGATAAGTCAGATTTTCCAATGACTATTCAACCGCAAGTAAAGCATCATCAACAAGCAACAAATCAACAGATGCCCCAAACGAATGCCAGTAATCCACCAGTGAGTTCTCCTGATCCGTTTGCCAATAACAATGGGAACCAAATCAATGTGTCAGATGATGATTTGCCATTCTAACACGCACTTTGACGAGGCGGCGTAACCGTTCGAATGGGTGAGAAGCCCAATATTCAGAAAGGAGGTATAGGTAGTGGATTATTTCAAGCAACGACGAGCATTTCGTAAATTACTGACAGAAGAATTGGATCTCTCATTGGGCCAAGTGAGTCTGTATCGCGAGTTATTAGACTACGCGAACGACGAGAGCAAAATGGACGTCCAATTCAAGCTCCGCAATTCGATATTGGCTAGTCGCACGGGCTTAACCGAAGAAGGCGTTAAATCAGCGCGGAACCGGTTGGTCCAAGAAAACTTGATTACCTATGTGCCTGGTAAGAAAAACAAATCGAATCCGGCGTATCAGTTGGTAAAACTATATGTTGATCACCCTAGTCAGCGTGCTAGTAGCACCTCAACTAGTTTGCCAGCTACCCCCCAACCCGCACCTCAACCTACCCCCCAGTCTACCCCGCATAAGTACTTACTAAGACATGACTATGACTTGACTAAAAAGACTTCTCGTCCAAAGTCCGACAAGCGGACGTTTGAACCCGGAGACCCTAATCTTCAAGCCGCAGAGTATCTCTGGGGGTTTATTAAAGGCAATAATCCGGAGGCTAAGCACCCTAACTTACAACGCTGGGCTAACGATATTAGGCTGATGCATGAGCGGGACAAGCGAACCTACGAGCAGATCAACGGCATGATCGTATGGAGCCAAAAAGATGAGTTCTGGCAGGCTAATATCTTGTCGGCTGGTAAACTGCGTCAAAAATATGATGCCATGCGGGCTAAGGCAAATGCAGCGTCTAAAGCAAAGCCGAAGTCATACGGCAAGCCAAAGCGAGTAGAGGCACGCCCAGACTGGTTAGCGCCCAACTATCAGCCGCCCAAAGAAGAGGTTACACCAGAGATGGAAGCTCAACTCGCGGCCAATCAGGCGAAGTTAGCTGCACTGAGACACAAAACAGCAAGGAGGAGGATGAGCATGTGGGTAGTTAAGGGTGAGCGCACAGGCAAGGCTTATTATGCCGGAGACTCACATGCGGACATGAGCCGCTGGATTAACGGAAATTACCGGCCT
>NZ_BBBX01000004.1 GCF_001311785.1 Lacticaseibacillus saniviri JCM 17471 = DSM 24301 | reverse complement strand
CCTAAAGCGTTTATGCAATTGACAGCTTCAATAGTGTATCAAGTTCGTTGCTCGTTGTCAACAACAATTTGTAACTCACTTGATGACAAGGAATATCATATCAGCCAGAGCCTAATGGGTCAAGCAAAATTAATGCTTTTTTTCAAACCCGAACAAATCAAAAAGAGATGTCTCCTCGAATTGAGGAGACATCCCTTTCTAATCTGAATGAATATTAATTAGTCGTTGCTTATTGATGCCATCCGCTTAAATAACGCGTGCTACTTAATCCGGATGAAGTTGGTAAAAAGTGAATTAACGTTCAACTTTTTCAATCACTGTCTGGCCGCCCATATATGGTACCAACACTTCTGGAATTGTCACACTGCCATCAGCTTTTTGATAATTTTCTAAAATAGCAGCGACTGCACGACCGACAGCTAAGCCGGATCCGTTCAGTGTGTGGACTAATTGTGGCTTGCCGTTATCATCGCGATAACGAATCTGGGCCCGACGCGCTTGGAAATCAGTACAGTTACTGCAGCTTGAGATTTCACGATAACGATCTTGGGCGGGCAACCAGACTTCAAGATCATAGGTCTTAGCCGATGTAAAGCTGGCATCCCCACTCGCGAGTGTGATCACGTGATATGGTAAGCCCAGCTTTTGCAGCAAGTCTTCTGCATCGTGAACCAGGTTCTCAAGTTCTTGCCATGAGTCTTCTGGCTTGGTGAATTTCACCATTTCCACCTTATTGAATTGGTGCATCCGGATTAACCCACGTGTATCACGGCCGGCACTCCCCGCTTCTGAACGGAAAGCTGGTGACAGCGCAGTGAAGCTGATTGGTAATTGTTCCGTTGGAATGATTTCATCGCGGTAGTAATTCACCAATGGCACTTCTGCCGTTGGAATCAAAGTCATTGGTTCGCCTTCATTACTCATCGTGTAAACATCTTCGGTGAACTTAGGAAATTGTCCGGTTCCAAACATGGAATCATTGTTCACCAGGTAAGGTGTAATTAATTCTTCGTAACCTTCCTTTTGGTGTTCATCTAAAAAGAAGTTGTAAACAGCACGTTCTAAGCGTGCACCGGCACCACGATAGTAGACAAACCGACTACCAGACACTTTGCTGGCGCGTTCAAAGTCTAAGATGCCTAAATCTTCACCAATTTCATAGTGCGCTTTGGGCGTGAAATCAAATTCACGCGGTGTGGACCATTTGCGTTCTTCTCGTGCATCCGCTTCGTCCAAAGAAACAGGAACGGAATCATCAGGAAAGTTGGGTAACCGAACTAAGATATAGTTCACCTTGTCATTGAGCTCTGCTAACTGAGCGTCCAAGTCACTGATGGTTTGTCCCACTTCACGCATTGCCGCAATCTGTTCTGTGGCATCTTCCTTGTTGCGCTTCATCTGCGCAATGCTTGAGGAGACTTCATTGCGCTTAGCCTTCATATCTTCTGTTTGGACAATCACTTCACGCCGATCCTTATCCAGCGCGAGTAATTCATCGACTTCCGCGCCTTCAATCCCACGCGCAGCCAACTTTTCCTTGGCCCAATCTGGTTTTTGACGAATCAATTTGAGATCTAACATTGTTTTTCCTCCTTAATTGTACACAAAAAGCCTTCCATCACATTGGGACGAAAGGCTTTATTCCGCGGTACCACCCAAGTTTGATTGCAAGCAATCACACTCAATTGACTGATAACGGCCAGAACCGTGCAGTTCATCACTGCCCACTGTCATGCTGGAATCGGGTTTATTGTGGCTCGCACCAACCGCCACATCTCTGTACTACCCTGTATGCACCTATTCACGTGTTTGTTATTAGAATTAAAATACCGTACTTACCTCAAATTTGCAACTTGTTTCTTATTGCTGTGCTGCTTCGCGAGCCGCATTCACCTTGGCATCCCATGTTTCACGCAGCGCACTATAGAGCTGTCCGAAGTTATCATTGTTGTATTCTAGGCGCCACGGCAAAATCAGTGGCTTCTCAGAACCGATATCGTCACTATCGAGATAAGCGCTACTGATCACGATATCCGCGTCACTCAACGCATCGTCATGTTGGGCGATCTCCACAAATGGAATAGCATTCAAAAAGACCAAGAGATCGATATACCCGATAACCGTCTGTTCAATGACAGGTGCAACCTTGACTGTCACATCTGGCCGAATCTGATAGATATACTGATACAGATTGTTGTAGTACGCCTCACTGAGCTGCTCAACCATGGGTTCCAGCGCCGTCAATTGTCGATCATAGACAATATAGTCAATCGTCTGCTTCACTTGCGCGCGCAAGACATTATTCGTTGGCACCATCTGTAAGCGCAGATTGAGATCCTGTGCCACCATATAAGAGAAGTCGCGACCCAAAACCAACGTGCTCATGCTAATCGTGAGCAGATTGGCGACCAACAACCCATATTCCTCATTGTCCATGTGAAGTTGACCGCGAACATTGTATGGTAGCTGTTCTAGAAATTCGGTGACCAACGTATAGATGGCGGGGTTATAGTGACGGAACCGCTCGATGGTGTCGATGGACTGTTGACCATCTGGCAAAATATAGACCGGTGCAAAGTTGAACAGGAAAAATAGGTTTGCCGTCTCACCGAGTTGTTTTTCCACATCCAATGAATGAATCGCCGTATTGAGTGCTTCATCATCTAATTCCAAATCCCTAAACATATTAGGAATTGGGTAGTTCATCATTTTGCTCTGTTCATCGTAAGTCAACGCATGACCTGACTTAATGCGTAAGAATCCAACCGCCATGTAGATCATCCCCACACGTTCCGTGACGGAATTGGGCCGTTCTTCCTCAAGCATGTTCAGTGAATACCTAAACGTCTGGCGTGCGGTCTCTTCTGAAACAGTTTCAAAAGGCCATGAGGCACCATCTGTCGCTAACCAGAAAACAACACTCAAGAACAAACGTAATTTGCGCTCGTCCCCTTGAAAACGCATGGGTTCATACGCAAAAGAAATATCATATGTCTTGGCATAGTCACGCAAGGGCTTCAAGTGCCGCAGCATGGTTGCCTTTGAGCTATTCTCAGACTTCCAAAAGTCCTCAAACGAAACATTATTTTTCGTCAGAATCGTCATGATAAACCGATATGGATGGGATTTTTTGACCGAATAAAAAAACAGGTCATCCTCCGTCACGGCAAATAAGCGCTTGATAGAAGCGCCCTTACGGTGAGTCAGTTGTTCGAGTTCTTCAATTAAACTCGAATAGGTGTTATAGACACTGCTATAACTCTTGTGAGTGATGATAGCAATCTGCTTGAGATTGATGTCGGTCACGAAATTCTTGTGTTCACGCTGGTCGTTGATTCGATCAACGACGGACGATTGTGCGAGTCTTGCCCGCTTAATATTAACAAACAAACGATATTTTTCATTATCCGATGTCGTTAGAAAAATTTCTATCCTTTCGCATGTTGTGCTCCCCCTAAATATATCTCAAATTATATTACCATTGTTTGGTTAATGTTTGACTAAAAAAGATTAAAAAATTCTCGCTTGCATGCAACCCGCTCAACTCGTAATATAAAACAGATGTGCTTAACAAAATTATTGGGTAAAGAGGGAGCATGATGACTTTGATCGTACTTGCAGGAACTATTGGGGCGGGAAAAACCAGCCTCACACAAATGATTGCTGACCATTTCGGCACAGAAGCCTTCTATGAATCAGTTGATGATAATGAAGTTTTACCACTGTTTTACCAAGATCCAAAAAATATGCCTTTTTATTACAAATTTATTTCTTAAACAAGCGTTTTGACTCGATCAAACAAGCGTACCGTGATGACAACAACGTGCTCGATCGTTCCATTTTTGAAGATTCCTTGTTGTTCCACTTGAATGCTGACTTGGGTCGCGCCACTGATACTGAAGTCCGTGTCTATGATGCGCTGTTAGAGAATATGATGGAAGAACTGCCCTACGCCGCACACAAAAAGCGCCCTGATTTGCTGGTACATATCAAGGTCAGCTTTGATACCATGCTCTCTCGGATTCAGCGCCGTGGCCGCCCTTACGAACAGCTCGACGTCGATCCATCGCTCTACGACTATTACAAAGAATTAAACCAACGTTACGCCGCATGGTACGACGACTACGATGAAAGTCCAAAGATGCAAATCGATGGTGACAAGTTAGACTTTGTCGAAAATGAAGCCGATCGTAAAACCGTCATTGCCATGATTGATGACAAACTCAAGCAGCTAGATGCTGTGACAGATTAATATAAGCCTTAGCGCAATTTACTCTAATTTGATATACTTAAATTAGAGTATTATTGAAGGAGACCCATTGTGCTATTTGAAGAAACGTTTTTGGAAAAAGCTGATTTACAAAAGTTTCAAATGTTTCGCATTCTAAAAGCCAGCGGTACCGGTATCATGACTGTCAATGACCTGAGTAATGAGATGAACATCTCTTACCAGCAGGGATACAATATCTGCCGAGAACTACTGGCAGATCTCGAGACCATGAGCGATCTTCCAATAAAAACAATCCGTAAACAACTCATGCAATTGCGCAATTTCGATATATCGGTGGACGAATATCGGCTCCACCTGCTCGAAGACGCGATCCAGTTTCAATTCCTGGACTACTTGGTACAGGGCAACATTCCAAGCGTTGATCGGTTCTGTCAGGAGCGCTTCATCAGTCGCTCAACCCTTCTGCGCAAGACCGTGCCATTGCGCGACTTGTTAGCCAAGTACCATCTCAAGTTGTCACTGACCAAAGCCGAGATTCAGGGCGATGAAAAACAGGTCCGCTTATTCCTGTTTGCCTTTTATTAGCTTGGGTTCCACGGTGTGGCTTGGCCCATCAAGTCATTGCAGCTGGAACGGGTGGCCGCTCAGTATGAGAAATTGACTAATATTCGAACGAACCCCATCGAAGTCATCCAAGACGAATTGTTTTGGGCCATTTGTCGCTTGCGTATCGCTCGCGGTAAGGTGATTAATTCGTTCTCACGGTTCACAAAGCTGTTCAAAGGTTTTGCCCCGTTTGATGAACCCATCTATGACCAGAGCTCATTTCCAAGTCTCTCACCGCGAACGCTACAAGCGGAATCAGCTTTTTTCCATTTTCAACAAAACCGCGATATCAACTTCACGAATCTGAAGCCGATTGAGGCTCAGTTATATCAATATTTCGTGAGCACAGATACGATCATCCATCACTACGTCGCCCACTTCATCAATTATCTGAAGCCTTATTACAACGATGATGCGCGGCCATTGATTGAGGATCGGTTACTGGTCGTGAATCTGGCCAAAGTCTTCCTGAACTTCTTTCTGATGCAGGATGATCAGGTCAAACTGATCGATTTTTACAGTCCGCAGCGGTTGGAATATGAACAGGCCAAGCTATTGACCTACATCATGCAATTCACTGCGACCCTGCCCGATGATTCCGAGTATCAGGTACTTCGCGATAACAGTGATTCCTTGACGCATATTCTGTATTACCTGCTGGTGCCCTACCTGCGCCAATTCAAGTGGGACGAAGCGGTCAACGTCAAATGCTCATCGGCTTTACCGATTTGGTGAGCTATAACATGTTACTATTCTTACGCGACATCAACATCGTCAATATTTTGCCGGATGAGGCGCCAATCGAAGCGGCGGACCTCATCATCACGTCAATGGATGATCTGGATGAGTTCAATGAATACAATCCCGATGTGGCCGACGACCAAGCTGTGCTCAACTGGAATATTGATTCGACTGAGACAGATTTCTACAATCTCTACATCCGCATCAAACATATCTTCTTGAACAAGGTCATCGAAGTCCCTGTTTCAAAAGAAGCCTAACAGACAAAAATGGCGTTGTGTCAACTCCCACCGAGGGAATGACACAACGCCTTTTTCGTACCGTATTAAAGCACATCTTCTTTATCAACAATGGGCTGTAGCCACGCAAGCGATTGCCGCCACTGCCGTTCACTGCTGACTTGCTGCAACTCGTCGATGGCAGCCTGATTCTTCGTCACTTCATACATCACCCGCTGCATCATTTCAAACCGCGTGAGCAAGCTGTGTTGCATATTTTGGGCCTGCAACCAATCCGAAAACGCCACTCGAACTCATCGAGATTCCAATTCTGTGATTCCAGAAGTCGCAGCAGTAATTGCTTATCATATTGATTCAAGGCGGGTTGTTGCCGGCCATCGCCACCCAACCGTTGCCACAATAACTGCATCACATCGGTCTGCGCATAATCCAGATGTTGCGTTTCAAAATCCCACTTCAACTGCATGTGACGAATGGAATGCAAGACATCATCGTCCTGATTATGCGCTGCCGCGCGATCCAGGAGCCGGCGAATTACCATCGTCGACTCAAGGTCAGTGTGTTGTTTGCTGTAGCCCATCACCGCATGAATATCGATGATGCCCGGCAGATAGTACACCGGAATCAAATGCAAATCAGGAATGCGCTGGCTGATCTGCCGACCAATCTGCGTGAGTGCCATTGTTGGCGACACCCAACCACGCTGCTGTGCCTGTTGCACCCGCGAACACGGATCGTGATGGAACCGATTCTGCCACCACTGTGCCATATCGCTGAATCCGTCTCAACCAGTTGTAAGAGTAATTTGGTTGTTAATCGTATCCACATCATGTGTCACTGCCTTTTCTTTTCAAACTGATCATTACCACTGATAAGTGTAACGGCAAATGAAATCGGTTTCAAGTTATTTCTTTGTACCTTCTTGATGAGCGGACAAATCTGCCTCTTCTAAAGGAATCAGATGCGTCTTATATTTGATCTTGTAATAGAAGAACAGTATCAAGAACAATGGAATCGACATGTAACTGATCAATAACTTATCCCAGTGGAAATTCGTAATCGAGTTGATGTCCTGACCCGCAATGACCACCAAGCTCATCACAATGGCCAAAATTGGCCCGATTGGGAACCACTTTGCGTGATAGACCAGCTCGGTCAACTTGTGTCCCTGGGCAATAAAGGCCTTGCGGAAGCGATAATGTGAAATCGCGATTCCGAGCCAAGCCAGAAAGCCGGTCAGACCGGAGGCAGCCACGAGTAGCTGGTACACGTTGGGGCCCATCACACTGGTCAAGAAGGTCAATGCGCCGACTGCGGTTGTGCCCAGTAAGGCGGCCAGCGGAATCCCCCGATTGTTTGTCTTAGCAAAGATACGAGCCGCAAAGCCTGTCTCGCCCATGGCCCAGAGCATCCGTGTTGCCGCGTACATCCCCGAGTTGGCACTGGATAAAACAGAGGTCAAAATAACGGCGTTCATCACTGAAGCGGCACCGGCCATCCCAATACGATCAAACACTAAGGTGAATGGCGAAATGGCCACATCCTTGGCGCTAGCCCCGAGTAAGCTTGGACTTGTGTATGGAATAATCGCCGCAATCACAGCAATCGCCAGAATATAAAACAGTAAAATCCGCCAGAACACTTGCTTGATTGCCTTTGGAATACTGGTTTCAGGAGTTTCTGATTCCCCCGCTGTAATCCCAATCAACTCGGTGCCCTGAAATGAGAACCCAGCCACGACAAGACGGACAGGGTCGCCGGTAAGCCACCCACAAACGGTGCGTCGCCGATGGTGTAATTGTGCAAGCCGATGGCAGGACCGCCACCCAATACGCCGACAATGGTCAACAGACCAACCGCTAAGAAAGCCAGCACCGTGATCACCTTCACCAAGGATAACCAATATTCGGTCTCCCCGAAGGATTTGACTGAGACAATGTTAATCAAAAATCAACAGTAAGAAGCCGAGGCTAAAAATCCATCCTGGAACATTCGGCAGCCAAAAGTGCATCACAATCGCCGTGGTTGCGACGTCCACCGCCACCGTGATGGCCCAGTTGAACCAATAATTCCACCCCAGTGCGAAACCTAACGCGGGATCCACGAAGCGCGTGGCATAGGTTGAAAATGACCCGGAAACCGGCACAAATGTCGCCATTTCCCCTAAACTGGTCATCAAGAAGTACACCATCACCCCAATTGCTGCATAGGCGAGTAACGCACCACCAGGTCCAGCCGTTGCCACCGCGGAACCACTGGCGACGAATAAGCCGGTCCCGATACTACCACCTAACGCGATCATCGATAAGTGTCGCGTTTTTAACTCCCGTTTCATGCCGTTGTTGCCTGAATCTGCCACAATCCTAACTCCCTTTTTATTAAAATACGCAAAACGCGAATCAGCCCAAACAGACTGATCCGCGTGTGAATACAAAGATTCTGGGGATATCGTCATGTTAGCGCTCCGCATTCCTGCGACAGTCCAGTCATTATTCATGCCTGGCCCAGCAATCCCCTTCCACTCGGGTCTCACTTCGGCGCTCATCCCTTTTACCTTGGCTCATCCAGCTGTGGGCTGTCCTCAAGGTGACTCATGATTCACGCAACCTCTAATCATATGCACTAGACAGCTTATCAGAGCCTGCGTGTTGCTTCAAGGAAAATGACGAAATTCTAATTCTCAGCTTTAGCGATATCGCGCATCGCTTGCTTTGCATTATTTTGGTTTCCAAAAATCGGGGTCGTGCACGGGCAGATGCAGGTTGAAATTATCAAATGTCTCAATCTGCAAATTCCCCTTGGCCAGGTCAAAATCGAGGATGTGCCCACCCATGACATGATCTTCACTCAAGAAATGCAGGTGGAAGCCCGCTGCCACCGCACCCGCATAAATAACGGGTGAGAAATAACCAATAATGGTGCCCTTGATATTGGTGGCATTAAACTCGTGTTGGCCTTCAGCCGTCGCCGCTAATGTGGGATAAGGTTTGGTCTGTGGCAACACTGCCCGGGTATGCATTTGACTGAATTCACCATCCACGCGAATGGCGGCAAACAGGTTCTCAGTCTTCAATTCCTTCAGCGCGATCTGCTTGAGCGCATCACTTGAAGCATCCTCAACCGCAATTTTTGGTTGTGGATGGGCCTTATGAACGTTAGCAAATGGCACGGTTTCATCCGCGTTAACCACGCGCACTTGCCCCATTGCGTTGACCTGATAAACGATGCCGTCCATGATGATCAATTCGCCGTCGAGGCCCTCTAAGGTCCCGATGCCGGTATCACCATGCTTGAGCAATTCGCCCACAGTCTGCGTTCCGGTGAATAATCCGGGCACGAGTAATGCTAATGTGCCGTGCTGATACAGTGTTGTCATGACTTTTCCTCCCACAAATTCGTTGTTTGCTGCCACAATGCAGACAGCACTATCCTAATAGAATTGATCCGCAAGCATGGCTTGGCCGAGGGATTCGTTGTCGCTGTAATCAACAGGAACATCCACAATCACAGGGCCATCTGTGGCAAAGGCTTGATCGAGAACCTTGCCCAAGTCGGCTGGATCATCGACGCGTAAGCCGGTTGCCCCAAAGCTTTCAGCGTACTTCACGAAATCAACTGGGCCGAATTTAACCCCAGCGCTTTCACCATACTTCATCTCTTCTTGGAACTTAACCATATCATAATAGCCGTCATTCCAGATGATGTGAACCAAATTGGCCTTCAAGCGCACAGCCGTTTCCAGTTCTTGTGCTGAGAACAGGAAGCCACCGTCACCGGACACCGAAACAGCCTTCTTACCTGGCCGAACCAATGTGGCCGCAATGGCCCAAGGTAAGGCAACCCCCAGCGTCTGCATCCCGTTTGAGAACAACAGATGCCGTGGTTGATAACTTCTGAAGTGACGCGCCATCCAGATGTAGTGGCTACCGACATCGACAGAAACGGTCATGTCATCATCGACTCGATCTTGCAGGGCCCGAATGATGGCTAATGGGTGATTCAACTTACCCTTGGCTGCAGGCGGTACATCGCGGTCAACCAGTTTTTCTTGCAAGTCTGCCAGATAGTTCTTGGCACTTGGACTCACCTGATAGCCACGCAGCAATGGCGTTAAGATTTCGAGTGTTTGTGAAATATCACCGACCAACTCGGTTTCAGGTTCAAAATTATGATCAATTTCGGCTGGCAGATTGTCGATCACGATAATCCGTGAATCGCGTTCTGCGTTCCAGTTCCGTGGTTCGTATTCGATTGGGTCGTAACCCACCGCAATGACCAAGTCACTTTGCTTGAGCAACATGTCCCCTGGTTGGTTACGGAACAGACCCACACGGCCAAAGAAGTTCTTCACTTGCTTGTGAGAGATGATGCCGGCGCCTTGGAAGGTTTCGACAACAGGTAATTCCGTTACATCGATCAGATTACGGATTGCTTCTGTGACATCACTAGAGGATGCACGCATACCGAGCAGTAAGACAGGCAATTGGGCATCCTTGATTTGGCGTGCCAGGTAAGTTAGGTCACTGGGACTAGCGGGTCCTAACTTAGGTTCCGCTAATGGCTTGATCGGTGCGGAGCTGACTGCTGAATCCGTCACATCCTGTGGCACAGAAACAAAACTTGCGCCCTGCTTCCCAGATGAGGCCGCGCGGTATGCGTTGGCGATAATTTCGGAAACATTGTCCGGATCTTGGACTTCGGCTGAGTACTTGGTGATAGGTGCAAACAAATCGGCATTGCGCATGCTTTGATGTGATGAACGCAATAAGTCGGCCCGTTTAACCTGACCCGCAATCGCAACGACGGGATCCCCTTCAGCGGTAGCCGTCACCAACCCAGTCGCTAAGTTAGACGCACCAGGACCGGAAGTCGCCATCACAACACCTGGTTTGCCGGTCAATCGACCAACGGCAGCCGCCATGAAGGCCGCATTCTGTTCATGCCGGGCCACAATGAGTTGTGGGGCATTCGGATTAATAGGATGTTCAAGACGTTCAAATACACGATCAATTTTTGCACCGGGAATCCCAAATACGTAATCGACATGATGATTTGCCAAACTATCTACGATCAAATCGGCACCAAAGTGTTCTGTTTCGGCCATTTCTGTCTCCTCTTTCCGTGACAACTGTATTATAAAATAATGGACGCTGTTGCTAAAATGAAAAATAAAAACAGCTCAATGCAATTAATTTAGCACTTGAGCTGTTACAAGTCAAACTTAAATCTGTATCATTTTCTAAAAAGCCACCAGTAGCGAATCACGGCCACCAGCACGACAATGCCGAGGAAAACCCCGATCAGTGTGGCCCAGATAGTCCATGGCCAAGGCAAATCACGATTGAAGTCCGCAATCGCTTCGGCGTTCGGATGCAAGACCTGTTTAATCGGCCAGGTTTGACTACCCGCCTGAATCGTCCCGCTCACTTGATAGCTGCTTTCAAATCGATTGCCCGGTGCCTTCACTTTCAGTGGCAACACGCTGTTGGGCGCGATGGTCACATTCGTCATCGTCACCTGCTGAACTGTCGGCGCGACAAACCGATTCCACCAGTGTTGCTCTTGCACTTTTAGCGTCACCTTGACGTGCCGCATCGTGCGCGCCTGCCGATTCTCAACCGGAATCGTCAGCCAAGGATGTTGCTTATCCATGCTGGAAATCGGTGTACCGACCGTTGGATTGAACTCCGGTAGTCGGTCGGTCATCGTGATTGCGACAGGTACCGTAATTTGACCGCGATCTTCAGGCAAGAGCGATTGGTCAATCTGAACTGCAATGGCGCCCAGCACCTCGCCATCAAAGGCGATTGCCGGCAATGTGATTGGGATCGCCACTTCCTTTGAGGTCTGTGGCAGTAACGTCAGCGTCTGTGACTTGACCAGCTGAGTCACTGATGTTGCCGCAGCCAGTGGGCGACTCGCACTGTAACCCAATGTCCCACTCGCTGTGGTCATCGCATTCAGCGGTTTAATCACAATCTGCTTGGCCGCATAACCAAAGTTTGCGACTGATAAAGTCAATGTCTGCTTGCTGCCCGCACTGCCAGAAACTTCAAATCGGTCACTCGGCTGCCGCGTCGTCACTGGTGAGACCGACAAATCGCTGATCGCAGCATGGACCATCTGCTGCGGCCATGCGAACCACGCGAGAAGAATTCCTAACCATAGCCATCTGCGCATGTCTTCACCTCCGACTGTCTTGTTTGCCACGCCAAATACCAATTCCCATCACAATTTCAAACAGCAACAGGGCCACGATAAAACAGGCGAGAAAAAATCTTCCGGCAAGACATTGATGACCGGATCTGTCACTGGATCGAATAGCCAATCCGAGTTTCGAAACAGGATGTGATGGAACGTCACGAAGACTTCATCAAAATTAATCGCCATCAACGCGCCCAAAATAACGGGCACCACGGCACCGATTTGAAACGGACGGACCAGAACGTAACGTCGATGCTGTTGGCGCAACTGATGCCAGTAACGAATGGCGGGCACAATGGTGACAATCAGCACGATGAGCGCCAGCACGAATAGGTTTTTGACATCTGCAAAGTGATGAGCACCACTGACGCTGACCGGGAAGTCACGCATTTTAAGCGGCGAAATCCATGGCACCACCAAGTACAACATCAGTTGCCAATAATTTTGGTTCAACCGGCCAAAGGAGAGATTCGCGATTTGATCGAGGTGGTCAAAATGCACAAAAGTGGAAACAATCCCACTGAAAGTAGAATCGTACCCACTACGGCACCGCTAATAATGGCAATCCACAACAAAACGGTTTTCAAGATTCGCATTAGATTTCCCACTCTGCCAGAGAATCAACAACGTGTGTCGGTTGGATGGCTGCCTGTGCGACTTGTTCTTTAGTCGAGATACCGGTGTAAACCAATAACTGCGGAATCCCAGCATTGATGCCGGCCTTAATGTCCGTGTTGTAATTGTCACCGACCATGACCACTTCATCCGCCTTCAAGCCAATTTTCTTCAAGGCCTGCTGCATGATGATGGCTTCCGGTTTGCCGATGTAAAAGGCGCGCTGCTGTGTGGCCCGTTCAACCATCGCAATCACGGAACCAGCACCGGGCACATGACCGCGTTCATTGGGCAGATTGGTATCGGCGTTTGTGCCGATAAACATCCCGCCGCGTTGAATCGCCAGTGTTGCTAATTCAAACTTGTGATAGGTCGCATCGTAATCCAGACCGACAATCACATAATCTGGATCATACTCATTGAAACGCATGCCGGTATCGAGTAAAGCCTGCTTCAAGCCCAGTTCGCCGATGACGTACATGGACTTATCACTGGCATCGCCATTATTTTGTTCCTGAATATACGCCGCGGTCGCAAGTGATGGCGTGTACACCTGGTCTGGTGTGGCGTGAATATCGTGGTTGGTTGCCAAATTAGCAACAACGTCCTCAGGTGACTTGGTGGTGTTGTTGGTCAAGAACAGGAACGGAATATGCGCTGCCTGCAGGCGTTCAATGAATGCCTTCGCTTCAGGAATACGTTCCTTACCGCGATACATCGTGCCGTCTAAATCAATGAGATAACCTTTATAAGTCAAAATACATGCCTACTTTATTTAGTCTCACGCTGGCGAATGGTAAAGTGCCGTTTGCGTGGCGTTTTGGCCGACCGTTGTTGCCGGGCCGGTTTTCTTGGTGGTTTTTTGTTAGTTGGTGCTGATTGCTTCTTGGGTGCTGCCGGCTTTTGGTGTTGTGCGGCGCAGCCTTTTTTGTATTTTGGTTGTCTTTTTCTTTTGATGCTGGGCGCTTGTTTGACCGGTTAGGCCGCCGATTGCGCGAATGCTTGGGTTTCGGTGCATCCAAGCGGGTCAGCACAAAAATACGCACAACCAAAATTGCAGTATTCATAGAGGTAATCCTCTAGTGCCGTAATCACCTGGTCGTGATTGGCGTGGCGATTGCCGGGCTGATAAAAGCCGCGCAACCGCAGCTGGTCATAACCCCAATCACCGACGATATAGTCATACTTACTCAAGATATCGTTATAGCGATTCTCGAGTGCTTCACGATCGAACGCCTCACGATAATTCTCTACCAGTTGATAGCGACGATCGTCAATCGTTAATAAGTCCTTGCCCAAAACAACGACGCGTTGATCCGTTTCTGGTGCAATCAATGTGTCGATTTGGTCCAGTGACTTTGGTGGCTCTGTTTCTGCCATCCTCATTCCTCCAGTGTGTTGTGCCACGTTTCTCAATCCAAGGGGTACCGCTTGGCCAGATAGCGACCAAAGGCATCACGCAAGAAATCGGGAAACAGCAATTCGTTTTGGCCCATAATTTCGATTGTTGGGAAAAACGGAATAAATAAATAGTGATCGAGTGTTGTTAGGGTATACGTCGCGTCAGCCTCAAGTGATTGGTCCTGCCAGGTGACCACACGCTTAGGCGATACCTGAAGCCCAGCGTAACCGATGTCACCAAAAATCTTACCGCGGAAACTCATGCCCACCATGTGGAATTGACGCAGGAAAGGCCGATTCTTCTCGCCTTCCATCGCTAAGCGCCACATGTCTCGACCCGTTAGCGTCACCCGCATCAGATGCATAGGGTGAGGCAAGAGTGAATGCAGTGTGGCTTTGGTCACCACGCCGGCGTCCAAATCGTGCAGGAAGAGTCCCGCATTCATCAGACTGACATCGGTGTGACCCTCTGCCGCCAAGGCCTCAAGCCCCAATTGGCGCAATGGTGAATCGTGGCGATAGTCGATTGCAAACGCGTGTGGTAATCGGGCCACAGGTTGGGCCGCCAACATGGCGAGTCCCTTATCCCGATAACCGTCGATGATTGCTTGGTCGTCCGGCTCTGTCGGCATCTCACTGACAGGATAGGTGGCCGCCCGGGAGGCCATCACGCGATGATTGTCGTCCAATTCAAGCGTGATTTGACCAACGTAATGACCGTACTTCTCAGCAGCCGTGATTAGCGTGTGACCAACCATCTCGCCCTGTTTTAATAGATGATGGGTATGCCCACCGATAATGACGTTAATCTGTGGATAATGTTTGGCCAAGTAGCGATCCGCTTCAATGCCCAGATGAGACAGCATCACCAAGTCATCATAGGTGCCGGCGATATCATCGAGCAAATCGGGTAGCAAGTCGCCCACTGTTTTAACCCGCCAGCCGTTAGGTGTGTAGGTCAAAAAGAACGGTGCGGTAAACCCAATAATAGCAACCCGTGTGCCTGCCGGTGTCACCTTGTGGACAACCGGATGGGCAAACTTTGGCCGTGTGCCATCGGGTTCAAAGAGATTAGCGAGCGCAACCGGAAAATTCGCATGGTCGTACAGATGTGAAAGGACCGCATGTGAATTGCCGATACCTTCGTTGTTGCCAATGGTCACCGCATCGTATTGCAACTCATTCAGCATCTCGATATTGATCTGGCCATCCGTTGCTTCAGACAGTGGATGTGAACGATCCATCGCGTCACCGTCATCGAGCAGCAAGACACTGTGGCCCGCCGCCCGTTCGCGTTCACGCGTTGTGCGCAAGAACCGCGTAATCTTAGGCCAGTTTTCAAAATGTGAATGCAAATCATTGGTATGCAATATCGTCAGTGTTTCCATCGGCTCACTCCTCCCGCATTAATCCCTATGACCTCTATCTTAAAGAAGTGTGGTTTTCTGGTCAATGCGTATCGTTGACCGATGCCAAGTAGGCGCGCTTCTTTTCAAAAATAGTGAAGATCTCAGCGGCCGTGAGTGGTGCCCCAAAAGGCAATGGTTCAGGGAGCAAGTCGCGTTCCGGTGCGTCCACCCCCACGTTGATATTCTCAGCAACGGGCACCATGCTGTGATGGATATGGCCATGAATATTCAGTGTCTGTTTCACAATCCCCATCAGCAATGGGTAATGTGTCAGGAACAGTTGCGTGTGATTGTCCTTGACGATGGCACCGACATCATGGAATTGATATTTTGGCGTGCCACCCGGCATGGGATCATGCGCGGCGAGATACTTGAACAAGGCGCGATAATCGTGATTACCTTTGATAAAAACAATGCGGCCGTTCAATTGTTCAAGGATTGCGGCCGTCTGTTCGTTGGTCGGTACCTGCTCAGGATTCATGGCGATATCGCCCAAGTGATAGACGACATCGTTATCGTCCACGCGGTCGTTCCACGCCTTAATCATGGCGTTATTCATGTCTGTGACATTAGCAAACAACCGAGGCGCAAAATCATTTTGGCCCAGTAAGTCTGCGTGAAAGAAATGGGTATCTGCGATATAGAATTGCATAAGCGCTCACTTTCTACGCCGGCGGTTGATAATCCAGGTGGTCAGCGGGCCCGTCACCAAAACGGCGAGCATCGCGGCGAGGACCTGGAAGAGTTCCCCCACCAGCACTTTATTATTCAGTAATTGTGATACATCATAGTGCAACCGGACAAACCAGATGAATAGCGCGGCAAAGCCACCAAAGAACCCAAAGAACAAGGTGTTCATGGCGGTGCCGATAATTTCACTGGTCAGTTCATGTTGTGCCTGCGGGGTGTCGAGATCAGCTGTGGTCAATCCAGCCGCAACGGCAATGGCGACCTCAGCGACAGCACCCAATGCACTCATAATACCAGTCGCAATCATAATCTGCTTGAAACTGACTCCGATGAGCAGTGAAAAGCCTTCTAGGGTCTCCCCATCCTCATCGCCAAAACCACCGGTCACGCCATATGTCACCAGCACCCACATCAAACCCGCTAGGCCCAAAAGTACGAGCATCGAGGCTAAAAATGCCGGGCCGGCAATCTTGGTGTTTTGGCTGTTCATAAAGATGGTGATGCTCAAGCCGAGCACCCCTAACACCAGTGCCACGCCAATCGGTTGAAACCCGCCCGCTATGAGAATGATGGTGACAATCAGCAGTAGGGCATTCAGCGCTAACGACGTAAATGTCGTCACCGCGTGTTTGCCTTCCACCGCGAGTAAGAGAACAAAGAGCACTAAAATCAACGCAAGAATGCCATTCATCGTGTTGTCCCCCTTCTCATACTCATCAATAGACTCGTGATGGGCACCGCGAGCACAATCCCAAAGGCACTAATCAATGTCTGTGCCAGACCGAGCCCCATGACCCATTCCACGGTTTGCGCAATGGAGTTACTGTTGCGCAACCACAAAATAGCTTCACTGAAGGTCCCGACCATAAAAATCATCAACAGCACATTGATTAGTGGGCCCAAGATATCGCGACCCAGTGCCATGCCGGTTTGAAATCGCGCCTTACCCGTCTGTGGGCTAGCTGCCAGCGTCATGCTGATGTCACCGACAATGTCCAGCACCGCACCGAGCGCCCCAATCACGACTTGAATATAAAACAGGAGTTGCGGCGCCTGGGTCACGTACTTCACGGTTTCAAGATGAATCCCGGCATAGTTAGTCAAGGTCATGATGGCATACCCTAATGCCACTGCGAGTCCCGTTGCGAGCACCGTCACGCCACTGATGACCCCGGCGAGTGGCTTTAATCCCACAATGAAAACCGCGGTGATTAATGTGAAGGCAATCGCGAGACCACTGAACAACAGACCGACCGACAGCTGCTGATTGGTCACGTCAACGTGCACGGCAAGATAAAATAAACCGGTATTGAGGACCAAACTGATCAACGTCATCCAGAATTGACGGCGCATGGTCAATGCCAGCACCACGATGAACAAGCTCAAGAGACTGAGCAACAGCCAATCCCGCTTGAGATCCTTGATCTGCGGACTTTTACCGCTCGTCACAAACAGTTGGTTGCCTGTTTTCACTTCAAAATCAATCGTGCCACTGTCAGTAAACGTGTTGTTAAGCGATACAGTTTGCCCCTTACGTTTGGTGTTCAGGTACCGCGCTCGAATCTCTTGGTTGGTCTGATGATCCTGATTTTGATTCTCATCCGTTATGGCCTCTGCCTTTTGATTCGTCACCCGGGTCGCCTCGACAATCGGCGCCTGATACAACGGGGCATCCACCCACGCCAACGCGGCGACAATCAGCGGCACAATCACAACGAGCAATAATTTGAGCCAACGTGGCATGGTGGGCCTCCTTTGTTAACCGATGTGGTTTTGTGCCATGATTTCTTGATACGCCTGCTTGATGGGGCCTTCGGGTTTTGCCCATTCTTCCCATGCATCCAGGTCTACCGTTGGAAACGTATAGGTTTCATTGATATAGCTCTCGTAGCGATTCACCGCCGTTGAGTGTGGGATGTTCAGTTGCAAGATGCGCACTGATTTGATCAAATGCTTGAGTGCAGCCGATTCGGCCACTCCATTCATCATGATGTTGCCCAGCTCATTGTAGCGGGTGCCATCGTTACGTGTAATCTCTTGAATCAGGTCGAAAGTTTGGTATCGTTCAGCCATGAGTTGCCTCCCCAAAAGTTGTTTTGCATGTCTTCTATAATAACGCATATCACCGATAATTGTTTTTGATTTGATTTCGTGGTAAGGTTTTACCTAGTCTTAATAAAGGAGGAGGAGCCATGCATCGCCTTTTTCAACTCACTTTTCTCGTCAGTGCCTTTCTGCTACTGAGCGGCTTCACGGTAATCGGTCATCGTGGCGACCCCACCGTGTATCCTGAAGAGACCTTTCAAAGCTTCGATAGTGCGTTCGCGCAAGGCGCCAATTACGTCGAGCTCGACGTGCACGAAACAAGTGACGGCCAAATCGTTGTGCAACACGACAATAATCTGGTGCGGATGACCGGGGTCAATCGCCTGATCAGTAGCAGCACGTTGGCACAAGTGCAGCAGGCCAAAACCAAAACGGTGAGGCCGTCCACAGTCTGGCCGACGTCTTCGCTCATTATCAACACACCAACGCCAAAATTTAATTGAAACCAAAATTGCAAAGGGTGAACCCCATCCAGACCTTGAGGCCAAAATTGCTGCTCTGATTAATCAATATCACTACCAGAATCGGGTCATGTTCCATTCATTCTCACTCAGCAGTCTCAAGCGCCTGCAAAAGGTCTTACCAAATGTCCCGCGCATCCTCATTGTCGGATCCCTGAAGCGCATCACTTTCGACAGCTTCAAGTACGTGGATGGTATCAACATCAGCTCTGACTTAATTACCCCTGACCTTGTCAGCCAATTGCACTACATTGGCAAGAAAGTCTACATCTGGGATGAAATGAACGAGAATCGCGTCCTCTGGAACTGGTTGGTCAACTTGAACATCGATGGTGTCGTCACCAATTATCCGGGTCTCGGCCATGAATTTCAGTCACTCAAGGCCAACGCCGTTTCTGAGAACGTGAATTCGCTCGCCAGCAACACCAGCAATAACGCGTTGCCCATCTACATGAATCCCTACCAACCAGCCGTTCGCAAACGCACCTTGGCACCAAACGCGGTCGTTGACGTCACCAAACGCGTGCGCCTCAATCAGGCCGTTTATTATCAGATTGGTCAAAACGCATTTGTACCGGCCGAAACCATCAATGTGGTCCCGCAAGCGGGTTGGGCCCATCTCTTCTTGAATCATCGCATCATCATCAAGACAGAGGCGCTTCAACTCAGATTGGTGGATGATCCGCTGCAGCCGAGTCCAACCGCGACACAATTGACCAATGGCACCATCGCCACGGTCACCGCGGCGCGTTACTACAACAACCAACTGTGGCTACGGGTTGAATCGGGCTGGTTACCAGCCAGTGAAGCACAGGTGCTGCCACCCGAGACAGATAACCAACTGTGGTTTTACCAATACAGTCAGATTCCACAACAGCTCAAGCCCGTGATTCATTTGCCGAATAATACAGCCCCACTCGTGAGCAATTAGTCATTATTAACCCAAAATAGCGTCTGGAACAACCCCAATCAGGGTTGTTCCAGACGCTATTTTTTACTCTGTGACTAGGCCACAACCACCGCAAACGCCTCAAATGGTGCCAGTGTCTGATCAGCCAACGTAATCGCATGATCGGGATAGTTTTGAATCAACACGTCACTCACAGTGTAACCAGGTAGGGCGATGTGCGCTTCGGTCTTGCCAAAGTTGGCGACAACTAACCACTTCTTGCCCTCCCACTGCCGGGTGTAAGCGAAGACCTGGTCGGGTACCGCCTCGATGGCACTGAATTCACCCCACACCATGATTGGATTCACTTTACGCATCGCAATCAATTGCTGATACGTGTAAAAGATGGACTCAGGGTCGGCCAATGCATCGTGTACATTAATGACCGGGTAATTCGGATTGACCGCTAACCACGGCGTGCCGGTTGTAAAGCCAGCATTGGCACTTTCATCCCACTGCATCGGGGTGCGGGCGTTATCACGGCCCTTGGCATTGATTGACTGCAAAATATCATCCACCGCGTAACCCGCTGCCAAGCGTTCCTGATACATGTTGCGCGATTCGATATCTTCGATTTGATCCAAGTCGGTCACCGTGTGATTCGTCATGCCGATTTCCTCACCCTGATACACGTACGGTGTGCCCTTCATGAAGTGCAGCGCAATCGCAAACATCTTAGCAGAGACCTCGCGCAAGTCGCCGTCATCACCGAAGCGTGACACAATGCGTGGCAAGTCATGGTTGTTCCAAAACAGGCTATTCCACCCCTCATCGCCGAGTTGCGTTTGCCATTTAATGAATACCTCTTTCAATTTCTTGACGTCTAGTGGCACCAAATCCCATTTTTCGCCATCAGGTTTTTGATCCAACATCATGGCTTCAAATTGAAAGACCATCGATAATTCGTGGCGATCGGGATTGGAATACAGCTTGGCGCTTTCTGGTGTCGCCGACCAAGTTTCACCGACCGTCAACAGATCCTTATCCCCAAATGTTGCCTGATTCATCTCCTGCAGATAAGGATGCAACTGTGGACCGTTGCCCGTGATTGCTTGTTCGGGAATCTTCCCAATCAAATCGATCACATCCATCCGGAAACCGCCGATTCCCTTGTCGATCCAGAAGTTCATCATCTGATACACAGCCTGACGCAATTCGGGATTCGTCCAGTTCAAGTCGGGTTGCTTCTTGGAGAAAAGATGCAGATAGTATTGGCCGCTGGCTTCATCAAATTGCCACGCTGAACCAGAGAAACTGGATCGCAAAGCATTGGGTTCATGCCCATCGACCGGATCAGCCCAAACATAGTAATCGCGCTTGGGGTTGTCCTTGCCTTTTTAGCTTCGACAAACCACGCGTGCTCGTCACTGGTGTGATTCACGACGAGATCCATGACGATGCGGATATCGCGTTTCTTGGCTTCCGCAATCAAGCGGTCCATGTCTTGCATGTTGCCAAATTCGGTCATAATGGCCTGATAATCCGAGATATCATACCCGTTATCATCATTTGGACTCTGATAGACAGGACTCAACCAAATCGCGCCAATCCCCAATTTTGCAAGTAATCGAGCCGGGAAATAATGCCCTGCAGGTCGCCAATCCCATCCCCATTACTGTCCTGAAAACTGCGTGGATAAATCTGGTAAATCACTGTGGTCTGCCACCAATGCTGCATGCTGCTTCCTCCTTATGTCATCTGCACCACTCATTGAGCCGCGCATCTATGTATCCGATTTCAATTCACTTCAAACCTTATCATAGCCAACCGATAATGCAACCGCCAATCGCCCTGTTAACGGTAACAACAGCCCGTTGAACCATGGTGCTTTTGTATGCCTGATGTGATAAGGTAGTACTAATCTAACGAAGAAAGCAGGTTGACTCAATGGCAATTAACTGGCAAGCCGAAGCGGCTAAATATGAAAAAGATCTTCTCGCAGATTTAACCACCTTACTGCGAATCAAATCTGAACGCGATATCGAACACAAGACAGATGACGCACCTCTTGGCCCCGGCCCTGCAAAAGCATTACAAGCAATGCTCGCACTGGCAGAACGTGATGGCTTCAAGACCTTAAACGTGGACAACGTGGCTGGTCGCATCGAAATGGGCGACGGCGACGAAATCTTCGGTTTATTCGGTCACATGGACGTTGTGCCTGCTGGTCCAGGCTGGAACACCGATCCTTATGAACCCGTAATCAAAGACGGCAAGATTTATGCGCGTGGTTCATCCGATGACAAGGGCCCAAGCATCGCAGCCTACTATGCCTTGAAGATGATCAAGGATCTGGGCTTACCTGTTAATAAGAAGATTCATTTTATTATCGGGACCGATGAAGAATCCGAATGGGTCGGCATCAACCGCTACATGGAAGTTGAACCAGCACCCGACTTTGGTTTCTCACCTGATGCTGAATTTCCTATTATCAATGGTGAAAAAGGGATTGCCACTTTTGCCGTTAACTTGAAGAATATCGCAGCCAAGTCCGCTGCCTTGACCCTGCAACAATTCACTGCTGGGATTCGGGTTAATATGGTGCCACAATCAGCAACAGCAGTCATCGGTGGCCAACTGCCAGCCGACTTTGATGCCCAGTTGCAAGACTTCACCAAAGCAAATCACGTCACAGCCACCACAGAAGCCAAGGGTAATGCAACTGAACTCACCCTCGTTGGTAAGGGCGCTCATGCGCAAGAACCAAAAGCTGGTGTCAATGCTGCCACCTACTTGGCTACTTTCCTGAATACCTTTGACTTCGATCCTGCGGGCAAGACTTACCTGCACTTGATTGCTGACTTCATGCATGAAGACTCACGCGGCCACAAGCTACAAATCAACTACACGGACAAAGTGATGGGTGAATTGACCGCCAGTCCTGACATGTTTGACTTCAACCAAGATGGCAACAAGCAAATCATGATCAACATCCGCTACCCTCAAGGGACAGATGCCAGTCAGATTCGCGACCAAATCGAAAGCACATTAGGTGAAGACTTGGTTGACGTTACCATCAACGGTCACGCTCAAGGTCCTCACTATGTTTCCGGTGATGATCCATTGGTACAAACCTTGCTCGGTGTCTTCGAACGCCAAACTGGCTTAAAGGGTCACGAACAAGTTATCGGTGGTGGGACTTACGGTCGCATCATCGAACGCGGGGTTGCCTTTGGTGCCCAAATGCCTGATCAAGAAAACGTCATGCATCAAGCAAACGAATATATGCCAATTAAAGATATTATGGCTGCCGTGGCGATTTATGCCGAAGCAATCAGCGAACTCGCTAAGTAAGTCAAATTCTTTTAGATTTAGACCGCTTGCGACTATAATGTAGTTACAGCTGACGGGGATGTCTGCTGTGACCAAAAGGGCCCCACACGATAACAATCGTGTGGGGCCTGCTTTGTGTCTTCATCAAATACTGGGATATCGGCCAGTCGTCATCGCGATAGGCACGATTTAGTGATCGGCCACAATCTTGAGTAAATCGGTCAACCGGCTGATCTGATAAGTCGGTAGAATGGTCGTCCGATTAGGCACGAAATGAGGATTGAACCACACCGAATCGATTTTGGCATTGATGCCACCCTGAATATCGGACGTCAGTGAGTCCCCGATAATCAACGCCTGTTTGGGATCGAATTTAGGGATCCGCTGCATCACGTAGTTGAAGAACGCCATAGTGGGTTTGGGGCTGCCCACCGTATCACTGACAAAAATATCATCGAAATAGTCAATCAAGCCACTCTCTTCTAAGCGACTGATCTGCACGGGCTCGATGCCATTTGAGACGATGTAGCGCTGATAATCACCGAGTTGGGCCAACACCTCAGCACTTTCCGGTAAAATAATCGCCTGTTGATCCAGTAATTGACGGTAGTGCCGTTCTGCCTCCTCACCATCCGCATCGAGGTGCAGGCGAGCAAAAGTTTTCGCAAACCGCTGCTTAAAAATCTGCGGCCGCAAAATTTTACCACTTTCGTAATCTTGCCACAGCTTGGCATTGGTCGCTAAATAGGTCGCCTCAACTTGTGGGGTGTATGGGATATTCATTTTTTCAAAGGTCTGGCCTAAACTCAATAACTCCCCGGCCTTGAAGTCCAGCAACGTGTCGTCGATATCAAATAACAAATAGCGATACATGGTTTCCCTACTCTCTGTCCTGTAATTGTTACTGTTTCTAGCATACCAAATCTTCACTGGAAAACCATTATTTCCTGAAACCTGCGCCTGTTTGGTATATAATTACGATTAACGCACGAATAAAGGTGGGAAATCAATTTGAAGACACTCTCAACGTGGGTGCAGAATTTCAAGGTCTGGCTTGCCAAACACTTAGCACGTTTCTTTGGCGCCAAAAAACTCGAAGTCATCACAATGCAGACGCTAATCAGTCTGCCGCCTTCTATGCCGATGTCAGTTTACAGACGTTTAAAACCGTCGTTTACTACATTATTGGTGTTGCGGGCGTCCTTTTTGTTTAGGCTTAGGGCTATTAACCGGTTATTTTGCAGCCATCATTGACGATACGCCGGTACCAACCCGCGCGGCGCTCAGTACAACGTTACATAACGTTTCACAATCATCGTCACTTTACTTCGCTAATGATGTCAAACTCAGCAATGTCAAAACCGATCTGGTTCGCCAAAATGTCGATCTGAATCAGATGACACCTTGGGTCACCAAGGCATTGGTCGCCACAGAAGATAGCGATTTTTATCAACACCATGGGGTCGTCCCTAAGGCGGTTGTTCGCGCGGTCTTCTCTGACCTCACCGGTGTCGGGAGCCAAACGGGTGGCTCAACCCTAACCCAACAAGTGGTCAAAATGCAGTTTCTGTCTTCAGAAACCACATTCAAACGTAAGGCTGTCGAAATGATGCTGGCGTTACGCCTGGATCACTTTTTCAGTAAAGGCGAAATTCTGCAGGCCTACTTAAATACCGCCACATTGGGCCGCAACAATAAGGGCCAAAATATTGCTGGTGTGCAGGCCGCAGCTGAAGGTTTATTCGGTAAAACTGCCAAAACGCTGACTCTTCCTGAAGCGGCCTTCATCGCTGGGTTGCCACAGAGTCCTTCCGTTTATACGCCATACACCCAAAGCGGCGCCCTTAAAAAGGACCTCTCGGCTGGAGTCGAACGGCAAAAAACGGTGCTCTTTCGGATGTATCGCGCCAACATGTTGAGCAAGACAGAATACAACAACGCTAAAAACTATGACATCACAAAGGACTTCCTGCCAACGGGTAAAGCTACCCAGAGCAGCCAAGAATACAGTTATGTCTATAACATGGTTAACAGTGAAGCGACTGTCATTCTCGCCCAACAATTGGCTAAAGAAGATGGTCATTCAAAGGCTGAGCTGAATAATGACAGTAGTCTCAATCAGCAATACACCGAACAGGCCACCGAATTATTAACCACCAAGGGCTATCGCGTTCACAGTACCATCAATAAGCAAGTTTACGACGCAATGCAGACGGTTGTTAATGAAAACAAATACAGCTTCGGTCAGACCTACACCTCGACACAGATCAACCCTGAGACGGGTGATACTGAAGTTGTCCAGAGCCCCGTTCAAAATGGCTCTGTCTTGTTGGACAATGCCACGGGGGCCATTCTTGGTTTCGTCGGTGGTGTCGATGGTGGTATCAACCATACCTATACAACCCGGTCACCTGGGTCGACCATCAAGCCACTGTTGGTGTATGGACCCGCGGTTGAAAATAAGCTGATCGGTACGCAAACCATGATTGCCGACTTCAAGACCAACTTCAAGAATAATTATAATGTGACGGACTTCGGCGGTCAGATTCAAAACCGGTTCATTCCTGCCAAAGAAGCCTTAGCAGAGTCCTATAATATCCCCGCCGTTAACCTCTACCAGAAACTGCGTGAAACAGTCAACGTCAAGCCTTACATCGATAAGATGGGGATCACGACCTTGACCAAAAACGACTACTCACAACTCGGCTTAGCGCTTGGGGGGACCGATTACGGGGTCACCGTTCAAGAACAAGCGAGTGCCTTTTCAACCTTTGCTCGCGGTGGCACCCACACCGATGCCTATGTCATTGACGCCATTCTCGATCCTGCTGGTAATGCGGTGTACAAGCACAAGGGCAAGACAACCCGCGTCTTCTCACCAAGTACGAGCTACATCATGAGCAACATGCTCAAGGGTGTTGTCACGGATGGGACGGCATCAAGTCTGAACTATCAACTCAATTTCAACACCGATAATTTGATCGGTAAGACCGGGACCAGTAATGAGTACAAGGATATCTGGTTCATCGGGAGTACACCGGGTGTGACCCTGGCCAGCTGGATGGGTTACGATAACGCGGATGGCCGCAGTTATAACCTGAACGAAAGTGCTTCAGAAACCAACTTAGCCTACTGGGCCAAGTTAGCCAATGCCTCATACAAGCTCCTCCCTAACCAGTTCAAATTGGGCAGCACCATGGAACGCCCTGCTGGTGTGAAGAGTGTCAGTGTGAACAAGCAGACTGGGCAAAAGCCGGGCAACGTCACGGTGGATGGTTCCACATACACCGTTAATGGGGACTCCGTCACTGGACTCTACAACGACTGGGAACCCGGTGTGACAACGGCCAACTTTGGTATTGGCGGCACAACCGCTAACTACCACGCCTTCTGGAGTCGTTACTACGGTGGTTATTACACCGATGCCACACAAAATTATGGCTTAGTGACCACAGAAGCTTCAGCGGTCGGCACTGCTGGCTAGCGATTTAGACATGCAAAAGGGGTTGTGACAAAACGTAGTTTTGTCACAACCCCTATTTCAATTTCCGAACAAACTAGACTAATCGCGTTCCAAAACCACAAAAAAGCGAGCCCTCGCAATCCATTTGGATTTTGAAGGGCTCGCTTTGGCGTGACCTAATTATTTTGTTGAATTACGTTCGGTGATATCAAAGCCTAACATCACTGTCTTAGCGTCGATATCTTCTTTGTTCATCATCTTTGTCAACAGACGCATTGCCACCGCACCGATATCGTACAGAGGTTGGTCAATCGATGTGAGTTGTGGGCGAGCCATTTCGGTTAACTTCGTATTGTTACTTGTGATCAATTCGAAATCATCGGGAATGGATACACCCGCATCAACCGCACCATCGAGCACACCGACTGCCAATTCGTCGTCACCGACAACAGCAGCGGTTGCGCCAATCTTTTGCATCTGCTTGAAGGCGGCCATACCAGCGTTATAACTATATTCGGTTTCAAAGACCAAGCTTTCGTCATAAGCGATACCAGCTGCATCAAGTGCTTGCTTGTAGCCCTTTAAGCGGTATTGGCCGTTGATAGGTTGGCGCATTGGGCCGGTAATCAAGGCCACTTGCTTGTTACCATCTTCGATTAACTTGGTTGTCGCAGCCTTCACCGCTTCAACGTAGTCAATGTTCACACTGCCGACTTGTTCATCAGGATCGACTGAACCAGCCAAAACAATCGGTGTCTTGCTACGGGAGAATTCCGCCCGCACTTCATCACTGATTTCGTGACCCATGTAGATCAGGCCATCGACTTGCTTAGCCAACAATGTATTCAGCACTTGCACTTCTTTTTGGCTGTTCTCGTCTGAGTTAGCCAAAATAATGTTGTACTTGTACATCGTCGCAACGTCGTCAATCCCCCGCGCAAGGCTGGAGAAGAACATGTTTGTCACATCGGGGATAATCACACCGACTGTGGTTGTCTTCTTGCTGGCAAGGCACGTGCAACTGCGTTTGGCCGATAGTCCAAACGATCGATCACTTCGAGCACCTTTTTACGGGTGGCTGGTTTAACGTTAGGGTTACCATTCACGACACGAGAAACGGTTGCCATTGAAACGCTAGCTTCACGGGCAACATCATAGATTGTAATTGTTTGCTTTTCCAAAATATTTGCTCCTTAAAATTTGTGTTTTCACTGAACACAATTTCTACTTTCAGTCTACTTTAGCAGATAGCCATCAACAATGCAAGCGTTTTACTGAATTTTTGCATGAAAATTTCAAAACATTTTTCAGAAAGCCGTACCAACATAGGTATGTTATACTGTGGGGGTGCTTATTAACATCACTTGACCCTTTCACTGAAAAATATTGAAAAACATTCTTTTCATATGGAAGGCGAGAATAAGGAGGATTTCGATTTGAACTCACATTTACGCGCATTACAAGACTGGTTAGGCCAACAGAACTTAGACCTTGGTTACATCAGCAATCCTGTCAACATCAACTACTTAACCGGGTTTTACAGTGATCCCGAAGAACGGGTAACCGCATTGATTGCCTTTCCTGATCACGACCCATTCCTATTTGTCCCTGCTCTTTCCGTTGAAGCGGTCAAATTAACGGGTTGGCCCTATGATGTCTTTGGTTATCTCGATCACGAAGAACCATTCAAGTTAATTGCGGATCACATCAATGCCGCAACCAGTACCACCAAGCTTTGGGCCATTGAAAAAGATGACTTACCCGTTTTCCGTTATGAAGCCATCTTGAAGAATTTCCCACAAGCAGCCTTCCCTGCGGATGCATCTCGTTTCTTAGAAGGTCAGAAGTTATTCAAAACGCCTGATGAAATCGCCTTGATGGTCGAAGCCGGACAACAGGCTGATCGTGCCTTTGCTGCTGGCTTTGCCGCAATTAAGGCCGGCGTCACCGAACAAGAAGTCGTGGCCGAAATTGAATACGCCATGATGAAAGAAGGCGTGATGAACATGAGCTTCGACACCATTGTGCAAGCCGGTGCCGATGCTGCTAATCCTCACGGTGGTCCAGAAAAGACGAAGTTGCAACCAGGCGAACTCGTGCTGTTTGACTTAGGGACCGACAACAAGGGCTACATGTCTGATGCCACTCGGACCGTTGCCTTTGGCGAAGTCACTGGTAAGGCCAAGGATATCTATGACGTCTGTCTTGAAGCGCAATTAACCGCTCAAGCAGCCATCAAGCCAGGCTTAACTGCCGCAGAGCTCGACAAATCGCGCGTGACGTGATTACCAAGGCCGGCTACGGTGAATACTTCATCCACCGTCTGGGCCATGGTATCGGGACAAGTACCCACGAATTCCCATCCATCATGGAAGGCAACGACATGACACTTGAACCAGGCATGTGCTTCTCAATCGAACCTGGGATTTATATTCCTGGTGTTGCCGGTGTCCGGATTGAAGACTGTGTCCACGTGACTGAAACTGGTTCCGAAAGCTTCACTCACACAAGCAAGGAATTCACACGTATTGACTAGAGTGCGACAATCCCCGGTCAGCAATCGAGTACTAACGGACTTTGAGTAGCATGGCGGGTTCTGCCATGCGCGAAAAGTGAGTTAGACGGAGATTGTTGGGGTGGGAGCACGTTTAGAGTGCGAAGCCACACGATTTGGCTGTGAGTACTAACGGAGACAAGCGCTACAATTGCGATTTGTGCAATTGGCGCTTGTTTTTGTTAGGCGAAGATTGTTGGGGGGCGGAGCGTGTTTAGAGTGCGACAAAAGGCGCTTAAAACATGAGGATTAGCAATATCTTGGCTAGAAGCTGATATGTGGCTTCGGCAAAGATGAGCTAACCGGTGCTTTGCCTTTTGAAACACGTTTCAGACAAACAAAAGGAGTTGCGCTGGACCCATTGCGGGTCTGGCACAACTCCTTTTTCGTTTCTAAAGTTTGTTTATTTAGCTGAGTCAGGTGTTTCACTCGCTGCTTCTGGTGCTTGGCTTGCCGCAGCTTCTGGTTCAGCAGCCGCTGATTCAGGTGCTGCTGGCGTATCATCATTCTTTGCTTGAACAAAAGCACTTTGACCATCTAAGACAATGTCGTCAAAGTCATCGTTGGCAGCAACTTCAGGGGTTGCGGTGAGCTCGTCACGCAACTGCGCGGTTTGTTCATCGAAATCGCTCAAGCCATCATCACTGACTGTTGGCATCACTTTGGTCTTCAAATCACCAACAACGCCACTTGCGTTTTCGCGCAGGTCTTCGGTGGCTTCCATTGCAAAATCATAATAGTCAGCCGCACGATCAGAAAGTTTGTCTAACTTCTTTTTGGCTTGTGCCTTCAAATCCTCACTTGTTTGTGGGGTTAAGAAATAGGTCGCTGCTAATGCACTTACACCACCGACAATAAAGCCGAGTAAGAAATGTCCATTTTTGCCATGTTAATGCCCTCCTATTTGGTTGGTTGTTCAGTCTTATTCTTTTTAAACATCGCGTAGGCTTTTTGACCAGCCCGTGCGACAACTGTTGCCTTGGTTGTGTTCACAACCCCACCGGAAACTCGAGTGACCAAGTTTCGGGTTGAATTGTTCAATGCGGATACACTCTCACCGAGTTCGCCAACAGCGGTGAAGACAGGATCAATGGTTGCAACCTTCCCGTTCACATCGTTGAGCAAGGTATTGGCTTTGACCAACAACCCCTCTACTTCATGGGTGAGCCCACCCATTTCACTGTTCACAACATCCAATGTCTTGTTGACCTCGGATACGGTTTGTTTCACTTCTTTGGTGACCGCTGCGACCCGCAATACGAAAATCGCAATGCCGACTGCCAAGATTAAGAACGCGATTGCCGCGATTAATCCTGCTACTTCTCCACCTGTCATCTTTCATCCTCCTCGCCGCGTTTGGCTTGAATATATTAAGAATATCATCATTACCGACGCTATTCAATTTATGGCTCGGTTTTGTTACACTGAAATGACAAGTTAGGAGGCCTTTTTGTGCAGTTACTTGCAAAATCATCCACCGACACCCTCGCGCAACAGACCAATTTGGTGCGCCGCTACATCGATTCAATCAATTGGGACGCGATGTTGTCGTCTTTTGTGACGTTAGTTTTTGAACTTTTATTTTCACCATTCTTTTTGGCTGATCAATCGTATCGGCAAACGCATCTTGCGCCACAGCTTTACGCGCTATCAAGCAAAGCGCGCACTCGCAGGTGGTCGCATTTCGACGATTGAGACCTTAGCCACCAATGCCTTTTCTTACCTGGTTGGCTTCTTCTACTTCTACGCCATTCTCTCCACACTCGGTGTTCCCGTCGGCACGCTGATTGCTGGGGCTGGGGTCTTGAGTTTAGCGATTGGGCTAGGGGCACAAGGGTTTGTCAACGATGTCGTGACCGGCTTCTTTATTATTTTGGAAGGCCAGTTAGATGTTGGCGACAGTGTCCAGCTGAATCAGATTTCGGGCACGGTTACGAGTGTTGGTCTCCGCACAACCATCATCAAAAGCGCGGACGGCACGATGAATTTCATTCCCAACCGCAATATCAGTATTGTCAGCAATCGTTCACGCAACAACATGCTCGTCTCAATCAGTCTACCGGTTGAACCCAACGTTGATGTGCACAAGCTCACCGATGTCATCAACCAGGTGAATACTGATCTGGTGCCAAAGTATCAAACCATCATCAAGGCACCCGATCTCTTAGGAATAGCCGCTAATCCCGATGGCACGTTTAGCTATCAGATTCAGATGTACGCCGAAAACGGGGAACAACTCAATCTGCAACGCACCTTCTTGAGTGCCTATCTCAACGCGCTCACCCAGGCGGGCATCACGATTCCGCAGCCCAAGTTAAATCTCAAATAGGCATCTATTCTTACCATCCTTACCAGACACCCAATATTTCCCATATCACTTCACACAATACGTGCACAGTCACGTCACCTCAGGAGGTCCTATGCTTAATTTCATTAAAGGTGCCATCATCGGTATCGCACTGGTTATCCCCCGGTTTATCCGGTAGTATTTTTGCTGTTGTGGTCGGTTTATATGATCGCTTGTTAGACGCCGTTAATCATTTTCGTGATGACCCCAAAGCTCACATGCGCTTTCTATTGCCTGTGGGGCTGGGCGCAGTACTTGGAATTCTGTTATCGACAAAGGCCGTCTTATGGATTACCACCAGCTGGCCGATTCCAAGTTACGCCTTCTTTGTCGGTTTAGTCATTGGAATTGGCCCCTTCATCGCGCGTAAAGTTCGCCAGGTGCCATTCAAATGGGCATATGTCGGCTTGGTTGTATTGGGCTTCTTAGCCATCTATGGTTTGGCCAAACTCGGTGGCACTGAACCCGAGAACATGATTGCGCTCACCAAGCTCAATTCATTAGGGGATTGGGGCACGATGGGCTTTGCTGGGTTGTTCTCCGTGTCCTTGATGGCAATTCCCGGCATTTCGGGTTCCGTCATGCTGATGGTGATCGACCAATACGGCACAATCTATAATGCGGTCGGTGAAATCGGCACGGCGGCCCGATTGCTGCTCAGTGGTAAAACTGCTGAAGCCGGTGTCGCACTGCAGAGTGTGGCGTTACTGGTCCCCTTCATGATCGGTGCCATTATCGGTCTGATTCTGATTGCCAAATTAATGGGTTATCTACTCGCACATTTTGAAGCGCAGGTTTATTACGCCGTCATCGGGATTGTGATTGCTGCCATTGTGATTCTGATTGAAACCGGCATGGTGCCGTATTGGCAAGCCACCTCTGGCCTCCTCGACATCGGACTGGCGATTGTCAGTGTTGTCATTGGGGTTCTCGCCACCCTATTCCTGGACAAACCCGACGCCAAATAAATGTGAGCAAGGGCATCAATGCAAAAGAGGCTGTGACCGACCCCATGCGGGTTGTCACAACCTCTTTTTTGTGGCCATTATTCCAATGGCTTTTTCAGTTTCAAATCATAGTACTCATCCAAGTTATGACTGACAAAGTTAAAACTCTTCATAAACTCGCGCCGTGTCACAATGCCGGTGAATTCGCCGGTTTGCGCGACGACGGGAATGAATGGATCATCAACTAAAATATGCATCACGTTTTCGACATCATAGGGATTCTCGATGGTGCGAACATTGGTGTCCATCACATCGCGAACACAGAGCTCGTCCAGAGGGGCCAAGCTCAAGTTATCGAGGCCCAACATGGTTTCAGTGATCATTGGCATGGATATCAGGCCCTTAAACTTAGAATCGCGATCAAGGACCGGAATCCGGGCGTAACGAACCTTGGTGAGCACCAAGAAAGCATGAGATAATCTGTTCTCTTCACTCACACTGGCAACCATTTCACCGGGGATCAAAAAGTGTTCCTTGTGCGACATCATCATGGCGTTAATCGCTGGATCAATCATGGCTTCGCATCCTCTTTTCCTTTTACACTAATGCTATCTTAACAAGATTCCAGTCAGAAACCAAATGTAAGCGGAAACCTTTACAGAAACTGTAAAAGAGATTTACTATATCATCATAACTTGATAGAATATTCTCATGCGGCTTTTTGCCAGAAATTTAATTGGAGGATTATTATGACTTACGCTTTGGGGACGCGCTTAATTGCCGAGTTCATTGGTACTGCTATTATGGTTATTTTAGGGAATGGCTCAGTGGCCAACGTTGACTTAAAAGGAACTAAGGGGAACGGCTCTGACTGGTTAGTCATCGCTGTCGGTTACGGTTCAGGGGTTATGATCCCTGCCATGATGTTCGGTGGTATTTCCGGTAACCACATCAATCCGGCCTTCACCCTTGGATTAGCCTTCTCTGGCCTCTTTCCTTGGGCAGAAGTTCTGCCTTACATCCTCGTTCAATTTGCTGGAGCAATGGTCGGTCAATTACTCGTGGTTGCGGCATACAAGCCTCACTACGATTTGACGACCAACACCCAACACGTCTTAGGTACATTCAGCACCATCAATGCTACTAAGAGCAAATTAAATGGTTTCATCAACGAATTCTTAGGTTCATTCATTCTTTTCATCGGTGCCTTAGGGATTACCAAAGCACCGTTTTTCAAGGATAACTTGGGAACAGCTCACATGGCTTTAGGTTTCTTAGTGATGACATTGGTTGCCTCATTAGGTGGGCCAACTGGTCCCGCATTGAATCCCGCTCGTGACTTAGGTCCTCGGATTCTGCACGCTATCTTACCACTGCGCCATAAAGGCGATTCAGACTGGGGTTATGCCTGGGTACCCGTTGTGGCACCAATCTTAGCTTCCATCTGTGCGGTTGCCGTTTATAAGTTATTCTTCTTATAGGCCAGTCGAAATCTATCAAGTTAAAACAAAAACTGCCGACACAATGTGTGTCGGCGTTTTTTGTTTATACCAGAGTGAATGTCCTGCTCAACTCAGGCTGCACCTGTGATTGACGATTCAGATATTGAACGTTCAAGGCATGCCGATTACCTGTCACCACAGCATAAGTGCCACCGATGTCGGCAAACTGACCGCGTGGTTGACTGATACTGCCAGGGTTGAGCACGACCATGTTGTCATGGCGCTCCACGCCCAATTGATGCGTGTGCCCGAAGACGATGAGTTGCGCCCCCACTTCTTGGCCCGCCGCAATCAGTTGCGTGAGGTCAAAGTTCACCCCAAAGCGATGGCCATGAGTCATAAAGACCGTAATCCCTGCCACCTCAATCGTGCGCGTCATTGGGAAGGCATCAAAATCCATATTCCCTTGAACCGCCTGATAGGTTTCAAAAATTGAATCCGATGCAGCCAGTTCGGAATCACCCGCATACAGGTAAGCATCCGCGTGTGGATGTTGCTGTTGAATCGATTCGAGAATGGCCCGATCGCCGTGCGTATCGCTGACAATAACCAGTTCCATGAGTATCTCCTCCGTCTTTTAGTGTCACAATGCGTGATTGCTGTACCAGTCACGCCATAGTTGTTCCAGTTGCCGCATGGCATTACCGCGATGGCTCACAGCGTTCTTCTCATCTGCCGTCATCTCGGCCAGGGTTTGATCCGTGCCCTCGACTTCAAAAATGGATCATAGCCGAAGCCGTTGTCTCCGCGTGGAATGCCCACAATGCGGCCCAATACATCCCCCGTCAACGACCAAATCCTGCTCAGGATGATTGGGTTTGGCAAACACCAGTGTGGTGTGGAAATTAGCGGTGCGCGCTTCGGCAGGCACCTCTGAGAGCTCCGATAAGAGCTTTGCGTTGTTGGCGGCGTCATTGTGCCCATCCCCCGCATAACGCGCTGAAAAGACCCCTGGTTGGCCACCTAGCGCATCGACTTGTAACCCTGAGTCATCCGCTAATACGGGTAGCTCTAATTGCCGTGCATAGCCGTCAGCTTTGAGGCGTGCGTTCTCTTCAAACGTGGTCCCAGTTTCCGCGACCGATTCGAGTTCGGGAAAATCGAGCAGCGACTTGACTGTAATCCCATCTTTAGCAAACATCGCCGCAAACTCACGCGCTTTACCCGCATTCTTCGTGGCCACAACCACGGTCGACACCGGCGTTGTTGATAGGTGACCGGTAAGTCTTCGATCTCCGCACGTTGGGCGTTCAATTGGTCCAATTGAAGCCAATCCTGGGCAATCTGCTCAAACATCTCTGGTGAGCCTGTGGTGTAGAACTCGCGCATTTTTGGTTCCGTCACGTCATCGTTTGCGATATCAAAATAATCCAGCAAGGTGGACACTTCACTCACGGTCTCGCTACCGGGATCAATCAGTGTGATGTCATCGCCCATCACGTTGAATCAATGGTCGCAACAATGGATAATGTGTGCAACCCAAAATGAGCGTGTCGAGCCCCGCGTGTTTGAGTGGCGCCAAGGTTTCCATGACAATGCGTTTGGCAATTGGCGAACGATATTCGTTGCTCTCGACAACGGGCACAAACTTGGGTGCTGCCAGACTGGTCACTTTGACCGCGGCATCTTTTTGATGAATTGTCCGCGCATAGGCATCTGAGCGCACGGTTCCCTCGGTCGCAATGACACCTAAGTGCTTGTTCTTGGTCACCTTGAGGGCGGCGCGACTACCGGGGAGAATCACCCCAACAACAGGAATAGGCAGCTGTGACTTCACGATATCAAGGGCTGCAGCGGTCGCCGTGTTACAGGCAATCACCAGTAATTTGATGTCCTTTTTGAGCAAAAATTGACCATTTGCCAAGTAAAATCGACCACTTGTGCGGCCGGACGTGGACCGTATGGCAGGCGTGCTTGGTCCCCTAGAAAAATCATGTTCTCGTGTGGCAATTGCTTGAGTGCTTCTTTGAAGACAGTCAATCCTCCCACACCCGAGTCAATAAACCCAATTGGCTGTTTGTTCATTTCTAAAGGTCCTCTCTTAGATAAGTCTGAACCTTTATTGTGGAATTTTTCGACTAAAAATTCAAGTCCGGCTGTTTTCATGGTTGATTTCGTATATACTTATGAGCAGGAGAATGCCCCCACAGTGGGGATTAAAGGAGTAAATTATGTCATCAGATTATTCAGCAATGCGTACTAATACAATCACCAGTCCACTTTTTGGGCAAACTTTCTTGCGCGACTTACTACTGCCCGACCTCTTGGGTGAACAGCAATCCAATATCCTCTATTGGGCGGGGCGTGAGCTTGCGATCAAGTTGCCCACCGCAGAAGCGGATGTGCCAGCGCTTTTTGAACAGGCCGGGCTTGGGACCCTCAGCCTGCTCTCCAGCAAGAAAGCTGAACGTCATTACCAATTGACCGGTGATGTTGTCCAAGCACGCCTGGATCATATTGACCAACCCGACTTTCAACTTGAAGCCGGTTTCTTGGCTCAGCTTCTCCAACAAGATTTGGGTATTGTTGTGGAAGCCAATAGCCAACCCGACGCCAAGCGGCACAGTGTTGAACTGATTGTTGGCCTCGATCCAAAAGAGGCGCAACCAATGGCATCCCCTTTGATTGATGATCTCGTCGACTAATCTTAATTTCAACTAAAAAAGAAAGCATCTGTGATTCCCCTTTTACAGGGCGTCACAGATGCTTTCTTTTTGTTGTCGAGACCAAACGCGTTCACACGCGACTAGTCAACTTTCACCGGTGCCTTGGCGTTTTGCCAAGATTTGGTGTAGAAGTGATTATTCATCTTGTAGTGCTGAGGATCAGCCTTCAAGTCCTTCAAGAATGGTGCGACACTTTGATCCATCTTGAGCCAGCCACGCCAGCCAATGTGAATCGTATCTTCCATGAAGTAAGGTTCCGCGCCATCTTGTGTCAAATCGAGAATATGCTCGAAGCCTTGAGACCGCAATTGATACTCAATCTTGCGGGTAAAGTCGTTGATCATGTTCATATCGAGGCCAGTGTAATCAGCCCAACGCGCATTGATTGGCGGAATGACGAACATGACGTCCATCTTCTTTTGGCCATCGTGTTCAGCAACAATTGGAAGTCAGAAAATTCAGGTGAATAACGATAATCAAAGTTCTCTTGAGAATCCTTGAGCCGCTTGATATGTGATTTCACACGCTGGTTGTAGAAACTGTTCTTGATTTCATACGGATTACCAGCAGTTTCTTTCTTCCCAATCTTGATGGCTAACTGATCGAGCGTACCGAAGTTGTAGTCAGCTGGTAAGGCTTTTGCCGCCTTATCGATAGTAGCTTGGTTACTACCCGGTGCAATCTGTGAGAATAAGGCATCTTCGTGGTCGAGCATGTTGGCCTTAAAGTCAGTGATATAAGCTCGTTGGTACCCCGTGATTGGTTTGCCCAACGCGATATTCTTCAGGGCATCCTCGACGGTCCCATCTGAACTCCCGGAAGGAAAGTCCAACATCCGTGAAGCCGCATAACGGTCCGCGGTATTGTTCTTGGCATGTTCGACAAAGTACGCCACCTGAGCGGGTGAGTAGAAGAAGTCGAACATGTTCTTATTGACCCCTTGTTTCACAAACCACTGTGGTGAAATGATCACAACGGCCTTCTTCCCGGTCATATTCGTCATCGCATTCATGGACAGGAAATGGGTCAATGATTGCGTGCCGGCCTTCCCGAGCAGGAATGGGGTGTAATCACGGTGGTACTTCTGGGCCAGAACAGAGGGATGGAAGCTATCCATCCGCAACAGTTCAGATGAACCGATAAACGGCACATAATTGTCTTTGGCAGCGGCATTCTTGATTCGTTGCCCCTTCAAAACATTATCAGAAAGAGATGTCGCTGCTTTACTCATCGTTGATTGGCTGGGGGTGCCGAAGCTAAACGGCAAAAGCAGCAGTCCCAGTACTAAGACCGCAGCAATGGCTAAGGGGCCGAGCACCCGCCAAATGGTCTTATTTATTTTCATTGCATACTTTCTACTTTCGCAATAATTTTGTTTGGTGTGGACCATTCGTTACGATCGAATTCTGAAACGGGCACATCGATACCGAACTGATTTTGAAGTTCCAGTAATAATTGCACAGTCCCCATTGAATCCAGCAAGCCGGTTTCAAATAAATCAAGGTCCAAGTCTGTTGCAACTTCGTCAGAACCTGTCAAGTCTTCTAACGCTTCAATGACACCATTTTTAATCGCTTCATCAGCCATAATATGTTACCTCACTTAGTTTTATTTTTAGTGGAACCAGAGTTTGTCTAAGAATCCTGAGAAAATCAAGAACGAGAAGCAGACCGTGTTAAAGGTCAAGAATACAGATAAGGCGTAAGTGAACTTGTTACTTGGCAATGAATCCTTGTGCTTCTTCTTGAAGCGAATCCAAGCATCCGTCAAGTTGATCAACAAGGCATGGAACAGCCCGTAGACGATGTAATACCAAGTTTCACCGTGCCAAATCCCCATAATCCCGAAGAGAACGAAATAACCAATCGCGGCGGTGACCACGCGGCTTTTGACCCACTTGTGTTTCATCATGAAGAAGACAAACCGCATGTAGATATAATCACGGAACCAGAAACTCAAGCTCATGTGCCAACGATTCCAGAAGTCCTTGATATTGTATGAGATGAACGGCTTGTTGAAGTTCATTGGTGTTTCGACCCCCATCAGATAGGAGATCGCAACGGCGAACAAGCTGTAACCCGCAAAGTCAAAGAACAGATACATGGAATAGCTGTACATGACACCGACCAACGGCCATGACAGGCCTAAGAAATTACCGTGTGCGAGAAGTGCGAGATGCTCATAGTGTGGATACAACAGCGTCCCGAACAGATAGCCCAGAATGAACTTGTACAGGAAGCCAAGCATCAGATAATGGATGGCCTTACTGAAAAGTTCCGTATACTTCTCAGGTGTTGGGGCTGAATCGTAATCCTTTAGGAAACGCCGGTAACGGTCGATTGGCCCACTTGAGATGGTCGGGAAGAACAGCAAGAATTGCAGGAATCGAACAAAATTAACTTCTTTGATGGCACCGTCACGCAGTTCCATGATCATGCCGACCACTTTGAAGGTCAGGTAACTGATCCCTAAGAAGCCTAATAACGAAGGGTGCGTGGAAAACAGTGGTGTGAATTTGACCACCGTTAAGGGTGCAATCCCCAAGATAACCGCCATGTAGAAGACCCAGGTCTTATTGCTTGAGTTCTCCTTGGTGCGGTACTTGGCATAGAGCCAAACCAATAACGTGTTATACGCGATGTACAAGATAAGTGCCTTACCTTGCGGCCATTTGTCAGCATCAAAAATCAATACCAGAAAGAACAGTGAAAAGATGCTCTCATAGATGCGGTGTCGGCGGCCGTGGAACATACCGATAATGACGGGCACCAAGCCGATCAGGAGGTAGACAAAGTACATCGGATTTTCATAAGGTTGTAAATTAAGCATGCGGGTTAACCTCGGCAATCAAGGCCTTGCGATCGACCTTCCCATTTGCCGTCAGTGGCAGTGCGTCACGGTACACGATTCGTTGTGGAATCATATACTCCATCACTAACTCGCCTAGTTCGGCCTTAATTGTTTTGGTCAAGGCCATCGCGTTATCGACCGGGGATGTCTGAGGGACCACATAGGCGATCAATTGCGTCACCTTGTGCTCCTTGTCATAACGCGGAACGGTGGTAGCTTGTTTAACTTCCTTGACCTGCGCAAGGTTGTGATCGATGTCTTCCAGCTCAATCCGATACCCGTGAAGCTTAACCTGGAAATCAGTCCGCCCACGATAGAAGACTAACCCATCTTCATCCATGGTCACCAAATCACCTGTGCGATAGCCGGCATGACCATCTGCATCAAAGAAGGCTTTGGTTGTCTTTTCGGGATTGTTGAGATAGCCCTTTGAAACACTTGGGCCAACAATCATCAATTCGCCTTCAACACCAGGTGCGACCTTCTTACCGGCTTCATCAACGACATAGACTGTTGTGTCCGCCTTAGCATACCCGATAGGCAAGCGATCATACTTGGCAGTAATTTCTGATGTGATTTGCATCCCGGTGACCGCAACTGTGGCTTCGGTTGGGCCATAAGTATTGTAAACTGCTGCATTTGGGAATCGTGTGTTCAAGGCAACAGCGGTCTTGTTGGTCAGTTCCTCACCGCAGAACAAGAAGTGACTCAGGTCTGGATAGTGTGCTTGATCAAAATTAGGATCGAGCAAGGCAATTTCAACAAATGATGGTGTTGACACCCATTCGTTCAAGCCCAGTTCTGGCAAGACCTCAAACAGGCGCTTGAAGTTGTCAGTCACTTGCTTTGGAATAGCCTTCAGTGTGCCACCCAGTACTAATGTTGGATACAGATCCATAACGGATAAGTCAAATGAATATGGTGGTTGCGACATGGCAACGACGCCAGGCTTCAACCCGAAGTCATCCACGTTCCAGTTCACATAGCTGAGCAAGTTGCTGTGGCTGATTTGAACCCCCTTAGGGAAACCAGTCGTCCCACTGGTGAAGATGATGTAGTAATTATCGTCACCCTTCACTTGCTTACTTGCATCGTAATTAGGATTGCCCGTCTTAACAGCCTCTTGAAGTAATGCAGCATCGATAATTTGCACATCGGGTACTTCAATGGGTAATGGTTCAACCGCAATAATGGCTGGTGAGCCGGCAACCTCTTGCACCTGAGTAATCCGTTCGCTAGGGCTGTGCGTATCGATTGGAATATACGCGTGACCTGACTTAGACAGACCCAAGAAGGTTGTAATCATTTCGAATGTTTGCCCACCATAGACAATGATTGGTGCCTTCTCTGGTAATACCTGACTGAAGAAATTAGCTAACCGATCTGAGTCTGCTTTGAGTGTGGCATATGTGTATTGGTTGTCTCCGTAAACATATGCGATTTGGTTGGGTTGATCAGTGGCAACCTGATCAATTGCATGAATAATATTGTCGACCATAAGCGACTCCCCTCCACTAGAATTCATTATAGATAAACTTGCTGTTGTTGATGCCACTGTAGCTGTACAGATATACGAGCGCCATCAAAATGAAAAAATATGCGATAGTCCAAAAACGAACTGAAATGTCGCGTTGTGCCACAATTGTTTTAATTTGGCGATCACGCTTCCCCACCCCATTTATTTTTAAGTTCTTGACCATTATAGTTTTTCTGGAAATTGCTAAACTGTTTCGCCTCTCAATCACCTAACATTTTGTTAGATGAGCTCATTTTGAGCTGAAAGCAAGTAATTACAATCAATTTTCCAGGATTTTCCGCTATTTATAGATTTCGCAAGTGCAGGTATTTTGATCAATCGCCCACAAAAAAGAGGTCACGACAATTGCCGTAACCTCTTTCTGATTGAGACACCATTAGGCCGTGTACTTAGCCAATGCTTCTTCGAGTTGTTCCTTGGTGTGATAACCAACTAACTTCTCGACAACTTCGCCATCTTTTTTGATGATCATTGTTGGAATCGCCATAATCCCAAAAGATTGTGGGGTTTCTGGATTGGCATCAACGTCCATCTTGACGAACTTCACATCATCGCGGCTTTCAGACAGCTTTTCGATGACAGGACTTTGCATCCGACAAGGACCACACCATGTTGCCCAAAATCAGTCAGGACAACGCCTGAATCGGTCTCTGCTTTGTAATCTGTATCTGTAACAGCTTGAACCATTTGAAATACCCCCTTACTTTTTGTAACCACAAGTATACCGCGTTTAACGCAGTTGTGCAAACGCCCTGTTTACTACTTGAATTCAACGATGGTCGCGCCGGAGCCACCCGAGTTTGAGGGGCAAAGCCAAATTTTTTAACTTGGCGGTTGCGCTTCAAGTACTGCGTGACCCCATTGCGAATCGCACCCGTGCCCAAACCATGCACAATAGTGATCTGGGGATAGCCGGCCAGCAAGGCAGCATCGATATAACTATCCAAGTTGGCCATTGCTTCATCATAGCGCTGACCGCGCAGATCAAGCGTGGTGGATGGGCCACTATTCATGCCGCCACGCACCGTAGCGACACGACGCTTAGGCTGACTCTTTTCCACCTGTGCTTTTTGAAGATCAGTCGTCGCAACTTTCATCTTCAGAATCCCGAGTTGGACCTGCCAGTGCGTCTTATCCAGTTGTTCGAGCAAGGTCCCTTTTTGACCATAGCTGGTCACCATGACCTCGTCGCCAACCTTGAATGACTGCTTGGCCTTTTCGCGTTTCAGCACCTTGTTCTTCTTCAGTGGCGCCTCTTCTTGACGCAACTGCCGCAGCCCTGTCTTGGCATCAATCAATTGATTTCTTTGATGCTACCGGCGTTATCCAGTTGCATCTGACGCAAATCCTTGATGATTTTATCTGCCTTAACCTCGGCATTTTCAACGATTTGGTTGGCCTGCCGCTTAGCTTGTGCCACTTGCTTGTCGCGTTCTTCTTGCAACGTGGTATAAGCAGTTTGTAGTTCTTGATGCAACTTCTGCGCATCCGCCAACTGTTTCGTCAAATCGCGATACTCGCTTTCGGCCGCATTGCGCTGGTTTTCGAGGTCACTGATCATATTGTTCAGCTCGTGGCTGTCATCACTGATCAATAACTTTGCGCGATTGACAATATCCGGATTCAAGCCCAAACGCAGGGAGATATCAAACGCGTTACTGCGCCCTGGCACCCCGATCAACAGGCGATAGGTCGGTTGCAAGGTGGTGACATCGAATTCCATGGAGGCATTGATGGTCCCCGGTGTATTGTAACCGTATAACTTGAGTTCGGGATAATGCGTGCTGGCAACCACATAGGCCCCAATTGCCCCCACTTGATCCAGGATGGCAATCGCTAGTGCTGCCCCCTCTTGAGGGTCAGTCCCGGCGCCCAATTCATCAAACAGGACTAAGCTCTTGTCGTCCAAATCCGCCAGAATCTGCGTAATATTTTGCATGTGTGAGGAGAATGTACTCAGGTTCTGTTCAATCGACTGTTCGTCACCGATATCAGCGAACACCTGACTGAAGATACCGACCGTACTCTCTTCCGTTGCGGGAATAAATAAACCCGATTGGGCCATCAACTGAATCAATCCCAAGGTCTTCAGTGTGATGGTCTTCCCACCGGTGTTTGGCCCAGTGACCACAATGGCCTGATACTTCTCACCGATTGTAATCGTATTGGCAACCACTTGCTTGGGATCGAGTAAGGGGTGCCGCGCATCGATCAGATTCACGAAATTGCTGTCACTGATCAATGGCTCTGTGGCCTTCATTTGTTGCGCATACTTTGCTTTAGCATTGATAAAGTCAAAATGACCTAAGATATTGGCATTATCGGCCAACTCACTGGTATATGGTGCAACCTGATTCGAGAGTTCAGCCAAAATCCGATTGATCTCGGTATTTTCTTCAATCTGTGCTTCGCGCAACTGATTGTTCATATCCACAACTGCTTGCGGTTCGATGAACAGCGTCTGTCCGGTCGCACTCTGATCGTGGACCACACCACCGAACTGATTCCGATATTCGGCCCGTACGGGAATCACGTAACGGTCATCCCGAATCGTCACAATCGGATCACTCAGGTACTTGGCAGAATTGCCACGCGTGTACCCTTCCAGACGCTTGCGAATATCATTTTCTAGGCGCTTGATCTGTTGGCGCACACCGCGCAGATGGGCACTGGCATCATCCAGAATGCGACCATCTTCATCCACGGCCGTGCGTAATGCTTTGGCTAGTGCCGGTACGGCGGTCAATTGATCTTGCAATTGATACACCTGACGCAGATCAACGTTATCTTGCAGATCGACCAAGAAGCGATCCACCGCGGCAACAGTCGAAAGAATGCGACTCAGGCCAGCGAGTTCCTGCCCATTGAGCACGGCACCGATATCGACCCGCTTGAGTGCCGGGCGAATGTTTTCAAGCATCGGCACGGGAATACCACCCTTGAGACGTAAAATGGTGACCCCGTCTGCGGTTTCATCTAACGCGGTTTGCATCGTGAGCGCGTCACTCACGGGTTTGAGCTGGGCAACCATATCAAACCCCACAGCCGTCACAATATAGCTCTGCAACGTCTGCTGGATGCGATTAAATTCGAGAATATCTAGTATTTTTTATTCATCATTCACCACTGTTTTCTTGTTAATAAAATACGGAAAGGTTGTGCCAAAACATCTTCCGTTTTGCGCACAACCTTTTTGACGGACTATTATGATTGAACTACGCGGCAATAATCCACCACTGCGTAAAGAGATTGGTTAAACCTGGGCTATAGCGCACAATCAGGCGTGCCAGGAGCGAGTTTTGCAGCCCGCTTTGAATGCCTGCAACTGGAATCAACGCGAGCAGATACAAGATCATAAAGACAATCAGGTATCCGACCAGCAAGTTGAGCAAGCCGCCCAGTATCCAGCTGAGTCGTGGATTGTGGCCCGCATACGTGAGCTGATGGAACCAAAGCGCCACAAACCGCGTCACCAACCAGCCGATGCCAAAGATAAACACAAAGGCAAAGCCACGATAAAACGCAGCGTCGAGCGTTAAGCCCACCTGATTGGTAAAGAACGTAAACGTGCTCTGCTCCGTTGCGGATGGGTATGGCACAACGAGAGTCAATTGCTTGCCCAAACCATCAGCCAACAAATAGGCCACGCCGAAACTCAACGCATAGCCCAAGGTATTGAACAGCTGCATGTAGAGTCCTCTGCGTGCACCTGAGTAGAAAAAATATGCCAAAGTTAAAAGTATTAGTATCGAAAGCATCTATCCCAAAGTCCTCTAATCTGCTTGATTCTGATCGTGAGCCAATTGATTGACCTGATCAGATAGCGCATTAAATGCCAGTAGCATTGCTGCCTCCTCGCGCGATAACTTCGGGTCGAGTCGGTGGATTTGTGTCAGTTGTTCATTTAAGAGTTGCGTCACTGTTTCAAAGTGAGCCTGAGAACCGGGACCCACGATTGTGTAACTTTTACCCGCGATAACGGCTTTAAACCGTCTTTTTGCTCTGCCAAAAACGTCCTCCTTGAGTGTATCAACGGCTTATTTTACCATGAAAACACGTAATGTGCCAGAGCGTGACAAAAGGCGCGTAAACATGAGGATTAGCAATATCTTTGCCAGAAGCTGGTTTGTGGTTTCGGCAAAGATGCGCTAAACGGAATTTTTTGCCTTGTGGAGCGCGTTTATAATCGACAATTTCCGTTTAGCAATCCACAACACAACGAAAGAGACTGTAACCACCCACTTGGGCAATCACAGTCTCTTTTGTCGAAAAATGGTTTGATTTACTTGTCTTCCAAGTGTGAATCGTCATCCGCTAAGAATGTGTTCAACACTTCTTCAATCATTGCCCATTCGTCATCGTTTTCAATGGGATACAGGTCGCCTTGGCTCGCATCGCCATTCTCGTCTGGTGTGAAGGAGAAAGCTTGAATTTCAACTTCCTCGTCGTCTTCAGCACTTTGTGGGTAAAGCAAGACATAGCTCTTACCATAATCTTCGGAATCAAAAGTGAACAAAACTTGATAGAGTTCTTCGTTCCCTTTATCGTCAATTAAGGTGATCAATTGTTCGTCTTCACCTGGTTGTAAATGTTCATCAGCCATGACTGACCCTCCTTTAGTGGTGGCAATCGCCTACCAATTATTATTCTTTTGTTAACTTACCTTTGCCATCCAAGTAGCCCTGAAGAATCATCTGTGCAGCTAACTTGTCGATCACTTGTTTTTGGCGCTTGCGACTCGCATCCGCTTGCTCAATGAGCATGCGGGATGCTTCGACCGTTGTTAAGCGTTCATCGACAAAATCAATCGGTAAACCGAATTTGTCGACCAACATCTGACCGTATTCTCTCGCCTTCTCCGCACGAGGCCCTTGTGTGTTGTTCATGTTCTTAGGCAAGCCCAGAACAAAACCAGTCACCTCGTACTGCGCAACGAGTTCAGCCACACGATCGAGACCAAAAATGGCCTCATCTTCGTTAATACGGATAATTTCAAGTCCTTGTGCGGTCCAGCCCAGCGGATCGCTGATGGCGACGCCGACTGTGCGTGATCCCACATCCAGACCCATAAGCCGCATTATGCTTTCTCCTTATTCAGGTAATGACGAACCAATTCTTCAATGATTTCGTCACGCTCGTGCTTCCGAATAAGACTTCGTGCATCGTTGTAGCGTGGAATGTACGCAGGATCTCCCGAAATCAGGTAGCCCACGATTTGATTGATGGGGTCATACCCTTTTTCTTCAAGTGCCGCATACACGGTCTCTAATGTTTCACGAACATTCTTAGGATTGTTATCCCGAAAATCAAAGTGGACGGTTTGATCTAATGTGCTCATTCTTAACACCTCTATTCTGCCCAATTCATCTTATATTTTACTTGAAACGCTCTCAAAGTACAATCATCGACTCTGAATTAGCCCAGTAAAATTGTTTTTGCCATGTTGAGGGCGGCAGAAATCCCATCTGGCTTCTTACCACCGGCTTGGGCGAGGTCATCACGACCACCGCCACCGCCACCAACGCTTGGTGCGATTTGCTTAATCAATTGACCAGCCTTCACGTCGTGGTCGTTGGCATTCTTATTGGCACCAACCAACAGACTCACCTTGCCATCGACGGCAGTTGCTAAGACCAGCACATCTGATGCATTCTTTTGTTTCCATTCATCAGCCAATTGCCGCAATTCATTCATCCCGGCAACCTTGACGGCTTGGGCGATCAAGGTCAGCTCCCCTACCGTTTCAGCAGAATCAAAAATCCCAGCGGCCGCTTGTGCCGCTAATTGTGCCTGGAGACCTTCAATTGTCTTTTGGGCCGCCTTCAAGTCTGCCTGTAATTGTGCAGCCTTCTGTGGCGTCTTGTTGATCTGATCGACCTTCAATTCATGCGCGGTATCGTTCAACAAGGCCTGTTGCTGGTTGAGGTATTCGAAGGCTTCACGTGATGTGACGGCTTCAACCCGGCGAACACCGGCACCAATCCCGGATTCAGATGTAATCTTGAACAGACCGAGTGCACTGGTGTTGCTTGGGTGTGTCCCACCATCGAATTCCTTGTTGAAATCGCCGATGGAAACCACCCGCACGATATCGCCGTACTTGTCGCCAAACATCGCGATAGCGCCCAATTGCTTGGCGTGTTCAATGTCAGTTTCAATCGCACTGATTGGCAGGCTTGCCCAGATCTGTTCATTAACAATGCGTTCCACTTCTTGCAGTTGTTCTGGGGTCACTTGACCAAAATTAGTGAAGTCAAAACGCAGGTAGTCAGGTTCAACCAATGAACCCGCTTGATGCGTGTGTTCGCCAAGTACCATCCGCAAGGCTTGATCGAGCAAATGCGTCGCCGTATGATTCTTTGAAATCTTATTGCGGCGTTCTGCTTCGACCTCGAGCCAATAGGTTTGGCCGACCTTGAGTTCACCCACAACATCAACGGTGTGCAGGTTCTGGCCGTTTGGTGCGTGTTGAACATCGGTTACGTGAGCAACCACGGTGCCATCGATCAACTTGATATCCCCGTGATCGGCCACTTGGCCACCCATTTCGGCATAAATGGTGTTTCGTCAAATAACAGTTGCGCTGTCCCATGATCCAGACTGTCCAGTGCTTTGTCCGCGGTAATGATGTCCATCAACTTGGCATGCTTGTCGCTCAATTCAGTGTAACCGACAAACTTGCTTTCCGTCTTGATGTCCATCAATAATTCGTTTTGACTCCCCATGGATTGATCATCGGAACGAGCGGAACGAGCACGTTGGCGTTGTGCTTCCATTTGGGCCTTGAAGCCATCCATATCGACACTCATGCCCTCATCTTCAGCGTATTCAGCAGTCATTTCAACGGGGAAGCCAAAGGTATCAAACAACTTGAAGGCTTCTTCACCGGCAATTTGGGTCTTGTTCTCGGCCTTTAAGCCATCAATAATCTGGTTCAACAGATTAACCCCAGCATCCAAAGTTTCACGGAAACGGGCTTCTTCAGACCGAATCACCTTTTGAATGAAGGCTTGGTTATCCAGAATTTCTGGATAGTAACTCTTCATGATATCGCCAACGACGGGCACTAATTGATACAAGAAATCCTGCTCAATGCCCAACTTCTTGCCATTCAACACAGCCCGACGAATCAAGCGCCGCAGCACGTAGCCACGGCCTTCATTACTTGGTAACGCGCCGTCACCGATAGCAAATGTGACTGTCCGTGCGTGGTCGGCAATAATCTTGAATGACACATCGTCTGCCGCATTCTTGCCGTATTCGCGGTGATCGCTGAGCTTAGCGGTCGCCTGAATAATTGGCATGAATAGATCGGTTTCAAAATTGGTCTTGGCGTCCTGAATCACAGCGACGAGGCGTTCTAAGCCCATCCCGGTATCAATGTTCTTATGTGGTTGTTCCACGTAGCGGCCATCTGGTAAGTGATTGAATTCAGAGAACACGATGTTCCAGATTTCAAGGTAGCGTTCATTTTCGCCACCAGGATAATTTTCAGGGTCATCGTCTGCCACATTGTTGAAGGATTGACCACGATCATAGAAGATTTCGGAGTCTGGACCACTTGGGCCTTCACCGATATCCCAGAAGTTATCTTCCACTTCAAAAATATGATCATCACTCAAGCCAACGACATCATGCCAGATGCGCTTAGCTTCTGTATCTTTAGGATAAACGGTCACGTACAACTTAGCGGGATCGAGTGCCAGCCATTGGGGACTGGTCAAGAACTCCCAGGCCCACGGAATCGCCTGTTCCTTGAAGTAATCACCGACGGAGAAGTTCCCGAGCATTTCAAAGAAAGTCAGATGCCGTGCGGTCTTACCGACGTTTTCGATATCGTTTGTCCGAATCGATTTTTGCGCATTGGTAATTCGGGGATTCTCGGGCACGACGGAGCCGTCAAAATACTTCTTGAGGGTGGCCACACCGGAATTAATCCACAAAAGGGTTGGATCATCCACTGGTACTAATGATGCACTGGGTTCAATTGCATGTCCCTTGCTCTTAAAAAAGTCTAGAAACATCTGGCGAATTTCGCCACTACTGAGTTGTTTCACTGCTATCCCTCCAAAATAAAAACACCGCTGCAATATCAAGGACGCTCACGCGCGGTACCACCTTGTTTGCAACGATGTTTATCGTTTACCACTTCATTTGTCTCGTTCACTTGTCAAAACAGGGAGCGCGCGTCACACCGACTGAGAATCTCGCAGCTATGATTCTCTTTCTGAACAGTGGGCAGTGCAAACGCGTATATCCTGATTCGTGTTTCATTATAAAAGTTTTAGCAAAGAAGTGCAAGCGAGCTAACGGCTCTTGTTGGCCTTCTTGGACGCACGCAACGCTTCACGTTTTGCAATCCGTGAGTTCTTGCGCCGTTCTTCAGAAATCGCCTTTTGCACACGCTTCTTGTAACCGGGCTTGTGCTTGGCCTTTTCCTTCTTGGCCAGCCCCTGAATGGTTTGGCTCAATTCTTCTTGCTTGGGCTTGCGGTTGACCCGGCGATTGCGATCGTACCCGTCCACAATCTCGCCGTTTTTGATGGACTTGGGTTCAAACTTGATGCCCAAGTGTTCCAATTCCGCAATCTGTGCTTCTTGCCCTGGCATGTATAACGTAATCGCTGTTCCAGACATGCCATTACGGCCGGTCCGACCGACACGGTGAATGAAGAATTCATTGTCGGCTGGAATTTCGGCATTGATGACATGAGAGACACCCTTGATATCGATCCCACGAGCGGCCAAATCGGTTGCCACGACGAATTGATACTTGAGGTCTGCGACTTCCTTCATGATGCGATTGCGTTCACGTGGTGGCACGTCCCCATGAATCTTAGCGACATTGAGCCCCTGATCTGTCAGGTAAGCATGAATCTTGTCGACGCTGGTTTTGGTATTCGCAAAAATCAGCACTAAGAATGGTTGGCCAATTGTCAGCAATTGATAGATCAATTGGTTGCGATCACGACTGTTCACGGCAATCAACCAGTTTTCAACCGTGTCGGCGATCACGCTCTGTGGCTTGATTTCAAACACGGTCGGATTGGCCATATATTTCTTCAGGAACGGCTGTAACTTTTGTGGAATGGTAGCTGAGAACACCAGCATCTGCAACTGACCTGGGAAGGTGGACGCAATCTTATCGACTGTGTTCAGGAAACCCATGTCGAGTGTCATATCCGCTTCATCGACAACAAAAGTGTTAGCCGTGTAACTCTTCAATGCGTTGGCATCGATCAGGTCGAGAATCCGCCCCGGTGTCCCGATCACAACGTGTGGTTGTTGACGCTTCAGCTTATCGATTTGGCGGGCCTTATCGGTACCCCCGACGAAACGACTGATGCGAATTGGTGAGTCCTTATCGAGCAGCTGGCTCGCAACCGAATAAATCTGGTTGGCGAGTTCACGGCTAGGTGCCGTGATTACTGCTTGAACGGTATCACTATCGGCATTGATTCGGCTGATGATTGGCACTAAGAAGGCATGTGTCTTCCCACTACCGGTTTGACTCTGCCCAATGACACTTTCACCACGTAAAACAGCGGGAATTACCTGCTGCTGAATCGGGGTTGGGTTTACAATATCCATCTTGGTCAGTGCCTGAATCATTGTTTCTGGTAATTGGTATTGCTTAAATTGATTATCCATTCGTCACTCTTTCTCGTAATTTGTTGCGATGGTGATTAATTCTTGCACCATCTGGTCAATTTCTTGTTTGTCAGCCGCTTTGGCACCGCTGGCCAGTGGATGACCACCGCCATTGTGCGCCTTAGCCAACTCGTTGATGATGGGGCCTTTGGAGCGCAGGTTGACGCGATAAGTGCCATCAACCTGTTCCACAAACAGCATCCAGGCTAACACATTGCCCAACCGACTGGGGGTGTTAACCGCGGCTTGAACCTGGTCATCTTCCAGGCCAAGCTCCTTGATGCGCTGCCGCGTGATAATGGTGTATGCGGCACCGCCCTGCTCGATATGCAGGTTCTCAAACACTTCACCCTGTAACCGTGCTTGACTCAGCGTAATTTCGTTCATCTTCTGATTCACAGCAGTCGGATCAAAATCATAACTGATCAACTTAGCGGCCGTTTCTAAGGTATGTGGGGTGGTGTTATTGAACATGAAGCGTCCCGTGTCACCCACAATCCCGGCATAAAACAGGCGAGCGGCAGGTGCAACCAACTTCAACTTGCCATCCATACTATCGATGAAGCTCATCAACAGTTCGGATGTCGAGCTGGCCGTTGTGTCCACCCACGTGATGTCCCCATATGGATCGTCATTGGGATGGTGGTCGATTTTGATCAACATCTTGCCCATGTTGTAGCGTTGATTAGCGACCCGCGGTGTATCTGCGGTGTCCGTCACAATCACCAAGGCATCGCGATAGGTTTCGTCTGGGATTTCATCCATCTCAGCCAACCATGACAAGTTGCCAACGTCACCATCGCCCACGGCATAGACCGACTTGTCAGGGAAAGTTGCCTTAATCGTCGTCGCCAGGCCGACCTGTGATCCCAATGCATCGGGATCGGGCCGTTCGTGACGGTGAATGATGATCACGTCATTTTGTTCGATTGCGTTAAAAATATCTTGCTGAATTGTCATCGATTAGTTCCTCTCTAATAATTGGCAAGTCACGACAGCTTTCGCGATGCGGCGACCATCACTGGTCAGATCGACATCGAGACTGGCATGACTGCGATTGAGTTCGAGTGCGGTAATCGCCAAGTTGACCCGCGACTCCAACGGCACCGGCCGAAAGTTATTCAAGGCCATCTGCTCCACCAACACATTCTGATATTGATTGTGGCCCAAAAAGGCGGTGACCGCTTGATTGACAACCTCGGTAAGGACCCCGAAACTCAGCGCCCCTAAGCTATTGGTCATCATTGGCAGTGGCTGGAACTGATAGTTATTCCCCGAAAGATCGGCGGCCTCAATTTGTTGCGCCACCTGATCGGCAAACGTGCCATCACTGGTGCCTTGGTGTGCAGTACCACTCAGGCTATTAGCGATTGCCCGCTGTGTCACCATGCCGAGAAGTTGCCAACTGTCATCCACCACGGGGAGGCGTTCGACGCCATTGCCCTGCATGGTATGACTCACCGTTGCCACACTGAGATACGGCTTCACCGTCAGCGGATCACGTTGCATCACCCGATCGATCAACATCGATGGCTTTTTACCCGCAACATCTTTTGGCGTCACTACCCCAACCAAACGGCCGGTATTGGTTACCACAGGAACAGTCACAGGCGACAGTTGTTGATAATCTGCCACGGTATCTTCTGGATGCAAGACGACCAATTGTAACTTAGGCGTATAGACACTGGCAACCGTCACAATATCTTGCTTGATGGCTTGATCCGATAATGCGCGGTTAATCAGTGTCGCCACTGTAAAGGTATCGTTATTGGTCTGCAGCACTGGTAGCGCCAGTTCATTGGCCAATTGAATCACAGCCTGACTGGTTTCAAAGCCACCGGTAATCAACACTGCAGCCCCATTTTCAAGTGCCAACTGTTGGGCCTCTTCCCGATTCCCCACAATCATCAGTGAGTTCTGGGTGATATATGGCCCCATCGCAGCCTTGGTCATGGCCCCAATCACAAACTTATTCAAGCGCTTATTCAAGCCGGACTCACCGCCAAGAACGCGTGCATCGAGCATCTCAACCAGTTCCGCAAAACTGAGTTGATCGTCCGGATTAGCGGGCTTTTGTTCGATCCGAATCGTCCCTACGCGTTCAATCGTGGACACAATGCCCGCGGTTTCAGCGTCCTTGATTGCACGATATGCAGTGCCTTCACTGACGCGTAAAGCCTTGGCAATGGAACGCACTGATATTTTTCGCCGACAGCGAGGTCAGCGATATAATTTAGAATTTGTTCATGCTTGGTTGCCATCTCAATTTCCTCCACAGTCTACTTGAGTATAACATAGCATTCACAGCTATTGATTGAGATTCAGGTCAATATTTTCATATTGAATCGGATCGAGATTCGTCACCGTAATCCCGAGCAGCCTAATCAATAACTCGCTGGGTTTCTCTTGCTGCCACAGTTCTTGCGCCGCCGCTAATATTGTCGCCTCGTCTTGAATGTAGTGATCCATCGTCACCCGTTTGGTGTGGGTTTCAAAATCCCGATCGCGCACTTTCAGCACCACTGTCTTGCCGTGCTTTTGGCCTTTTTGCAGCGCCGTCGCGACCAGATTGGCCAGGAACTGTAACTGATTTTGAACTTGCTCTTCAGTTGTCAACACGGCGCCATATGTGCGTTCTTTCCCGATCGATTTGGCATCACGCACCGCGACCGGGCGATTATCCACACCACGGGCATGTTGATAGAGCAGAAAACCCATCTTGCCGAACAGATCGATTAGCGTTTGCTGATTGAGTTGGCGCAAGGTCTTGCCATCCGTGACCCCCAAATCGGTGAGTTTGGGCAACGTCTTTTTACCGACGCCGCGAAATTGACCGATTGGGAGCTGATCCAGGAATAAAAGCGCCTGCTCGGGCATGACCACCGTTCGGCCCGCCGGCTTGTTGTAGTCAGACGCCTGTTTGGCCAAAAACTTGTTGTACGAGATCCCGATCGAACTGGTCAGGTGTGTTTGGGCACTGATCTGTTGTTGCAGCCACAGCGCCAACTGGATGGTGCTACTGAAATGATGATTCGCCGTTACATCCAGATACGCTTCATCGAAAGCCACGGGTTCGACCAAATCTGTCACCTGATGAAAATCGTGTGTATCTGCGCCGAGACCGCCCGATACTTGGTGAAATCAGGATCTTTGAACACCAATAACTGTTTGGGAATCAGCTTGAGCGCCTGATTCGATGGCATCGCCGAGTTGACCCCATACTGTCGCGCGATGTAATTGGCCGTCGTGATGACACCCTTGCTCCCTGTTTGGCGCGGATCGTGAGCAATCACCAAGGCCTTTGACTTGTATGCGGGGTGATCGCGTTCTTCAATCGACGCGTAAAAAGCATCCATGTCCACGTGAATAATTTTGCGCGACGTATCATTGGGCAATGGCAGATCAAATAGTGCCAAGTGACTCACTCCTTTCCACGCTAGCTTTGCTACCAAATAAAATAGGGGATCTGACAATATTGCCAGCCCCTACTGTGTTGCATCGTGAGTTAGTCTGCTAACTCGATTTTGTTGGTTGGAATACCCAGTGATGGCCATCCGCTTCAAGCAGCGCTGCCGCCGCCACAGGCCCCATTGTGCCAGCCGCATAAGTTGGCATATTAGGCATTTGATCCCAGGCCTTGCGAATCACATCCACGAATTGCCAAGTCTGAGCGAGTTCTGTCCAGTGCGTAAAGTTGGTTTGATTCCCACTCAATGCATCTAAGAGTAACCGTTCGTAGGCTTCAGGCGCCTTGTTAACGGACTTATCGTCATGTGTAAAGCTCAAGGTCTCGTTTTCGAGTTCGAACTCTTGGCCCATGTTCTTCCCGTTGATTTGAAGGCTGTACCCTTCCTTTGGTTCAACGTAGATGGTGAGTTGGTTTGGCTTGTTCTCGCCGTTGGCTGCAAAATATTTGGTGCCGTTGGCTTGAAGGTAATCGTGACCTGCGTTGACTTTTGGGTCAGGCGCTTACCGGTCCGCACATAGATTGGCACACCACGCCATTCAGGCATATCCAATTGCAACTTCCCAGCCACAAAGGTTTCAGTCATGGAATCAGGTGCAACGCCATCTTCTTGACGATAACCAGGGACCGTTTTGCCATCAATCGTTGCTTCAGTGTACTGTGCGCGAATGAAGTTGGCACTGGCTTCAGCAACCGTGTAAGGGTGTAAGGCATTGAAGACTTCATCCTTCGCCGCATGAACGGCATCGGCTGTAAAGGCAGTTGGCTTCTTCATAGTCAAGTAAGCGAGCAATTGCATGATGTGGTTTTGCACCATATCGCGCAAGGCCCCCGCCGTTTCGTAATAACCGGCACGTTCTTCAACCCCGACCACTTCGGCCAAGGTGACCTGAATGTTATCGATATACTTGTTAGACCAGACAGGTTCAAAGAACTGGTTGCCAAACCGCAAGGCGAGCAACGCTTGAATCATTTCCTTACCTAAGTAGTGGTCAATCCGATAAATCTGATCTTCATTGAAGGTGGCGCTGATGGAATCGTTCAACGTCTTTGCACTCTCGTAATCATGCCCGAATGGCTTTTCGATCACCAGCCGGTTAAAGCCATCATCTGTGAGTAACTTTTCAGACTTCAGGTGACTCGCGATTGTGCCAAAGAAGTTAGGTGCCATCGCCATGTAGTACAAGCGATTGCCACCGACACCGTATTTGTCATCGAGCTTCTGCGCTAATGTCTTCAAAGTGACATAGTGTTCGGCGTCTGTCACGTCATGGGATTGATAGTAGAAATGGCTCGCAAAAGCGGCCACTTTCTTAGGCGTTGCTTGTGGCAAGTTCGTCACAGCAGCTGTCACGATTTCTTGATAGTAATCGTCACTCCAAGGCCGCCGGGCCGTACCGATCACCGCAAAGTGATCTTGTAATTCACCACGGTTAAACAATTGAAACAGGGCTGGGTAAAGTTTACGCTTCGCCAAGTCGCCAGAACCACCGAATAAAATAATGACTGCTTTTTTTCATCCATTTGTGACACCGCCTTTTTAATGTATGTGCGCTTGTGGTTGGACAAAAACATGCCCACTGCGCGCGTTCATGAATGGGATCTGCCGGCCATCGACCGTTTTTAACGTGATGGTATCGTCCGACTTAGCCGTAATTTCGACCTGATCACCAATCTTTAAGTTCAGCTGTCCAATATAGTCAATTAATGCGGATTCGTCAAGAATTCGATCGATAATCGCAAAATCGCCGACTTCTAGCTGTTCGAGGCTCAAGCGACTCTGCGGTTGATAGTGACCGCTCGCATCTGGAATCACGCCACCGTGTGGACAGAATTGTGGGTAATTGAGCCGTGCTGCCAAGCGATTGGCCATCTCGGCCGTTGTGGCATGTTCGAGTGCTTCTGCTTCCACGTGAATGGCATCCACAGGATATTGTAATTCTTGCACCAAGAACACTTCCCACAGGCGATGATTGCGCACTAATAGCGCGGCTGCCCGCCGACCGGACTCAGTCAATTGAATCCCTTGGTAAGGCGTATGCGTCACATAATTTTGTTCCACTAATTTGCTGATCATTTCACTGACCGATGCTGCTGAAACCTGCATCCCGCCGACAATTTGCTTGTTACTAATCAGCTCTTCGTCGCCACCCAGTTCCATGATTAACTTCAGATAATCTTCTTTGTTTGGCGTCATTGTTTCCCTACCTTATTTTAAATAAGCATTATTTACCTCTCTCTATTATGCCTGATTTGACACAAAAAACACGCTTTTTGACGGCGTGTTTTCAGTAAAGGAGGAAAAATTAGTGTTGCTTTTGAGGACCGTTGTATTCGTCCAAGATAATTTGCTTCAAATCGCTGATTAATGGTTCTTGAGGGTTCGTCACCGTGCAGTTATCGGTGTAAGCTAATTCGGCTAAGTTATCCACAGCTGCATCGACTGCCTGCTTGCTGATACCTTGATCCTTCAAACTCATCTTGATGCCAACCCGATCGGCCAGATCAATGATTGCTTGGACATAAGCTTCAACCAATTCAGCTGTCGTGTTCCCCTTCAAGCCCAAGTAGCGCGCAATTTCAGCGTAATCTTCATCGGCACGGAAGTAGTTGTACTTCGACCAGATGGCCCGCTTCTTTGGTTGACTCGCGTTGAAGCGGATTACGTGTGGCATTGTGATTGCGATACAACGGCCATGAGGCAAGTGGAACTCCTGACCCAGTTTGTGAGCGATACTGTGGTTGATCCCAAGTAATGCATTCGCAAAGGCCATCCCGGCAATGGTGGAGGCATCATGCATCTTGGCCTTGGCAACCAGGTCACCCTTGTAGCTATCTTCCAAGTTATCAAAGACAGACTTGATAGCTTGCAGGCTCAGACCGCGCGTATAGTCTGTCGCCATTGTGGAAACAAAGCTTTCTGTGGCGTGACACAAAACATCCAATCCGGTATCTGCAACAACCACTGGTGGCACACTTTCGATGAATTGGCTATCGACCAAGGCAACGTTTGGTGTCAACGCATAGTCGGCTAATGGGTACTTGATGTGGGTCTTGGAATCCGTGATGACCGCAAATGGGGTCACTTCAGAACCGGTCCCACTGGTGGTTGGAATACATACCAACTGGGTCTTGCGCAGCTTAGGGAACTTGTAAGTCCGTTTACGGATATCCAAGAACTTTTGCTTTGCACCAAAGAAGTCAGCGTCTTCTGCTTCATAGAATAACCACATACCCTTGGCCGCATCCATGACGGACCCACCACCGATGGCAATAATCGTATCGGGTTTGAAGTCCTTCATCATTTCAGCGCCCTTGTAGACGGTGTCGGTACTTGGATCAGGCTCAACATCGACAAAGGTTTGCATTTGGATAGGATCAACACGTTGACCCAAAACATCTTCAACGACTTTGATGTAGCCGAGTTTCTCCATGCCACGATCACCGACGATAAAAACGCGGTTGAGGCCTTCCATCTTTTCGAGGTAACGAACAGCATTCTTTTCAAAATAAATCTTAGGTGGCAGCTTCATCCATTGCATGTTGTCGCGGCGCTTTGCCAATGTCTTGATGTTCAACAGATCAACGGTGCCGACGTATGTGAGACGGAGTTGCCACCGTATGAGCCACAGCCCAGTGTCAGACTAGGAATCATTTCGTTATAGAGATCCCCGATCCCACCTAAAGCGCTCGGTGTGTTGACAAGAATCCGGCAGGCTTGCATGCGTGTGGCGTAGTCAAGTGCCAAGTCGTCATCTTGGGTATGGATTACAGCGGTGTGGCCCAAACCACCTAAGTCGAGCATGGCTTCTGCCTTGTTGAAGGCATCCGCATGATCCTTTGCTTTAATCATCGCTAAGACTGGGGATAACTTTTCGCGAGACAATGGGTACTTGTCACCCACATCCTTGATTTCAGCTACCAGAATTGGTGTTGCCTCTGGTACCTCGATGCCGGCCCATTCAGCGATTTGGTGGGCGCTCTTCCCGACAATGCGTGGGTTAACCGCGTGCTTTTCTGGGTTGATGACTGTTTCTGTTAATGCAGGGATTTCCTTGTTCTTTACAATGTAAGCCCCTTGTGCTGCAAATTCGGCTTTGACTTCTGCGTAGATGCTTTCGTCAACAATCACGGCTTGTTCAGAGGCACAAATCATCCCGTTATCAAAACTCTTACTGAGAATCAAATCGTTAACCGCTTGCTTAATATTCGCTGTGGCTTCGATATAGGAAGGTGCATTCCCCGCGCCAACCCCGAGTGCTGGCTTACCTGATGAATAAGCGGACTTGACCATGCCTGGGCCCCCAGTTGCTAAGATGGTGGCGATACCAGGGTGCGTCATCAATTCCTTTGTCGCATCCATGCTTGGTGTTTCGATGTATTGCAGGGCACCGTGTGGTAAACCGGCCTTTTCAGCGGCAACACGCAAGGTATCGAGCGCTGCGGCAGAACTCTTTTGAGCACCTGGGTGGAAGGCAAAAATGATTGGGTTACGTGTCTTAATCGCAATTTCTGCCTTGAACATGGTGGTACTTGTTGGGTTTGTGACAGGTGTGACACCTGCAATCACCCCGATTGGTTCAGCGATTTGGACCAGATTACGTTGCTTATCTTCATTGATGACACCCACTGTTTTGTTGTCTTTGATGGCGTGCCAGATTTCTTCGGTCGCAAACATGTTTTTGATGGCCTTGTCTTCATAGACACCACGACCTGTTTCTTCAACCGCAAGTTTTGCCAACTCCATGTGTTGGTCGAGACCGGCAATCGCCATTTGGTGCACGATGTGGTCAATCTTTTCTTGGTCAAAAGTACGTAATTCAGCGAGAGCTTGCTTGGCGTTCACAACTAATTTGTCAATCATTGTTTCGACGGTTTCTGTAGAAGCGGCTTGATCTGTAACTACGGTTGATTTCAACATGATGTTTCCTCCGTTTTTGTTTGTTAATTATTTCACGAGTAAAATATACCGCGATTTTGTGAATTTGTAAACAAAAACTTGCGAGTTTTTTTTAAAATATTTTTTATCCGCTTTGTAACAACGTTTGTCATTTAATTTAATTGTGTAACTGTGATCAACGAGTCGGTCGCAACCACAAAAAGAAGAAGCGAGAACAAATCCTTTCGGATCATTCTCGCTTCTCTATTTGTGAAGAAATTACTTGTCGTCGTTTGATGTTGGTTCGGTGTAAGGCTTGTCATCGGCTGCTGGGGCATCCTTTTCAGGTGCTGCACTGGCAGCTGGTGCATCAACAGGCTTTGCAGCGGCAACAGGTGTTGTTGCTGCACCGTTATCAACAGTCCGAATGGCGGACAAGTTGAAGGTTAAGAAGATACCATCAGCATCAATGACAACAGTTTGCTTGTCTTCGTTGATTTCATCAATCTTCCCGTGTAAGCCACCGATTGTGACGATAGCATCGCCCTTTTTCATGGCGTTTAACATTTGTTTGCGTTGTTCTTGTTGTTTCCGTTGTGGCCGAATCATGCTGAAATACATGAAACCACCCATCACAACTAACAAGATAATCATACTCATTCCTTGCACTTAAGGCACCTCATTTTCATAGTTTTTCATCTCTAACTGTAACAGATTCAGCGATTGAGTACCAGTTTTGGCTAGAAATTCTTCGCGTTTGCGGTATTGTACCCATACTCTTCAAAGAAGCTTTCTTTGAAGTCAAGCAAGGCGTCATTGGCGATAGCTTCGCGAACCTGTTGCATCAGGTGCAACAAGAAGTACAAGTTGTGATATGTCGTCAATCGCATCCCAAAGGCTTCATCGGTATGGATCAAGTGACGGATGTACGCGCGGGTGAAATTGCGACATGCATAGCAGTTGCAGTTATCATCCAGCGGTGAGAAGTCACGTGCATACTTCGCGTTCTTGACTACCAACCGACCGTGACTCGTCATCACGGTCCCATTACGGGCAATCCGTGTTGGCAGAACACAGTCAAACATGTCAATCCCGCGCAGTGCGCCATCAATCAAGGCATCGGCAGAACCCACACCCATCAGGTAACGTGGCTTGTTTTCTGGCAATAATGGTGTTGTGAAATCGAGCACCCGGTTCATCTCGTCCTTGGATTCACCGACGGACAACCCACCAATAGAATATCCAGGAAAGTCCATGCTGACCAGATCTTTTGCGCTCTGTTCGCGCAGGTCTTGGAAACCGGCACCCTGAACAATCCCAAACAGGGCTTGATAATCAGGGTTCTTATGGGCTTCCAAACCACGTTCTGCCCAGCGGCTGGTCCGAGCGACACTCTTTTTGACATAGTCATAGCTTTCGAAGAATGGTGGACATTCATCAAAACTCATCATGATGTCTGGCCCCAAGGCGTTTTCAATCGCGATGGCCTTCTCTGGACTCAAGAACATTGGCGCGCGTTCAAGTGATTCTTGAAGTGCACACCCTCTTCTTTGATGTCACGCATGCCGGCTAATGAGAACACTTGGAAGCCACCGGAATCAGTCAAAATCCCCTTATCCCAGTTCATAAACTTGTGCAGGCCACCGGCTTCTTCGATGAGGTCTTCACCGGGGCGCAACCACAAGTGGTAAGTGTTGGCCAAAATAATTCCGGCACCCATTTCATCGAGTTCTTCAGGGGCCATGGTCTTAACGCTGGCTAATGTCCCCACGGGCATAAACATTGGCGTTGGAAATGTCCCATGCGGGGTGATAATTTCACCCAGACGGGCGCCAGAATGCTTATCTTGGTGAATCAGACGGTACTTGATCGCTGGTTCCATAAATTAAATAACTCCTTTTCAAATCATCGCGTTAGTTATCAACAAGTTTGTCCTAAAATAAATAACAATCGTCACTCAGTCTAACAAACCTGATCAATTTTGACCAGCGCAATTATTTGATAAACATCGCGTCCCCGAAGCTGAAGAAGCGGTAGCGTTCATCGATTGCGTGTTGATAAGCATTCAGAATGTTATCACGACCGGTAAATGCGGCCACTAACATCACAAGGGTTGACTTAGGTAAGTGGAAATTCGTAATGAAGGCATTGACCACACGCCATTGATAGCCAGGCTTGATGAAGATATCAGTCCAACCAGAATCTGCCTTGATTTCACCATCAAACTTGGTCCCAATGGTTTCCAAAGTCCGAATCGATGTCGTCCCGGTGGCGATAATCCGGCCACCGTTTTGCTTCACTTCGTTCAACGTGTCGGCTGCGTCTTGCGTCAGACGATAGAATTCACTGTGCATCTTGTGATCTTCGATATTGTCCACAGAAACAGGTCGGAACGTGCCCAGACCAACGTGCAAGGTCAAATAAACCAACTTCACACCCTTAGCTTGCGCTTGGTCCAATAATTCCTTGGTCCAGTGCAATCCGGCTGTTGGTGCCGCTGCGGAACCAATTTCCTTGGCATAGACGGTTTGATACATCTCGGGATCGTCCAGCTTTTCCTTGATATATGGTGGCAATGGGGTTTCACCCAATTGTTCCAAGACTTCCATGAAGATGCCATCATAGCTGAATTCAACAATCCGGCCACCGTGTTCGAGTTCTTCGGTCACCGTTGCGACCAGCAAGCCGTCACCAAAAGTAATCTTGGTGCCAACGGGTGCTTTGCGTGAATGCTTCACCAGTGTTTCCCACTTGTCGCCTTCAATGTTATTGAGCAAGAGGACTTCCATGTGGGCACCGGTATCTTCTTTGACACCGTATAAGCGTGCTGGCATCACGCGGGTATCGTTCATTACCACCGCGTCACCGGGATTCAAGTAGTCCAAAATATCATAGAAATGTTTGTCTGCCATTTCGCCGGTTTCATGGTCCAAGACCAACATGCGGCTGGCGTCACGTTCCTTGAGTGGTGTTTGCGCAATTAATTCTTCGGGTAAGTTGTAATCAAAGTCTTCAGTTGTTAACACAGTAAATCCTTCCAATCCATTAAATTAGTTGTTATATGGTAATCCCAAGTGCTCATAAGCTGCTTGTGTCGCCATCCGCCCACGCGGGGTGCGCTTCAAAAAGCCAATTTGCAACAGATAAGGTTCATACATTTCTTCAATTGTGGCGCGTTCTTCGCCGATATTTGCGGCAATGGTATTCAACCCAACCGGGCCGCCATTATAATCGCGAATCATCAGTGCGAGCAGCTTACGATCGATTTGATCCAAGCCTCGTGCATCCACCTGCAGCTGCGTCAGCGCGTGCTGCACAATATCGAGCGACACGGTTTGAGCATCCGCCACATCCGCAAAATCGCGCACGCGCTTGAGCAGGCGATTGGCAATCCGTGGCGTACCACGCGATCGCCGTGCGATTTCGTGAGCACCTTGATCCTCTAAGGTGAGATCAAACACATCGGCAGATCGGAACACAATCTGCGTCAATTCTTCATCGGTGTAATAGGCCATGTGTGCCGAAATACCGAAGCGATCACGCAATGGTGCCGACAGCACCCCAGCGCGCGTTGTCGCCCCAATCAGGGTGAATGGTGGCAACGGGAAATGTACCGGATGTGCGGTCGGTCCCTCACCCACCACGATATCGATATAGAAGTCTTCCATCGCGGAATACAGCATTTCTTCGACAATTTTAGGTAAGCGATGGATTTCATCGATAAAGAGCACATCACCTGGTTGTAATTCATTGAGTAACGCAACCAAGTCTCCTGGCCGCTCGATGGCGGGACCGCTAGTCGTGCGGATATTCACACCCAGCTCATTAGCGATAACTAAAGCCAATGTCGTTTTACCCAACCCAGGTGGGCCGTACAGCAACACGTGATCAAGTGACTCTTCACGCTTCTTGGCGGCGGTGATATAGATGTCGAGCTGATTCTTCACTGCCGTTTGCCCGATATATTGCGCAAGCGTTTTGGGGCGCAAGGTCTGCTCGATTACCGTCTCAGCCGAACTGGCCGGCTCTTGTTCAACTAGACGTTCATCATTTGCCATGATTTCCTCCCTACTTAGTGGTCAAAAGCCGCAAGCCGGTGCGTAGGTACTCATCGGTTGATAGTGCAGCCTCTTTCAGTAATGCCTTTTCAACTTTTGCAACTTCACGATCGGAATAACCCAGCGCACTCAATGCGGCCAACGCATCAGCTAGCGCAGTCGGCACATCACTTGTTGGTTCATCCAACAGGCTCGGCTGTTCAACCTTGTTTTTCAGATCCAATACAATCTGAGAAGCGGTCTTCTTCCCAATACCCGGAAACTTGGTCAAAAAGTTGATATTCTCTTCTGCAATCGCATTGCTCAGTGTCTGTTGATCGCCGTTGGCCAAAATCGCGAGTGCGGATTTCGGACCAATCCCAGTGACCGATAACAGTTGATTGAACATGCGTTTTTCGTCCGCGGTTTGAAAGCCGTATAGACTCTGATCGTTCTCGCGAATGATCTGTTGCACATAAACGGTCATGGCTTGTTTTTCAGCAAACGCATAAGGATTGCCAACCAATAACCGATAACCTACACCCTGCACATCGAGCACGATATAGGATGGAAAGCGGTCAACAACTTGACCAGTAAGATATTCGTACATTATTTTCAACTCCACAGCACGTATGTTTGGTCTATTGTAGCATATTATGTACCTAATTGTGAGCCAATGCCGGAACTGTCGCGGCAAATGTGATTCAGTGATGACACATCGCATTCAATCATAACACCGGTTCTAGTCAAGCGCATACATGCTCTGGTAAAATATAACAAAAGGTGGTGAAGCCATGTCTTCAGTGACATCACGGCGGCTAATCAATCTCATGACAGTCGTCACACTTGGGGCAACAGTTGCCCTGACGATTTACTGGTTCAATTTGGGGCTGTTCGATGATATCCCGACGCTCCAAAACTACCTCAATCACTCCGGCTTACTCGGGCCACTCATCTTTATTTTGATTCAAATCATTCAGGTCGTGATTCCCGTCATCCCCGGCGGAATCAGCACCGCTGCCGGTGTCATTTTATTTGGCCCTTGGTGGGGCTTTGTCTACAACGACATCGGCATCACGATCGGTTCGCTTATCAACTTCTGGTTGGCGCGCCGATATGGTAAACCATTTATTCTACACATTATTTCTGAAAAGACCTATGACCGCTACATCGGCTATACCACAAATCAACGCAAATTTGACTGGTTATTCGGCCTCGCCATTGTCCTTCCTGTGGCCCCCGATGATATTTTATGTCTGTTGGCCGGGCTCACCAAAATGACCTGGCGCCGATTCTTTTGGATTATCGTCTTGGGTAAGCCAATCACCATTGCGGCCTACAGCTTAATTCTCGTGACGGGCGCGCACTGGCTGGGACTGTAGCAGAGTGTGACCATTCCTGATCAACAATCGAGTACTAACGGGCTTTGATGGACATGGCTGGTCTGTGCCATGTGCGAAAAGCGAGTTGGACGGAGATTGTTAGGAATGGGAGCACGTTTAGAGCGTGAGCACTAACGGGACTAGCGCAATAATTGCGGGTTATGCAATTGGCGCTAGTGTTGTTAGGCGGAACAGGCAGTGTGGGTGAACACGTTTAGAGCGCGAACAGCCGACACCCTTGTCATTACAAAAAAAGAGAGTCATCACACAACTTCCTGTGCGATGGCTCTCTTTTTAATACACTAAATTTCATTTGTCAGCATGCGATACAGGGTACTGATAGGTAGACCCATCACGTTATAGAAATCACCATGGATTTCTTTGACCAATAGCGCACCATCACCCTGAATCCCATACGCTCCAGCCTTATCGGCATATTCATCGGTTTCAAGATAAGTCTCAAGCATCGCCTCATCGAGGTCCCAGAACAAGACATCGGTTTGAACCACCGCTGTCTTGACCACCTGATTACCCAGGTGCACATACAGACCAGTATAGACTTGATGTGTTTGACCGCTGAGTTCTTGAAGCATCCGCCGGGCATCGGCTTCGTCCTTTGGCTTACCCAACAACTCATCATGGAAGCTGACCATCGTGTCCGCCGCAATAATTGTCGCATCGGGATAATCTTTGGCCAGTGCCTCTCCTTTTGCAGTCGCAAGTTGTTGCACGTATTCTTGGTGGCAGCACGGGGAGCGCTCGCTCATCAATCTTGGCTGGCTTCACTTCAAAAGCCGGCACAATGCGTTGCAACAATTCCTGCCGCCGTGGCGACTGACTGGCTAAAATAAACATTATTCCCACACTCCACTTTCATGACTGTCTTGAATTCGTTTGAACATCTTATTGAGATCGTTATCTGAGAAATGAATCAATACGGGCCGACCGTGCGGGCAGTTGTAAGGATTCTCTGCCGTTGTCAACTGCGTGAGCAATGCACTGGCCTGTGCCGCATCCAGATGGTGATTGGCCTTGATGGCACGGCGACAACTCATCATGATGGCTGTGGCTTCACGGAACTTGGCCACGCTGATGCGACCATCCTTCAATACCCAATCAATCATCTCGCGAATCGTGGCCTCTTCTTGCCCTTCCTTAAACCAGGTTGGATGACTCTGGACGATAAAGGTGTTCTGACCGAAGTCTTCCAGAATCACACCAACATCCGCGAGTAATTCACGGTGTTCCCGAATGCTAACTGCATCACTGGCTGGATAATCCAAGACGATTGGGACCAATAAGCGTTGTTGATCATTACTGACCTCACCAATGGCTTGCCGATAGTACTCGTAATTGACCCGTTCCTGTGCCGCATGCTGGTCCACGATATAAAACCCATCCGGGCCTTCTGCCAACAGGAACGTCCCGTGCATCTGGGCCAGGAACCGAAGCTCTGGAAATCCCGTCGGTTGTGGCTCATGAATCGGTTCCTCAACAACCGGTTCCGGTGAGACTTGTGTGGCCGGCTCACGGTTGTATTTGTCATCCCACGCTGCGAGACGCTCTGGTTCCTTAAAAATCGAGGTGCCATCCAGTTGCGTGATGTCTAACCCATAATCGGGATCTGTGCTGGTATCTTCTTCAACCCGTGGCTCTTCAGTCGGTGTTGGCGTTGGTGGCGATACCACTTTTTCGCGTGCCGGTGCCTCATGAATCGGCGCACTCACCGCATTCATTTGAAGCGCGAGTTGATCCATGTCGAGCGGCTTACTCTTTTGAAGATTGTGTAAAGCGTCTGGAATCAAATTCTGTTGTGCAAACCGTTGCCGGACCGCCTGTTCAATCAGATCTCCGAGCTGATCCTCTTTGCTCAACCGCACCTCTTGCTTCGTCGGATGCACGTTGACATCAACCAACAACGGGTCCATCTGAATATCGAGAACCGCAACGGGATAGCGACCAACCATCAGTTTAGAGCCGTAGCCGGCAATGAGTGCCTTGGTCAATTGATAATTCTTGATATAGCGACCGTTAATCATCAGTGACAGATAGTTACGGCTGGCGCGAGTTGTATCCGGCAGGCTCGTGTACCCAGTCACCTTGAAATCGAGGTCTTCGGCTTCAATACCCACCATGGCTTTTGCCACATTCACGCCATAGATACCGGCAAGCGTCTGTTGCAAATCATTATGGCCCGCTGTTTTGAGCATCAGGTTATTATCATTCCGCAATGTGAATGCAATCTGTGGATTGGCCAGCGCTAATCGATTCAAGATATCCACAATTTTGGCCAGCTCAGTCTGTTGCGACTTCACATATTTGAGCCGCGCTGGGGTGTTGTAGAACAGCGACTGCACCTTAATCTGGGTCCCTGGACGCACCGCTACGGTCTGTGGCTCTTCCATTTGACCGCCTTCGACAGCGACCTTGGTGCCGATACCTGACTCAGTGGCCGTTTCCAATTGCACCTTGGCCACCGCGGCAATACTAGCCAGCGCTTCACCGCGGAACCCCAGTGAATGCACATTAAATAAATCCCGAGTCGTCAGAATTTTGGATGTGGCATGCCGCAGAAATGCGGTGGGCACATCTTCCGCCTCAATTCCGGAGCCATTGTCTTGAACCTGAACCAGGCTGAGACCTGCATCTTGAATGCGCACATCAATCTGAGTGGCACCCGCATCAATACTATTTTCAACCAGTTCCTTGACCACCGATGCAGGACGTTCAATCACTTCACCGGCAGCGATCTGGTTGCTCAAATCAACCGAAAGTTGATGAATTTTGCCATAAGATCACTTCTTTAATTGTTTTTGTAAATGATAAATCAGATTCATCGCATCCATTGGCGTGGCCGTCAAGAGATCGAATTGACTTAATTTCTTCAATACCGGATTAGACTTGTTCTGTTGAACGGGCTCTGGCTCAAAAAGATCTAGTTGCCCGGTTTCTTCTTCGACTTGACTGTCCTCAGGCTGCGTTTCTTCGACTTGAACAGCCGCAACGTGTGGCGTTGTGACATCCTGGTCGCCTTCAAGGTCCGACAAAATACTGTCGGCACGCGTTAACAGGTCATCTGGTAATCCCGCCAGTTTGGCGACATGAATCCCATATGACTTGTCTGCAGGACCTGCTAGCATCTTGTGCAAGAAGACCAAGTTACCGTGTTCCTCAACGGCACCAACGTGGACATTTTGCAGTTTGTCGAGCGTGGTCTCAAGTCCTGTCAGTTCGTGATAATGCGTTGAGAACAGCGTCTTGGCATGCACGTGGTCGTGCAGATACTCGATGATGGCTTGGGCTAGTGCCATCCCATCATACGTCGCTGTCCCGCGACCAATCTCATCAAACAGAATCAAACTGGATGCTGTCGCGTGACTCAAGGCAGCGTTAGCCTCCAACATTTCAACCATGAAGGTACTTTGACCTGAAGCCAGATCATCTGCCGCCCCAATGCGAGTGAAGATTTGATCGAACACGGGCAAGTCGGCTTGATCGGCGGGCACAAAAGAACCGATCTGCGCCATCACCACAATCAGCGCGAGTTGGCGCATGTAGGTACTCTTACCCGACATGTTGGGTCCCGTAATCAGGAGCATGTCGACATTATCATCCATCACGACATCATTGGGAATATACTGTTGTTCACCCAAGACCTTCTCAACCACTGGGTGTCGGCCATTCTTGATATCAAGCGCGTGCGTCCCCGCGTGCATCACTGGCCGCACATAGTGTTGGTTCTCGGCAACGACGGCAAAACTCTGTAAGACATCTAACGTGGCAATCTGCGCGGCCAATTTTTGCAGCCGTTCAATCTGGGCCTTCACCTGTTCGCGAATTTCTTGGAACAAGGTGTATTCCAATGTTGTTGCGGACTCCTCAGCTTCCAGAATCAGGGTTTCCTTCTCCTTCAATTCCGGCGTGATGAAGCGTTCCGCGTTGGTTAACGTCTGTTTGCGCTCGTAACGTCCCTCTGGCACATTCGCCAGTTGGCCCTTGGTGACCTCAATATAGTAGCCAAAGACTTTGTTGTAGCGAATTTTGAGGTTGTGAATGCCGGTTGCCTCACGTTCGGAGGCTTCCAGCTCAGCCAGCCATTGCTTACTGTTGGCCATTACGTCGCGATAATTGTCCAACTTTTCGTTATAACCGCGCAAAATCAGATTGCCCTCGGTCACTGAGATCGGTGCCTCCGGTTCAATTGCGCGACGAATCAGATTGGCAATATCGCTGACCGGATCAATGGCCTTTTCCAATGAGGTGAGACTGTCATCCTCAAAACGCAACAGAATATCTTGCACCGCTGGAATTTGATCCAGTGAGGTCTGCAGCTGAATCAGGTCTCGGCCATTGACGGTACCAAACGCCACCCGGCCTGCCAAACGTTCCAGATCATAAACCTTGGTCAAGCGCTCTTGCAGTTCACTGCGTTCAAAGAAATGATCGAGCAGTGCTTGAACCTGTTGCTGGCGGCGATTAATCGCCACCATGTCGATTAATGGGCGCTCCAACCACTGCTTCAAGAGGCGGCCACCCATGGCGGTCTTGGTCTCATCCAGCAGCCACAGTAACGTATCTGCCTTTTTGCCGGTCCGACTGTTCGAGAGAATATCCAAGTTAGCGCGCGCGTCCTGATCCATTTCAAGGAAAGCTGATGGCTGATAGGCCACCGCTTTTTGAATGTGGGCCAGGCCCCGTTTTGGGTAATCAAGAGATATTGCATCAAGCGCTCAACAACAGCGACTTGATCAGCATCAGCCAAGTCCTGCGCGACATAACTCGCCTCGGCTTGTGCACCCGTATCAGGTTGAACGGAGAGAAGCCGGTCGCCCTGCTTGAAAGCGGCTTGGTCGTCCTCACTGAGAGCGGGGTCAATCACGATTTCCTTGCTGCTCAAAGCAGCCAATTCATTTTGCACCGCAAACCGACTCGGAAGCGTGGTGACCTTGAGTTCACCGGTCGTCAAATCGGTATAAGCGAACGCATAACCGGACGGCAAGGCCAGTACCGCAGCCAGGTAATTATTGGACTTCGCAGCGCCCGCCTTGATATCCATCGTGGTCCCTGGGGTGACCAATTGGACCACCTCACGCTTGACCATCCCCACTGCGAGCTTAGGATCTTCCACCTGTTCACAGATGGCAACCTTGTAGCCTTGATCCACCAGAATATCGATATAGCTAGCGGCTGCATGATGCGGTACACCCGCCATAGGAATGGGATCATCCGCATTTTTATTCCGCGCCGTGAGCGTCAATTCGAGCAGTTGCGCGCCCTTAATCGCATCATCATAAAATAATTCATAGAAGTCACCGATACGATAAAACAAAAAGCATCAGGATATTGATCCTTGATGGCCTGATACTGCTGCATCATCGGTGTTTCACTGGTTTTTGCGGCATGTGTGTCTCCCTTACTTTCTTGACTTTCTTTGACCTATTGTAGCAACAGACTGTCCTAACGGCAAGAAGGCGCATTAATGAACAAGCGCTTCGGGCCGGTGGCAAAAATGAAGTTGTGACAAAAGACGCTTTGAGTGGGAGGATTAATCTATTTGTTCGGAAATTGAAACAGGAGGCTGTGACAGCACCCTTACGGGTCGTCACAGCCTCCTATTTCTACTTGTCACATCTTCAACTATTCTTTCAAGTGGTAACTATAGGTTGAAATAATGATGTTCTCGCGACTCGCAAACGCAGCCCGCAGACGCAAACTGGTCTGGTTATGCAAGATATTTTGCCAAGGTTTCTTTGGCGTAAATTGTGGAATCAAGACGGTTGTCGTAAAGTTCCGTTTGTCCGCGTTTCGCGCAATGATATCCACGAAGCGAATGACAGGACCTTCGACTGACCGGTATGAGGAATGCAGGTCAACAAACCGCACATTCGGGAAGTCTTCCCTGAATTCAGATTGTGTCTCCTGTTCCTTATTTGGATTCTCATCCATCGAGACGTGCATCGCAATGACGTAATCACCAATCGATTGCGCGTAGTTCAGCGCGCCGCGGGTAACCCGTGTCACATTACCGACTAACACGATAACGGTACTACCATCGTATTGATGCATGGCAATGTCATCGGGCAGGCGTAATTGTGCGGCCACCTTGTCATAGTGATCGCGAATCTTGTAGAAGACAAAGATCAGCAATGGCATGATGATGAAGAATGGCCAGATATCTGGCAAGCGATAAACGAACAAGATGACTAAGATGGCAAATGAGATCAAAGCCCCGGTAAAGTTAGCCAGGCTCTTGTTGATCCAGCCCTTACCGCGATGGCGCCACCAGTGAATAATCATCCCTGATTGCGACAGCGTGAACGGAATGAACACGCCGACCGCATACAGCGGAATCAAGCGTTCGGTGCTCCCTTGGAAGATGGCAATCAAGATGGCAGAGCCAAATGCCAGCGTCAAAATCCCGTTAGAATAACCCAACCGATCGCCACGATCCATATACATGTGCGGCATGAACTTGTCTTTAGCCAAGTTGAAGGCCAACACGGGAAACGCTGAGAAACCGGTATTAGCAGCCACGGCCAAAATCAGGGCCGTGGACAGTTGAATCACGTAATACATGATGCCGCTGCCGCCAAAGGTTGCTTTCGCGACTTGTGAGAGCACGGTTACTTTTGCGACGGGCACAATACCGTACCAGTAGTTCAAGAATGTAATCCCGGCAAAGAAGAAGCCAAGAATGGCCGCCATGATTGCCAGTGTCGCTGCCGCGTTCTTTTCACGTGGCTTCTTGAAGAATGGGACCGCGTTACTGATTGCTTCAACCCCGGTCAGCGAACTGGAACCACTCGAGAAGGCACGGAAGATTAACGCCATGGAAATCCCAGGCACCGCCGCGCCGACAACAGATGTCGCCTTAAATGGAATGGCACCTGTCGCGATTTGATAAATCCCCCAAACAATCATAATCGTGATCGTAATGACGAATAGATAGACCGGAATCATCAGGAACGACGCCGATTCGCTCATCCCCCGCAGATTCATTGCGGTCAAAATGACGATAATGATCAGCGATATCGCGACTTGATGCCCGTAAAGCGCCGGAATGGCCGATGTGATGGCCTCGCGCCCGCGGATATGGAAACCGCCACCGTTAGCATGTAATCGATCAACAACGAGCCCCCAGCGACCAACCCGGCATTCTTACCCAGGTTCTCGCTAGAAACCACATACGCACCGCCACCGCTTGGATAAGCATGAATATCTGGCGATACGATAACGTGAGTGAGATCAATAAGACTAAAACAAACGCAGCAATCGGTAATGAATACCAGATTGCGGCTGCAGACAAGGTCGTCAGCACCAAGACAATTTGTTCGGTCCCGTAAGCGACTGATGACAATGCATCAGAGGATAACATGGCGAGCGCTTTAAACTTGGTAAGTTTCTGCCCGCCTTCCTCAGAGGATTTCAATGGTCGCCCAATAAAATCCGTTTTAACTGTGACATATTTTATGAACTCCATTCACTTTAGAAAATATTGAATTTCTCTCAAACAGAAGCCATTCTACCCCAATTGAACCATGAATTCTATCAAAGTTAAAAATAATTGTGATTTACGATATAAACGCTTACTTTTTGTTAGCTATAAAACCGCCGATGTCGCGTAATAGCAGCATCGGCGGTCAGCACTAATCGATTTTGTGTTCGATAATCACGAGGTCCTTGAACCTCTTCAACTTCTTGTGAGTTTCACTTTCAATTTCAGCTTTGGCAGCTTGATTGATTTCGATATCGGTTCTCGCAACATCCGGCATCAACTTCTCAATCACAAAGTTGATTTGATCGTCGGTAATCCGGCGGCTGTCGTTGGTCATCACGATATCGATTTGGGAAAAGGCATCGATGTAGTAGACATGCACCGCACCTAACGTGTACGTCGTAAAGAATTTAATCGCCCGTGACCCGTACAAGTGGCGGACCGTATTTGGAATCATTTTGTGAAGACTGGCATTTAATCGAATGGGATTCTCAATTAATTTCATCATATCATCCTTTCCCTATTTCACTATGGATTTATTTTAACACTTTGCACGCCTAACGCGCGCGTAAACGCCTCTAAAATATCAGCTAGCGGACCAAATCGAAGGCACAAAAAAGAGCCAGGCACCACCCTGGCTCTACGATTCTAAACCCGATTGTGTTTAATTTAATTACATCATGCCGCCCATAGCAGCAGGATCCATACCACCAGCAGCTGGTGCAGCGGCACCGGCTGGTTCTGGCTTATCAGCCACAACAGCTTCAGTCGTCAACATCAATGCTGCAACAGAGGCCGCATTTTGTAATGCTGAACGTGTTACCTTAGTAGGGTCGATGATACCAGCCTTAGCCATATCAACCCATTCGTCAGTAGCAGCGTTGTAACCAAAGCCAACCTTTTCGCCCTTCATCCGTTCAACAATGACAGAGCCTTCAAGCCCAGCATTGATCGCGATTTGACGAACAGGTTCTTCTAAGGCACGCAGAACGATGTTAATCCCTGTTTGGACATCGCCAGTTTCCTTGAGGTCACTGACAGCCTTGATTGTGTTGATCAAAGCAACACCACCACCAGCAACATAGCCTTCTTCAACGGCCGCACGGGTCGCATTCAAAGCATCTTCAATCCGATACTTGCGTTCCTTCAATTCTGTTTCAGTAGCCGCACCGACCTTGATGACAGCAACACCGCCGGCTAACTTAGCCAGACGTTCTTGCAGCTTTTCACGGTCGAAATCACTTGTTGTTTCAGCGATTTGGCTCTTGATGATATTGACACGTTCTTCAATGGCATCCTTAGAACCAGCACCTTCAACAATTGTGGTGTTGTCCTTTGTCACGGTGACCTTGCCAGCTTGACCTAATTGTTCAAGCTTGGTGTCCTTCAAGTCTAAGCCGAGATCGGATGTGATCACTGTTGCACCAGTCAAGGTTGCGATATCTTCAAGTTGTTCCTTACGCCGGTCACCAAAGCCAGGTGCCTTAACCGCAACAACATTGAAGGTCCCACGAATCTTGTTCAGAACTAATGTTGGTAATGCTTCGCCATCAACATCGTCAGCAATGATTAACAAAGCCTTGCCTTGTTGCACGATTTCTTGGAGTAATGGTAAAACATCTTGGATATTTGAAATCTTCTTATCTGTGATCAAGATGTAAGGATTGTCGAGGTCTGCTTCCATCTTATCGTTGTCGGTCACCATGTATTGTGACAAGTAGCCGCGATCGAACTGCATCCCTTCAACAACAGAGAGTTCAGTATCAATCCCTTTACTTTCTTCAATGGTGATAACACCGTCATTACCCACTTTTTCCATCGCGTCAGCAATCAGTTGACCGACTTCTTCGTTAGCAGAAGAAACGGAAGCAACTTGTGCAATTTCGCTCTTGTTGGAAACCTTGTGAGAAATCTTGTGTAATTCATCAACAGCCGCATTGGTTGCGAGTTCAATCCCACGACGAATGCCAACAGGGTTAGCACCGGCAGTGACGTTCTTCATTCCTTCGCGAATGATGGCTTGTGCCAATACCGTCGCGGTGGTTGTCCCGTCACCAGCGATATCGTTGGTCTTGCTTGCAACTTCGGCAACTAACTTAGCACCCATATTTTCATAGTGGTCTTCAAGTTCGATGCCCTTAGCGATTGTGACACCATCATTTGTGATTTCTGGTGAGCCATAAGACTTTTCGAGCACAACATTACGACCCTTTGGCCCAATTGTTGTCTTAACTGTATCTGCTAATTTGTCGACACCACGGAGCATTGCTGCGCGGGCGTCTTCAGCGAATTTAATTTCTTTGCCATATTTTATCACCTCAAAAATAGTTTTTAATTACTCAGCGATTGCCATCAAATCTTTTCGTGGAGTACGAGGTAATCCTTACCTTCATACTTCACTTCGGAACCGGCGTACTTGTCATACATCACAACGTCGCCTACTTTAACGGCAACAGGAAGTCGTTTGCCTTCGGGGCTCAATGCGCCTTCGCCGACAGCGACAATCTTGCCTGATTGAGGCTTTTCTTTCGCATTGTTAGCGAGCACGATGCCACCAACAGTTTCTTCTTGATCTTCTAAAACTTCAACAATAACGCGATCACCTAATGGTTTTAACACGACAATCCCTCCACTTAAAACAAATTGATTTTTAGCACTCTTTATTCTCAAGTGCTAACCACAACTGCTATGATACCCAGTTTCGACCTGAATTGCAACCCTTAATTTGCACTCTCACGGGTTGATTGCTAAAAATCCACGAATAGGCCGAAATAACAAGATTTTCATCCACATCAAATCAATCATTGGCCGCCAATTTCCTTAAAGATTTCAACAAATTTGGCCTGTAAGTCAATTTTTCCGCAAACTTTGCTACACTAGGCAGATAAGATTGCACGACAAAGGAGTTAATGAAATGGAGAGGCGGATGAAGAACCGGCCCACAAAGTCTCGGCCGATACTCAAGCTACTGCTCATGATTGTCAGTATCGCCCTGTTTACAGCGGCTGCGTATGGGTTACGGCTGTACAGCCAAACACGCTATGCACTGGGGGATACTTACCGAACACTCAATAACGGCAAGGTGGCAACGGCCATTAAAGATAAGAAGCCGTTTGCCGCCCTGCTCCTCGGGGTTGATACTGGCGCGGATGGCCGAATTGATAAGGGGAATTCCGACACCATGATCGTGGTGGTCGTGAATCCGGCCAAGAAGAAAACCACAATGATCAGTATTCCGCGGGATACGGCGGCGCAACTGATTGGCACCGAACACTTCAATATGCAAAAGATCAATGCGGCCTATAATGTTGGGGGCTCCGATATGGCGATCAACACGGTATCGAAACTGACCAACGTGCCTATCAATTATTTCCTCACCGTCAACATGGGCGCACTCGAAAAATTGTAGATGCGGTTGGTGGCATCGATGTCAATGTGCCATTCTCATTCACCAGCCATCACACAAATAACGAGCACTTCACAAAGGGCCCGATGCACCTCGATGGCAAAATGGCATTGGTCTACTCGCGGATGCGGTACGAAGATCCCAATGGTGACTACGGTCGGCAGGCACGGCAGCAACAGGTCATCAAGGCAATTTTGAAGAAGGCCACCTCAATGGATGCGCTGGGTAATTTCACCGATCTGCTGAACACCGTCTCCAAAAACATCGCCACCAACCTGAGTTTGATGACATGTTAGGGGTATTCCAGAACTACCGAGCGGCCGCAACCACAGTCTCATCGGATCACTTAGCCGGCAAGAACGCCTGGGTCTATCCGGGCCCCGCTTCCTACCAGATTCCATCGACTGAGGAACTGCAACGCGTGTCAGACAAGCTACGCAAGGCACTCGATTTGGAACCTGAAACCATCAATAATCAAAACGTGCGTGAAAATAATGCGAATACCTCATTTGATTTCAATAGTGACCAAGATCAGACCTACACGATCTTCAATCCTGAAGAATAAAGTCACTTGCAAAGAAATGAACACAAAAGGCGCTGTCAACATCCACTTAGGATGATGACAGCGCCTTTTTGCTAGTGATTATTCTGCTTCTGAATCCTTATCTTGCAAGGTTGGCCCGTAGTGTTCCAAGAAGTAGATCAATGTCTGTAATTCTGTAGCCAAGTCCACGTTCTGAACGCGAACATAATCTGGCACGGAGATACGCAATGGGGTAAAGTTCATGATCCCCTTAATGCCCGCCTTAACCAAATCATCGGTGAGTCCTTGTGCTGCGTCCGTTGGTACAGTTAAAATCACAATCTCAATTTGTTGCTCTCTGAGTTGTTCCACCATATCTTCCATCGGATACACTGGCACACCACTTTGAATGGTGCCCGCCAAATTAGGATCAACATCAAATGCGGCACTGATGCGGATGTTATTGGCTTGCCGGAAGTTATAGTTGAGTAAGGCATGCCCCAAGTTACCAACCCCGACTAACGCCACGTTGGTCAACCGATCCTGATTGAGGATTTTCTTGAAAAACTTCAAGAGGGCCAGGACATCATAGCCGTAACCACGCTTACCCAATGCCCCAAAATAGGAAAAATCGCGGCGAATGGTGGCTGAATCCACCTTCACTGCTTCTGAAAGTTCTGTGGAAGAAACCTTAGTTGTGCCTGAATTTGCTAAAAAGTTGAGGTACCGATAATACAATGGGAGTCGCTTTGCTGTCGCCTTTGGAATGACTGCTTCAGCCATGAATCTCCCCTCCTAACCATGAATTTGTCTTGTGAATATCCCGACATACTGTAAAGCCAGCATAACTGGTTTATGCCTTTAACGCAAGAGATTGGCTCTAGATTGTTCAATTTTTTTTCACATGCGGTTCAAAAAATCCAAGGCGAGATATGTTATAGTTAATCCTAGACACTATTAACGGAAGAAGGAACAACAACGTGATTATTCTTCAAGCCCAACAGGTCGGCCGAAGCTTTGATGGCATCACCCTCTTTGCTGGTGTTAACCTTGAAGTTCAAACCAATTCGCGCATCGGATTGGTCGGCCCAAACGGTATTGGGAAAACCTCTTTACTCAAAATTCTCGCGGGTGAAGTCGCCCCCGACGAAGGTCAGGTAACGACAACCAAAGGCATGCGCTTGGGTTATTTAGCACAAGACTCAGGCCTTGATTCGAGTCGCACAATCTTTGCAGAAATGCTGACTGTATTCGAACCCTTGATGGCACTCGAACAGCGCATGCACGACTTGGAAGCACAAATTGCTTCCCCTGATCTCGATGATGACACTATGGCGCAAGTGATGAAGCAATACGACCAGGTGCAGCATGATTTTGCTGAACAAAATGGATACGGCTATCAAGCCGAAATCCGCACCGTGTTGCATGGCTTCCAATTCGATGAAGCCACCTATGAGATGCCCATCAGTAACCTCTCCGGTGGTGAGCGCTCGCGTCTGGCACTGGCCAAGTTACTGCTCGAAAAGCCTGACCTGTTGATTCTGGACGAACCAACCAACCATCTGGATATCACCACACTGGACTGGTTAGAAGGCTATCTGCGCGGCTATGACGGTGCTATTTTGACCGTCAGCCATGACAATACTTCTTGGATCATGTGGTCAACGAAATCTACGAAATCACACAACACCACGCTGAGCACTACAAAACCAACTACTCGGGCTACCTCAAGGAGAAGGCCGAACGCTCCGCTCAATTGTGGAAAGCATACGAACGCCAACAAGCAGAGATCGACAAGCTGCAAACCTTTGTCGATAAGAATATTGTGCGCGCAAGTACCACCAAACAGGCGCAGAGTCGCCGCAAACAGTTAGAAAAGATGGATCGCATCGAGCGGCCCATCAACGACAATCAATCGGTGCACTTCCAGTTCACCCCTGAAAAATCCAGCGGGAATGAGGTCTTGCAGGTGCGGGACGCGACCGTTGGCTACGAAGCCGACGAACCCATGGCTGGCCCAATCAACTTCCAGGTCAATAAATACGACCGCATCGCTATCATCGGTCAAAATGGGGTCGGTAAGTCGACCCTGCTCAAGAGTATTCTCGATCAGATTCCATTTTTGACTGGATCAGCACGGTTTGGGGCGAACGTCTCAACAGGCTACTACGATCAGGATCAAACCCAACTGCACAACAACAAGACCGTCATCAGCGAAATCTGGGACGACCATCCCACCACACCGGAAAAAGATATTCGCAGCATCTTGGCTGCCTTCTTGTTTGACGCGGATGATGTGCAAAAGTCAGTGCACTCACTCTCTGGTGGTCAAAAGGCGCGGCTCGAATTAGTCAAACTCGCGATGAACCACGACAACTTCCTCATCTTGGATGAACCGACCAACCATCTGGATATCAATAGTAAGGAAGTGCTCGAACACGCACTCGCCGATTTTGACGGTACTATTTTGTTCGTCTCACATGACCGTTACTTCATCAACGAACTCGCCACACAGATTATCTCGATTCAACCCGATGGTAGCACCACTTACCTGGGTAATTGGGACTATTATCAAGAGAAGCTGGCGGAACAAACGGCTGAGGCTGAAGCCGCTCAGGCACCTGCTGAAGCGGAAGCTGCTCCTAAGGCCGCAACCGCCTATCAGGCATCCAAGGCTGATCAGCGGCAACAGCGCAAGCTCGAGCGTGAAATCGAAAGTCTTGAAGCCAAGATGAGCGATCTGGAGGAAGCGGTCACCAAAGTCGAACAGGATATGACCGCACCCGACGTCTTGACCGATTACGTCAAGATGCAAGAGCTCCAAACCAAGCTCGACAATTTGCATCAAGAACTGAGCGAAACTGAGACAGAGTGGGAACAAACCAGTCTGGATTTGGAAGAGTTAACAAATAAATAAATTAAAAACACTTGGCCTGATAATGAGCCAAGTGTTTTTTAATTTCAAAATATTAACAACCATTAAAAACATTTTTTTGAACATGCAAGATAAAACCATTAATTCAGTTACTGTGCATCAACAAGTCGTTTGGTGATAGCCCATAGCTGTTCAACATCTTCAGGGCGTGTTAACCCAGTCTCTTTATCTATAATTGAACTATAAATATGTGGAATAACTTGTTTAACCCCAGCATCTAATGCAATCTGAAGAATCTCTTCAAAATTATCAAGATCAATGCCGCCAGTAGGCTCGAGGTTGAAATCATACTTTGCACAAGCTTCTGCTACAGCCTTAAATTCATCCTCATGCTTTAAGCCGCCCATTGGGAAAAATTTAAATGAAGTGGCACCCATATCTTGTAACAGGGCAATCGCTGTTTCAACTGGTACTTCAGCTGCTGGTTGTTGGCTACTCAATGGACCTGTCGCAATGTTAACAATACCAACTTTTCCAGTTGGAGAAACTAAACCGTTAATAGCGGTCTCATTTTGTCCAATCAAAGCTCGGCTTGTGCCCACTCCGGTAAACACCTGATTAACATGCTGAGGTTGTAAAACTGCTGAAACACGGCTCACCATCTGACTCTGTTTTGGGTCGCCCGCACCAAGACCTACTGAAATCGCATTTTCAGTAACTTTTTGATACCGTTTCATATCCTCGATGGCAGCATCGTCGCTACTATAATTTTTGGTCAGAACACCGACAACAACATGGCCTTCAGCAACTTTGTAAATTTCTTCGGCATTGTCCACGCTGCCTGCTAACACATTCAGTGCAACTCGGTTTTTGTAATAATTTGGGGTTTTATTCATTATTATTTCTCTCCTAAAATTTCTTGTAAACGACTCGTAATAGCGTCCATCTCAGCTTGATCAACTGCGCGAATATCAAATTCAATAATACCTTCATTGGCACGATACTCACGCGTATAGATTGCCGGATCGCCGGACTTCAATTCAGTCGTGATTTGCTTTGCATTCTTTGGACTATCTTCATCAACACTCAAGGCCGCCCGATAAATTTCCCGGCCTGCACTATCTTGCACTGCAGTGACGTGAATATGTGGCAAGTCATTGAGTGCATCCACAAATGGTGTCAGCCGCTTCTTCATATCCTCGCCAGATTCAGATCCAACTTCTAAGTAATGTGTCAATGCTGCTGTAAATCCAAGAATATTTTCTTTACCAATCTTCATTGCGCGGCCAATACCAACAGATTGAAGTTTCAACCAGTCAATATATTGCTTTTTACCAAAGACGAGGCCTGACGCTGGGCCTTCAAGGGCCTTTGCGCCGCTAAAGATAACAATATCGACACCCATATCAACGTATTGTTTAAGGTCTTCTTCTGCTGCAGCGTCGAGAATCAGTGGCAATTGATGTGCATGCGCAACATCAAGCGCTTCTTTAATTGTCAGCATGCTCTTCTGAACGGCGTGATGACTCTTAACATATAAGACAGCGACAGTCTGATCAGTAATCATCATATCGACATGCTCTGGTGTACACATGTTAGCGTAGCCTGCCTCAACTAAGTGGCCTCCACCAAGTTCAATCATCACTTCTTCAGGTGCACCGTAGTCCACATTGTGCCCTTTTGGCATCACAATTTCACGCTTTTGATACCGTGTATCAAAAGGATGATATGCATGATAGCGCTCCCCATGACCAATCAGCCCTGCAATTGCCTCAGCGATACCAGCGGATGCTGAATTAACAACCACTGCCCCCTCTGCACCTAATTGCTTGGCAATGAATGCCCCAGTTTGATCAACAAGATCAGCAATTTCAAAGAAGTGCGTATCCCCGAACCGTTGTGCATCAATAGCGACCTCAGGAACCTTTGACACCCCAAGAATTGTCATTTTCCCACTTGCGTTGATTACATGTTTGAGTTGATACTCTGAATAAACGTCTGCCATTACTTCTCCTCCAAGTTAAATACTTCACCCGCAACGATTGCGTGAGTCGGGATAATCTGCTCATGACCAATCATTTCAAAGCCATTTGAATCTGTCAGTACTTTATCATCATGTGTCGTTCTGAAGATTGTAAGATCACCATCCGCTCCAGGGCGTAAGCGACCCTTTTGTAGTAAGTTGAAATTGTCAGCAGGAGCAAAGGTTACCATCCGCACAACTTCTGGCAAAGTATAGCCAATTGCCAACATCTTCTCCATGGTCGTTGCCATGTCATACACTGGCCCATTTTCACGATTACGATGATAAATATCTGTACTCAATGATTTCGGTGCCAATCCTAAATCGCGGGATATTTGGGCGGTACGGAAATTAAAACTGTCTGTCCCATGGCCGACATCAAAAATAACACCACGATCGTATGCATCATAAACATAGTCGAAGACATTACCATCTTTGTCGAGCATCCCGTTTTCCTTGCCATTATATGCGTGAGTCAAAACATCGCCTTTACTCATGGCTTGTAGGATATCTTTTAAATCAGGGGGATTAGCTCCGACATGCACCATAATTGGCATGTGCCCTAACAACGCTTGGTATGACTTCGCTGCCAACAAAGGTTTAATCCCATTATCAACAACAACAGAATGACTTTCTCGTGCCTTGATACCAATAATAAATTCTGGTAACCGTTTTACAGCATCAAACAGTGCTTGCTTATTCACCCTGGAAATATCCCCGAGTTCATCTTGGGCTAAGATTCCTGTCCGCGAAATGTTAATCAAGGCATAGACATTCGTCTTTTTGCTTGCGTTAATTGATAGAAATCATCGATGTTATCGGCACCTGTTGATCCAGCATCAATAACGGTTGTAACCCCACTCTTATAGCCATCTAAATCAGGATCATCATAGTAGAGGGTTAACTTTTCATAACAGTGAACGTGATCATCAATCCAGCCAGCTGTCACGATTGCTTGATGATTGAGATCAATCACCTTTTACCTGTTGCACCCTCGAGCTTTGTTGCAACTGCACTAATTTTTCCATTCAATAAGCCTACTTCAATAGGTTCATTTCGTTCTGTCTTACCGTTTTTAATATATACATCAAACACAATTATGCCCCCACTACTTTAATCCGATTGGGAAGAAGAATCCCATAACCATCGCGCCAATAATTGCACCACCGGGAATTGGCTTTTTCCAAGCATAAAATAATGCTGCACCAATCGTTGAACCAATGCCAATAGGAATTGATGCACTAACCGCGCTAAGAATAATCAATGGTCCAAGGAAGCGTCCCGTTTGATTACCAGCACCCATCATGACATCTGCACCAAAAGTCGCTTGGGATTGCCCCACTGTGTACTTCCGAACGAAGAAAATAATGAGTCCAATAATTAAACCGATAATTGCGCCTGTTAACAATGCTAAGCCAAAATTTGAGACTAGCGGCTTAAAGCCCATGCTGAGCAAAATAGCTGGAATCCCAATACCAATACCTGTAAGAATAGAGCCACCCAAATCAAGAATACCAACTAATGAGCCTTCTAAAATACGGGCAAACAGGAAACTTGCACCGAATGCTGCTGCCGCACCGTATGAACCACCTTCAATACCAGCCTTCAGCATTGCAACAATCGCAACTTCATTAAAAGCACCAACACCAAAGTTGTAATACATTGATGTCCCGGCAAAAACACCGGCTGCCATCATAGTAACGATAACGACAAAGCCCCAATCAGCATGCCAAAAATCTTTTGATTCAATTGGATTTTCATCTGCCATTTTTCATTCCTCTTTTCTTTTAATTATTTAACTGACATCATTTGATGTAACTGATCTAGCCAATTTGGTGTGCCAAGATTAAATGATTTGAGTAAATTCAAGTCGAATCCACGGAAGAAACCACTAAGAACGAATAAGGTAATGGCAGCAATCAGAATGATCTTCGTCGTGCGAGTCCAACCGATTTCATCAACACCCTTACCAACCAAAATGCCGAGCACAACGCCAGGCACCGCATTACCCATGATCAAAGCACTAATACCACCAAACACGGTACCAAACAGACCGGACCGACGACCGGCATCAATGGCTGCAAGCCAGAAAAGAATTGGCATGACAAGATTAATCAACTGATCGGCCGCTGGCACCAAAACTTTAACTGCAGTGACTTGAAGAGACGCAGGAATCGAGGAGGAAGTCACATTTAAAAATGCAACAACAATAATCCCGATAACAGTACCAACCAGCCCCATTTTTTAGGATTGTGAACCGTTGCAGCTACATCTTTGTTTTTCGTAAGTAAAGCTGCAGCAGCCCAGTTCGGAATCACACGATGGGTAATATCCTGAGTGAAGGCCCCAGCGCCCACTGTTGATGCCCAAGCATTAAAGAAGAAGCCTAACCCAAATGAGAAATGTGAGGCGGGATCGCCTTCTGCGGCGTTCATTTCACCCAATGTTCTGAATGCCCCTAGTGCTTGAGTAGCTGGTGCCGTGAACATTCTGGCCGCACCCACGCCAGTCGCAAATCCAACTAAACCACCAATAATAACTGATTGAAAAAGAATAACTAACACGTTCACACTATTCATCTCCCTTAACTAAACGCCATAATCTAGGAATCAAAGGTAGCTCATCAGGAGATGTTTGTTTGTGCACATTAAAAGCTAAGGTTTCAAGAGCAATACTGTTGATTTGCACAGTCACTTCAAGTATGACATGGTAAATTGTTCTCACTCGCGGAAAAAAGAAGAATAAGAATCGTTCTTTATACATGCTCTCATCTAACTGAATAGGGGTAACGGTGATGGGAACAATCTGAAGCATTGTTTGACTCTCATTTCCTACCAATTGTTTTTGAATATCCGCCAATGCTGCCGCAAAAGCCTGCTGCTTTGTATCACCTTGACCTTGAACCCTAACGGTCACATCCTGCATCTGATTGATGGCTGCCATATTGGTCTCCTCCTATTTCTGTTCTGGATACTTTTTGAGATACGCTTCCATAATCTTTTTGCCTAGTTCTTCTTGGTCCATAAATCCGAATCCAAGCACTGTTTTTCCATCCTCAATGGCCGTAATTCCTTCTTGAATGGATCGCATGCCATGACGTTCTGGATAACCGAATTGAGTATTAGCTGTGATTGCACCGGCACCGCCACTACCACAGAATGAAAACCCTAAGTCTGCATTTTCGCTATGCATCACTTGACCTAAACGCATATCAGCACCCATGCCCGGAACAACAATTGCCTCACCACCTGCTGCCTCAATACCTTTTGCAACGTTTTGTCCTTTACCCATACGATCTGCAATAACAACTTTAACCATGATTAATGCCTCCTATAATTTGTTTTGAGCTGCTTCAAAATGAATTGATAAAACATATGGCTCTGCCTCTGACAAATGACCGATATGTTCAGTTATTTGTCGGGCAATTTGCAACGAAACGGGTGAAACTTCGGCAAACAGTTCTGGATCTACTGCGGCCATCTGTTCGCCAGACTGAGATCTCATCACCATTTCAATTACATGATTTGCAAGTACCTCTGTTTGAACCTCTGTAAACTGAATATTTTGTTGTTTTGCCAAGTTCAGTGCATATATGATCTCTTCCTCAGCCTCTTTAGCCACTGAACTTTCGTCCAGCATTTCGTGAACTTTATCTGACAGCGTTATCATTTCAACGACAAACCTTTCTGTTTATTTTTCACTTAACTGCACATACTCTAGTAGTGCATTAATTTCGGAATTGTTAATTTTGAGATTATGTTGATCAAAAATCTTTTGAACAATATGACCTAGTTCTGTATCCACATGATATTGATTAGCATCGAACTGCTGATCAAACATAATACGGTGCACTGCTAAGAAAACATGCATTCGAAACGCGTCCTGGTACTGACGCTTAATCGGGGGTAATCGAGTAATCAAATCCCCTGTGATTTCAAACATCATCAAAATAATAGCTTTTGTGTCAGACTCAAGCGCATTGTCATCCAAATCAGATTCAGCAGTATTATTTGTCAGCATCAGGGCCTCCTCAGGTGTTTTTAACTGCTTTGCCACTGCTGCTTTGATCCTCGTCAAATCTTCCTGAGTTGGTAATGGTTGAACCTCAATAACGGGAGTCTCAAAATTTGGTAATGGAAAAATGCTAATCACCAAATCCGGATGTAATTGCTGTGTGACCAATTTTGCGTTATTGATCGATGCAAAACCAGCAATTTCGACATTAGCAATTGTTGCCTTGATTCGTGATTGAATCAAAGTTGTCACACCCAGACCAGTGGCACAAACATACACAATTCGAACTTTCCGCTGCGCTTTTAAATCTCGTTGAAGTGAAACAAGAAAATGTAAAGCAATATAGGATACAAAACCATCTGTTACAAGGTCATTCTGAGCCTGAAATTGTTGCTGACATATTTGACTCAGCGAAGTAAATAGATCCGGATAATTTGCTTTAATATCTTTAACAAAGGGACTATACGCTGAAGTTGCTGGATTATTGTTAAGCGATTGTGCCAAATGGGTGTACAAGTTCTCCTGTAGCTGACCATCCGATGTGTAATCATGACCGGTTACCTGGCTCACACCTGTAATTAACGCATTGGTCACTTCAACTAAATTTTGCGTATGTTGTGATAATGTCCCACCCTGATCTACCCGGATGTAGTGGTAGTCGTCTTTCGACAAAGTTAAATCATAGTATTGGAGACTGTCCCTTATAATCAAGGCCACTGAATCTTTGTCTAATTCACTAATCAAAATCTCTTGTGGACTATTCATTAAGTGATTAATACTTAATCGACTAATCGTGATTACCAATCGAATCATCATATTGAGAATTTGACTCAAATCATTGACAATGATTTCTCGTTTGAGCACAAAATGCATCACAATATTAAAAACTCGATTTAAATTCAAATCATTCGTAAAAACCAAGGTTTGTGTTAAATCAATATCATGATTGAAATAACTTAGCAGTTCACTTTGAAATCCTTGTCGATTTAGTTGATCTTGTAGAACACGCGCCATGAGCGCTCGTTGATTCTCTTCAGTACCATCTAACTCAAAGCCGTAATAGTTTTATTGACTAATGAAACATGGAATTGGCTCAGATACTGCCCTATTTTCCGCAAATCATTCTTTAGAGTGGTGTGACTAACGTTAATACGCGTTTGCAATTGCTGAATTGTGATATACCCCGGCTCCTGGAGCAAAATCAGCAGCAGAAGTTGCATTCTATCGCTTGGGCGAAGATATCCATCATCAATTTGGGCCACTGTATCAACCTCTTGACGAAGCCTCTGTGCTTCATTAGCATCAATTTGAAACCAGATACCAGCATGTGGGCGACTAATCAGTTCATTTGAACGATAACCCAACCATTCTCTAATTCTTTTGAGATCATATTTAATTGTTCGAACGCTCACATGCTCGTTATCCGCAAGGGTTTGTGTGATAATCGGTGTACTTGAATTGAGTAGTTGTTTAACAATCTCTTTTTGACGAATTGTTAACTGCATTCGGTTACCCCCTCCTCTTCGGTACCTAACACCATCATTATTAAACGCTTTCAAAAGTGAAACAAGATGAAGGTCTTGCACGATTAATCGTGCAATAAATATGATACTTTATTCACAATCTTTATACCACTCAGTTTTGGGCACAAAAAGTCCGCCTTTTCCAGGCAGACTTATCACGTAAATTTTACTTTGCTAAATTCAAGCCCTGTTGTAAGACAGTTTCGCCATCCATCATGCCGTAAGCCTTCATGTCGATGACTTCAACAGGAATCCCCTTATCGGCTAACTTGGTCTTGAATTGGCCTTCCATGAAACGAACTTGAGGGCCGAGCAACAGAACATCGACATCAGTTGATTCCAACTTGTTGTCGGCATCTGATGCCCCTGTTGCGAAGATGTTTGCTTCGATCCCATCCGCTTCTGCAGCCTTTTGCATCCGTGATACTAACAGACTGGTTGACATCCCAGCCGCACATACTAACATAATTGTTTTTTCTGCCATGGTGGCCACTTCCTTAATCATCTTTATTTGGATGTAATCGAATTCAGAAATCGGTTTCATCAATACCTATATGATACCGGTTTCACTAATTCCTGTCAACACCTCAACCATCAATTTTCATTGGTCTATGCCAAAAATCGTTCTTTATCGTCAAAAAAGCACGTGAGTCACGCTATAAAAGCGATGAACACGTGCTTAAAATAAAATGTTAACGTTATTTTATTCGAATTGAAACTTTCATGAAATCAACTAGGCGTGCACAAAAGCCAAACCTGGTTCTGCGTTGAGCGTTTGATCGGCCAAGTGATGCTTCATCAGTTCCACATGCGCCGCAGCACCGACCATGGCGCCGTTGTCCCCAGTCAAACGGATTGGTGGCATTACCAGGTCGATATCTGGGGAGGAAATCGCTAATTGGTTAGTCAATGCCTCACGCAGACCCTGATTCGCCGCCACACCGCCTGCCAATACCAACTGCTTCACTGGATACTGTTCGAGTGCCTTCACGGTCTTTTGCACCAACGTATCCACAACAGCGGCTTGGAAACTAGCCGCCAAATCTTCTCGATTCAGCGTCTCACCAATCTGATCAGCGTGATGCACCGTGTTGATGAAGGCAGATTTTAACCCACTGAAACTGAAGTCGAGATTGTCTTCCTTGACCATTGCTCGCGGAAAATCAAATGTATCCTGGCCCAAATGTGCCAAACGGTCGATTTCCTTACCAGCAGGATATGGCACACCGAGCACGCGACCAATCTTGTCGTAGGCTTCCCCAGCGGCATCGTCACGGGTTTCGCCGATGATTTCGTACTCACCAGCAGCGGCCATGTAAACGAGCTCTGTGTGGCCACCAGAGACCAATAAAGCCAACAGTGGAAATTCCAGTGGCTTAACGAAGCGGGCCGCATAGATATGCCCCGCCATGTGATTAACCGGAATCAATGGCAAGTGGTGCGCATAGGCGATTGCTTTGGCAGCTGAAACGCCAATCAGCAAGGCACCGACCAAACCCGGCCCGTAAGTCACGGCTACAGCGGTCAAATCATCATAAGTCACATCGGCTTCCTTGAGCGCCGCGTCAATCACCAATGTAATCTGTTCGACGTGGTGACGGCTGGCCACTTCTGGTACGACCCCACCAAAGCGCTGGTGACTGTTAATTTGGGTAGCGATGATGTTGCTCAGTATCCTATCCCCATTTTCGATGACAGCCACACTCGTTTCGTCGCAGCTGCTCTCAAAAGCTAAGATTAATTCACGTTTGTCCACAGAATAAACTCCTTTCACGATCAGTCCAATGGCAGCCACATGTCTAATGCGTCCATGTGATCGGCCACGTAATACCCTCTTTTGACTTTACCGGCTAAAAAGCCCAATTGCTTGTACAGGTCCTGTGCAATCTGATTGTCGACCCGCACCTCAAGCGTCATTTTCTCAACGCCGAGTGACTTCGCCTTATCAATCATGACTTGCATCAAAAACCGCCCCAAACCACGGTGTTGCCAATCCGGATCAATGGCAATGTTGGTCACGTGGGCTTCTGTCCGGCTGAACCAGCAACCGATAAAGCCAACCATTTCTTGATGGTCATTGAGCAACACCAAATAAATCGAATGCCCCACCTTCCGTACTTCGGATAGGAAAGCCAAACGATCCCATGGCGTTTCATGATAAATCTCTTGCTCAATCAACAGCGCCGTATCAATATCATCTTCTGTCATTCGCCGCATCTGATAAGTGCGGTCTTTAATGGTCACCGTCTGTGCCGGAATCTCCATTTCGGGTGCCGGCTCCGGTTCCAACCAAGTTTTAAACTTTCTCCACATAAGGTCGATGCCCTCGTTCGTCATGTGTCTTGAGCCATGTTGTTTCCGCTTCGGTCAACCGCAAGTAGCGCGGCACAAAATCAAAGACGGAAACAGACTTTTCATTCATTCCTAATTCCGCTAAGCGAGCCGCGCTGGGAATCCCAGTCAGGGCGTCAGCGAGTGTGGCCTGTTCGCCCATAGTGGTCCGAATTTGGTCACCAAACATGGCCACGTCACTCCCCACAAAATAACAGGTTGCTTGAGGGCAACCAGCTCGTCTAGCAATGTCGGGACGTCAATGTGCCGATCATTGAGCACATTGACCAGTTGTTGTCAAGCCATTGATAGCCGCCGGCAAATACTTGATTGCGGCGCGCGTTCATGAGTGGCACGATTATCGCGTCGGTCCGGCGAACATTGGCGGCTAACACCGCCAAGCTCGAAATGCCGACTAACTCTTTTTCTAACGTGTAAGCCAACGTCTTCGCTGTTGTGACCGCGATCCGAATCCCCGTGTACGATCCTGGGCCATCCGCGACAACGATGCGGTCGAGTTGTTCAGGGGTCAGCGCACTGGCCGCCATCAATTGTTCAATGGCTGGCATCAATTGCTGACTGTGCGTTTGTTTCCGATTAATCGTGATTTCACCCAGCAAATCGTGATCATTCATAACGGCAACACTCATCGCCTGATTCGAAGTTTCCAGTGCCAAGATATACATAAATAGATTACTTCCGTTTCCAAATAAGGTGGCTCTAGTTTACCACAAGATGCCGTCCAGCTGAAGCGCTGAGTCTATGGTAGAACAACGCAGCGTCATAAAGCGTAATCATGATGCAACACAAAAGGGACAGCCATCAGCGCAAGCGCTAGTCACTGTCCCACTATTTAATCGACTCGATTCAAAGCATTGTTATTCATCCAGATGGAGTTGTGGTCGCATCCGTTCAACCTGCTTCAAGACCAGATAAGCGACGATGGACTGAATGGGCCATACAATCGCATTCTTGAGCACGCGGATGCCGATAATTCCTTGCCAAGGTGTTCCCATCATATTCAGCCATATCGTGGTTAGAATGACATTACTGATGAGAATCACCAAGAAGACGGCGATAAAGGTGCGGCCCACGGTCACCTTCTGCTTGTAGAAGAAGGTCCCGTAGATAAAGGCACCGATGGCAGCCGACAGCGTAAACCCTGGAAAATTCATCCCGCCCGTGATTAAAATCCCGAGCTGATCAGCCAGCGCTGCGGCAACTGCTGCCCACCAAGGACCCAAGATGTACCCCATCATGATCGTGGCGATAAAGACCAGACTTACCTTCACAAAGGCAGGCCCAACCGTGAAACGCGCGAGAATCAGATTCATCGCGATCAACAAGCCCATGATGACGGTATTCTTGACCGACAACTTGGTACTAGAAAAACTGAGTGTTTGCATAATGACAATCCCCTTTTGCGGAGACGCCTCAATAAAATCGGCGAATGCGGAACTAGCATCGCAGCTGCAGCTTTCGTCCGGTGTTCACATTCCGTTCCACCAGCACTTACGCGCTAATTCCTACTCCTCTATTTTTGGTACTCCTTCACTATACGCGCACCCTTGCAGAAAATAAAGTCAGTTGTACAAAATCAAATAAAGTTCACATATTAAACTAATATTTCGGCTCATGTGGTTTGAGCGAACGCCAATCGATAAAGCCCGCTTGAAGCCCGCGCAACAAGACTTCAGCACTACCGATATTGGTCGCTAATGGCACCCCAAACACATCTGACAGACGAATGAGGGCATTCACATCTGGTTCATGGGGTTGTGCAGTCAGCGGGTCGCGGAGAAAAATCACCAGATCGATCTCATTTTGGCAATCATTGCCCCAATTTGTTGATCCCCACCATAGGGGCCGCCATTGACCGCTTCAATCGTGAGATCTGTCTTGTCCATGATCTGTTCGCCGGTCGCACCCGTCGCCACCAAATCGTGTTGTTTCAAAATGGGCTCATAGGCAGTAGCGAGGCGAATCATCTCTGGTTTCTTCTCATCGTGCGCAATTAATGCAATTTTCATGTGGGTCCTCCTTGTCAAAGTGAAAAGATTTGTTAAGCTAGTAATATCGACGGATACGAAAGGAAAAAAGTCATGAAAAATATTTGGTATTACACACCGGTGGCACCATCTCGATGACGGCAGATGCATCCGGTTCAGTGGCGCCCAGTGAGCGCAATCCATTGCTTGACGCCGACCTCAGTTTGAACGGCCGGGTCAAGCTGACCACTGAAGAAATTTTCAATGTGCCTTCACCCCATGTAACGCCTGAACTCATGTTACAACTGTCCAAGCGCATTCAGCAAGCCGCAGCAACCGGCATGGATGGCGTGGTCATCACTCACGGAACCGATACGCTGGAAGAGACCGCCTATTTCTTAGATCTCACCATCAGCTCAGACATTCCGGTCGTGATTACTGGTGCCATGCGGTCATCCAACGAAATCGGTTCTGATGGACTATACAACTTCAAGAGTGCCATCCAAACAGCCGCTAGTGAAGGTGCGCGCGGCAAGGGTGTCTTAGTCGTGATGAACGATGAAATTCACACGGCGCGATACGTCACCAAGACTCACACCACAAACGTTGCCACCTTCCGGACCCCTACTTTTGGCCCCGTTGGCTTGGTCACAAAGATAGTGTTCGGTTCTTCCAAGAACTGATTAACCAAGAGGCTGTCAATATCGATCACGTGGTTGAAAATGTTTTCCTGTTGAAGGCTTATGCGGGGATGGACAGCGCCTTGTTTGAAGTCTTACCTGAATCGACCAATGGTGTCGTGATTGAAGCGCTTGGTGCCGGCAATCTACCACCTGCAACACTGCCTGGCATCCGGTCATTGATCGAACGCGATATTCCCATTGTTTTGGTTTCTCGTTGTTTCAACGGTGTGGCCGAAGATGTTTACGACTATGAGGGCGGTGGCGTCCAACTCAAGAAGATGGGTGTTATCTTCTGTCAGGGGCTCAATGGGCAAAAGGCACGGATCAAGCTGATTGTCGGCCTGAGCAACGGCAAGACAGGCAGCGAATTGGCACATTACGTGGACAACGCAATTAGCTAAAAAGTGTGAACAGCGCCGGGTAACAATCGAGTACTAACAGACTTTGAGTACCATGGCGATTTTGCCATGGGCGAAAAGTGAGTTAGACGGAGATTGTTGGCGCTGAGAACACGTCTATAGATGAAGCCGCAAGGTTTGTCTGTGAGCACTAACGGCGCCAGCGATTCAATCATGGTTTGTATGATTGTCGCTGGCATTGTCAGGCGGAACAGGCATTGCGGGTGAGCGCGTTTAAAGTGCGAACAGCGCCGGGTAACAATCGAACGTAAAACAGGGGGTGTGACAAAACTATGTTTTGTCACACCCCCTGTTTCAATTTCCGAACAAAATAGATTAATCGTGTTCCAAAAGACTGAGAATTCCGGTTAACTAGGATTGATTCAAAGCCTAAGTTCAGGCTTTATCATCAATCCCTGTTAATCCTCATTCTCAAAGCGTCTTTTGTCACAACTTCATTTTTTATATTTCCAAACAATAAAGCCTAATTACATTCTCAAAACGCCTTGAGTCACAGCTTTTTTGCTACAAGCTACGCCACGTCATTTGCGCTTCCGCATTCACAACGTCGCCACTCATAATCTTGTGGCGCGTTTCGGTTTCACTGACCAGTTCGGCCACCGCAATCGGTGTTTCATCGCCGTAAGCGACTTCGCGTTCATAGCGAATGTCGATGCTGACCAATTCGTGTTGCTGCAACCATTCCGCACCCAGGCTGTCTTCCATCCAATCGAAGTAATGGGCATTGTTTACATGACCATTGCTGTCGATGTCAAAGTAGCGGACGCGATATGGGGCCCGAATCGTTTCATTTTCAATCTTTTGGATGCGTGGGAATCGCTTGACCGTAGTCGCTTCTTCAGCACCCACACGATTAACGATTTCCGCCTTGATTGGCAACAACTTGCGCGTTTCGAGGTCCATCATGACCCATGTGCCCTCAATAGTTGCCAGACGATTGCCATCTGCATCATTGATCCAGTAATCGCGATAAGTCAGGAAGCGATTGTAACTGCGCGCTGCCGTACCGACTTCCACCAGCTCTTCAACCTCTGGCATCCGGTTCACCGTGATGTGGTACTGGGTGATGACCCAACCGGCACCCAACTCTGCTAAGGCTGGCACGCCCGCATCGTGTTCGTCCAGTTGATGTTCCGATGTCAGCAACATGATATTCACCAGTGTGCTCAGGCTGATGGTGCCCTTTGTCGTCCCAAAAAGAATGGCACCCGGTATTGCTCGCTATATTCCATGACAATTGCTCCTTATGACGCGATCCGATTCGGCACAGGTGGTCAAACCAGCCAACGCTTATTAGTTAATTTCGTGATAGGCATTATAAACAGTTTGTTTCTTGATATTGTGTTGCTTGGCGATCATTTTGATGGCGTCGTTAGGCTTATTGCCTGCCGCCACGGCATCCGCCACCGCTTGTTTGAGGTCGTCGTCCGAGCTCAAGTCGGGCAATGCATCGGGTGTTTTGCCGGCAACGAGCACCACATATTCACCGCGGGCATCTTCATTGGCATAAGTCGTCAATTCCGACAGTGAGCCGCGAATAAACTCTTCAAACTTCTTGGTCAGTTCACGCGCCAATACCGCTTGGCGATCACCGAGCACTTCTTGCATCGCCGCTAATGTCTTACCCAGTCGATGTGGCGATTCATAAAAATAATCGTCTGCATTTCATTTTTCAGCTCGTTTAACACTTGTTGCTGCTGACCGGCTTTGCGGGGCAAGAAGCCATAAAACATGAATGGCTGTGGCGCTAAGCCTGATGCGATCAATGCCGTTGTGGCCGCATTGGCACCGGGTAATGGCACAACCGGAATATCAGCCGCAATGGCCGCATTCACCAGCTCGTGGCCGGGGTCAGAGATGGACGGCATCCCGGCATCACTCACTTGCGCGATGGTCTCGCCCTGCTGCATCCGCGCAATCAATTCGGGAATGCGTTGCTGGGTGTTATGTTCGTGGAAACTGATCTGTTTGGTTTCAATCTCAAAATGATTCAGTAATTTTTGCGTATTGCGTGTATCTTCGGCCGCAATGAGGTCGGCCTGATTCAACACATCGATTGCGCGAAAAGTCATATCATCGAGATTACCGATGGGTGTGGGCACCAAATAGAGTGCCCCACCGGTACTATTTTTAAAACTGGATTGTCGTTGCATTAACGTTCCCCATAAATGATATCTAAACAAAAGGCACAGGCTTCATCGTCAATGCGGCGCTGACCGTAAAACATCGCGCAGACGTGGAACCCTTCCTCGTAGAGATTTTCTAAGTTTAATTTTGATTTGGATAGCTCAACGGCACCCGTTGACTTGTCATCCGGTGCCTTTTGAATCTCTTGAAGGTGTTCACGCAAATGGCGATTCTCGATTTCAAGTTCCGCATTGCGTTCAACAATCTCAGCCATTTCTTTTTGAAGTCGCTGGATTTGTTGGACCGTCTTTTGTAAGTCGCCTTCAAGCGTCGTGAAGCTATCATACAGTGTTTTCTTATCCACAGGATTCACCCGATTAATTTTAGTATGAGTTGTTCTAAATCTGACTGGAAGCTGACGTTTTGATCGAGCTGTTGTTGCGCGACCAAAACAGCTGCGGTTTGATCCGCTAATTGGGCACCCGACTGCTGACTCAGGGCGTTGACCGCACCGCTTTCAATCTCATTGAGTTGATAGTGATGACGCATCGCTAATTGATAGGTCAATGCAATTAGGGTCAACAACTGGGCCTGATCAGTGGTGTTTTTGGCAATCGGCAACAGCTGGCTCTGCACCTGGATGAAGGCCTCCAAGTCACGTTTGGCGACCTTGTTCAATAACTGATCAACCGCTGTGAGTTGGGCATTGAAGGCCTCATCTTGGGCGAGCGCCAAAGCCTGTGCTGGCTCATTGGCCATGCGACTCGCAAACCGGGCCACATTGCGCGCAATCCCCTCATCGACCAGACTCGCCTCAATGCGACTGGCATCCGCTGGTAAGAAGGTAATCATCTGCGCTCGGCTCAAAATAGTAGGCAACAAACGATTCTTTGCACTCGTTAATAATATCACAAGTGTATTGGCAACGGGTTCTTCATAGAACTTCAGCAAACTATTGCTGGCTCCTGTTGTCATTTTGTCTGCATCATTGATGATGAAGACACGCTGATTGCCTTCCATCCCAGACTTGCTCATCTCTTGCTTGAGCTCACGGATGGCATCAACCTTGATGGTTTTGTCTTCCGTGCTGATTGTCACCACATCCGGATGATTGTGACTCAGGATGCGTTGGCACTCAGCACATTCGCCACATGGGGAACCGTCTTGCACATTCAAGCAGAATAACCGCATCGCTAACCACTGAGCCACCTGCATCTTGCCCACCCCCGCGGGGCCAGCAAAGATATAGGACTGGCTCAGCTGGTCAGCCGCAATCACGCGCTTGAACTGCGTAATCACCCGCGTTTGCGTGGTTTCAATGGGTAACATGCTTAGAACCGATGGAAAGCTTCAATTGGCATGACAAAGACGGTGGCACCACCGACTTGCACTTCAATTGGGTAGGCCATTGAACTGTCCGATGTCGCATCCAGATTAACGGGTGGGGTCATAAACTGTTCCCGTGTCTGGGCGGTTGACTTGATGATATCGAGCACTTCTGGCACCCGTTCGTCTTCAATCCCAATAATGAAGGTCGTGTTACCCGCCTTCAAAAAGCCACCGGTTGTCGATAACTTGGTGGCGCGAATATTGGCATCAATAAATTCACTACTCAACACGTTACTATCTTTATCTTGAACAATCGCAAGCACAAGTTTCATGATGATTCCTCCTTGTTTTGAACACACGCTACGTCGTTATTATTGCCACAGTGCGGGTAATTTAGCTTTGAGGACCGCCAGACATTCTGCAGTGACCTCTGCTAATTCACGCGTCGCATCGATGGCGATGATGCGCTCTGGATTAGCCGCCAGCAAACGCTGGTAGGCTGCCGAGACGCGCTGATGAAATTCAACGGTCTCTTGATCCAGGCGATCAAATTGATTTTGACGGTGCTGGCGAATACGGGCCAGTCCCACTTCAACCGGCACATCTAGGTACAGCGTCAGATCGGGATTCAGGCCGCCGGTTGCGAATTGATTCATCGCGAGAACAGCTTCTTCACCAATTGACGACCACCGCCTTGATAAGCCACTGAACTATCCACAAACCGATCACAGACCACTACTTCATCGCGCGCCAATGCTGGCAGAATCACTTCGACCAGATGTTGGCGACGTGATGCCGCGTAGAGCAATGCTTCGGTGCGCGCATCCATCTCAGTGAATTCAGGGTTCAAAATCACATCCCGAATTTTCTCAGAGATCTTCGCGCCACCAGGTTCGCGGGTCAAAATCACAGGTTGATTAAAATGTTGTTTCAATTGGGGAAGCAGTTGGGTCAGCACGCTGGTTTTCCCTGCGCCATCTGGTCCTTCAACCGTAATAAATGTTCCTGCCACAACCATTTCCTCTTTTCTTAAGTCTACCATTAGTCTACTGGAATTCTAAAGGCTTGCAAACTGTTAATTCAAATTCACCAACAAAGGGGTGTGACAAAACTAAGTTTTGTCGCACCCCTTTTATTAGATTTGCGAGCAATTGAGACTAATCGCGTTCCAAAAGGCTGAGAACTCCGATTAACAGAAAGTGTTTGAACTCGCGCTCAGCAACTGAGCACCAGTATAGGTTCGTTTAATTGGCGGTATTGGCCAATAACGAACCAGGCTGGGCACAAGTTGTTGCGAGTTCAAACACGGTAATGGATTGTTTCAAATCCTTGTTCTCAAACCGCCTTTTGTCACAGTTTCTTCTTGTCACACTTCGATTAATAATCACGATTCATGCGCTGGGCAGTGATTGCCGCTACCTGCTTGGGCGAGACTTGGCGCACCCGGGCTTGGTGATACAAAAGTTAAAGATGCCTTGTTGAATCAACAGACTCATTTTGAGTTGTTCATCCGTGTCGGTCATCTGTGTCATCAAATCACGTTTCAATCGAATCTGCAGTCGGGCCTCTTCAATATCTTCCAACAACTGTTGATCCGCTTGTGTTTTTAACTGATGCTTTGTTCGCCCAAACATGCGTCGCACTCCTTTATTCGTTACAGTTCTGTTCGGCCTTCAACCGCTTTGAGTAAGGTCATTTCATCCGCGTACTCGATATCGCTGCCGACCGCTAAGCCGTGAGCTAAGCGCGTCACTTTGATGCCAGCGGGCTTAATCAACCGAGCCAAATACATGGCGGTTGCTTCCCCTTCTGGTGTCGCATTCGTCGCAAGAATCACTTCTTTGATGGCTTCATTGGTCTGCAGGCGTTTGATCAAGCTTTCGATGTTGAGGTCTTCTGGCCCCAAACCTTCGATAGGTGATAAGACCCCATGTAGCACGTGATACAAGCCATGGTAATCGTTCATGCGTTCAATACTCATCAGATCCTTGACCTGCTCGACCACCAGCACTTGGCTCTGGTCGCGCGTCTGGTCACGATCGATTTCGCACGGATCTTCATCCGTGATATTGCCGCAAATACTGCAGTAGTGCAGATCCTTCTTGGCGGCGACCAGACTCTTCGCGAATTGATCGACGTCATCTTGATTCATGTCAATGGTAAAAAAGCTAAGCGCGTTGCTGTTTTGTTCCCAATACCGGGCAGCCGCATATAACTATCGATTAATTTCGCAATCGGTTCTGGATATTGCATGTTTCAACTCCAATTCTTACATTAACCCTTGGGTGTACTTGCCCATCTTGCTTTGGGTTTCACTGTCAATCTGTGTCATTGCCGCATTAACGGCCTCAATAATCAAATCTTGTAACATGTCAGGATCATCGGGATCGATGGCTTCTGGCTTAATCGCGATATCCTTCATATGTTTGTCACCAGTAAAGGTCACGGTCACCATATCAGATGCAGATGTCCCAGTAAATTCGGCTGCATTTAATTCACCTTGAGCAGCTTCCATTTCCTTTTGCATCTTTTGTACCTTTTTCATCATGCCTTGCATATTACCCATTCCACGCATTATCATCATTCCTTTTCATTTAGTCGTTTTTAATTGAAACATTGGGTTCATCGCTGCCAAACATCGCGGTGATGGTGTCCACCACCGGATCTGTTTTTGGCTCAGGTTGAGCGGCGGTGTGTTGTGGCGCGCCCTCTTCCTTGAGGTATTGCTTACGAATCTTAGGCCATTCATCGGTTTGCACCAACACAATCTTGAACGCCTTTTGCGTGAGTCGTTCAAGGCCAGAGGTCAACTCGGTCATCAGTGCGGCATCCTTCATCGCCCGTTCCACAAGAATATCATAATCAAAACTCACAATCACGCCATCGGGACTCGCGGCGACTGGCTCACTGATTTTCATCATCGCCCGCTTGGTCACACTCAACATGTTCAACAAGTCTGGCCAAATCTCTTTGAGATTAATCAAGTCTTGTTTGGTTGCCGCCCCCAATATCGGATAAATCTCGTGTTTATTGATTTTGACCGGCTTTGCCTTCGCCCGTGGCTTCGGTTTCGCTGGTGCTGGGGTCCCTTGTTGAATCTGTTGACTGAGCATTTCAATCTGTTGCCGCAGGGTATCCAATTCCTGCGTATCTGGCGCTGGCGTTGATACGGGTGCTGCCTGCGTCACTTCTGGTGTCGGTTGACCCAATTGAATGGTCGCCACTTCCAGATAGATTTCAGGATGATTGGTCAGCCGTAATTGTTGTTGCGTCTGATTCAAGACATCAATCATGTGATAGAGCGTAGGGGCCGCAATGGCTTGCGTTAAGTCGGTGAATTGTTGGTCCATCAAACTCAATTCAACTTCGTCCATCAGTGCCGGTGCTTGCTGATTAACCAACAAGTCACGGCAATAGGCGATGAGGTCCTCGATCAGACGACCGGCATCTTTACCTTGATCTAAGAGGGCCGTCACAATCTTGAGCGCTTCAGGAATCTCGCCTTGGCTCACCGCGTTGAGATAGGCGCCAAGCTGTGCAGTGGTGACCCCACCCGTGACGTCCAGTGCCGCATCCGCGGTGACGTGATTATCGCTAAACGAGAGCACCTGATCGAGAATCGACAAGGCATCCCGCATGCCACCTTCAGCGGCTTTAGCCACAATCGTCAGCGCTTGATCATCATACGTGACCCCTTTTTCATCTAGCACTTGCTCGAGGTGAGTCACAATGTCATGTGTTGTGATGCGCCGAAAATCAAACCGTTGCGTCCGAGAAATAATGGTAGCCGGAATCTTTTGCGGTTCCGTCGTGGCCAGAATAAAAACCACATGTGCCGGTGGCTCTTCCAGTGTTTTTAACAATGCGTTGAACGCACCGGTGGATAACATGTGGACTTCATCGATAATGTAGACCTTGACCTTGGCCTCTGTTGGCGCGTACTTGGCCTTGTCGCGAATGTCACGAATCTCATCAACCCCATTATTAGAGGCCGCATCGATTTCGATCACATCCGTCAGACTGCCAGCGTTGATTGCCAAACAAATAGGGCAGGTATTGTCCGGTTCGCCATCGACCAAGTGTTCACAATTCAACGCCTTGGCGAGAATCTTAGCAACACTGGTCTTCCCCCGTTCCCCCGTGGCCCGGTGAACAGATAAGCGTGACTGGTTTGCCCCGTCATCAGGGCGTTTTTTAAGGTCTGAGTGACCGCCCCTTGCCCGATGACATCAGCAAAGGTTTGCGGGCGCCAGACCCGATATAAGGCTTGATAACTCACCACTAGCATCCTTTCTTTTCGCTCTATCCAGTTTAACATATCTGCGCGAAAAAAGAGGCGCTGCCACAAAACCTCATGAGTTTTGTAACGACACCTCTCAACTTTTTAACTAATCGACACGCGATTAGATGATTGACTTAAAAACTTAAGGCACATGGAGAACCTACCTTAGTGCTGCTTCCTTCCGGACCTGACACGATTCGGAAAGCCGCCATTGCCTCAAGGCCTTTCGGCAAAATCTATTATACGACATGTGCGCGCATTTGGCTACCCGTTCTTTTTAGCAGCTTTGCGTTTTTGCGAATATTGCCAAAAAAAAGTTTTGAGTAGCTTGGCACTCTTGTCCGCCTGCACACCAGAAATCACGTCAACTTGATGATTAAAGCGCGTGTCGGTCAAGAGATTGAGCAATGAGCCGGCCACACCCGCCTTGGGATCAGCCGCCCCATAGTAACAACTGCGAATCCGACTGTTAATGATGGCACCCGCGCACATGGGACAAGGTTCCAGGGTGACAAAAATATCGGCCCCTTCTAAGCGCCATGAGTCCACGGTGGCACACGCCTCTTCAATCGCCAAGACTTCAGCGTGCAACAGACTATTTTGGCTGTGTTCGCGCAAATTGTGGCCACGACCAATAATCTCGCCATCCTTGACGATGACGGCACCAATCGGCACTTCGCCAATGGCCATGGCATCACGCGCTTCTTCCAGCGCTAATCCCATATAATAATCGATTTCTATCTGTGGCAATGCCATGTCTTTCACCTCTCATTGGACGTCTTATCGCGGTGACTATTTTGGCGGAAATGTTACAATAAAGGCAAGTCAATTGGTCAATCAAAGGAGCAATGTCTATGCCGTCACTCGCTGAACTTCAATTATTATTTCCAACACTGATCACCCAGCCGCCATTTCCAATCGATAGCGTGGTATTCAGTGTCGATACCAAACAGGTTGCGATTCCCACGCACGATCTAACCTCGCGTGAATCTGCGCTATTAACAGCACTCAACGGCAATCACGAGAATCACAATCCCTGGTATCAATTCCTGAATGCTAACGCGGCTGCCCCGCAAATGGCACATCCGGTTCGTCTTATCTACTTTACTGTTGATTTTGCTCAAGCGCAAGCCAGTTCTGCGAGTTGGCTGGCCGCATTGCAAGAATTATTCACGCAGACGGTCACCAGTTACTTTATTGACGCCACACACGGTGTCATCATTGAGGAAGAAACCAGCACCAATCCCAGTCTCGACGATCTCGACGGCATGATTCAAACCGTTGACGGTGAGCTCTATACCAAAACCAGCTTATATGTCGGTCATTTTTGGGCCGTCAATCAGCAACTCGTTGCCATCGTTCACGAGGAACAGGCGCTGGCCGCGATGAGCCATACCCGCCCCGTCACCACGCTGCAACATCAGGCGTTGCGTTTTTACACCCAATCCCATCGCCCAACGAGCCCGATTTTGACGCAACTGACGGCGGACCTCGCCGCACTGGATGACGATTACCTGACCATCATCACAACATTGTACAATCATCAAGGCAACCTCAGTTCAGCTGCCAAAGCACTCTATCTACACCGTAACACACTGCAATATCGACTCGACAAGTTTCAAGACCTCACCGGCTTTTCTTTGCGACAAATGGATGACCTGGTCTTCTGTTATCTCCTTGTGCTTCATCAAGAATCAACCCACTAAAAAAACGGCCAGCTGGCCGTTTTTTGTATCACAAGCTTACTTGATCGCTCGCAAAATATAATACCCGCGATCCTTTTTGATGACATCTGCTTCGCTGTAGACCTCGCGCATCAACTTCAATGCGGATGGCGCACCCTGTTTCTTCTGGAGCACCACAAAAAGCTGACCGCCCTCGCTGAGATGTGCATCGGCACCGGCAATAATGTCCGTCACAATCGTTTTCCCAGCACGAACCGGTGGATTGGTGACAATCACGCCGAAGTCACCTGTCACAGCTGAATAGCGATCCGATTCCAGAATCGTCACGTTCTTCACATCATTAGCATCAGCGTTGCGCGTAGCCAGACCAAGCGCCCGCTGATTGACATCCGTCATCGTGATTTTGCGGTCGCCAAAATGTTTGGCCAGGCTCAGACCGATGGGGCCATAGCCGGTCCCAACGTCCAACAGTGCCCCTGCTGGCAGGTCTGATGCAATCACGGTTTCAATCAGCACGCGGCTGCCATAATCAATCGTGTGCTTCGAAAACACACCGCTATCTGTGGTAAAACGCAGCCGGTTGCCCGCTAATTCAAAATCAAATTGGTGCTCATCGTGTTCCAGATCGGGATCATTGGTGTAGTAATGATTCATTCGTTATTGTCCTCTTTCTTACTGCTCAAATTCAGTGCACTCAGGCTCACTTTGGCGAGTCGTTGTTGGAAGAAGCCCAGTTGCGACTTGGCCATCACTTTTTGATTCACCACGGTCATGATTTGGATCATGATGAACAAGAGTGAATGACGACGTTGGTAAGCGACATACTTAGGTAACCACTCAGTGACATACTTATTCTTGTATGACCGCAAGCCTTGGAAGCCATAGAAGCGATAACCATACTCATAAATCAGGTGGAAAATTCGTTCTTCAATAAAGGCAAACTTGGATGTCCCGACATTCGCCAGTGGTGCCATGCCCAGATCAAACCGCTGGTAACCCGCTGCTTGGGCCTCTAAGAATAAGTTCACAAAGACCTCATCCATAATCCCTGATGGCGCATCGTCACTCGAACGCATCAAATCAATACTGGTAATTTGATCTTTCAGCATCGGCATTGCATTGGCAAACGCGACAATCTGGCCATCGGTATTCTTCACAACGGCGACCGGTGATTGATTGAGGTAGAACTGGTCAAAGAAGCCTAGACTGAAGCCCTTTTCTGGCCGGCTTCCAGCCATGAATCAGACACCGCTTTGAGGGATGCCAATGTGGCCTCATCAAATGGTGGTTCCAGCCAACTGAACGTATAGCCCTCGCGTTCAAACTTATGAATCAGGGCACGTTCACCCTTGCGCTTGGTTCCCGCCAATGTGAATGCCTGTACATCAACATAACCCTCTTCGCCGAACTTCAGGAAGTCGAAACCGTATTCGTGCAACTGCATGGTGAGTTGTTCCGAAATCTCATAGAACACCAGACTTAGATTCTGCTTGTCGGCCAGTGTCATCAAATCGACCACCGCCGCACAATCTTATCCGGGTTCCCCACGGTTCACCCATGATAATCAGTTTATCAGCCTTTTTGCGATAAAGGAAGAAGACTTGGTCGTGATCATCTTCGCGATAGAAGTGAATCGACTTATCACGCGTGTAGGCCAAGTGGCTCACCTCATTGCCGCCAAACTCGTCGATAACCGCGGCAATTCGCTTGGCATCAAACCCGTCATTCAGGTTTGTCGTTGGCAGTGAAAGGTACCAATAGATCAAATAGAGCGTTGCCGCAGCCACCAAGACTCCCACCAGTGTCGTCAACCAAATTCTTTCTGATGGGAATAAGAAGACTTCCGGAATCCGCTTGTGGTGAATGGCCGGCGCATTGTAGAAACCAGAGATCGCATAGAACAGGAATGTGGTGCCAAAGATACCCCAGTCAATCAGGCGCGTTCCCCACGAGAAGTCCAGGCGATCGCGGGTCAGTTCTTGACGCGTCAACACAACCGCCACCACAATAATCGCTAAGAAAATAATAAAGCGTAAGCTGCTATCTTCTTTGATTGAGGCAATAATCGCAACGACCAACATAATCACCGTCGGCCAGTATGCGCGCTTGACCTTGCTGGCAATCCCCCGACCAAAGCCGAGAATCAAGAAGGCCATCAGAATATTGGTGACCCGATCCAAAAAGAAGAAGGTGTATGGATACAACTGGACGTACACTTGATTCCTGAAGGCGAGATCAGGTGCAATTCCGCGCAACAGGAGCATGATGCCTGAGAAGTACAGGAACACCACCAGAACCGTGTGTGCGACCTTGCGCAAGACTTGCAGTGGTAATCCTTCCAGGAAGGCGTTGAGCTTCTTCCCGGCGTCTTGAGCAAAGAGCACGGCACCAATGATGAATGGAATCACGTAGTAAAACAACCGATAGAACAACAGCCAGACCACGGCCAAGCTGCTATCGATACCGATTTGCCCCAATGTCAAAATCATGAAGACATCAAAGGACCCTAACCCACCGGGCACCATGGAAACCACACCTAAGACATTGGCCACCATGAATGCGGGTAGAATGGCCGCTAAATCCGCTTTAACGCCTAAGAAAGAACCAATCAACAAGAAGAAGCCAGCCGCAAAGCCCCATTCAAAGAAGGAGCCAATGGTCAGCCGCAACTCGCGTTTAAATGGCATGTCCGCAAAAATGCCGAATCACGCACGTGACTCACAATCATCAATAATGGGAAATAAGCGGCGCCACCGACCAACCAAATCCAATATTGGCTGAACGCTCGCCCGATACCGAAGCCATAGATGAGCACCAAACTGACCAGTGACCAGAGTGATAAGCCCGCAAGCAGGAACAGGGCAATTTTTGAGATGGCTAACAGAATTTGCTTTTGTGTCGCCTTTTCGTGATAGAAATTGGCGCGTAAACTTGCTCCCAAAAAGCCACCAAATCCGGCAATATTGGTAAATGAGTTAACAATCCAACCCGATTTGGCAATATACCAAGGCTTGTATTCCCCGGGCAATAACTCGGTAATGGTGAAATCATAGTTGAGCATCGGCGTTACGGCCAAGATTCCGAGTACCGTCAACAGCAGTAACGAGAGTGGCCCCTGACTGGCCAGGCTCGCCTTGACGGCCTCACCATTCAGATCTTTACTGATGCGACCGAGCTCGATAATGACGAAGACTAGGACGGATAATACAAACAATACCTTCAATGCAGTCAAATGCTGCTTAACAAATTGAGTCAAACGGTGCCAAGCTGCTTTCATCGAAAATCCTCCATTTCATTCTCTCTATTATATCTATAATGGTAACAAAACGCAGGTCAGATCACCCGTATGACAAAAGTGTTAGTGTGTCGCCCTGTTAGTTGTGCGTTTTGCCGGCATATTAACGGTCCACTATGGCGCATCAAATCACGCGCTCAACGCTATCATTCGATTGTATTTATGATATAATTCATCTATCTAAAAGGAGGAGATTAAATGACATTGAACAAACGTTTTGCTAAGTGGGTCTTAGCACTCGGCTTAGGATTGGGACTCGCTGTTGGCGGCCAATCCGTTGCCCAACAGGTAGGCGCTGCTAGTGGCGTCATCACCATTCATTATGTGCCTGGGTACGGTGTGGCACTCTGGAATTCACCTAACACAGGTCGCCAAGCAATCAAGGGCCGCATCTTGAAAGATGGCACCAAGTGGAAGTTCTCCCAGATCAAGCAAGTCAACGGTAAGACTTGGTATCAGTTGGGAACTAATCAATGGGTAGAGGGTACCTATGCGAAAACAGGTAATGCCGCCCCTGCAATCACCGCTAAAAAGGCACGCTACATATCACCTACAAACCGGGTTATGGTGTCTTAGTGCGTACACAACCCAACGGTGCAGCGGTTAAACCCGCTAAGTATCTGATGAACGGCACTTCATGGCAATACACCGCAACGAGTGTGGCTGCCGGCAAGACCTGGTATCGTGTTGGCACCAACCAATGGATTGAAGGCACTTATGTGCAAATGGGATTAGCACCAAAGCCTAGCGCTCCAAAAGCACCCGCCGCTTCACATCCCGCAACCAACCTCTCAGGTTACACGAACACGCAAGGTGCAAGTAGTATCATCGGGGACCGTTCCTCAATGATCTTCCACTTGCCTCGTCAGCGTAACTATAGAGTTAGCAACGCTAATGTGGTCCGCTTCAGTTCCGCTGCCAGCGCAATCGCAGCTGGCTATCGTCAATCTAAGCGTTAAACACAAAAAAGGTGCGACACGAATCAAATCGTGTCGCACCTTTTTGGTAGGCTGAAATTACTTAAGAGTAACTGTTGCGCCAACAGCTTCAAGAGTTTCCTTGATCTTGTTAGCTTCGTCTTCAGCCACGCCTTCCTTAACGTTTGCAGGAGCGCCGTCAACAAGACCCTTAGCGTCCTTCAAACCAAGACCTGTGATTTCGCGAACAGCCTTGATAACCTTAACCTTTTCTTGGCCAGCTTCGCTCAATTCAACGTCGAATGAATCCTTAGCTGCAGCAGCATCGCCACCAGCAGCACCAGCAGCTGCAACAGGAGCAGCAGCAGTAACACCGAATTCTTCTTCAATAGCCTTAACTAAGTCGTTCAATTCAAGGATGGAAGCATCTTTGAGTTGTTCAACGATTGCATTTGTATCTAATGCCATAATTGTTTCCTCCAATTTTTAAATGTATAGCTGTAAATTATTATGCAGCTGGTTCTTCGTCCTTGCTGTCGGCAACAGCCTTGACAGCGTAAGCCACGTTGCGAACAGGTGCTTGAAGTACAGATAACAGCATTGAGAGCATGCCATCGCGATCTGGTAACTTCGCGAGTGCCATGATTTCTTCAAGACTAGCAACCTTACCTTCAATGATCCCGCCCTTGATTTCTAATGCGTCGAATTGATCCGCATACTTCGCCATAATGCGAGCAGGCGCAACAACGTCTTCGTCAGAGAATGCAACAGCAGTAGGACCTGCGAATACTTCGTCAAGTGCTTCGTAGCCATTGGCGTCAGCGGCACGACGTAAGTAAGTATTCTTGATAACTTCCATCTTCACCCCGTTGTCACGGAGTTCTTTACGTAAGTCAGTCACTTCGGCAACAGTTAAACCACGGTAGTCAACAACAACAACGCTAGCTGCGTTCTTGAATTGTTCAGATACGCCTTTAACGATTTCTGCCTTTTGTGCGATAATCTTTTCACTCATTTGTTTCACCTCCTGTAGTTTGGTTGAAGTTTTCTGCATAAAAAACTCCATGCCCACCAAGACATAGAGGTATCTAACGATCTGATACCACCTCGGCAGGATATTAAGGCTTTCGCCACCTGAGTCTTAGGTAGAGTGAATTAACACAAGGAGTAATATACCATGAGGCAAACTTAAAAGCAAGTCGTTATCTTAATTTGGGTGGCAACCTGATTTTATACCGCGCGATTAATTGGTATGCATAATTTGGCTTGAGTTTGAGAAGAAAGCAGGAACGTTTCAACGAATAAGAAGCCAGCGCAAGCCGCAGTCGTTTTGCTTGCCAATCCTGCTTACCGCCCCCGTTCTCTATCACTTTCTCTAAGTGACAATAAGCAGTCATCAGACTTTCTTTACTTGTCACCACACTTACCACATTATCGCTAACGAGATACTGAGCGACATATAGAAAACCATTGCTATTTTTCGCTGCAATCAGTCTCACTTTATGTCCATTTAAATCATACAAAAGCTTTAACATCTCCTTTTTAATGTTATTAGTGTAAGTAGGTACAAATATAAACGGAACCCAAAAAGAGTCCGTGGTTCCTCAATGATCTGACATTCATCTAAAACACTTACACTAATGAACATATTCTAGCTATAATACCACTCTTATAGTATTATATCAAATCGTGTCCTGGCCCTTCTCTCGTTAAAACCATTTTGTGTTTACTCTAAGTCAATACAAAATTCACAGGTCATACTCAATGTTGCCAAGGCTGCACAACTCTGCCGCTTCCAACCATCCAATTAAGAATGACAGCTATGGCATTCCCCCGTCTTCGATAATGCTTAGCCTATTTGATCTGACATCCAGCTAAAACAGCGTTGTCACGGGCTTATCATTAATTACTGTGCTTAACCTATTTGATCTGACATCCAACTAAAACATAAGGCTGCCAACGATGCCCATCAGTTTA